>NZ_ATXI01000011.1 GCF_000421605.1 Thermodesulfobacterium thermophilum DSM 1276
AACCACTTCCTTTAATTAAGTCTGCTTTATACGAATTGAGGCAAATGTTTGTAAAGAGATTTTATAAGGAGACACAATTCTCTTGACAAGTGTCGGCGAATAAGGAAATAGCCATTTGCTTTGTTGTCTATACTATTTCTCAGAAAGATCTCCCGTTCCTTTTTCATAAGTTCATTCAGAAGTAAAGCAGCTAAAGTTCTCAAACCCTCTTTTGAATCAATTTTTGAAAATTCTTCTAATATCCTTTCAAGATCAAATTCAGCCATTTTGCACCCCCTATTTTGTTTTTTTAGGGTATCTTATGTTATCTTATTTAAGTCAAAATTAAAATACTTCAAAATATCTAATCAATGGACACAATTCTAATTATACTGCCTCTTTGATTTAAAAAATTTTTGCTAAATTGCAATTTCTAATGCCCCTAAGTTTCATCTAATTTTTCAAATTTTAACAAAAATCCCTACAGTGTAATGAAGCTCTTCGGAAAACCTGTTTAAGATCATTTTTCAAAAGTTAAAAAGCTTTATCTCGCTTGCAAATGGGAAAACCACCTTGAAAAAGGGCATTAAATGCCTTTCTAAGAGTTTTCTTACTCGGTAATGATAAGTAAAAAGACTAAAAGCCCGTTAAGTATTTGATAAAGAAAAAGGCTTATGATAGCTGAAGTGGAGTAAATTCGTGGACGACCTGAAAAGTTTTTTGCTTGACCATCCATCAGGATTGAGTTTACCGTCCATCACCTCCACCTTTTGAGAATTTTAAATCGCTTTATTATTTTACAGATTTTTATAAAAAATTTCTCCTATGTAACTATTTCCTAACAGGCTCGGTTGATAATTTGAAAATTTGAAAAAAGTAAGAACTTGAGTTAAATAGATATTTCTTGTGAATCAGGTAGGTTCAATAAATTTTTGAGTTTTTTAATTAACGGATGCTCGGGATTGCTGTAAGTGATATAAATTCTATCTATGGCTCTTGTTAGGGCAATTCTTAACTTGTAAAAAACTTCCTTTTCTGTTTCGGTTTCTCCGTCAAAGAATTGCCACTGCTGAACTTTTCTCTTTGATAGCTGAAATTTTAAAAAGTCATACTGCTCATCAATCAAACGACAAATTACAAACCACCCTTCTAATCCACGACAGTATCGATATTTCACAATTCTAAAACCCTGAACTGGGAAGTTTTTCTTTCTAATATCTTTAACTGTTCCATC
Source organism: Thermodesulfobacterium thermophilum DSM 1276 (assembly GCF_000421605.1). GTDB lineage: Bacteria > Desulfobacterota > Thermodesulfobacteria > Thermodesulfobacteriales > Thermodesulfobacteriaceae > Thermodesulfobacterium > Thermodesulfobacterium thermophilum. The sequence goes on from NZ_ATXI01000011.1 coordinate 1,214, forward strand.
CCAATATATGTAACCAAATATTTCAAGAATTTCGGTTATTTTCTTGTTTTTTTGGATATTATCAGGTTCTATGATTATACAATCTACAGTATCATTTTTTTTCTCTCTTAAGTCATTAATTAAGGATATCCAGAAATCTGTTATTAACAATTTTGTATCAGGTATTATCTCAATTACACCTTCCCCAATTTCTTTTTCAAGTCCTTCCTCTGTCCAGCTGTCATCTAAAAATTTTTCAGAAATCAATTTGTTAAATTTATAAAGTTTACCTTTTTGTCTGTAGTTTTGTCTGAGAGGGACAGTATGCCTTTTATCGTTTGGCAATTTTGGGAACCAGTCTGTATATTTTGGTCTTCCCTTTACAACCTGGTCTGGACCTATGGCTACGATTAAATGTTGATATCCACCAGCCAACCACTTAACTATTTCCTGCTCCTTCTCATTCCAATCCTGCCCCTCATCAACTAATATATAGTCAACATTGTATTCTGGATACTCTTGAATAAATGCACCTTTGTAAATGCCATCAGTGTCGATCATAATTTCATTATAAACATTTTCCAAAACTTTATCATGATAAATTTGCTCATAATTTTGTGGCGAAACTTCTTCCTTCTTATTAAAAAGAACTCCATATATTTTCCAAATTAATTCGTCTATAGTTTCTACTTCAATTTTCTCATGAATATATTTCTCAATTTTTAAGATGGTAACTAACCTTTCTATATCAGCCCGCAAAGCATGATTGTAAGTAAGATACAACACTCTTGCTCCCGCATTATGTAGTGAATAAGCATGATAGAGAAGTCTTATTGTTTTCCCTGTTCCAGCCTTTCCTTTAAAGGTTACAAATTTGCTGCCAATGTAGTCTTCGTATTTTGGCTTGTCTTTATGCACCCTTTCTTTAGTGATTGCCTCTACTCTTATTCTATCTGCTTCAGTCATTTTTATGGATATAGCTACTGAATAAAGAACCTTTTTAATGTCACTTATATCTACATTTTGATTAAACGAATTTAAATGTTTAAATTCAATATCCTTTCTTTGATTTATAATCAATCTAATCATATCCTCTAAATCTGGCTTGCTGAAAATCACATAACTTTCTATTACTTCATTATTCAATTCGTTACTTTCTATTCTTGTCTTGGATATCTCTGGAAAATAAACACCACAATAAACATAATGAAGAATGAAATTGTTATCAATTTTTTTAAATTTTTCTTTTAAATATGATTTTAAATTTTTTGCTTTTTTACTGAGTTTGGAAAGAACTTTCTCTGGTTTGTTTGAATAATAAACTACAATATCATTTTCTACTGAGATCTTAAATTCTTTATGCTCTTTTACCTCAATAATCATTAAAAGATTTGAAACCAATTTGTCCTTTCTCTGAATTGGGCTTCGTAATTTTACAAAACATACAATATCGGTTTCGCTGTGTTGGAGCCCTGGGATTGAAAAACCGCCAATTAAAAGACCCTTTTCTACATCTGGCGAGCTTTCAAGAATATCCTTAAACTCGTAAAGTGCGTTCTTCTCACTGTCCTTTAAGTGATTTAAATTTGCATTTAAAATCTTTACCTTTTCCTCCATTTTTCTCCCTACTTTAATTTTTCCTCACTATCCTTCCTAACAGGAAGTATACCACACACCAAAGTGCCTGCAAAACTAATACCTAACAAAATACTGTCCCTGGTAAAGCTTTAGAGATTAATTCTTCATTTTCAGCAAGACCGAAAGTTGTAAACAAGTTGCTCATTGCATTAATTTTACTTATACCAGTATACACAGTAAAAATTAAAACAATCAGTCCGAATAAACTTACAGATATAAACCAAGCATTCACATACTTTACTTCTCTATAAATACTCAAAACCGATAAACCAAAAAGCACTATAGGGATAACGTAAAGAAGGTAACCTATGCCTCCGACATGATGAATGTAAGCAATAAGCCCACTACCTGTCGCAACCGGCATAAAAATACCAATAATACCGAAAAAACTTAACACCACCCTTACCACCTTGATTTTCATCCTTTGTCCTCCTCTTTTTTTATCGTTATAAATTTCTCTCAAGCGAACCTTCCTTTTTTCTTTTTTCCATTCTTTCAGCCTCCTTCACCTTCTGCCAGAAGTCCTTTCTTGCGTAAATCAAAGTCATTTCAAAGCTGAGATGGGGTGCATCAAGGATGATTTTGGAATTCCCACTAACAAATTCAGCATACCTGTTCCCCACAAACGGAACCTGAGACTTCACGAGTTTATACTTGGACCTCAGGGACTTGAAAATTTTATCCCAGTAGTAATAGAATTCTCCAAATTTTGTCTTTGGAAATTCCATAATTACTGCGGTAAGAATGCCCCTTTCGTCAAAAATAGCAGTAGCTGAGCTTAACCCTTCTATGTCAATATTTGTGGTATCTACTTCATACATTTCACCCCTGCTATAAGCATTAATACCCTTTGATTTTACGGAATACTTTGCTTTCAGGTCCGCTATAGTTGCCTTGCCAATGGTTAATCCTAACGGAGAAGGATCACCGCTAGCAAAAACTAAAGAAAGATTAAAAAAGCTGAAAAAAGTTAGAATAAAAATCACCAGGCGAACCATCATAGCCCCCTCCCCTCACTTAATTTTTTGCTTGTCTTCTCTTTTATACTTCCTTCTTAATTATTAATAACTAATAACATGTGTCAAGTCTGACTTAAATAGATGAGAAAAGGAACTTGAGGTGTTCTCCATTTTTGAGTCCTTTTTTGAGAAGGATGTTTCAGAAAGGGCTTAAAAAGTGTTGGTAGGTATTAAGATAGAAGGTTCTATCTTGATGGAGAAAAGGAATTAAAGGTTTCAACTTTATAGCAGGGAGGAGGTTTGAAATCATCAAGGGCATTTGCAGGGCTACCTTCAATTTACCTTCAATTTAAGATATTCCCCAAATTGCCAATAAAAATTTATATTCATTCATGTGTTCCCCATTTTCCAATTTATATAAACGATTTATAATATCATCCATCAGGTGAAAAATCCCTAAACCTAAGAGGATTTTGTTATGCCACAAAATTCTCTTAACTTCAAAAATCCTGAGAACTCACAAAAACCTAACCTCTCGTTCAGGATTTTTTTTGTTGATGCCTTTACCGGGTTCAAACAGGGGTTACAGCGCCTGGCAATATAAGCAGAAAATCAGACAGCCAAGATGACTTACAAGGGATTTCGTGGATATAGACCTATCATTACGGCATTTAAAGAGATACCTTTGATAGTTTATCATGAATTTAAGGAAGGCAATAGGCATGATGGACATGTAAGGCGAGGCAGTCAATTTTGAAGGTTGTGGTGGGGGTTGACAAGTTTAGGGAGTATTTGAGTATAAAAACACGGTTAGAGGAGTTAAATGGGTTGACGTAAGAGGTGGGGATAGTAGAGTTTATATATGAGGAGGTAAAAAGAGGATATGGGAGTTTTTAAGTCTAAAGATTACGGAAAGATTTCTGATTTTATTCTCTATCGGCAAAATTGGGAAATATTCCCCCTGTTAGACAGAAAAAAGCTTTCGGGTTATATTAAATGGAGAAGTTGAGAAGGGGGTAAAGTATGAAGTTAAGAGCTATTTTAAGCTTCCTACTTCTTGTCCTTGCTCTAACCTCCCTTGCAAGGGCTCAAAATCCGATTGAGACCTGCTTTAACTACCTTGAGGCACAGGACTACAAGAGGGCGATAGAGGCAGGAAAGGTTGCTGTAAGGCTTTATCCAAATGTGTCTCTCTCTCACCTCTGCCTCGGAAAAGCTTACTTGAACACAGGGCAGGTTGACCTTGCCCTTGAATCTTTTAAGAAGGCTGAAAGAGAATCCCGAACAAAAGAAGAGCTTGCAGTTGTCTACAACTGGATGGGGATGGCATACGATAAAAAAGGTCTTCTGGATGAGGCTCTTCTCTACTACAGCAAAGACCTCCACCTTAGTAAGGAGCTTGGAGACAAAAGAGGGGAAGCGGCAAGTTTGAATAATATAGCAGGTATATACCGGAGAAAAGGTGAATATCAAAAGGCCCTTGAATACTACAATGAGTCCCTGAGGCTTAAAACGGATGAAAAGGAAAAAGCGGTAACCTACAACAACATAGCTACCCTCTACTCAGACCTTGGAGACTACAAGAAGGCTGTGGAGCATTACAAAAAGTCTCTGGAAATTGACGAAAGATATGGTAACTACCATGGGTATGCTGCAACTCTTCTCAACCTTGGCAACATATATAGAAAAATGAAAGACTACAAGCAGGCAGAGGCTTGCCTTCTTGAAGGTTTAAAAAGGGTCAAGAAGATAGAAGACAGATTTTGGGAAGGTGTGGCATACGTATACCTTGGCTTGCTGTACAGAGACACGGGCAACAGAGCCCTTGCTAAGGAATACCTCAACAAGGCTCTTAGGACCTTTCAGGAGATAGGAGCGCAGGAATCTGCCCTTGAAGCGCTTGCTTATCTTTATGAGCTTGAAAAGGTTGCGACTACCTTATACGGAGGGGTTGAGGTTGGGTCAAAGGGGGTTAAGGCTATTGCCCTTGAGCTTAAGCTTTCAGGGGATGAGCTTTATGAGATAAAGGAGCTTTACCGTGAAAGCATAAACACGACCATCATTGCGGGTGTCAAGGAGACGGGAAGATTTTCTAAGGATGGCATCGAAGAGACGATGAGGGCTCTTGCCTCTCTGATTGAGGGCATAAAAAAGGTAGGGGTCCCGGAGAAGAATATTTTTGTTGTGGCAAGCAGTGCTATCTCCGGTGTCTCAAACGTGGATGAGTTTGCAAGGGCTGTAAAGGAGAAAACAGGTTATGAGCTAATCCTTCTTGACAAGGATGGCGAGGTTCTTTACAACATTGTTGGTGCCGTGCCTAACAAGTATTTATACAGTTCTGTTGTTGTGGACATAGGGAGCGGAAATACGAAGATTGGGTATTTAGAGGAGGTGGGAGGGAAGCCCTTTGTGAGAAGCTTTGAGATACCCTATGGGACGGTGAGCCTCACCGAGGAGGCAAAAAAGAGGGGAAGCTTGAGGGCAGGTTTGAGGGAAGTGATAGAGAAAGAGGTGATCCCCCTTGTTAAGAGAGAGATGGAGAAGAAGCCAGCCTTCAAGAGCAGGAAAAGCGTATTCCTGATAGGTGGTATAGTTTGGGCGACCGTGAGCTTAACCATGCCAGAAAGCGTTGAGGAAAGTTATGTCAGGGTAAAGGTCTCAAAGGTTGAGGAACTGAGGAAGGCTTTAAGGGCTAATCCCAAGAGGGCTTTAAATCCAGATCTTTCAAAGCTCTCAGGGGAGAAGAGGGAGAGGGCGTTAAAGGCTTTGCAGAGGGTAAGGGAGGTATTTTCTGAGGAGAACTTAGTAGCGGGGACGGAGCTTTTGCGGGCCATACTTGTTAATCTTGGGACAGAGGGGAGGGAGTTGATTTTCCCGAGGCAGGGGAACTGGCTTATTGGCTACGTAGTGTTGAATGGCTATTTTGCCGAGGTAAAAAGGTAGGGTATGGTAAATTTAAACAAAGCTTTGGGTAAAGAGGCTCTGGAGATAAGACATCTTAAATACTATAGGGAGATAGTCCTGCCTTCTCTATTCAAGGAGAGTTACGAAGAGTTCAAAGAAAGCCACGAAGAGTTTAAAAATAAAGGTCAAAAGAGCAATACACAGGAAGAAGGAGTAAAACTCCTTCCTCAAGTTTCCGAAGAAGACCTGTTGAACTTTCTTAAGGGCTTAAAAGAGCCCAACGCATTAGAAAGCATAGCCAAACCTATTGCAGATGCACTCCTTGAAGAAATACAAAGGAGAAAAGGCTCTAAAGAGGAGGGAGAAGGTGGGGAGCTTCCCCTTGCCCTATGCGTATACAAAGAAGGCAGAAAATTCCTTGTTCCCCTACTTGTTTGGGTAAGTTTAGATTCCAGTGAGGACACCTATACAATAAGGCTTCTTGACCTTCCGCAAGTTAACAAACATTATGTCTATTCAAAAGACGAAGAAGAGGCTTACCTGCCTCTTTTCAGAGAGGACGAGTTAGAAAGGCTGTATCCTGAAACCTTAAGTGTGGACGAGAATGGAATTGTATCGCTACCAGAAAAGTGGGAACCCTTTGTAGATGAGCTTCTAAATACCATTAAAGAGCGATTTTCGGAATATAAAGGTTCCATAAATTTTGCTACGCACCTCGGCATAGTGATTTCTCCATGGATAACGAGCCTGTATGAAGCTTATGAAAAACTAATCAAGTGGCTTAAAAAAAGCGATGAAGGTAAGGTCTCGCTTGAGCTTTTGAAAGAGTTCATAGCCGGTTCAGACCCTGAAAGACAGGAAAAGAATATGGAAAGGGAGCTTATAGAGAGCCTCCTGCATAGTCCAAAGCTAACCCTTTATGGACAGTTTAATTTCAACATTGCCGGAAACAGGGTCTTTGGTCTTAACTTAGAACAAAGGATATTTCTCAATGAGATGCTAAATGGCAATCCAAACTTGATTGAAGCTCTCAACGGTCCACCAGGGACGGGCAAAACCACAAGTCTTCAAACTCTTGCCGCTTCTTTGTTTGTCAGAAGCTACCTGCAGAAGGAAAAATCACCCATCATGGTGGGCATGTCCTTCACAAGGCAAGCCAAAAACAACATAATTGAAGGCTTTAGGATTGAAGAAAAAACAGAACAGGAGAACCACAAAAGGATAGGTGTTATCGCAAGAAGATTTCTGAGGACTAAAGAGGGAAAACCTCTTCATTACGGAATAAGCCTTGGCTATGGTGACAGCGAGCAGGATTACAATTTCTACAAATCACTTTATCAGGAATTAATAGGGGATGTTGAAGGCTTCTTAGATGGGCTGAAAACTCTAAAGGACAATCAAGAGGTTAGAAATTTCCTAAGGGTTACCTTCAAGGAAAATATTGAGAGGATCGGAAGGTTTTTAAACCTTTTTGCGGATGTTGAATACGGGAAATTAGAAGAAAGGCTTGAAGAAGCGATCAAACTAACCTACGAAGCGCTGATAGATTGGCATGCTCTGAGAAAGGATATAACTGAATGCCTCAACAAGCTTAACCCCTTAGAGGAGGAGATAAAGAGCCTTGAAAGAAAGTGCGATGAATTAAAGGAAAGGCTTGAGACACTTCAAGTTTGTGAGAAGAACTTTGAAGATTATGTTAAAACTCTTCCCTTCTATGTCAGATGGTTTTCTTTCTTTCAGATGCCCAGCCATTTAGAGGGCTTTCTGCATAGCGTGAGTGGGCTTGTTGATGTGCCAGAGGGTCTTTATAAAATTGGAGATGTCAGAAGATTTTTAATTTCGGAAAGGACTAAAACCCAAGGAAACTTGAAAAGAAAGGAAGAGGAACTTTTAAAGAAAAAGAAGAGCTTTGAAAAGTTAAAAGGACAAATACGCGGCCTCAATTCCCTGCTTGATACCCTACAGAGAGTTTATCCTCTTGAAAACTTTAGCGCCATTAAGAATGCTCTGGAAAAAGGGCCAAAGGAAGCCTACCTGGAGCTATCTCACATCATAGATAACTTCTGTGCTTTTTTGTTGTTCAACCTCGTGATGAGAAAATGTGAGCTTGATTACTGGAAGAAGTTTACTGCTCAGGGAGTAGCTTACGAATTGAGTATAAAAATAAAGAACATACTCAAATCAGCTTTGAAGAGCTACATATTGTCTCCCGGGTTTGAAGAGGTACTTTCGCATATTGTAGAGCCTCTTATCAATAATTACCTGAACCTCACAGAAGCGGTGAAGGAGGTAGAGCATAGATTACTCAAGAAACTTGCTGCGGTTGAGGAGGTTTTTGCAGAAACACTTGAAGAAGCAATAGAGAAGATTGCATCCAACAAGAAGTTAAAGATCAAGGCAGAAAGCCTGAATGAAATTTTAAGCCTTATGAGAGCCGATAAAGGCGAGAACCAAGAAAAAGCTTCCCTTTATATAAATTCTTCTAAGGTAATACTGTGCTACTCTTCTACTGCTCATGCTCTTTATAACCGTTTTTCCAAAAAAGAAGGCCCCCTGGTGAAATTCATAGATTACCTCTTTGTGGACGAGGCTGGACAGGTTTCGCCCGAAGCGGGAGCACACGCCACTCTTCTTGCTAAAAGGATAATATGTGTTGGCGACACCATGCAGCTACAGCCTGTTTACAACATAACTTCAAATAGAGACTATGCCATTTACAGAAGAATAGTAAATCCTTACATTTCCCAAGAGAAATTTGAAAAGTTACCCCATAACTGCTCTAACGGAAGCCTTATGAAGATAGCTCAGGAAAGGACATCCTACAACAAACAGTTTATGGATTTAGAGCCAGGCCTTTACCTTCTTGAACACCGAAGATGCCCAAAAGAAATCATAGAATTCTGCAACATAAACTTTTACAACGGAAGGCTCAGACCAGTTGAAAGCTTTGAGGACAGAAAGAAAAAGGGCACTATCCTTGACTGTCCGTGGGTCTTCGTTCACGTAAAAGGAAAAACTAAACGGTTAAGAGGTAGCAGGTGTAACGAGGAAGAAGCGAAATGCATTAAGAGGATAGTGGAAGAGTTCCAAAAGCTGAGAGGCGAGAGGGTCAAGCAGGAACTTGCGGTCATAACTCCCTTCAGGGAGCAGGAGAGAGTTCTGACGTATAAGCTTAAAGACATGATATACAAAAAACAGGATAAGGATAAAAATGAGGATAAACTTGTAGTAGGTACTATCCACAAACTCCAAGGAGCAGAAAGGAAGATAATCATCTTCTCTACAGTTTACGACAGGGAACACAGGGATAAAAATGTATTTATGGACAAGCACATGCTCAACGTTCTGGTTTCAAGGGCGAAGGAGAGCATAATAGTTGTTGGGGATATGGAATTCTTGTCCGGCACCAAAAACGCTCTTGTCAGCAGCCTTTATCACTACTCGAGAGGGGAGAATTTCTTCAGAGAGTTTTCCAATTGTGAGGAGGCAATTGCTTACATAAGGTCAGTTTTTTCTTAAAATCGCTAACCCATTAACCTTTAACTTAAAGATTTAAACTAAAGGCCCACTATCCATGAAGAATTTTTTTGAACAGGAGGATGATTTAAATTTTTAAGCATGGATATTTCAAAAAGAGCAGACCCTATGTCCCCTAAAAAAAGGGGACTCTTCCAAGACAATAACTTTCATCTTAAGCTCCTTTTCTAAAAAATTTTTCAAGAGGGATATTGGAGTGCTCTCTTTTTTGAGACAGTTATTGAGTAGAATGGTGCTAAGTTCTCAAGCGAGCAAATTATTAATATCTTCGCCGAAGCAGACCTACCAAACAATTCAGTTGCTTCCGTAGCAAGAAAATACCACATCATTCTGGTTTTGGATACAGGACACCTATGGAGGTATGGCATGGTACAGAAGGGTAGTGACATGAAAGGTGTCTCAAGAGTGTGGCATGTAATTGAAGACTCTCTCATAATACCTGTCTCGGATTTGAGGGCATATCAAACTCCTCCACCGCCTAAAACACCCAAAAAATTATTAATAACATCGTTTGTTATTCTATTTTTTAAAAATTTTATTTTTAAGTTTAAGAAAATCAATATCTCTTTAATGCTCTTTTTCTAACGGAACTTTTTAAAGTCTGTTTATATCACCAATTAGTTTAAATTTTTCTCAGCAGAAGAAAAGTTAGATAATAGGAATTATAGTAAACAAACTACTGATTTTAATTGTTCAGGTGAAGATGGATGATTAAAGTTAAAAATAGATTTTAGTGCAGATTACCCGCTCTTATTCCGATTTCTAAGCTGAAGAATATGTTGATCTCTGTTACAATACTCACAAGTTCCACTTGGCTCTGGCTCATTACTTGAAAAATAAGTATTTTTCAAATTTTCCAATAATTCTTCATATTTTGAATAGTCAAGCTCTACAAGAAAAAATTTTCTCTCTTCAATTTTTTCGAAGTTTTCATCTATGTCAACTCTAATTTTATAAATTACACCAATATCAGCTACCTCTTTTTGCAATTGTGACTTTAATTTACTAAACAAAAAACCATAAAATTCGAGTTGCCTTTTTTCAGAATCATAGATTTGTAAGGTATTACTTGTTGTTACTTTATAATCAAATGGCACAAGTAAACCATTTTCATTAACTAAAAGATCATCAATCTTTCCCCAATAAACTATTTTGTGGTCTTCATGATGAAATTCTAAGCCTTTATATCTCCATTCTTTTAATTTTTTAAAATCTGTATAAAGTTTTAACTTTTCACTTTCTAATTCTTTTAGGGGTTCTCCTTTTAATCTTAATTTATCAAAATACAATTTTAATTTTGAATCATATTTAGAGCCGATAAATCCTCCTTTTATTGCCTGGGGTCTTTTGATTTTGTGCTTTACTTCTAACCAAAAACATCTGGGACACTCTATAAAAAGCTCAACCTGAGATCTTGAAATTCTTATCATTTTTATTTGCTCCATTTAAAATATTTTGGAAAACAAAAAATAACTTTTTAATAAAAACACCAAACATTAATAATGTCAAGTATGGGCGAGGGTGTTGTAAAATTAGGTATTCTTAGAGTATAAATTTGGAGGTAGCTTCCAAATAGAAGCAGGGTAAAGAGAAAGTTTAAGGATTAAGGAAGTAAGGTTAGGCCCAGCTATAAGAATGAAGGAGACTTTAAGGCAGAAGATAGGGCATTTTCAATACTCTCACAGAATGTCAACACTAAAACCCTATCCCTTGAACATCAAGAAACATCGGGGCGAGAGGATTTGAACCTCCGACCCCCTGCTCCCAAGGCAGGTGCGCTCCCAAGCTGCGCTACGCCCCGATAGTTTTTATTTTGATTACAATATAACTTATTCGTTAAATTTTACAACACTTAAATAGCTAAGATTTTTTGAATTTTTTAATCCTGTATATACCTTCTGATAAGGTTTAAGAAAAATAATTTGTTGTTCAGGCTTAGTCGTTTGATTTTGAGGCTATATGGTAGTTTTTTAACTTTTTTAAGAACTTGTTTTTATTTTAAATATGATTATAATTCTCAATATCAAAAAAATTTAAAAGAGGGGGGTTATAAAATGAGAATAGCGGTGGCTACAGAGGATGGATATGTGGCTCAACATTTTGGAAGATGTCCAAAGTTTACGATTTTAGAGGTTAAGGATGGACAGATTGTTAATCAGTCTGTTTTAGAAAACCCAGGTTATAGGACTCATCAACCAGGGTTAGTGCCTACTTTCTTGAGAAATCAAGGGGTAGACTGTGTTATAGCTGGGGGGATGGGGCCAAATGCAGTAAATATGCTTGAGTCTTTTGGGATAAAGGTCATCCTTGGCGTAACAGGAAAAGTTGAAGAAGTGATGAAAGCTTTTATCAGTGGAAGTTTAGAGGGAGGAGAAAGCCTTTGTGATCATGGAGAACATGAATGTTAACATTAAAAAATATCTTTTAGGGTCTTGACTTTTTAAAGAGTATGGTTAAATTTAATAATGAAAATCATTTTCATTAAAAAACTAAAAGGAGGTGTTGGGTATGCCTTGGGGAGATAGAACAGGTCCACTTGGGTTAGGACCAAGAACAGGAAGAGGTTTAGGATATTGTTCTGGGGCTAATACTCCTGGGTTTATGATTCCTGGAGGATTAGGATGGGGTAGAGGTAGAAGAGGTGGTTGGGGTTGTTGGAGATGGTTTGCAGGTCTTGGAAGAGGGTGGAGATGGTTCTGGAGAAGGACCTTTGGAGCAGGTTCTCCTTCAGTAAATGAAGCAGAAATACTAAGGCAGGAGGCAGAGATTTTAAGAAAGAATCTTGAAGCTATAGAAAAACGTTTAAGTGAAATCGAACAGGGTAAGTAATTTAAAATTTTTTAAAAAATAAGCAGGAGTTAATGCCATGAAAATTTGTATAGTCTCTCAAGGAAAGGATTTAGAGGCAGAGATAGACTCAAGGTTCGGACGTTGCAGATATTTTGTTTTTTACGATACAGAAACAGGAGAGTACGAGGTAGTAGAGAATACCTGGAGAGAGGCTGCTCAAGGGGCTGGGGTTCAGGCTGCCCAGTTTGTAGCTTCTAAGGAGGTTCAAGTTTTAGTTACTGGTGGTAAATTAGGTCCGAAAGCAGAAAGGATAATTGGTTCGGCGAAAATAAAAATTTTAGAAGTTTCGGGTAAGGTGATAGATGGAATCAATCAGGTTAAAAATCTGAGTTAGGAGGCCTGAAGTATGGAAGAAAAAGGTTGTAGCTGTGAGAATCAATGTAGTCCTCAATGTGATGCAAAACAATGTGATGCAAAAAAAGGATTAAATGAAGAGGGTCAGGATGGGCTTAAAAATACAGTTTCTAAAATAAAAAGAAAAATTTTGGTGTTATCTGGAAAAGGAGGGGTTGGTAAAAGTACGGTGTCTACCAATCTTGCGGTGGGGTTATCTCAAAAAGGATATTTTACTGGACTCTTGGATATAGATATTCACGGGCCTAATATTCCTAATATGTTAGGCTTACAAGGTATTCCTCCTTTGGTTACCGATGCCGGGCTTTTCCCTTTGAAGCCTTTTGAAAATTTAGAAGTAATCTCTATAGGGTTTTTCTTGCAGGAAAAAGACACACCGGTAATTTGGCGAGGTCCCCTGAAACATCGGGTGATAGAGCAGTTTTTAACAGAGGTTCGTTGGGGACCCCTTGATTATTTAGTGGTTGATTCTCCTCCAGGTACAGGAGATGAAGTGATTTCTATCCATCAACTTTTAGATAAAGTTGACGGAGCTGTCATAGTAGCTACCCCTCAAGAGGTAGCTTTGGCTGATGTGAGAAGGTCTATAAGGTTTTGTTTAGAGGCTTCGATCCCTATCCTTGGAGTTGTAGAAAACATGAGTGGGTTTGTTTGTCCCCGTTGTGGAGATATAATCGAAATATTTAAGACAGGTGGAGCGGAAAAAATCGCTAAAGAGTATAACATTCCTTTTTTAGGCAAAATTCCTCTTGACCCAAGGATAGTTCAGGGAGGAGACGAAGGAAAACCAGTTTTATTATACTATCCTGACAGTGAACCTGCTAAAGCTTTTGCAAAAGTGGTAGATAAAATCGTGGAGGCCCTTAACCCTTGATAGAAGTTACCATAGTTTTTGATAACTATAAGGGTGAACCAGGTTTTGAAACAGGTTGGGGATATAGCTGCGTTGTTAAGAGAAACGATGAATTTTTACTTTTTGATACCGGGGCCGACGGACAAAAGTTGATAAAAAATTTAAAAAGAGCAGGGATAACTCCTTCTTTAGTTTCAAAAATCATTCTATCTCATGCCCACAAAGACCATACAGGTGGTTTAAAAGAGATACAGAGTTTAATGCCTGAGGCTGAGATTTATGCCGGAGTCTCTTTTTATAAAGAGGCTAAAAAGTTATTGCCTTACGCAAGGTTGTTTAAAGTTTCTTCAGAGGTTTTAAGGATTACCCAAGGAGTTTATCTTACCGGTGAGCTTGAAGGAAAGGTCAAAGAAACTTCCTTGGTTTTAGAAGCCAAAGATGGGGTGATAGTCCTTACAGGGTGTGCTCATCCTGGGATCGAAAAAATTATCGAAAAAGTTATCTCTGAGATCAACCCTAAGGTTTTAGCGATTTTAGGAGGTCTTCATCTGCTTGATAAAAACGCGGAAGAAATTAGGAACGTGATAGCTTGTTTAGAAAGTAAAGATGTCCGATTGCTCGCACCATCTCATTGCACCGGAGACCTTGCTCTAAAGCTTTTTAAACAACATTTTAAAGAAAGGTTTTTAAAGGTAGGGGTAGGGACTAAAATTACTTTTGAGAGCAAATAAGAAAAGGTTATACAAGATAAACGAATGATAATCTCAGTTGCCAGCGGAAAAGGAGGAACAGGTAAAACTACGGTAGCGGTTTCTTTAGCCTTAACCATAGGTAACGCTCAGATAATCGATTGTGATGTAGAAGAACCAAATGTTCGACTTTTTTTAACCCCAGAGATCAAAGAAACCTATCAAGTAAATACCCTGATTCCTGAGATAGATAAAGAAAAATGTACTTATTGTGGTTATTGTAGCAAAATATGCGTTTATAATGCTTTGTCTGTGTTAAAGTTTGAACAAGGTGGGGAGGTTTTCTTTTTTCCTCATCTATGTCATGGATGTGGAGGTTGTATTTTACTCTGTCCTGAAAAGGCTATTTATTCTGGATTCAGGCCTATAGGAGAAATAACCAAAGGTGTTAAAGAAGGCATAGAGTTTATAGAGGGGAAGCTAAACATTTCGGAGGTGCTTGCCCCTAAGGTAATCGAAGAAACTAAAAAGTTTATCGATCCTGATAAGATTGCAATCATCGATGCCCCACCTGGTACTTCATGCCCTACGGTGGCCTCAATAAAAGGTGCTGATTTCTGCATTCTGGTTACAGAGCCAACCCCTTTTGGACTTCATGACTTAGAGCTTGCTTATGAAATGACCAAAGCTTTAAACATACCCTGCGGGGTAATTATTAATAAATCTCAGGAAGATAAAATTGTGGAAAACTTTTGTGAAAAGGTTGGCCTTCCCATTTTGATGAAGATACCTTTTAAAAGAGAAATAGCTGAACTTTATTCAAAGGGCATTCCTTTGGTAGTTGGTATGCCTGAGTATCGGGAAGAATTTCGAAATCTTATTGAATCGATAAAGGGATTTATAAGATGAAACAGATTTTGGTGATAAGTGGAAAAGGTGGAACAGGTAAAACCTTTTTTACAGGTTGTTTGGCAGTAGCTATCTTAAACAAGGTTATCGTAGATTGTGATGTGGATGCCGCTAATTTACATCTGCTTTTACATCCTTCTATAGAGCAATCTTTTGAGTTTTTTGGAGGAAAGAAAGCCTTTATAGACAAAGAAAAATGTACCTTATGTGGGGCTTGTAGGGAGGTTTGTCAATTTGAGGCTATAAATGATGATTTTCAGGTGGATACGATTTCTTGTGAGGGTTGTACCATTTGTAGTTATGTGTGTCCAGCCTCAGCCATTGTGCTTTATGAAGCATTATCAGGACACTACTTTATTTCTCAAACTGAGTATGGAAAAATGGTTCACGCAAGACTTGGGATTGCTCAAGAAAGCTCAGGGAAATTGGTAGCTAAACTGAGAGAGATAGCTAAAGAAATAGCTGAGACAACCAAGGCAGATCATATCATCCTTGATGGGCCCCCTGGGATAGGTTGTCCGGTGATGGCCTCTATGACCGGGGTTGACCTTGCCATAGCCATCACCGAGCCAACTGTTTCTGGTCTTCACGATGTAAAAAGGGTGATAGATCTTGCTCGACATTTTAAGGTGGACCTAAAGGTGATTATCAATAAGTATGACTTAAATCCTGAGATGAGCCAGCATATAACCACCCATCTTGATAAAGAAGGAGTTGAGGTAATAGGTGTAATTCCCTTTTCTGAAGAAATTTTAAAGTCAGTAAAAGCTGGGATTCCTTATCTAAAATTTTCGAGAGGTAGTTTAGCCAGAAAGATAGAACAACTCATATTTAAAATTCTTGAAGAAATCACTTAGTTATTTTTTACGAACGTCAATTTGTAAGCATCAAAACTTAGTACGAGCTAAAATCCTAACCAGAAGCTTATATCAAAAAAATTCTTATTTTATAATCAATTAAATTTAAAAAATCGGTCTTGACTTTTATTCAGTTTTTTATATTGTAAGTGGTATATAGTGGTAAAAAGTGGAAGATAATGTTTAGGGGCAAGTTTAAGCATTCTTTAGATGAGAAAGGTCGATTTAGTCTTCCAGCTAAGTTTAGGGAGGTTCTAAGGGTTAAGTATGGGAGCGAAAATTTAGTGGTTACCAACTATCCGGAGTGTTTGGTAGCCTATCCTGTAGAGGAATGGCAAAAGATAGAAGAGAAGTTGTTGGGGCTTCCTTGGGATGTTCCAGAGGTAAGGGAATATGTAAGGTATTTTTTAGGTTCTGCTGAGGAATGCCAGCCTGACAAACAGGGAAGGATTTTGTTACCTCAGTCTTTGAGAGAAGAAATTGGGTTAGAAAAAGAGGTGGTGCTGTTAGGAATGCTTTATCATTTTGAGATATGGAATCCAGTTCATTTAGAAAGCAGGTTTAGAGAGACAAAGAATAATTTCAACCAGATTATGCAGATGATAAATCCCTATCTGACCGGGAGGTAGAGTATTTCTTTCCATGAGCCTGTGCTTTTAGAGGAGGTTATAGATTTGCTTGAAGTGGTTCCAGATAAGATCTATGTAGACGGCACCGTAGGGATGGGAGGGCATAGTGAAGCTATTCTTGAAAGGTCTTCTCCTACAGGTGTTTTATACGGTTTTGAATGGAATGAACCTTCTTTTGAGCTCGCTAAGCAAAGGTTAAGTAAGTATGGAGATAGAGCAAGACTTTTTAACTTAAATTTTATTTATATAAAAGAAGTTTTACAGAAAGAAGGTGTGTTGGCAGATGGGATTTTATTAGACCTAGGTATTTCTTCTTTTCTGTTAGAACATAGCGGACGGGGTTTTTCTTTTCAAAAAGATGGGCCTTTAGACATGAGGATGAGTTTGGAAAGAGAGCTTACCGCAGAAAAAATCTTGAATACCTATGATATAAAAAGGCTTTCTCAGGTTTTTTTAACAGGTGAGGTCCCAAGTGCCCTTAAATTTGCTCAGTTTATCTGCGAAAGAAGAAAAAGAAAACCCTTTAAAACCACTAAAGATTTGGTAGAGGCTGTTAAGGAGTTTTATAAAAGTAGCAGAAAGAGCCTTCTTGCTGTGATCTTTCAAAGCTTACGAATAGAGGTTAACGAAGAACTTAAGAATTTAGAAAAGGTGTTAAAGGAGGTGCCCGAGGTTTTAAAAACAGGAGGAAGGATAGCGATAATTTCTTTTCATTCTTTAGAGGATAGGCTGGTAAAAAATTTTTTTAAGGTTGACCCAAGGATAAGGCCTGTGTTAAAAAAGCCGGTTGTTCCTACTTTAGAAGAGATAAGAAGAAATCCAAGGGCCCGTAGTGCCAAACTAAGGGTGGGGGAGAAAATATGATAGCCAATAAAACCTTGGTTTATAAGCCTCATTTAGACCGTAGGGTTAACCAGGTTTCGAGTTCTCAAAAGAAAAACGTGGCCAAGTTTTGTTTTAAAGAATGGATAAAACAGCTGACTTTTAATACCGCTCTTATCCTAACCACGGTATTGCTCTTTGTAATGTCGGTAGCTACAGCCTATAAAACCTATGTTTGGATTAAGCTAAAGGTAGAAAAACACCAGCTTCTTAGCAAAAATAAAGAATTAAAAAATCAGTTTTATAGCTTAACCAGTCGAGAAATAGTGTTAGAAAAGGCTAAAAAACTTGGGTTAAGACCACCTCAAAATGGGGATTATATTTTTCTAAGATGAGTAAAAAACAGCATTACAGTTTATGGTGTTTTTTGGGCATATTTCTGTTTTTTCTGGTGTTGGTGCTCAATTTTTCTGTCGAAAAGGTTACCGGCAAATCTTCTCTTCCTGAGGTAAAACGAGGATATATTTTTGATAGAAACTACGAACCCTTAGTCATTACTTTAGAAAACTATAAGGCCTACTATGTTATTAAAAACAACAACTGGATGGCTGAGTCTATCCCTGAGGTTGTAAAGGCTTACCTTCCTTCTACCTTAAACCTTCCAAAAAAGGGGATTATCCTTCTTTCTGAGGATTTGACGTTAGATGAAGTAGAGAGGCTCTCAAAGGAGTCAAGAGTTCTTATAGAAAAATCTTTTAGAAGAAAGATACTGGTTCCAGAGATAGATTTTCTGATAGGAGAAACGTTTAATGGTTATGGGGTTTCAGGTTTAGAAAAGAGGTTTGATGCTTATCTCCAGAAAGGAGAGCCGCTGGTGTTATCTTTGGACCTTAAAAAGGAAAAAAAGTTTCTGAATCTAAAAAAACAGTTAGAAAAAAATTATAAACTAGGTTTAGCAGAAATAGACCTTTTTACAGGAGAGGTTTTAGCTTACGTGGATGAAAAAGAAACTCCGTTGTTTGAAGAAGCCTACCCTTCATCAGTTTTTGGGATATTTCATAAAAATCAAAAGACAACTCTCTGGGGTTTAGGGGAATACTTTTTGGCCAGTCTTTGTGGTCAGAATATTTCTATTGATTTTGTGAAAAAAAACGAAAAGGTTTGCAATCCAGAGTTGGAAAATTTCTCCAAAGACAAGATGATGTTTTTATTGGACAAATCGGTGGTAAGGGTTTATTTTAAGGATAATAAAATGTTAATTGTAGTTTTAAAAGAGAAGAACAATTCTTCCGAGGACATAAAGATTAGTCTTTGTTCAGAACGGTTTGACGACTTATTTGCAGGGTTGTTATGAAAACTCTGAAGGACATTATTCAGGACGTAGAAATACTAAAGGTTTATCCTGAGGATGAGGGGTGGTTAACCATTCAGGCATATGGAATTGCTGACAACTCTAAAGAGATATCTGAGGGCTACGTGTTTATAGCAAGGAAAGGGACTAATCTTAAGGGCGAAGACTTTATACCTGAGGCTATTAACAGAGGTGCTAAGGTTATCGTTAGGGAGACCCCTATAGAGCCCCAAAAAATTCCCTCAGGGGTTTATCAAATCCAGGTAAGGGATGTTAAAAAAGCCCTTTCTCAGATGGCTTTGAATTTTTTTGACCACCCTGAAAAGAAACTAACCCTTATAGGGGTTACCGGAACCAACGGAAAAACTTCGGTATGCTACTTTACAAAAACGTTGTTGCAAAGCCTTGGGGTAAAAACCGGGTATATAGGAACTATTTTTTACGAAATAGAAAGAAGAATTCCTGCTACTGAGACCACGCCTTCTATCATAAAACTTGGTTGGTTGATGAAAGAAATGGTAGATAAGGGATTTAAAGCCTGTGTGATGGAGGTTTCTTCTCATGCTTTAGACCAAAAAAGAGTAGAAGGACTTTCCTTTGAAATAGCAGGTTTTACCAACCTTTCAAGAGATCACTTGGATTACCATAAAACCATGGAAGCCTATTTTCAGGCTAAAAAGTTACTTTTTACCGATTATTTAACTCCAGAAGGCAAGGTAGTTTTATCTTTTGAGACAGAGTATGGGAAAAGACTTTATCAGGAGTTAAAAACCTTTTTACCTGAAGACCGGATCTTTATTGTAAATAATGGTGGTTTAAGGGTAGAGATTTTAGGGATGGAAGATGGGCTTGAGGTAGAGTTAAAATTTTTAGAGACTGGTGAGGTATATAGGGTTAAAACCACACTTTTTGGAGAATACCAGGCAAAAAATCTGGCTACGACAGTAGGGATTTTGACAGCTTTAGGCTATCCCAAGGAAGAGATAGCTTTAAGGCTTAGGGAGCTTAGAAATCCGGTAGGAAGGTTAGAGCTGGTAGCTGAGTTTAACGGGGCTAAGGTGTTTGTAGACTATGCCCATACTCCTTCAGCTCTGGAGTATGCCTTGAAAAGTTTATTACCTCTAAAGAAAAACAGGCTTGTCGTGGTTTTTGGTTGTGGAGGGAACCGAGATGCTGGTAAAAGACCTCTTATGGGTGAGATAGCAGAAACTATTGCAGACTATGTAATTATTACCTCAGACAACCCCCGTTTTGAAGAGCCCGAGGCTATCATCAACGATATAAAGAAGGGGCTAAAAGGTATAAAACCCTGTGAAGTGATTCCAGACAGAAGAGAAGCTATCGAGTTTGCGATAAAACTTTTAGAAGAAGGAGATGTATTGTTAATCGCAGGAAAGGGGCATGAAACCTATCAGGAGATTCAGGGAAAAAGGTATCCCTTTTCTGACCAGGAAGAGATTTTGGAAACTATAAAGAGGCTAAGAGGTTAAAGATATGAACGTAGAAAACGTGTTTTTTACCGAAGATATCATAAGAGCTACTTCTGGGATGTTGCTAAACGGAGACATGGGCTCAAGTTTTAGGGGCCTTTCTACTGACACGAGAATTATTAAGCCAGGTTATCTCTTTTGGGCTTTAAAAGGGATGAACTTTGACGGACATGATTTTTGGAAAGAGGCTATAGAAAAAGGGGCAAAGGGATTGGTTATTTCTCGATTTTCTTCAGGTTTTAGGTTAGAAGACTTACCTAAAACCATATCTGTTATTTTAGTAAAGGATACACTAAGTGCTTTAGGGGATTTTGCAAAATTTTGGAGAAAAAAACTGAACTGCGTGGTAGTAGCTATCACCGGTTCCTGTGGTAAAACTACCACCAAAGAACTTACCTTTGAAATCTTATCTCGATTTTTCCAGACATTCAAAAACTTAGCCAATTATAATAACCTGATAGGAGTTCCTCTTTCTATCCTTTCTATGAAAGAAGGCACTGAGGTAGGTGTTTTAGAGCTTGGGACAAATGCTCCTGGTGAGATCGCTCGCTTGTCAGAGATAGTTTTTCCTCAGGTTTCAGTGATTACCTGCGTGTATCCTGCCCATTTAGAAGGCCTGGGGTCTTTAGAAGGGATTTTAGAAGAAAAATTATCTATTTTTAAAAATACAGACCTTAACGGAAAGTTGGTTTATTTCTATGACCAAGAACCTCTAAGAGAAAAGGTAAAAGTTTTTAAACAGGAAAAAATTTCCTTTGGTTTTGAGGAAGGAGCTGATTTAAGGGCTAAAAACTTGGAGTTAGATAAAGACAAGCTTAAGGTAGAGATAGCTTTTAAAACCCATAAAAAGTCATTAATCTTACCTCAAATAGGGAAACATAATGTTTTAAATCTACTTGCAGCGATAGCTGTGGGTTTAAGCCTTAATTTAGATTTAGATTCTATCGCAGAAAAGATAGAAAAGGAAGTGCCCCTTTATCAAAGGGCTAAGTGTTATAAAAAAGGAAGGTTTTTGATAATAGACGATACTTATAACGCCAACCCTGGATCTATGAAAGCCTCTTTAGAGTGGTTACGAAGCTTCTCAGATTATCCTCAAAAGATAGTTATCTTAGGAGACATGTTAGAATTAGGGCCTGAGAGCAAGCGATATCATGAAGAGGTAGGAGATTTGGCTAAACAGGTAGCTGATCAAGCCTATTTTATAGGGGAAAATGCTAAGTTTTATGCAGCTACCTTTTCTCCAAAGCCTTGGGAAGTCTTTGCAACCACAGAGGAATTTTTAGAAGCTCTTAGATTTTTGAGGATTAAAGACCTATTCTTTGGAAACACAGCTATTTTAGTAAAGGGCTCAAGGGGTTTGAGGCTTGAGAGGGTGGTAGAAAGACTTTTGGAGGAACTTGAGTAATGCTTTATCAATTTTTGTACTCTTTAACCGATTATTTTTCGTTGTTTAATGTGTTTAAGTATATTACGTTTAGGATGATCTGTGGTGCGATAACCTCGTTTTTCTTAGTTTATTTTTTGATGCCACCCTTTATTCGGTTTATGAAACTCAAACAGTTTGGGCAAATAGTAAGGGAGGAAGGTCCTTCTCATCATAAAAAAAAGACAGGAACCCCTACGATGGGGGGGACTGTGGTGCTTTTTGCTATACTGGTGTGTTGTATTCTCTGGTGTAAGCTTTCTAATCCTTTTGTATGGTTAGTGCTCTTGGTTACTATAGGGTTTGGTTTGATAGGGTTTTTAGACGATTACTTAAAAATAAAAAGAAAGAAAAATTTAGGGCTTAGAGCCAGAGAAAAGATCCTTTTTCAGATTGTGTTGGTAGGCCTGTTTTATTTTATAGCGTTTAAAGGGCTTGGTTTTTCATCGCAGTTGGTTTTTCCGTTTTTCAAAAACCTGATTATAGATTTAGGAATTGGTTATCTTCTGTTTAGCATGTTGGTGATTCTTGGGAGTTCTAACGCAATGAACCTTACAGATGGACTTGATGGTTTAGCCATAGTACCTTTTATAGTAGTGGCTGGAGTTTACAGCGTGTTAAGTTATGTTGTAGGTAACATAAAGTTTGCTACCTATCTTTTATTACCTTACATACCTTATGCCAGTGAATTAGCTATCGTTTGTGCCATCTTTATAGGAGCGGGATTGGGGTTTTTGTGGTATAATTCCTATCCAGCAGAGATTTTTATGGGAGACGTAGGTTCTTTAGGGTTAGGGGCAGGGTTGGGGTCTATCGCTATTTTAGTAAAACAGGAATTTTTGTTGGTGATAGCTGGAGCTCTTTTTGTGATGGAGGCGCTTTCTGTGATGTTGCAAGTGGCTTATTTTAAGCTTACCCATGGAAAAAGGATTTTTAAGATGGCACCGTTACATCATCATTTTGAACTTTTAGGTTGGCCAGAGAATAAAGTAGTGGTAAGGTTTTGGATTATCTCGTTGATTTTTGGGCTTATAGCTTTAAGTACTTTAAAAATTAGGTAGGTGAAAGATAATGGAAATCTCAGGAAAAAAGGTAGTAGTTATCGGTTTTGGAAAAAGTGGACAGGCTGCTACTAAACTTTTACTCAAAAAAGGGGCTAAGGTTTTGGTTTCTGAGACCAACCCCAGAGAAAAATTTGACCCCTCTTTGATTTCTAAATTTGAAACCCAAGGGGTGGAGTTTAAGTTTGGAGGTCATGAAATAGAAGATTTTTTGAAATCCGATTTAGTAGTCGTAAGTCCAGGGGTTCCAAGAGAGGTCTATCAGGAATGTTTGAAAAAAGATATCCCGGTGTTAGGTGAGCTTGAACTTGCCTGGCAGTTTTTAAGAAATAAAGAGCAAGTTATAGCTATTACCGGTACCAACGGGAAAACTACTACTACCGCTATGGTTTCTGACCTTTTAAAACTTTCAGGATATAAGGTGTTTACCGGCGGAAATTATGGTATCCCCCTTTCAGAACTGGTTTATCGTGAAACCGAGGTAGACAAAATCGTACTTGAGGTATCCAGCTTTCAGTTGGAAACCGTAGAAACGTTTAAACCCAAGGTAGGAATTTTACTTAACATTACCCCCGACCACTTAGAGAGATATGAATCAGAAAAAGAGTATGCCTATTACAAGTATAGGCTTTTTGAAAATCAAACCTCTCAAGACTATAGCATCCTTCCTTTAAACGAACCTTGGTTTTCTCATTTTCAGGACTTGGTGAAGGGTAAGATCTGCTTTTTTTCTGAAAAAGAAGAAAAGACAGCTCAAGCCTATTTGAAAGATGAAAACCAATTTGTATTAAGGATAGGGGATAAAGAAGAGGTATATTCTTTTAAGGGTTTTAAGTTATTGGGTTTACATAATAAGTTAAACTATATAGTGGCAAGCTTGGGGGCACGTCTTATGGGGGCATCTCCCTCAAGTGTTGAAAGACTGATAACGGAGTTTAAGGGGTTCCCTCACAGGATAGAGTATGTAACCTCCTTGGGAGGGGTGATTTTTATCAACGATTCTAAGGCCACCAACGTAGATGCCACTTTGCAGGCTTTAAAAGGGCTTGAGGGGAGATTTATCCTTATCATGGGAGGAAGACACAAAGGGGCCTCTTATAGTCCTCTAATTACTTATATTAAAGAAAAGGTTAAGGCTTTGGTGTTGATGGGAGAGGCAAGGTATGTGATAGCTGAAGAGTTAGGCCAGGTAGTGGAAACCTATCTTGTCGAAAACTTAGCGCAGGCTGTAGCCATTGCTTTAAAATTAGCTGAACCTGGAGATTGTGTGCTATTGTCTCCTGCTTGTTCAAGTTTTGATCAGTTTAAAAACTATGAAGAAAGAGGCGAGGTTTTTAGGGACCTGGTTTTTAAATATGCTCCTCTTTTTCTTAAAGACCATGAAATAAACGAGGTATACCATTGAGGTGGTTGATTGTAGCCGGAGGAACAGGAGGACATCTTTTCCCAGGGATAGCGGTTGCAGAAGAATTGCAGAGGTTGGGTAAAGAGATTTGTTTTGTTTCTGGCAAAAGAAAGATAGAAAAGACCATCCTCAAAGACAGACCTTTTAAAGTTTATGAACTTGACGTAGAAGGGTTTTTAGGAAGGTCGGTGTTAGATAAGTTTAGGGCTGGGTTAAAGATGGTAAAAGGGATATTTCAGTCTTACCGGTTAATAAACCATCTTAATCCAGATATTATTTTTGCTACCGGTGGGTATATTTCTTTCCCTGTGGTGATCGCAGGAAAAATAAAAAACAAGGTTACTGCCCTTCATGAGCAAAACGTAGAACCTGGATTGGCTAATAAAATACTTTCTTACCTGGTAGACAGGGTTTTTATAAGTATCCCAGGTAGCGAAAAGTCTTTCCCTAAGGGAAAGGTAGTTTTTTCAGGAAATCCTGTCAGAAAGTCTATCTTGACAAAAAGGCCTAAGGAACATACAGGTTTAGGGTTGTTGATTTTAGGAGGTAGTTTAGGGGCAAGGTTTATTAACGAGTTAGCCTTAGAAATTATGCCTAAACTGCTGATCCAGTTTAAAGATTTATTCGTTTTTCATCAAACAGGGATGGAGGAATACGAAAAGGTTAAAAATGCTTACGATAAAACAATACCTAAGGATTGGCAAGAAAGGGTTAGGGTTTTTCCGTTTATAGAGGATATGGGTTGGGCATATTCTCAGGCAGACCTGTTTTTAGGAAGGGCTGGGGCTACCACCTTGGCTGAGCTTTTTGCCGTGGGATTGCCAGCTGTTTTTATTCCTTTCCCTTATGCTACCCGAGACCATCAAAAGAAGAATGCCTTGAGGGTGGCTGAAAAAGGAGGGGCGGTGGTTGTAGACCAAAAAGAGGCGACCCCAGATAAAGTTTTACAGGTTTTGAAGAATTTGCTTAACGATAGGAAAAAACTACAGGAGATGGCTGAAGCTATGAAAAGTTTTTTTGTCCCTTCTTCAGAAAAGATCATCATCGAGGAGCTTGAGAGGTTGGCTAATGTTTAAGGTTTTTGGTCATAAAGATGGGCCTAAAAGGATACATTTTATAGGGATAGGCGGCGTAGGAATGAGCAGCTTAGCTATGGTTTTGCACTCTTTGGGACATAAGGTCAGTGGTTGCGACCTTAACAAAAGTAAATATACCGAAATGTTAGAGAAACAAGGGATAAAAGTTTATTACCAACACCATGAAGACCACCTTAAAAAGGTAGATATAGTGGTTTATTCCTCGGCGATTTCTCAGGACAATCCAGAGCTTTCTAAGGCTAAAGAAATGGGAATTTGGGTTATTCCTCGGGCCCAGATGTTGGCAGAGGTGATGAACCTTTATCCAAAAAGTATTGTGGTAGCAGGTTCTCATGGTAAAACTACGACTACCTCTATGATAGCAGAAATGTTGCTTAAACTGGATAAAAGCCCTACGGTCATAGTGGGAGGGATCATATCTAACATCAAAACCCATTCTGTTTTAGGTAAGGGAGATTATTTGGTGGCTGAAGCTGATGAGAGTGACGGTTCCTTTTTATGTTATAACCCTTACATAGAGGTAATCACCAACATCGACGTAGAACATTTGGATTTTTATGCAGACTTCAACGCTATCAAAAAGGCCTTTATCAATTTTATAAAAAAATGTTCTCCTGAGGGAAGGGTTATACTCTGTGGAGACGATCCAGGGGTTAAAGAAGTTCTTAAAGAGATTGCAGGACCTTTTTTACTATATGGTTTTTCGTCAGGAAATCAGTTGAGGGCAGAGGTTATAGAAGAGGACGAAGGTTATCCTTTAGTAAAGGTTGTGTTTCAGGAAAAGTTTTTAGGACAGATGAGACTTTCTATCCCTGGTAAACATAATGTGTGTAATGCGTTAGCTGCTATAGGGGTAGCTTTAGAGCTTGGTCTTCCGATTAAACAGGTGATAGAAATTTTACAAGAGTTTAAAGGGGCAGGCAGAAGGCTTGAGTTTAAAGGTTTTTGGAAAGGAGCAGTCCTGATAGATGACTATGCACATCATCCTACTGAAATCAAAGCTTCTCTTGAAGCTTTAAGAAAGGTTTATAAAGATAAAAAGCTTGTGCTTATTTTTCAACCCCACCGTTATACCAGGACTAAGTTCTTATGGGATAAGTTTTTGTTAACCTTAAAAGAACCTGATATTTTGGTTTTGACTGAGATTTATCCTGCAAGTGAAAAACCTATACCTGGGATTTCAGGTTATATCCTTTTTGAAAACCTAAAAAATCTTAGAGGAGGAAAACCTACCTTTTTTGTAGAAAACTTAGATAACATAAAAGAGCTTCTTGAAGATATATTAGATGAAAACCAGGTTGTTATTACTATGGGAGCAGGGAACGTTTATAAAATCCACAAATTACTCTTAGAAAAAGATGAGGCAAGAAATTAGAGAATTTTTAGAAGAAAACAAAATTTTCTATTTAGAAAACGAGCCGTTGGCTTCCTATACTACCATAAAGATAGGTGGACCTTGCGATCTTTTGGTTTTTCCCAAAGAAAAGGAGGTTTTAGTAAAACTACTAGAGTTTTTGGAAAATACAGGGACACCTTTTTATATTTTGGGTGGAGGAAGCAATCTTTTGGTTGCAGACGAAGGTTTTAAAGGGGTGGTGATTAGCCTAAAAAGATTAAAAGGGATTGAGTTTTTAAATGAGGAAAAAGACGAAGTAGTTTTGAAGGTCAAAGCTGGGACAGGGGTTAATAAGCTTATAAGTTTATGTCTTAAAAAGGGTTTTTCTGGTATGGAGTTTTTAGCAGGGGTTCCTGCAACCATAGGTGGGACAGTTAGGATGAACGCAGGGGCCTTTGGAAGAAGTATTTCTCAGGTAGTAAAAAAAGTCCTACTTTACCATAGGGGAGATTTAGTCTATTGTGAAGTTAGTGAGGAGGACTGGAGTTATAGAAGGTTTAAAAAAGAGGGGGTTATTTTAGAAGCAGAGCTTAAGCTTGAAAAAAGTGAAAAAGAGGTGGTAAAAAGAAAAGTTTTAGAGGTTTTAAACAAACGGAGACTTACCCAACCGATTTCTAAAAGTACCTTTGGGTCGGTGTTTAAAAATCCTCCTTGTTACTATGCCGGTCAGTTGATAGAGGCCTGTGGTTTGAAAGGTTATAAGGTAGGAGGAGCAGAGATATCTAAGAAACATGCTAATTTTATCGTAAATCTGGGTAGAGCCAAGGCTAAAGAGGTGTTAGAATTGATGAAGTTGGCTAAAACAAATGTGTGGGAAAAATTTAGGGTAAAGTTAGAACCTGAGGTAAAGTTTTTGGGAATAAAAGATGGAGAAATTTTTTAGTTTGCTAAAAAGACCTGTTTTCTGGGGGGGTATAAGTTTTTTAGTTTTGGTAGGGCTGGTGTTTTATTTACTTTATTTTACAGATCTTTTTGTTTTAAAAGAGATTAAAGTTAGCCCTACCAAAAGGGTAAGTAAAGATGAAATAATTAAACTTACAGGTCTTAAAGGAGGAGAGCGTTTTTTTGCTATCTCACTAAAAGATTTAAGAAACCAGATACTAACTAACAAGAACATAGAAGAGGTAACGATTGTTAGGCATTTACCTGGCACTTTAGAATTGGTGATCAAGGAAAGAGAACCTTTGGCTATCATAGTAAAAGATAATAAAGGGTTTTTAATAGATAAAAAAGGCGTGATTATGGAAGGCATTTTACCAGAAGATTATTTCTTTTACCCTGTTTTAGAGTTAAAAAGCGAGGTATCGAAAGATAAATTTTTTGAATTTCTTTTTTGGTTAAAAAACAACAAAAACTATTTGCCTGTTTATGAAAACATTGCTAAAATTGTATTAGATGATAACAAAATAGTTATGGTAACCAAAAATCATATTAAGATTTATTTTCCTTTGGTTTCTGAAAAAGATTGGGTTTATTTTTATAAGAACCTCGACAAGATAATGGCCTATCTTTATGAAAACGGACAGACAGAAAAAGTAGAATTGATTCGGTTAGACTATCCTTTAGGGCAAGCCTTAATCAAATTTAGGGAGTGATTAAGATGGGTAAAGAGACAGGAATTTTGGTAGTAGATGTAGGGACTACCAAAGTATGTGTTTTAATAGGAGAAGAGAGAGAAGGAGAACTTTGGGTTACTGGAATTGGTATAGCTCCTTCTCAAGGGTTAAAAAAAGGCATGGTTTTAAACATCGATGAAGCAACACAGAGTATCAAAAATGCTATCGAAAAGGCTTTATCTCAGGCCAAAATAGGCATAGGAAGTATTTATGTGAGTATAGCTGGGCCTCATATCAGAACTATTTCTGGGATGGGTGTGGTAGCTTTAAGACAAAAGTGTGTTACAGAAGAGGATGTAGAGGAGGTCCTTAGGTCAGCTCAGAATTTAAATCTCCCCCCTGAAACAGAGATTTTGCATGTTATCCCTCAGGAGTATATTTTAGACCAGCAAGGGGGGATTCTCCAGCCTGTTGGGATGACAGGGGTTAGGTTAGAGGCTCATGTAAAACTTATAGTTTGCAACCGTTCTTCTTTGCAAAATCTGCTTAGATGTTTCGAAAATCTCAATTTAGAGGTAGACGGGGTTATTTTCCAGGGCCTTGCTTCAGCCGAAGCAGTTTTGACCCCTGAAGAAAAGGAATTAGGAGTAGTGCTTTTAGACTTTGGCGGTGGGACTACAGATGTAGTTATCTACTGGGATAACGTTTTAAGAGGAGTTTTTTCTATTCAGGTAGGAGGGGAACATTTAACCAACGACTTAGCGGTTGGGCTGAGAACTTCGAGAAAAGAAGCAGAAAGGCTTAAGATAGAAAAAGGGGTTTGTTTAAGGGAGCTTGTGGAGGAAGAGGAAATTTTAGAGGTAACAGGTATAGGTAATCGTCCCCCAAGGAAAGTAAGTAAAAAGTTTTTGGCTGAGATTTTAGAACCCAGGGTTAAAGAGCTTTTTGAGTTGATAGAAAATGAGCTTCGAAAAGAGGTTTTAAGTCAGTTTAAAGGTTTTGATTTTAAGTCTAAGATAGGAAGTGGAATGGTAATTACTGGAGGTTCTTCCCTTATACCTGGTTTGGTCTATTTAGCAGACCAGATGTTTGACTTGCCTGCTCGTGTAGGCTATCCTGTAAGACTTTATGGTCTCACTGAAGAGGTCTATCATCCTCAGTTTTCTACCGCGGTAGGTATGTTGCTTTATGCATACAAGTATGGAGAAAGGCCAGGGCTTAAAGAGGAAGGAGAAGGTATCATAGAAAAGATAAAACAAGGTATAAAAAAAATTTTTAAAGGGGGCTAAGATATGAGCATTTCTTTTGAGTTGTTAGAAGAAGAAATTCGGGTACAACCTAACATCAAGGTAATAGGTGTAGGTGGTGCTGGAGGGAATGCTGTTGCTAACATGATTAGAAATAAACTTTTAGGTGTAGAGTTTGTGGTAGCCAATACAGATTACAAGGTCCTTGAATTGAACCCAGCCCCTATAAAGATCCAGTTGGGGAA
Organism: Thermodesulfobacterium thermophilum DSM 1276; assembly: GCF_000421605.1. Classification (GTDB taxonomy): domain Bacteria; phylum Desulfobacterota; class Thermodesulfobacteria; order Thermodesulfobacteriales; family Thermodesulfobacteriaceae; genus Thermodesulfobacterium; species Thermodesulfobacterium thermophilum. The sequence continues at coordinate 30,468 of NZ_ATXI01000011.1, forward strand.
AAGACTTACCAACGGAATGGGAGCAGGTGGAAAGCCAGAAATAGGTAAAAGGGCCGCAGAAGAAAGCGAAAAAGAGATCCGAGATGTTTTGAAAGATGCAGAAATGGTGTTTATTGCAGCAGGTATGGGAGGAGGTACGGGAACTGGTGCAGCTCCGGTGATAGCTAATATATGTAAAGAGCTTGGAATTCTCACCGTAGCAGTAGTAACCAAACCTTTTTCTTTTGAAGGAAGGCATAGAATTAGGATTGCTGAGGAGGGTTTGGCAGAACTTTCTAAGTTTGTAGATACCTTGATTACCATCCCAAACGATCGGTTGCTCACCCTTGGTTCTCCCCAGGAAAGATTGGCAGAAATGTTTAAAAAAGCCGATGATGTATTATATTATGCGGTGAGAGGTATTTCAGATCTTATTTTATCCCCAGGGTATATCAACCTTGATTTTGCAGACGTTAAGGCGGTGATGAGTGATAGCGGAGGTATGGCTTTGATGGGTATGGGTGAAGCCGCAGGAGAGGGTAGGGCAGAAATAGCTACCCAGATGGCAGTCTACAGTCCGCTTTTAGAAGACCTTTCTATTTCAGGGGCTAAAGGGGTGTTGCTTAACATAAGCGTTAACCCTGAAAATTTTACCATCCATGAGACCCAGGTAATAACCAGTATGGTTTCAAAGGAGATCCATCCAGATGCTAAGGTATATTTGGGTGTGGTTTTTGATGAATCTTTGGGGGATGTTTTAAGGGTTACTGTGATTGCCACCGGGCTTGACTCTGCTAAAAAAGAAGAGAAAAACGGTAAGGTTGTCAACATAGAAGAAGGAGTAAAGAGAAGAGAAGAGAGAGAAAAAGTTAATAGATTAGAAGAAAATTCCTTAGAAGATACAGATGTGCTTGATATCCCAACATTTCTTAGAAGGAACGCAGACTAAAGAGGAGATTTTAAATAGGAGAGGGTATGAGAGAGGTAGCCACCTTTGAAGATCCTGTAAAAAAACAACCCCTCACCTTAGCTGTTTTTGAAATAGAAGAGGTTCATAGACCACCTTTTCAACGCGACCTTTCAGAAAGTTTAAAGAAACATTTAGAGATAGCTATAGAAAAGTTGGGTTTTTTGACCCCTATTGTTGTGGTTTATAAGGACGGAAAGTATTATGTAGTAGACGGTCAACATCGTCTTGAGGCTATGCGAGATATAGGGGCAAGAGAAATAGTAGGAATAATCGTAGATGAAAGTCTGTATCATCATATCTTAGAGTTTAACACCGAGAAACCACCAAACGTTAAAGAAAAGTCTAAGCAAGCCTATAGACTGTATCAGGAACTTTTAAAAGAAGATGAAAATCTGATAGAGGAAGAGTTGTTTACCTATTTTAAAGACCCTATGTATATCACCTTTGGTTTTGCGATAGAAGAGTTTGACCCTAAGTTTCCTGCAAGTTTTTATGAAAACTTTGTGTCTAAAATAGATGAATTTTTAAGAAAACCTTTGAAAGAGGCGGTAGAAGAGAGAAGAAACAGAGCGCAAGCTTTGATAGATTTAAATCAGGTGGTTAACCGAAAATATGCTGAATTTGGTTGGGATAATGCCCTTCTTAAAGGAGACATTATCCGTAAAGCCGTACAAAAGGCTTTTGGTGTAAGAGTCAGAACCATCGAAGAAGAATTCTATGCTGCCATAGACAGGGTTAAAAAGTCCTGTGAAAGCCTTACTACACAAGATTTTGGAGAGGGAGAGTAATGGAATTAGAATATCCGGTAGATTTTAAACCTATTTTAAGGTATGTAGACGTAATACCTGCTGAGCAAGAAGGTCAACCTGTTTTTCTGCTAAGAGACCCTTTAGGGTTTATAGACGAACTGGTGGTAGTGCCTCAGTATCTTGCTTTTTTACTTGCTTTGATGAACGGACAAAATGACTTAAGAGACCTTCAGTCTGAGGCTACCAAACAGTTTGGCCAGGTAATTCCCTTAGAAGAAATAGTTAAAATAGTCAGGTTTTTGGATGAAAAAGGACTTTTGTGGTCTAAAACCTTTGAAAAAATCAAAGAAAAGGCCTATTCCAAATGGTTTTCTTATCCTTTCAGGGCTATGGCACATGCTAATTCTGCTTATCCCTTGTCTGCGGCAGAGGCTAAGTTTTTTGTAGAAGACATCTTAAAACTTGGGTCTTCTGAGGATGGCAAACCACCTAAGGTTTTGATAGCCCCTCATATTGACATAAAAGCAGCTGCTAAGTCCTACGCAGAAAGTTATAACAGGTTTAAAATCCCACCCGGCTCGAGAGTAATTATTTTGGGGGTGGGACATCACTTAGACCTTCCTTTTTCCGTGCTTACAAAAGACGTAGCCACCCCTTTTGGTCTGATCAAAAACGATAGAGGAGGGTTGTTTTTCTTAAGAACTTCCAAAAAATTAGAGATATTCCCAGACCATATAGCCCACCGTTTAGAACACTCTATAGAGTTTCAAGCTCTCTTTTTACATCATATCTTGAAAGACCAGTTTATGGTTTTACCTGTGTTGGTAGGTCCTATGCCTACTCTTTTTGAAAATCCAGAGTTGACAGAAAAGTTTTCCGAGGGATTAGCCCAGCTTATGGAGGATGAGAACACCTACTTAGTCTTAGGGATAGATTTTTGTCATCTTGGTTTAAGATACGGAGACCCCTTTGAAGTCTCCGAAGAACATGCCAAACAAGCTTTAAAAAACGATGTAACCCTTTTAAACCTTGTTTTCAATGGGACCAAAGACGAGTTCTTAGAAAAAGCCAAACAGTCTCTACCTTTAAAGGTATGCGGTCTTTCTACTCTGTATCTTACTAAACTGATTATGGACAAGTTAAGGGCCAAAGGTGAGTTAAAGTTATATCATCAAGAGTTTGTACCCTTTGGACAAGGCTCAGCGGTATCGGTAGCTTCTGCAGGTTATCTGGTTTAACGGGTAGTTAAACTTCTAACTGCTTAAAAAGATTGCTTATTTTGGTAGAATCCTTGATTCCAGGAGAAACTTCTACTCCAGATGAGAGGTCGATACCATAGGGACCTATGGTTGAAATAGCTTGTTTTACATTTTCTGGAGTTAGCCCTCCTGCTAAAAAGACTTTATAGCCATGGTCTACCAACACCTTGGCTAAACTCCAGTTAAAGGTTTTTCCTGTGCCCCCTGGTACACCCTTTACAAACGTATCCGTAAGGATCGCATAAGCCTTTTCCCAGGGGGCAACAAGGTCTAACTCTACCTTATCTTTAATTCTAAAAGCCTTGATAACACGGGAAAGACCAATTTTTTTAGCAAACTCAACGGTTTCTTCCCCGTGAAGTTGAATTAAATCAATACCTGTGTCTAAAACTGCCTTTACTTCTTCATAGGTTGGGTTAACCAATACTGCAACCTTTTGAATACCTTCTCTTACATAACCTAAGAGATGTTTCAGATTTTCTCCCACATACCTTGGAGATCGAGGGTATAACACAAAACCTAAATAATCTACAGGAAATCGGTTTAAAAACAGCAGATCTTCTTTACGGGTCAAGCCACAGATTTTTATCTTGGTTTTTAAGCCCATTAGAGGTTTATTTTACAGGGGGCCTATCAAAATAGATGTTTTTTCCCTTTACACTTAAGGGTATTCCCATGATTACGTTGCCTTTTATCAAGTTTAACCGTTTGGCTGCAACTCCTATGGTATACATTATCCTGTTGTCCACACAAAGGTCTTTAGCTTTAGCTACAGCAGACCCTAAGGCAATGCCCATGTCTAAAAGTTTTATTCCACATACAGGTCCGTCAAAATCAAGTGAGCTTTTTTCCTGTTTTAGCAGCTCTTCACACCTAAAACCACATATACCACAATCTAACCCTAAGGGTTTGTTAAAATTAAGGGAAATAAGGATAACTGCATCAGAATTTCTGACGTTATCTGCATCTCTCTTAAAAAATTTAAAAGCTGCGCCCTTTTCTTCAGCGATTTTTTCCATCTCTTGAGCAAGACTTTCCTTTTCTTCAGGATCGGTAATCAAACCAAAAACCAAATCGTCTACCCCTTTGGCTTTAGGAGCAGTCCTTGCTGCAACTAATATTTGTTTAGCTAACTCCTCTACAATTTCCAATTCTGGATTGACCTTCATAGCTACCCCCCTTATAGGATGATGGTTATAAAAACCCATGTTGTTTTAGAAATTCTAACGAAAGCTGCGATTTTTTTTCTTGCTGGTTTAGGTAAGGAGAAAGCCATTTATGTACCATCTTGGCTATCATGTCTATTTCTATGTTGACTAAATCTCCAGGCTTCAGGTATTTCAAGGTGGTTACCTGGTAGGTATGAGGGATGATCATAAGTTCAAAGGAGTTTTCTTTTACCTTGTTTATGGTAAGACTTATTCCATCTACGGCAATCGATCCTTTTTCAACTAAGTAAACTGCTAAAGCCTCAGGTATTTCGATTAAAATTTGATAAAAATCACCTAAAGGATTGATGTTTAATACCTTCCCTATTCCGTCTATGTGCCCAGAAACAAGGTGTCCTCCTAACCTGTCGCCTACTTTTAAGGCTCTCTCAAGGTTGACCCAATCACCCTGTTTTTTGTATTTAAAGGTGGTCCTGTTTAGAGTTTCTGGAGAAATATGGGCTTTAAAGGTTTTGGGTTTTACCTCTATAGCCGTTAAACAAACACCGTTTACTGCAATACTATCGCCGATTTTAGTGTCTTCTAAAGCAAAAGAGGGTTGAATTTCTATGGTTAACCCTCCCTTCTCAGGGAGAAGGGAGGTAATCCTACCTTCTCCTTCTATAAGTCCTGTAAACAAGCCTTAGGTCCCTTCTTCCCAAGAAGTAAGATATTTTTGTTGTTCAGGAGTAAGGGTATCTATTTTAATTCCCATGGCTGCAAGCTTTAGCTTAGCAACCTCTTTGTCTATTTCTTCCGGGACGGAATAAACAGTCTTTTGTAGCGTTTTATGATTCTTTACTATATATTCCACACATAAAGCCTGGTTTGCAAAACTCATATCCATAACCCCAGAAGGATGCCCCTCTGCAGCAGCTAAATTGACCAGTCTTCCCTGAGACAGCACGTAGATTTTTTTGCCGTTCTTTAAAGTATATTCCTCTACCTCTTTTCTGATGGTTCTTACTTGGGTAGAAATTTCTCTTAGGGACTTAAGGTCTATTTCTACATCAAAATGTCCGGAGTTACAGACGATAGCACCATCCTTCATCTTTAAAAAGTGTTCTTTTCTGATGACTGATTTGTTACCGGTGACTGTGCAGAAAAAGTCTCCTATTTCAGCGGCTTCATCTAAGGGCATTACCAGATAACCCTCCATCACCGCTTCTAAGGCTTTTAGAGGGTCTACTTCTGTAACCACCACCCTTGCCCCCATTCCTCTAGCTCTCATCGCAAGACCTTTTCCGCACCAACCGAAACCACAAACCACAAACACCGAACCGGCAAGTAATCGATTGGTAGCCCTTAAGATGCCGTCAAGGGTGGACTGCCCTGTGCCATAACGGTTGTCAAAAAGATGTTTGGTTAAGGCATCATTTACCGCTATGATGGGATATTTAAGAAGTCCCTCCTTGGCCATTGCTTTAAGTCTGATAACCCCGGTTGTAGTTTCTTCTGTGCCTCCCCAGACTTTTTCAGTCTGCTCTGGTCTTTCTTTATGAAGGGTACTTACTAAGTCTGCTCCGTCGTCTATGGTGATTTGTGGGGTTTGGTCAAGCACTGCGTTTATGTGAGAGTAATAGGTGTCTCGGTCTTCTCCTCTGATAGCAAAAACAGGGATGTCAAAATGTTTTACCAGGGCTGCTGCTACTTCATCTTTAGTAGAAAGGGGGTTAGAGGCACATAAAAATACCTCAGCTCCTCCTTCTTTTAGCGTCCTTACAAGGTTGGCTGTTTCAGTAGTCACGTGTAAACAAGCACCTATTTTTATTCCGGCTAAAGGTTTTTCTTTAGCAAAACGTTCTCTTATTTGCCTTAACACAGGCATATCCATTTCAGCCCATTCTATCAGCCGTAAACCTTCCTCAGCTAAACTTAGGTCTTTAACATGATATTCCATCGGTTTGAAACCCCCCTTACAACGTTCTATTTGTCAAAACCAGCAAGTTCTTTAATTTTTTCTACCATGTCCAATTTTTCCCAGGTAAACTCTGGTTCGTTTCTACCAAAATGTCCATAACAGGCGGTTTTTCTGAAAATAGGTCTTCTTAGGTTGAGATACTCTATCATGTGCTTAGGTCTAAAATCAAAAAGTTTGTGGATGATATCTAATATTTTTTCTACAGGTATATTTTCGGTGCCATAGGTATTAATATTGATGGCTAAAGGTTCTGGTACTCCTATAGCATAAGCTACCTGTACTTCAAGTTCTTTAGCCACTCCAGCAGCAACCAGGTTTTTAGCCACATATCTTCCGTAATAAGAAGGAGTTCTATCCACCTTTGTAGGGTCCTTTCCGGAAAAAGCACCACCTCCGTGATGTCCCCTTCCTCCGTAGGTGTCCACGATAATTTTTCTTCCAGTCATTCCACAATCAGCGAGAGGACCGCCTATCACGAACCTACCTGTCCCGTTGATGATGATCTTTGTGTCTGATTTTAAATGTTCAGGCGCGATGACTTTTTTGATTACTTCTTCCATGATGGCTTCTCTTAATTCTTTAAGGGTAACCGTTGGGTCGTGTTGGGCTGCTATTACTATTGTATGAACGTCTACCGGTCTTCTCATCTCATAACGTATAGTTACTTGGGTTTTACCATCTGGTCTTAAGAAAGGAAGGATGCCTTTTTTTCTAACCTCAGCAAGTCTCATGGCTAATTTATGGGCATACCAGATAGGCATAGGCATAAAATCAGGGGTTTCGTCGCAAGCATACCCAAACATAAGCCCTTGGTCTCCAGCCCCTATCTCTCCATCCCGATCAACCCCCATAGCTATGTCTGGACTTTGTCTATCTATACTAATAAGGACCGCACAGGTCTGATAGTCAAACCCTAAGTCAGAATGGTTGTAACCAATTTCCTTTACTACTCCACGGGCGATGGTAGGATAGTCTATACGAGCCTCTGTGGTAATCTCACCAGCTATAAGGATCATTCCTGTATTAACCAAGGTTTCACAAGCTACCCTGGCATAAGGATCTTTTTCTAAGATGGCATCTAAGATAGCATCAGAGATCTGATCTGCTACCTTGTCTGGATGCCCTTCTGTAACTGACTCTGAGGTAAATAAAAAATTTTGTACAAGCATGGGATTACCTCCTGCTTAGATTGTTAACTTTTAACGAAAATTTACTATAACTTTAAAATAAAGCAATAATAGGGAAAATTTTTTTTGATTTTTATTGAAAAATGCTAAAAAACTTCTAAAATAGAACCTTTAAAGATGAAAAGGGTTTAAAAGTTCAGATGAGGTGATAAGATGAAAGGGTCTGAGATCAGACAAAGGTTTTTGCAATTTTTTAAAGAGAGAGGTCATGAGGTTGTTCCCAGCTCTCCTTTGATCCCAGCAGATGACCCAACCCTTCTTTTTACCAACGCAGGGATGGTTCAGTTTAAAAAGGTCTTCTTAGGAGAAGAAACCAGGCCTTATAAAAGGGCTACCTCTTGTCAAAAATGTATGAGGGCAGGAGGTAAGCATAACGACCTTGAAAACGTAGGGTATACCGCAAGGCACCATACCTTTTTTGAAATGCTTGGTAATTTTTCCTTTGGGGATTATTTTAAAGAAGAAGCCATTTCTTATGCCTGGGAATTTATTACTCAGGTTTTAGGATTGCCTAAGGAAAGAATCTATGTAACTGTATACAAAGACGATGACGAAGCCGCCCGATTATGGAAAAAGATAGCAGGGCTTTCTGAAGAAAGAATCGTAAGACTTGGAGAAAAAGATAACTTCTGGATGATGGGAGATACAGGGCCTTGTGGCCCCTGTTCAGAAATTATTTTTGACCAAGGAGAGAGTTTTGGTTGTCAGTCTCCTCAGTGTGGCCCTGGTTGTGATTGCGATCGTTTTCTCGAAATTTGGAACCTGGTTTTTATGCAATACGAAAGAAATAAAAAGGGAGAACTAAAACCTCTTCCTAAAGGCTGCATCGATACAGGTATGGGACTTGAAAGAATAACCGCCGTTCTTCAAGAGGTCCCTTCTAACTACGATACCGACCTTTTTAAAGGAATTATGGATAAAATTTCAGAGATTACCGGTAAAGCCTTTAAAGAGAATAAAGAAACTGAAGTGGCTTTTAAGGTCATTGCAGACCACATCCGGGCTGCTACCTTTCTTTTGGCTGAAGGGATAGTTCCTTCTAACGAAGGAAGAGGCTATGTATTGAGAAGGATCATTCGTAGGGCTGAAAGGTTTGGACGTCTTTTAGGTTTAAAAGACCCTTTCCTATACCAGATTGTCCCCTCTGTGGTGGCAGAATATAAAGAGGTGTATCCTGAAGTTTTACAAGGTCAGGAATTTGCTGAAAAGGTAATCAGGGTTGAAGAAGAAAAATTTTTAGAAACCCTTGAGACAGGGCTTAACATCCTTGAAAAGGAAGTCGCTCAACTTAAAGAAAAAGGTGTCAATCTCATACCAGGCGATTTAATTTTTAAGTTGTATGATACCTATGGTTTTCCCTATGACTTGGTAAGGGACTATGCGATCGGGATGGGTTTTACCTTAGATACTGAGGGTTTTGAAAAATTAAGAGAAAAGGCAAGAGAAGAAAGCAGAAAGACCTGGAAAGGTACCTTAGAAAAATTGCCTGAGTTTATAAAAGAAAAGGCCAAAGAAGGCATACAAACCTTTTTTGTAGGTTACGATACGTTAGAAGCTTCAGCTAAGATATTAGGTTTAGAAAAAGAAAACGGGATTTACTATTTGATTACCAACGTTACTCCTTTTTATCCAGAAGGCGGTGGTCAAGTTTATGACCAAGGATGGATATTTGGTAAAGAGGGTAAAGCTCAAGTTTTAGAAGTATATAAGGTAGGAGACCTTATCTACCATAAAGTAAAACTAATCGAAGGGATACTTAAACCAAACGAAGAAGTTCAGTTAAAAGTAGACGTAGAAAGAAGAGCCCATATCGCTAAGCATCATACCGCTACCCATCTTTTACATGCAGCGTTAAGAAGGGTTTTAGGTCCCCATGTAAGGCAAGCTGGTTCGTTGGTAGAAGAGGAACGCTTGCGTTTTGACTTTACCCATTTTTCTGGTTTGACCCAAGAGGAAATAGACCATATAGAAGAACTTGTCAACCGTTGGGTGTTAGAGAACTATCCCTTAGAGTTTGCATGGGTTAACAGAGAAGAAGCAGAAGCTATGGGAGCAATCGCCCTTTTTGAAGAAAAATACCAGGATGTGGTTAGGGTGGTTAAAATCGGTGATGTTTCTATCGAACTTTGTGGTGGTACTCATGTAAAGAGCACAGGAGAGATAGGTTTAGTAAAAATTGTTTCAGAAAGTAGCGTAGCTTCAGGTATAAGAAGAATAGAAGCTGTAGCTGGTATGAAGGCCTATCAATGGATAAAAAATCAAGAAAGACGTCTGATGAATCTTGCTCAGCTTCTTAAGACTTCTCCTAAGGAATTAGAGAAAAAAGTAGAAGCCTTACTTACACTTTTAGAAGAAAAAGAAAAGGAGCTTAAACGTCTAAAGAGTTTTGATTTGAAACAAGATTTAGAACAAAAACTTTCCGAGGTAGAAGAGGTAGGAGGTATAAAAGTATTGGTTTCCTCTTTTAAAACCGAAAAAATGGAAGACTTAAGGGAAATAGGGGATTGGTTTAAGAATAAGTTAGGTTCTTGTGTGATTTTCCTGATAGGAGAAAAGGAAAAGGGTAGTTTAGCCTTGTGTATGGTTACCAAAGACTTGGGGGATAAACATCCTGCATCTAAGTTTTTTAGAGCCTTGCAACCTCTGGGGCTTAAAGGAGGAGGAAAAGAACTTTTGGCCCAAGGAAGTTTTTCTGAAAAACCAGAGGTTAGTAAAATTAAAGAAGAGATAAAAAAGGTTTTGGTTTGAAAGATGAAGTTTTATACCTTAGAATGGATAAAAGAGCTGTTTAAAGAGTTTTTAAATAGCGAAAATAGTTTTTTTATCGAAGAAAAAGGGGTAGGCTTTGAGCCAAAATTCTTTTTTTGGGCGTTACTTCATATTTACAAAAAACAAAATCTACCAGAAATATTTAAGGCCTTAAAGGTTGATTTAGAAGAGTTAGAAGCTCTTTTTAATCGGCAAGAATTTGATTTTATGTTCTTGGTAGACCTTTTACGTAAAGAGTTTTCCTTTTGGTTTCGGGAGGTTTTACTGCATAAAGATTTTCAATCACCGGACCTTTTAAGAGTAGCTTGGGAGTTTTTAATGCTTGAAGAGCAACTTAGAAAACAAATCCAGATACCCCTTCTTGACCGTTTGAAAAAGCTTATTCTTGATGCAGAAGAGATCATAGAAAAAGGTTCCTTCTCAGAAACTACTTTTAATGAAAGACAATTTTTGAGATTGTTAAGATTTTTTAACGCTGTAGAAACCTTAGAGAGTTCTTTAAGTGCAAGGTTGGTTGAGAGGGCAAAAGAGGTAGAGAATAAGTTAAACCTTGGTTTTAAAAGTGACATACCACCTCTTTCAGAGGAAGAAAAAAAGGTATTTTATCAAAACCTTATGCAAGGGCTTAAACAAATAGGAGGTTCTTTGGATGGAGGTTAAACAAAAGGTAAAACTGATAATAGAAAGGCTTAAAACTTCATATCCAGACGCTAAAATAGCCCTTAAATTTGAAAATCCTTTACAGCTTTTAATCTCTACCATACTTTCTGCACAGTGTACTGACGAGAGGGTAAACGAGGTAACGGCAAAACTTTTTCAAAAATATCGGACAGCAGAGGATTTTGCTAAAGCCTCGTTAGAGGAACTTGCAGAAGATATCAAAAGCACAGGTTTTTATCAGCAAAAGGCTAAATATATAAAAGAGGCTTGCCGAATCCTCGTAGAAAAGTATAACGGAGAAGTCCCTAAGACGATGGAGGCCCTTTTAGAACTTCCTGGGGTTGCAAGGAAAACTGCCAACATCGTGTTGGCTAATGCTTACGGAATAGTAGAGGGCATTCCTGTTGATACTCACGTTAGAAGACTTTCTCAGAGGATTGGTTTGGTAAAATCTAATCAACCAGAAAAAATAGAAAAAGAGCTGATGGAAATAGTCCCTAAGGATGAGTGGTTTGTCTTTCCTCATCTTTTGCAAGCTCATGGAAGAAAGGTATGTTTAGCCAGAAAGCCTAAATGTGAAAAATGTGTGATAAAGGATCTTTGCGATGCTTATACATCCACAAATTGACCCGGTAATCTTTAAAATAGGCCCTTTTGAAGCCCGTTGGTATGGATTAATGTATGTTATAAGTTTTTTCTGTGTACTTTTTCTTACAAGGTATCAATTAAAAGAAAGAAACCTTACTCATCTTTATCCCTTTTTAGAAAACCTTCTTTTTTACAGTTTTTTAGGATTAATCCTCGGTGCACGTTTAGGTTTTTGTTTTTTTTACTATCCTGATTATTTTTTAACCCATCCATGGGAGATAATAGCTATTTGGAAAGGAGGGATGTCCTTTCACGGAGGATTGATAGGTGCGTTGGTAGTAGGGTATGGTTATGTAAAATATAAAAGGCAGTCTTTTTTATGGTGGGCTGATTTGATAGCTGTGTGTGCTCCTATAGGGCTTTTCTGGGGAAGGATCGGTAATTTTATCAACGGAGAGATTTACGGAAAACCTACGTCCTTACCCTGGGGTATGGTTTTTCCTGAGGGAGGGTCTTTACCTCGCCATCCTGTACAGCTTTATGAGGGGTTAGTGACCGGACTTTTGTTGTTTCTTTTTCTCTGGAGTTTAAGAAAAAAAGAATGGGCTCCAGGGACAAAGTTTGCTATTTTTTTAATAAGCTATGGGGTCTTACGGTTCTTGTTTGAGTTTTTAAGAGAACCTGCCCAGAGTTTTGACCTTATTTTTGGCTGGATGACGATGGGGCAGGTTCTTTGCTTAGGAATGATAGCCTTTGGATTTTTACTTCTTTATTTAGTTAGGATGAGAACTTTTCAAAAGATTTTCTAAGGTTTTAGCTAAGGTTTTTACTTCTCTGAAATTAGTCTCAAAGAGATCCTGAGCCTCAGAGGAATTTAAAGCCTTGATAAACTTTTTACACTCTCTGTAAAGAAGGTTTCTAAACCTTTTCCCATAAGGGTTATCAAGCTGTATTTTTGCATATAATTTCTCGTCTTGATAGGCTAATCTTTGCAATATTTCGAGCTGTTTTAGAAAACTTGGGGTGGCTAAAGAGACTATTTCTTCAAGGCGAAAACCTGAATGGTTTATGATGTTTCCTAACAATACCAACCAAAAGTGGTTTAATACCTGAACTAATCCCATAATCTGGTCGTGTTTTTTGGGAGAAATTTTTATTAAATTTAAACCATCTTCAGACATAACCTTGATAAACCAGTTTAAAAGATTTTTACCGCGTATCGGAAAATAGGCTATGGTTTTTCCCTTTAGCGAGGTCTCATAAGGACCAAAAAGGGGATGGGTAGCTAACACCTCAGGTTTTTTAAGTAAACTTTTCATTATTTTATAAGGCTCTAATTTAAGAGAACACACATCTAATATCCAGTGTTCTGGAGTAGTAAACTCTGCAATCTCTTCTACCACTTTCGGAAACACAGACATAGGGACAGAGATAAGGATAACTTTAGCTTCTTGCAAAAGGCTTTTGTTGTCCAGTTTAGTATCTTTGTCTGACACAAGTACTTCATATCCTTTCCCTTGAAAGAACCTTGCAAAAAATTCTCCCATCTTTCCTTTTCCACCGATGATACCTATCTTAAAGTTATCTTCCATCTTAAGCTCCTTGTTTTATTAAAATTTAGGCTATTTCTGAAAGTTTTAATCTTTCCTCCCATCTTCTGGTTAGTTCTTCTTTAAGAATAGGATGTTTACTAAGGTCTGGGTCTTTTTCTATCAAAGAAAAGGCATCTTCCCTTGCCCACAAAAGGATTGGGTAGTCCTTTACTAAGTCAGCTTTTTTAAATTCAAGATATCCCGATTGTTTTGTCCCTAAGAAGTCTCCAGGGCCTCTGAGTTTTAAGTCTTCTTCTGCTATTTTAAACCCGTCGTTTGTTTGACATAGTATCTGCAAGCGTCTGTAAGCCTCGCTTTCCATAGATATCTTATAAGCTATCAAAAAACAATAAGACTGCGCCTCTCCCCTTCCAACCCTTCCTCTTAGCTGATGAAGTTGAGACAAACCGAACCTTTCAGCATGTTCTATTATCATAACTGTAGCATTGGGGACGTCTACACCGACTTCTACCACCGTGGTAGAAACTAAGATGTCTATTTCTTTGCGCTTAAACTGATGCATGATTTTTTCTTTTTCCAAAGAACTCATCTTTCCGTGTAAAATCCCTACTTTAAACTCTGGAAAAAACTTTGTTTGTAACTCTTCACCGTAGGTGGTTACTGCCTTAAGGTCGAGTTTTTCTGATTCTTCTATCAGAGGAAGGATTACATAAGCTTGATGTCCTTTCTTTAATTCTTCTTTAACTGCTGCATAGGCTTTGTGTTTGTTATATTCTATGAAAAGTTTGGTAATGATAGGTTTTCTGCCTTTAGGCATTTCGTCTATTATCGAAAGGTCTAAATCTCCGTAGATGGTAAGCCCAAGGGTTCTGGGGATAGGGGTGGCTGTCATAACCAAGGTATCTGGGGTTATACCTTTAGCCTTTTCTCTTAAGGCTGCCCTTTGTAAAACACCAAAACGATGTTGTTCGTCTATGATAACCAGTCCCAGTCTTTTAAACTCTACTCTTTCTTGAAAAAGGGCATGGGTTCCTATCACAAAATCTATAAACCCAGTAGCCAATCCATAATAAATTTCTCTTTTTTTAGCAGGAGGGACCCCTCCAGAAAGAAGGGCTACGTTTACTCCCATGAGCTGGGCATAACGTCTAAAGTTATGGTAATGTTGCTCAGCAAGGATTTCAGTAGGAGCCATCATCGCTACCTGATATCCGTTTTCTATCGCAGTGAGTGCAGCAATAAAGGCTACAACCGTTTTTCCACACCCTACATCTCCTTGTACTAACCGGTTCATAGGCACTGGACTGGCCATGTCTTTTTTGATTTCTTCTAACACCCTTTTTTGAGCTGAGGTAAGCTCAAAAGGAAGTTTGGCTAAAAAGGCTTTTACTTTTTCTCCGTCAGTTCTAAAAGATATTCCCTGTTCTTTTTTGACTTTACTTTTTTTCAAAGCCAAGGCTAATTCTAAGAAGAAAAATTCATCATAAGCCAAGCTCTTGTGATAGACGCTTTCCTCTTTTTTAAGCAAAGAAAGGTCTTTTTCATCCTCTGGAAAATGCAAATTTTTTATGGCTAAGTTTAATGGCAAAAGCCTTCTTTTTTTTAAGAATTCGCGTGGAATAAAATTTTCTAAAAAATCTGCATAATCTTCTACCGCATTTTTGATGATCTTTCTTAGTTGCCTTTCACTCAAACCTTCAACCGCAGAGTAAACAGGTACAATCTTTCCTAACTCTAACTCGAGCTTATCCTCTTCTCCCTCTGGTATTATTTCAGGATGGACCATCTCAAAAACCCTACCGAATTTACCTACCTCCCCTATGGCATAAACTCTTTTGCCCGATTGTAAAAGGTTTCTCAAAAAAAAGTCCTTAAAGTTAAACCACCGAAGGAGGAGAAATCCAGTGCCATCAGTAAGCTGGGCTTCAAAGACCTTTCTTCTTGAGGTATAAACAATTCCACTTTTGATGACTTCACCAAAAACCACCGCCTTTTGTCCTTCTTTTAAATTTAAATTAGAAATAGGGATTAAATGTCTTCGGTCTTCATAATCCCTTGGCAGGAAAAACAATAGGTCTTCGATCGTATGAATGTCTTTTTTAGCAAACTTTTTGGCAATCTTAGGCCCTACCCCTTTTAAAAACTGAACAGGTTTTTTAAGTTCCTCTTTAGCTTGTCTGTATTCTTCTAAAGAAAAAGTCGGTTCTTGATAAACCTCCTGGTTTATCGGTTCTTCTGGAGGTTCTTCAACCTCAGAAGTTCCTTCTTTATTAATCCCTAAAGCAATACACAAATCAAACAACGCCTTTATTTTTTCCTTTTTTTCGTCTAAAGCTGCCTGATCTAAACCATAACAAAGTTCTAAAAATTTTTCTCGATAAGGTTCAAATTCTTGGGGAAGGTTTTCTATAAATTTTAAAAGTGTTTTTTCTAAATATTTTATTTTGTGTAGATTTTGAAAATTATTTTTATAGGCAAACTCTAAGGGTTTAGTAAACTTTACCAACCAATCTTTTTTGCTAAACATTTTTTCTTCTTTCATGGTTTAGGCAAAGGTTTCAAAGGACTAATTACAGATTCTTTAAAGGTTTCTTCAAAAAGTTTTTTCAACTTAAAAGCTTGATAAAGGTTGCCGTGTTTTAAAGCTCCTTTATAAAAAATGTTAAACTTATTTTTAGCCTCTCCAAATAGTATCAATTTCTGTTCTAAACTTAATTCCTTTTGGTAGTTTTTAAAGAGCTTTATAAGGGCTAAAGTTCTATAATAATCAAGCCCTTTGGTAGCAGAAAGCTGATCTTCTCTTCCGCCGCTTTTGATTACTAAAGGTTTAGGTATCAATCCTACAGGGTTTTTTATCGCAACCCTTAACCAAAATTCGTAGTCTTCGCATACCCAAAATTCTTCGTCAAACACCCCAATTTCTTCAAAAAGTTTTCTTTTTATCAAAACCGTAGACATAGAAACAACGCACAACTTAACAGCCCTTTCAAAAAACCAGCCTTCGGCTTTTTTATGAATCTTTTTTGGGTTAAGTCTTTTTTCTCCTTTGTACCAGATCTCATCTGTTTGAACGATTTTATAAGAAGGGTATTTTTCAAAAAAAGTTAACTGTTCTTCAAGTTTGGTAGGGGTAAACACATCGTCGCTGTCTAAAAAGGCGATGTAACGCCCTTTGGCATGAAAAAGCCCCCTATTTCTGGCATGAGCTACCCCTTTTCTTGGCTTTTTTACATAGACTACAGGGTATGGGGTAATAAGTTTAGGGGTTAGGTCTGTGGACCCGTCGTCTACTACGATGATTTCTAAGTCTTTAAAGGTTTGGTTAAGTACACTTTTGATAGCCTTAAACAGGATGTAAGCTCGATTGTAAGTAGGGATGATTACGCTTACTACAGGGTTTTTCATCAGATAAAATTATACCCTCATTTTATGAGATTGACAGAGTTGTGGTATATTAGAAAGTTGTTATGGAAAAATTAAACCAAATTTTTAAACAGATAAGTTTTAAATCTACCTTAATTCTATGGGGGGTTGTAGCTTTAGCTGTAGTTACCTTGTTTTTAAGTGCGATTTTTTTTATAAAAATTCAAAGCTTTTAGCCCAGAAAGCCCTTGAGGACCAAGCTATGATGATAGCTATCACCCTTCAGGGAGTTATGACTTATGCCAACCTTGATGAGATCAACTACAACACCTTTTTAAACATCATTTTAAGCCAAAATTGGGAAAACTTAGAATTTATCATGCTTTATGACGAAGACGGAGACATTATCCTTCATTCTAACCCAGAACTGATAGGCTATAAAATAGACCCTGAAGAATTAATAGAGTTAAAGAGGCACAAACTACCCTATTATCGTTTTTATTCAGACCAAGAAGAACCTTATAAACAGATTTTTCTGGCAGATTTTAACTTTTATACTTAAAAATATAACCTTTATCTTAGGGTGGGGCTAAACATAAATACCTTTTCGTTTATCGTAAAAAGGGCTCAGTTTTTGTTTTTCTTAAAAATGTTGGCCTGCTTAGGGCTTTTAACAGCAGGTGGGATAGGTACCAAGTTTCTCATCCGTTATGAACGTATGGAACTTAAGATGAAGCAATTAGAAAGTATTTCTACCATGGCGAAGATTTTATCTCACGAGATCAGAAATCCCTTAGGAAGTATCAAAGGCTTTTCTCAGTATTTGGCAGAAAAGATAACAGAAAGAGATTATAAAAGGTATTTAGGAATTATTTTTAACGAGGCTTTAAGGATAGAAAGGTTAACAGATGAGTTGATTTTTTATGTTAATCCTGTCAAGATAGAACCTAAGCAGTTTGACTTAAGAGAACTGGTAGAAGAGGTTTGGTTAAGTTTTAAAGATAAGTATCCTCAAGTAGACGTAACTTTTTTATTAAAGGAGAGGATTTTAGTATCATAACTGATCCTGACAAATTAAAAGAAATAGTGGTAAACTTAATTCAAAATGCCTTTGATGCTGTGTTAGAAACCAACCAGGAGAAAAAAGAGATAAAAGTAGAAATAGAAGACAAAGGAGAAACCCTGAGGTTAGGGGTAATAGACAACGGGATAGGTATGGATGAAGAGACTTTGAAAAAAGCGTTTACTCCTTTTTTTACTACCAAACCTAAAGGATCAGGCTTAGGTTTGGCAATAGTAGAAAAGCTATGTGAGGCCATGAAGATTAAGATTAAAGTTCAAACCAAACCAGGAGAAGGAACAGCCATATGGTTAGAAATGCCAAGATTTTTATCTTAGAAGACGACCTTTCTTTTGCCACCCTTTTAGAGGTGTTGCTAAAAGAGGGAGGTTATCAGGTAGAAACCTGTGAAGACCCTGAGTTAGCTTTTAAAAAGGTGTTTGATTTTTGATTTTAACCCAGACCTTATCATTACAGACCTTAAACTTCCTAAGATGAGTGGAATAGATTTTATCAAAAAGGTAAAACCTGCCTTACCTAATACTTTATTTTTAGTAATAACCGCCTATGCTACTGTAAGTTCTGCGGTAGAGGCCATGAAAAAGGGGGCTGTAGATTATATTACCAAACCTCTTTCCAGTCCTGAAGACTTTTTAAGTTTAGTTCAAAACATCTTAGCTAAAAAACCCAAGGAAGATTCTGAGGAAGAAACCCAAGAAGAACTTCCTCCTTTAGAAATCTTATTTTTAGGGATGGAGGAAGTTTACGATAAAGTAGTAAAAGTAGCCCCTACAGACACTACTGTGATTTTATACGGTGAGACAGGTACAGGAAAGTCGTTGATAGCTAAGGTCATCCATCGTCTTAGCCGAAGGCCAGGTAAATTTGTAGAGGTTAATTGTGCAGCCATCCCTGAAACGTTAATAGAAGCCGAACTATTTGGGTATGAAAAGGGTGCTTTTACAGGGGCCTTAAAGAGTAAACCCGGAAAGATAGAGTTAGCCAAAGATGGAACGTTATTCTTAGACGAAATTTCAGAGATGAACCTTACCGTACAGGCAAAATTTTTAAGTGTATTACAAAATAAAACCTTTGAAAGATTAGGAAGTTTAACCTCTATAAAGACTAACGTCAGGTTTATTACGGCAACCAACCGGGACCTTATTAAGTTGGTTAAAGAAGGTAAGTTTAGGGAGGATTTATTTTTTAGGATTAATGTATTTCCTATAGAGGTAAAACCCTTGAGAGAAAGAAAGCAAGCTATATTAAAGATAGCGGAGTTTATCATCCATAGGTTAGCTAAAAAGTTACAGCGAGACCTCTTACCTTTAAGTTCAAATTCTAAGGAATTTTTGTTAAAATATCCCTTTCCAGGTAACGTAAGAGAACTTGAAAACTTGTTAGAAAGGGCTTTCCTGATGTCAGAAGGCAAAGAGATTGAGGTAGATTTGGGATACCAAAAGTCCCTCCCTTTTTATACAGAAAGTAAACCTTCAGAAAAATCAGGCTTTTTATCTGAAGAAGTAGTAGACCTTAGATCCTTGGAAAAAAATGCCATCATAGAAGCCTTAAAAAAGACCCAAGGGAATAAAAAAAGAGGCGGCAAAACTTTTAGGGATTTCTCTGAGGACCCTTTATTATAAACTAAAGGAATACAACATTAAGTTTTAAGGTTTGTAACCACTCTGATAGTAAAAAGAGAAATTTTTACCATCCACATAGTTTTCTGAAGTTTAACCCTTTCCTCGGACCATAAGGAAGTCCTTTTCCATAAGCCTTTTTTTGGATATCAACCCTGATTTTTTGAATTTCTATTTCCTTTTGCTGTATAGCCTCCCAATTAGGTGGAGTTTGTGCCCACAAGACACGCACTTCAGAAGAAAGCTGCAGTTGTTTTTGCCAGAGAGGCTGTATTTCTTGACAAAACTCTTTAACCTTGGTTGGGTTTAGATTAGGAGGATAGTATTTACCTCCTACCGTCGTTTCCTTTTTCCCAAAGCCTATATCTGTAAATACTAAACTCAAAAAACTAAGTATTATCAAGCCTTTCGCTATACCTCTCATTTATAAAACCTCTTTTCTCAAAGTTTTAAAGAATAGTCAGTAAACACTTTCATATAACTTTTGGCAAAAAACATACCGTTTTTATAATAGCTCTACCAAACGTTATACAAAAATGCATAAACTAAAAAATAGACTTAAGTTTGTAAATATTGCAATTTTTGTATAAATTGCAATATTTAATATAATTTATTTAGTTTATTTTAGAGTTTTAAGATAGCTTCCTTTTAAAGAGTGTTTTCCTGCTTCTTCTATCAGAACTTTGACCAAACTACCTTTTAGGTCAAGCCTTGGAGAGGAAAAATTCACTATTACGTTGGTGGTGGTGCGTCCCATAAGTTGAGTTTTCGATTTTGAGCTAAAACCTTCAACCAACACTTCCATTTCTTTACCTACGTATTGTTGATAGATTTCTTGGGTAATGGTGTTTTGTAGCTCCTGAACTAATTTTAGTCTTCTTTCTTTTTCTTCTTCAGGAATTTTGTCCTCGAAGTTTTTAGCTGTGGTAAACGGACGATCTGAGTACTTAAAGGAAAAAATTTCATGATACCTTACGGTTTTTAGCATCTCTAAAGTTTCTTCAAAATCCTCCTCGGTTTCTCCCGGAAATCCTACGATGATATCGGTGGTGATGGCTATGTCAGGAATTAGCTCCCTAAGTTTTGCTACTTTTTCTAAATATTCTTCTTTAGTATATTTACGGTTCATTCGTTTTAATATTCTGTTTGAACCAGCCTGAAGAGGGAGATGGATATGATGACATATTTTGGGATTTTCAGCCATAGTTCTTATTAGTTTCTCTGAAAGGTCTTTAGGATGACTGGTAGTAAACCTTATCCTCCATAAGTCTTCTATGGCTGCAATTTGGTTCAAGAGTTCTGGAAAATCAGGATAACCTTTTTCCTTTAGCCCATAGGAGTTTACGTTTTGTCCTAAAAGGGTAACCTCCCTTACCCCTAATTCTACCAATCTCTTTATCTCTTCTATGATTTCTTCTGGAGGTCTACTTGTTTCTCTTCCTCTGACATAAGGAACGATACAATAAGAACAAAAATTATCACATCCTTGCATTATCGTGACAAAAGCAGTAACCTTTTCGGTGTTTTTAGATAAAGTCTCCTCAGGAAGCACTAAAGGTGGTTTAAACTCGTTAGTTAATTCGGTTAACACAATAGGTTTAGGATCCTTTTGAAGTTTAGTTATAACCTCCTTTATTTGATAAAAACTTTGGGTTCCTAACACGAAATCTACATAGGGAAGTTTTTTAATCAGGTTTTCTCCTTCTTGTTGGGCAACACATCCCATAATACCTATGAGGAGATGTTTTTTTTTCTTTTTTAAGGGTTTATACCTCCCTACCTCACTATAGACTTTGTGTTGAGGTTTTTCCCTTACAGAACAGGTATTTACTATGATAAGGTCTGCTTCTTCAGGGTTATCGGTAGGAACATACTCTTCTTTTAAAAGAATGAGTACCTTTTCTGAATCGTTTTCATTCATTTGACAACCAAAAGTTTTTATATAAACCCTTTTCTTCATAGCAAATTTTAATTATAATTCAAATAATCAAAATATCGATAGTTCCAAGAGGTTAAATTATGTTAGTAGAGGAGATTACTTCTTTAGAATTTGAAGAGGCTAAAAAACAAGTAAAGACCGTTATTTTCCCTGTAGGTTCTGTTGAGGCTCATGGTCCTCATTTACCTTTAGCTACAGACCTTTATACTATCTATGAGGTCTGTAAAAAGGTAGCCGAGAAAAAAAAGGTTCTTATAGCCCCACCGATTTATTATGGTCTTTGTAGAAGTACGAGCACCCTTGCTGGGACGATAAGTATTACCGGAGAGATATTAAAAAAATTGATGCTAAACCTTTTTCATCAGTTTTATCTTTGTGGTTTTAAAAATTTTATGGTTCTTTCTGGACATGCAGGAGGTACCCACAACGCCTATCTGGTAGACGCAGCTGAATCTTTTATATCGTTAGTTCCTTATTGTAATTTTTTTGTAGCCGACATTTTTCAGCTACTTAGGCCTTGTTTAAAAGATATGGGTATTCCTGAGGAGGATTCTCATGCAGGAGAATGGGAAACCTCCCTTATGCTTTACCTAAAACCAGATTTGGTAAAAGACGGGGGATTTGAAGATTATCCTAAATTTCCTAAGTTTAGGGTGGTGTTTGAGAAAGAAAAATACTGGAGTACTGGAATATGGGGTAACCCAAGCAAGGCATCCTTTGAAAAAGGCAAAAAGATGGTGGAGTGGTTGGTAGAGTTTTTGATAAGTGAAATCGAAAAGATGGAAAAAGAGCTTGATGAAAAATGCTTGTTATAGATGGTGCTTACGGTGAAGGTGGTGGTCAGGTTTTACGCACCTCTTTATCGCTTTCGGTAGTCACCGGTAAACCTTTTAAAATTTTTAACCTTAGAGCTAAAAGACCTAAACCAGGTCTTCAGCCTCAGCATTTAGCCTGTGTTAAAGCATTAGCCTATCTTTCAGAGGCAGAGGTAAAAGGGGATGAGTTAGGTTCTCAAGAGATAGTTTTTATTCCCAAAAAACTTCCAGAAAAGTTGCACTATTCCTTTGATATAGGAACTGCAGGCTCAACCTTGCTTCTTTTCCAGACAGTTGTGTATCCTCTGAGTTTAAGTGAAGGTGGAGAGGTGGTGATCAAAGGAGGTACCCATGTTCCTTTTAGCCCCTGTTATCACTATGTAAAAGAAGTCTTTTTACCAATGGCCAAACTTTTTGGTCTGGAGGTAGACCTTCATCTTGAAGCCTATGGGTTTTATCCTGCAGGTGGGGGGAAGATAAGAGCTTTCATTAAACCCTGGAAAGAGTTTTTTCTGCCGACTTTACCAGAGTGTTTTATTCCTGAAAACCTCACCGTTTATAGTGTATCATCTGAAAGACTTCCTGCACATATCGTAGAAAGGCAACTAAAAGGTGTATTGTCAGAGTTACCAAACTGTGAGAACCTTATAGTCTATAAAGAAAGAGTGAAGTCTAAATCTGACGGAACTTTTGTTTTCTTAAAATCTTTAGATAAGGAAAAGGTCCTATATGCTGGATTTACCGAGCTGGGGAAACGTGGCTATCCAGCAGAGGAGATAGGGAAAAAGGTAACAAGAGAATGGAAAAATTTTCTAAGCACTAAATCTCAGTTTGAAGAACATCTGGCAGACCAGGTCTTGATACCTATAAGTTTAGCCCTTTTAAAACTGCGGTCTGCTAAATTTTTTGGTTTTTCTGTTGCTAAAGTAACCAAACATCTTCTTACTCAAGCCTGGTTGATCCCTAAATTTTTGCCTGAGTTAAAAATTACCATCGAAGACAAAGAAGGAGAGAAGGGATATGTTAGTCTTTACCGAGAATGAAAAAGAAGTAAGGGAGTATTTTCAACACTGCTGGAAGAAAAATCCAGATTTAAAAAGGTATCCCTTAGAAGAATGGGAAAAAGGTTTACAAACAGGGAAGATTCTCTTTTTTACCTGGAAAGATAAAGGCTTTTTTAGGCTAAACAAGGATTTTAAAAGTTTTCCCATGGGAACGTTTTTTAACGACCAGGTTTTGGTAAGAGGTTACCCTCAGATTCCCAGGGTTTATGTATTAAAAACTGGATTGGTAAGATATATGACTTCTCCTTTTTATGCTGAAGAAAAGGTAGAAGGGTATAACGTAAGACTTTTTAAAGTAGGAGATGAAATCTTAGGTTTTACCCGAAGAGGATTCATCTGTCCTTTTGCTACCGATCGATGGGAGGATTTTTTACCTAATCTTCCTGAGTTTTTTGAGAAACATCCAAATTTAGTGGTTTGTGCTGAAGTAGCCGGACCAGAGAATCCTTTTGTTAGTGAATATCCTGCTTATATCACAGAGGATGTAAACTACTTTGTTTTTGATTTTATGAAAACAGGTGTAGGAGGATTTTTGTCTCAGTCAGAAAAGTTGAATCTCCTTGAAACCTATGGTTTTAACGCCCCTGAAATCTATGGGCCTTTTGACCCGGTAAAGGATTATGAAAACATAAGAGAACTTTTAAGGCGTTACCACCAAGAAAAAAGAGAAGGGGTAGTTTTTAAGTCCGAAGATGGGAAATATAGGATTAAATACGTGACTCCATTTTCTAATCTTGAGGACTTAAGGGTAGTCTTTCCTTATTTGGGAGAGGTAGACCCTCATTTTATTTACCTAAGATTGATAAGGCTTGCTCTGAACCTTTATGAATTTGAAGAATTTAAAGAAGAGGTTTATAATAAACTACCTGTAAATCTTTTTGAAGAAGTTTTAAGTTTTTTTGAAAAAAATCAGGTGGTAAGCGAAACCTTTAGGGTAAGGTTTAAAAAGGAGAGTAGTTATCTGGCTATGCTTGCACATTTTAGGGCAGCAAAGATAAACATCGAGGTTAAACAGGTAGTAAAAGAAAAAGGCTATTTAAAAGTGGAATTTGTAAAACTATACCCTAAGGCTACTCAGTTTTGGAGGTCTAAACTTGAAGGATGGGGAGAGGTTGACTAACGTCTATTTTCCGGTTTTTTTAAACTTAGAAGGGAAGCTTTGTGTGGTTATAGGAGGAGGAAAAGTTGGTGAAAGAAAGGTTTTGTCTTTGCTTCAGGCTAAAGCTTTCGTTAAGTTGATTTCTCCTGAAGCTACTCCAGTTTTACAAAAGTTAGCTGAAGAAGGTCAGATAATCTGGGAAAAAAGGATTTATCAGACAGGAGACCTTGAAGGAGCCTGGTTGGTGGTTGCTGCAACCAACGACCCTTCTACCCAAAGGTCTATATATGACGAAGCCAACGCAAAAAGGGTATTTTGTAACATGGTAGATGTTCCTGAATTTTGCAGTTTTATCGTGCCTTCTGTGGTAAAAAGAGGAAGTTTAACCATAGCCATCTCTACTTCTGGGGCAAGCCCTGCGGTAGCAAGAAGGATAAGAGAAAGTTTAGAAATGCAGTTTGGCCCAGAATATGAAATATACTTAAAGCTTATGGAGAACTTAAGAAAACAAATCCTTGAGTTAAACCTTTCTCCAACAGAAAAGGAGGTAAAACTTCATCGGCTTGCGATGGCCCCTATACCCCAATATATAAGAGATAGAGATTTAGACCTGTTAAAAAATATCATCGAAAAAGAAGGTCTTATCTTCCCTTCAGAGCTTTTTGAGTCATAACCTTCCAATAAAGTTGCCACAACAACCTAAAAGAAAAGGTAAAATCTTCTGGGTTTTTCTGTACCCATTTATCTACTTTTTCTAAGGGAAAAAAACCGCCTGTTTCTATTTCTAAAGGGTTGGGCTTAGGTGTTTTACTGGTAGTTCCCGTAAAAAGGACTAAACAGTCTATGTCGTTGTTCAAGTCTTTTGGGGCGATACGAAGTACTTCCTCTAATTTTGTTCTTATAGAGAGCTCTTCTTTTAACTCTCTTTGAGCAGTGGTTAAAAAACTTTCTCCTACCAAAACATGTCCTGAAGCCGAGGAAGTCCACAAGCCAGGGTTTTCCTCAACCAACTTAGATTTTTTTTGAAGATAGATTTCCCCTTCCTTGTTAAACAAAAAAATATGGACTGTTTTATGAAAATAGCCTTTTTGATGGATTTCTTCTCGCTTTAGGATGGTGATGGGGTTGCAGTTTTCATCAACCGCTTCCAATAGTTCTCGTTTGCGACTTTCAGGAGTTTCTTTAACCTTCCTTCCTTTTTTATTGTTGAAATTTTTATTCATTTTATAATATATACCTTTGTAACTATAATTAGAGATAAATATTACAGAAAAATAAAAAAAATAAAGGGCTTGGGATTAATTTTTGATAACTAATTTTATAACTTCGTCAAGGTGTGAGACCAAGATAAAGTTTATTTTTTCTCTCAGTTCCTTGGGTATATCTTCCAAGTCCTTTGAATTTCTATCAGGGATAAGGACGTTTTTAACTCCTTTTCTTAAGGCAGCAAGACTTTTTTCTTTTATCCCCCCTACAGGAAGCACTTTACCCCTAAGGGTGACTTCTCCGGTCATCGCATAATCTTTGGAAATAGCCTTTTTGGTTAAGGCAGATACCATCGCTACTGCTATGGTAATCCCAGCACTTGGTCCATCCTTAGGTATGGCCCCAGACGGCACGTGGACGTGGATGTCATACTTTGAATAAAACTTAGGGTCAATCCCCAACTCTTTATACTTAGAACGAATATAGGATAGAGCTGCCTGGGCGCTTTCCTTCATCACCTCTCCTAAATGCCCTGTTAGGATGAGGTTTCCTTTTCCTGGCATAACTACCGCCTCTACGTAGAGCACCTCTCCACCATTAGGTGTCCAGGCAAGGCCAGTAGCTACTCCTATTTCGTCTTCTTCTTGTTTAAGCTCCTCTATGTATTCAGGAGGACCTAAAAATTCTACTAAATTTTCCTCTGTAACCTTAAAAGCTCCCTTTTCTCCTTCGGCGAGCTTTCTGGCTACCTTTCTACAGATAGCCGCAAGCTTTCTTTCTAACTCACGTACCCCTGATTCGTAAGTATATTCTTCGATAACCTTTAGAATAACCTCGTCAGAGATTTTAAGAATGTTCTTTTTCAGCCCGTGTTCTTTTAAAAGCTTAGGCAAGATGTGTCTTTTGGCAATTTCTAATTTTTCTTGATAGGTATATCCTGAAAGGTAGATTACCTCCATTCTGTCTAAAAGTACCCGTGGTATAGGTTCTGTCATGTTGGCTGTGGCTATAAAGAGAACCTTAGAGAGGTCAAAGGGAACGTCTAAATAGTGGTCTACAAAGTCTTTGTTTTGTTCTGGGTCAAGAACCTCTAAAAGAGCTGCTGCAGGGTCTCCGTGAAAATCACTACACAGCTTGTCTATTTCATCAAGTAAAAACACCGGGTTGTTTACCCCAGCTTGTTTTATTCCTTGAATGATCCTTCCTGGCAAAGCTCCTACATAGGTTCTTCTATGGCCCCTTATTTCAGCTTCATCCCTTACCCCACCTAAGGCTACTCTCACAAACTTTCTACCTAAGGCTTCAGCAATGGATCTTCCAAGACTTGTTTTACCAACCCCAGGAGGTCCTACAAAACAAAGGATGGCACCCTTGGCCTTAGGATTGATTTTTTTGACTGCTAAGAACTCAATTATTCTGTCTTTTACCTTCTCTAAATCATAGTGGTCTTTGTCCAACACTTTTTTAACATGTTTGAGGTCTAAGTTGTCTCGAGTAGACTTGTTCCAAGGAAGATCTATCAACCATTCGAGGTAATTTCTTATTACCGCCGCCTCAGAAGAGTCAGGATGCATGTATTCTAATCGCTTAAGTTGCTTTAACGCCTCCTTTTCTACCTCCTTAGGCATTTTGGCTTTTTTAATCTTTTTCTTTAAATCCTCAATCTCGTCTTCAACATCCTCAAATTCTCCCAACTCCCTTTTTATAGCCCTTAGTTGTTCTCTTAAGAAATATTCCCTTTGAGACCTCCCAATCTCTTCTTGGGCTTGGGCTTGAATTTTGTTTTGAAGGGTGGTAATTTCTATTTCTTGTAGGAGTATTTCAGATATTTTCTTAAGCCTTTCTACCCCATCTAAGGTTTCTAAAAGGTCTTGGGCAGTTTTAACCTTTAATTTAAGATAAACTGTGATTAGGTCTGCGAGCCTTCCTGGTTCTTCTATAGAATGAATAACCGTTGAAATTTCTGGATTTAAAATCCCTTTTAACACCAATAATTTTTCTGTGTTTTCCTTTACCGTGCGTATTAAAGCCTCTATTTCAGGGGTTATGATTTCCGGTTCCTTTTCTTTACAGGGCTCTATTTTTACCTTAAAACAGGGCTCAGTTTCTAAATATTCTTGGATTTCACATCTTGAAAGCACCTGCACCACTACTTTTAGTCGGTTTTCAGAGAGATTAAGGGTTTTAAGGATAAGCCCGATCGTCCCGATTTTATAAAGGTCTTCTGGCTTGGGATTTTCTATTCGAGAGTTTTTCTGGGTAGAAAGAACGATTAGTTTATCTTTATTTAAAGCTTCCTCTACTGCCTTTAGAGATTTGGTCCTTCCTACAAAAAGAGGAATTACCATCGAAGGGAAAAGGACGATGTCCCTTATAGCCATTAAGGGTAAAATTTCAGGAACGTCTATGATCTCCCCTTCTGAAATCTCTGCAAAATTGACCTCTAATCCTTCCTTCATACTGCTCCCTTTCTAAAAGTTTTTAATATTGTTAAATGTAAAACCTTATCTTGATTATTTCAAGATAATAAAGGAAAAAACGTAAAAGCACTGTAAAGATTTTTTCTAAAAACTTGCCAAAATCGTGGTAGCCGTTAAAATACCTTTTATGGAACCAAAGGCCTGGGACCGGTTGATAGATGTCTATTCTTTCCCGTATCCTACTCAAACTTTAAGGGTGGTTCAAACTCATATATCCTATGTTTTTATCACAGACCTGTTCGTTTATAAGATCAAAAAACCAGTTAATTTTGGTTTTTTAGACTATACCACCTTAGAAAAGAGAAAACATTTTTGTGAACGAGAGGTGATGCTGAACCGAAGGCTATCTCCTGAAATATACTTAGGGGTTGTGCCTGTAGTGAAAACTTCTAAAGGATATAAGTTTGAGGCTGAAGGAGAGATAGTAGAATATGCCGTAAAGATGAAGAAACTTCCTGAAGAAGGGATGATGTTGAAGCTTTTAAAAGAAAAGAAAGTAACTGAAGCTCATATAGACTCTATAGTTTCAGTGTTGGTTCCTTTCTATCAAAAGGCAGAAACCGGAGAAAAGGTAAACCCTTACGGAAGTATAAAGGTTATCAGTTTTAACACCGAGGAAAATTTTCTTCAAACCAAAGAGTTTGTTGGATTAGCTTTAGCCAAATACAAATACGAACATATCATAGGATTTACACGCAGGTTCTTAGAAGAAAATCAAGCCCTTTTTCAAGAAAGGATAGATAAGGGATTTATCAGAGACGGACACGGAGATCTATATTCAGCTAACATCTGTTTTGAGAATGTAAACAAAGTTTATATCTTTGATTGTATAGAGTTCAACGAAAGATTTAGGTGTGGTGATGTGTGCTCAGACATAGCTTTTTTGGCTATGGACTTAGATTTTTATAGAGAAAGAAGTCTATCTGAGTATTTTATAGCTCAGTATGTTTCTCAGAGCCAAGACCAGGGGATCAACAAACTTTTGAATTTTTATAAATGTTATCGGGCTTATGTTAGGGGTAAGATAGGATGTTTTACCTATGCCTCAACCGAACAAACAAGTCCTGAAAAACAAGGATTTTTAGAACAAGCCAGAAGGTATTTTGACCTTGCTTATCACTATGCAGGGGGAATTCCTAAGCTAATAGTATTTATGGGGCTTTCAGGTACTGGTAAAAGCTTTCTTTCGCAAAACCTTATGTCTAAGCTCCCTGCGGTTTACCTTTCTTCAGACATAACCAGAAAACGTCTTTTGTCTTTGCCAGAATCTAAGCATTATTATGCAGAGTTTGAAAAGGGTATTTATACCCCAGAGATTACTGAAAAAACTTACAAGAAAATGATAGAGATGGCTAAGGAAGAGCTTAGTTATGGGAGAGATGTAATAATTGATGCTACGTTTAGAGATAAAAAATACAGAAGCTGGTTGCTTGAGGGGATAAAAGAGGTTAAGGCGGAGGTTTTTTGGGTGTGGTGTACCGCTGAAGATAATGTAGTTAGGGAAAGGTTATTTAAGAGAAAAGAAAATACCTGTTCTGATGCTTTGTGGGATATTTATCTTGCTCAAAAAGATAAGTTTGAACCCCCAAAGGAATGTTCTCCTTTGTTGGTTTTAGACACAACCTATCCTGTAGAAACCCTTATGAAAAGTCTTGTTGAATTTTTAAAAATTTAATCTTGACTACCTTGTCTTTTAAAATCGAATGATTATTTTTTTTTCGTAATTTAATTCTTAGGGTTTAAAAATCAAAAAATCTTTAAGGAGGAGGTGGCAGTATGAAGATCAGACCTTTACATGATCGCATTTTAGTTCAACGCATCGAAGAAGAACAGAGGACTGAATCTGGAATCATCATCCCAGATACAGCAAAGGAAAAACCTATCATGGGTAAAGTGATTGCTGTAGGCGATGGTAGGGTTTTAGAAAACGGTCAAAAACAGCCTTTAACCGTCAAAGAAGGAGATAAAGTCCTTTTCAGTAAATATGCTGGAACTGAAATCAAGATCAAAGGTGAAGAATATCTTATCATGAGAGAAGATGACGTCTTAGCTATCCTTGAAGACTAAGTAAGGCTAAGTCCTAAAATATAATAAAAATACCGAAAGGAGGGGAAGTTATGGCTGCAAAGGAAATCATTTATGGGGCTAATACGAGGGACAAAATCTTAAAAGGAGTTAACAAATTAGCTGACGCTGTAAAGGTTACCCTTGGTCCCAAAGGAAGAAACGTAATCTTGGAAAGGTCCTTTGGTTCTCCTTTGATTACCAAGGATGGCGTAACCGTAGCCAAAGAGATAGAGTTAGAAGATAAGTTTGAAAACATGGGCGCCCAGATGGTAAAAGAGGTGGCGTCTAAAACCAACGATGTTGCTGGAGATGGAACCACTACAGCTACCTTACTTGCTCAGGCTATCTTTCAAGAGGGTATCAAACTTGTGGCAGCTGGTATCAACCCCATGGCTATCAAACGTGGTATTGACAAGGCAGTAGATATCGTAGTCAAAGAGCTTGAAAGAATAGCTCAGCCTTGCAAATCTCGTCAGGAAATCGCTCAAGTAGCTACCATTTCTGCTAACAACGATGTGGCTATCGGAAACCTTATAGCTGATGCCATGGATAAGGTAGGAAAAGAAGGGGTTATTACTGTAGAAGAGTCTAAGGGACTTGAAACTTATCTTGAAGTAGTTGAAGGTATGCAGTTTGATAGAGGATATATTTCTCCTTACTTTGTGACTGACCCAGAAAAGATGGAATGTGTTTTAGAAGATCCATACATTTTGGTTTATGATAAAAAAATCAGCTCTATGAAAGACCTTTTACCTGTGCTTGAACAGGTAGCCAGGTCTGGTAAACCTATTTTAATTATCTCTGAGGATGTAGAAGGTGAAGCTTTGGCTACTTTGGTGGTAAACAAACTTAGAGGAGTTCTCCAGTGCTGCGCTGTAAAGGCTCCTGGCTTTGGTGAGAGAAGAAAAGCCATGCTTCAGGATATCGCCATCTTAACAGGTGGTACTTTTGTATCTGAAGAGCTTGGTATGAAACTTGAAAACGTTCAGCTTAAAGACCTTGGAAGGGCAAGAAGAGTGGTGGTAACCAAAGAACATACCACCATCATCGATGGGGCTGGAAAGAAGGAAGACATCGAAGCTCGTATCAAACAGATCCGTGCTCAGATCGAAGAAACCACCTCTGATTATGACCGTGAGAAACTTCAGGAGAGGTTGGCTAAACTTGTAGGTGGAGTTGCAGTAATTTATGTTGGAGCTGCTACTGAAACTGAGATGAAAGAAAAGAAAGCCAGGGTTGAAGACGCCCTTAATGCTACCAAAGCAGCGGTGGAAGAAGGTATCGTCCCTGGTGGTGGAATTGCTTATATCAGGTGCTTACCAGCTTTAGAAGCTGTTAAGTTTGAGGGTGATGAACAGTATGGTGTAGAAATCATCAAAAAAGCTTTAGAAGCTCCTTTACGTCAGATTGCTTTTAACGCCGGTTTTGAAGGTTCTATCATCGTAGAAAAAGTAAAAGAAGGAAAAGATGGTTTCGGGTTTGATGCTGCTACCGGCGAGTTTAAAGATTTGATAGCTGCTGGAATTATCGACCCGAAGAAAGTAAGCCGTTGTGCCCTTCAGAATGCCGCTTCTGTGGCTGGGTTGTTGTTAACTACCGAGGCTATGGTAGCCGAAAAACCTAAAAAAGAAGAAAAAATGCCTGCCATGCCCGGAGGAGGAGAATTTTAACCTCTGATTGAGTCTTTAGCCCCTGGGGGATCCCCAGGGGCTTTTTTTATTATTTTCCTTTATTTATTTTTCTTCTACAAGGTCCTTAAGTCTCTTAAAATTTTTTTTAGCGTTTCCACAGTTAGGACAAGTCCAGGTTTCAGGAAGGGCCTCAAAAGGGGTGTTTGGAGGGATGTGTTGGTGTTTATCCCCTTTTGAGGGAAGATAGATATAACCACAGTTGTTTAAAGTACAAACCCAAGCGTTTTTTAAATCTTTGGTGATCATGGCCTCACCTCATTTTGTAAATGTTTCTAATAATAAATTATTAACCAAAAATTTTGAAACGGTCAATAAAATTGGTAAAAATTTATCACTCGTTTATAAATTTTATTATAAAATTTTTTTTAGAATAAAACTTATAAACTTAGTTTTTTATGTTGTCAAAAACTTAAAAATTATTAGAATAAAATTCAAATAAGACTAAAAGGAGCAAAAGCATGATGATGAGAAAGATTTTGGTAATACTTCCTGTAACATTTTTAAGAAAATTGGTGGAAGATATACTAAAAAATTACTTTCACGATATTTCTTTAGTAGCTACAGTCAAAGAAGCTTTGAGTTTGATAAAAGCTGGTCAAATTCCTGATTTGATAATTTCCTCATATATTTTAGAGGATGGAGATGTTTTTGATCTGTTAGAAGCACTTGAAAAAGAGCAAAAAATCCAAAAAGTTCCGGTTTTATTGTTAACTTCAGAAGAGGACCCAGAGTTGATAGAGAGGGCTTTAAAAAAAGGTGTATTAGAGGTTATCCTGAAAAAGGATATACCTAAAAAACTTCCTAAGGTTTTAAAACATTTTGTCAGGATTATAGAACTACAAAAGTTAGAAGGTACTATTATTTATGTAGAAGATGCAAATTTGTATGTAAAATTTTTAACACAGATTTTAGACGAAACTAAATTAAAAGTTTTCTCTTTTCAAACCGTAGAAGAAGCTTTAAAGTTTTTTGAACAAAACGATATAGACCTTGTGATAGCCGACTATGTTTTAGGTGGAGGAGATTCAGGGTTAGATTTAGTTAGAAGTATAAGAGAACATCCAGAAAAAGGAGATGTTCCTATCATAGTGCTTACCGGATATGATACACCTGCAAGAAGGATAGAGCTTTTTAAAGCAGGTGCAGATGATTACATCCCTAAGCCCCCTTTAAAAGAAGAAATTTTAATCAAGGTTTTTAATTATCTCACTAAAAAGAAAGTTTTAGATCGTTTGAAAGAAAAGATAAGAGAATTAGAAAGTCTCTACATAAAAGATCCGTTGACCGGTCTTTACAACCGCAACGTGATTGAAGATTTTTTGCTAAAAGAATTTGAAAGGGCCAAGAGATATAACTACGACATAGGTTTTATAATGGCTGATTTAGATAGATTTAAAGAGATAAACGACAAGTTTGGACATCTGACCGGGACACTTGTCAAGAGAATTGTGTCTCCTTATAAAATCTCTTCACAAACATTTGCCTCAATTCGTATAAAGCAGACTTAATTAAAGGAAGTGGTTTTTGCCATCTCGTTTTCTGAATCCGACTTACTGTTATGTATAT
>NZ_ATXI01000012.1 GCF_000421605.1 Thermodesulfobacterium thermophilum DSM 1276
CTTAAAAAACTGCTAAAAAACGCTTCCAAATACCATATCCTCCATCAAGAAATCATTAAAATCTGCTGGAAAATCCTCCTTTGTCCCTGTGCTAAAAGACTTTACCCTGTTGTCCCTCTTACCATTGATACTTTACTCAAAGAAGGACACTTAAAACATTATTTCACCAATATTATCAACGAAACTAAAACTATTTCCCTTGGAACCCTAAAAAGAGTTCCTGGTCATCTATCATCAAGTTCCGATTTCAGCTGATTTTGGGAAGTATGCTCAAGGGGGGTTAGGCTATATAGAAGTAGACTTTGCAGAACACGATGGAGGTTACTTTTTCAGTGAGAGAATAATGATCTAACTAATACCTGTTTCAGGGACATAGTATTTTGAGCTAATACAGATCAACTTCCTAAATTAATAACTATTTTTACCTGAAAATCTAAAAATTTATAATTTAAGTTTAAAAATGTTATGGTATATTGAAATTTTTAAGACCTCAAAAAAAAATAATGATAGAGTTTATCGATGATGGATAAAGTTGTGGTCTTAGGAATAGGAAACGTTTTGCTTGCAGATGAAGGAATAGGAGTTTTAGCAGTTAAGGTTTTAGAAGAGTTTTTTGAGATCCCTCATGAAAAGGTGGAGCTTGTTGACGGAGGAGTAGGTAGTTTCCAACTTCTCCCTTACATAGAAAAAGCTAAAAAACTTTTGGTAATAGATGCCATCGCAAAAGGAAGTCCTCCTGGCACCCTTCACAAATTTACTAAAGACACCCTGCCTAAACAGGTTCTTGAAAAACTTTCAATTCATGAGGTAAGCTTTTTAGACATACTAACCTTGGCTGAGATGAGAGGTTTTTCTCCTGAAGACCTTGTGGTGTTAGGTTTAGAACCTGAAATTCTTGAGATGAGATATGAACTTTCTCCTTCAGTAAAGGCTAATTTTATCCCTCTGATTGAAGCGGTGGTTTCTCAACTTAAAGATTGGGGTATAGAGCTTGTCCCAAAGAAAGACCTCCGTCGTTGGGAGGAACTTTTGTCTGTAAATAGACCTTAAAACCTTTTTTGGTGAGCCTTTCTATAATTCTTTCTACCAGAGGCTTGTTCATCATAACCCCTCCAGAAAGGCAAACCTTCTCTATCCCTATTTTTGTAGCCATTTCCTCACAAACCTTAGCCAGGGTATTGATAAATTTGGTAGCCTTTACTGGCAAAGGCTCTTTCCCAAAGGTAATCTCTTCTATCATCTCTTTCCAGTCAAAAATCAGGATATCCCCTTTTTCCTCTATTTTTATTGCATAATCATCTTTTAAATCATACAAAAATAGGTCTTCTAACTGCATCGCAGATTCTCCCTCATAGTGGTTAACAAAGTTTAAACCTGTTAGCGCAGCCACTCCATCAAAAAGTCTTCCACAAGAAGAGGTTAGAGGTGAGTTTATACCCTTTTTCCAGGCTTGATAAAGAAGGGTCAACTCTTGTTGAGTAAATTCTTTTAAAAAAGGTAAGGAGAGGTCGAAAGTTTTTTCTCCAAAAAGTTCAAACATCAAACTTAGGGCTACCCTTTTAGGTTCTTTTACCGCTTTTTCTCCTCCTATCAATCTAAAATGTTTAAAATGACCAACCCTCTGATACTTATTTCCTTTTACTACCAGAATTTCTCCTCCCCAAACGGTATGGTCTTCTCCGTATCCTGTACCATCCCAGGCAATTCCCAAAACCTCATCAAAGATTCCGTTTTCTGCCATACAAGAAAGGATGTGGGCAAAATGATGCTGTATCTTTATAAGTTCAATCTTGTGTTCTTTGGCAAAACGTTCTGCCCATTTGGTGGTCTCATAAAGAGGATGGAGGTCAGCTACCACGACCTCTGGTTCAAACTCATAAAGCTTGATAAAATCTAAAAGGGTTTTTTCGAAATCTTTTAGGTCTTCTAAAGTTTCTATGTCTCCGATGTGCTGACTTAGCACTATTTTGTTTTGGAAGGCAAGGGCAAAGGTGTTTTTTTCCCTTGGGCCTACCGCAAGCACCCGCTTTTTTACGTTAAAGGGAAGAAAAACCGGCAAGGGTGCATAACCTCTTGCCCGTCTTATAAACACAGGACCACCGGCTATTACCTTTACCACCGAATCATCGGCTCTTCTTAAGATTTTTCGGTTATGAAGAAGCAAGTAATCTGCAAGGGAAGAAAGCTTGTTAAAGGCCTCTTCGTTGTCTATCACTATAGGCTCATCTGAAAGGTTGGCAGAGGTAACCACCAAAGGAAGGTCTATCTCTTTTAGAATTAAGTGATGCAAAGGGGTGTAGGGCAAAAAAGCTCCTATTTTTTTTAATCCTGGGGCTATTTCCTCAGGTAGAAGCTTGCCTTTTTTTTCTAAGAGGACTATCGGCTGAGAAGGAGACAAAAGAAGCTCTTTTTCCTGAGGGGTAACCAAACAATATTCTTCTAACTGGGCTAAATCCTTAAACATCACAGCTAAAGGCTTTTTAGACCTCCTCTTTCTTTGTCTTAAAAGTTTTATCACCTCACCGTCAGTAGCATCGCAGACAAGATGAAATCCTCCTAAACCTTTGACAGCTACTATTTTTTTCTGTTTTATTTTTTCTATGGCTTGATATAAAGCCTCTTCCTTTTCTGCCAGCTTGTTTCGTTTAAAATCATAGAATTCAAGCTGAGGGCCACAGATCGGGCAAGCTATAGGTTGGGCATGAAACCTCCGGTCAACAGGATTGGTATATTCTTCAAAGCATGCAGGACACATCGTAAATTCTTTCATCACCGTCTTTTCTCGGTCATAAGGTAAACTCTCTATGATGGTAAACCTTGGTCCACAAAGGGTGCAGTTGATAAAGGGATATCGATACCTTCGGTCTGAAGGATTAAACAGCTCTTCTAAACAAAATTCACAGGTAGCTACATCAGGCAAGATGTCTAAGGTTATCTCTTCATCTTTGAGACTTTTTTTAATCAAAAAGTCTTCATAGCCTACAGAGGGAAGTTTTTCATGAACCACACGGTAAATTTGCGAAAGCCGGGGTTTTTCTTTAACTAACCTCTCTAAAAAATCCTGTAGAGTATCCTCGTTGCCTTCAACCTCGATAAAAACTCCGTTGGTATCGTTGCTGACAAAACCTGTCAACCCTAAGGATTTAGCAAGGTTATACACAAAAGGGCGAAAACCAACCCCCTGGACTACCCCGTTTATCCTGATCCGGTATCTAATCCTCATCGACCAGTTCTAAGCTTTTAAGTAACATCTCTTCTCCTGAAAGAACCTCAGTTTCAAAGGAGCCACAAAAAGGACAGGTAAGATCCCATTTCTCTTTTGAAAATTCTTGCTGACATTTCTGACATCTCATCCTAAGGTCTTCTATTTCTATCACGATTTCTGCGTCTTTTAAAACGCTTCCTTGCTTAAAAAAATCAAGGGCAGTTTGTAATAACTCAGGCTCAACCCCAGAAAATCTTCCTATCAACAAAACCGCCTTTACTACTTTTTTCTTAGGGTGATTAACCATCAAGTCTTCTACGGTTTTTATCACGTTTTGAACGATAAAAAACTCATGCATAGGCTTTACCTAACAAATCCTCGGGAAGAGTTCTCCTGAGGTATTTTCTAAAACCCTATGAGTGCCATACAGTGTTTTGAGATATACTTGAGGAGAGGGACTATGGTCCAACACCTGTCCTATGATGTTAGCTTCAGCTGCAGATGGATGAGACCTTAAAATTTCTAAAGCCTTTTCGGCAT
The DNA here is from genome assembly GCF_000421605.1 of Thermodesulfobacterium thermophilum DSM 1276. Taxonomy (GTDB): domain Bacteria; phylum Desulfobacterota; class Thermodesulfobacteria; order Thermodesulfobacteriales; family Thermodesulfobacteriaceae; genus Thermodesulfobacterium; species Thermodesulfobacterium thermophilum. Next base: position 3,746 of record NZ_ATXI01000012.1, read on the forward strand.
CTTTTTCTGGTAAGGCTATTACTACTCTTCCTTCACAGGCTAAATGATAAGGCTCAAATCCAAGGGCCTCACAAAAGGCCTTTACCTGAGGCCTCACAGGAATTTTTTCTTCCTCTACCACCAGATTTACCTGAGAACTATAAGCCCATTCATGAAGAGTAGCGGCTAATCCTCCACGGGTTGGGTCTCTCATCGCATGGATTTCAATCCCACTTTCAAAAAGGGGTTTTAACACAAGCCAAAGGGTTTCGCAGTCACTTTCTAACTCTATGTCTACTTTTATACCTTCTCTTTCTGCCAAAATACAGGCCCCATGGTCTCCTATAGGGCCAGAAACCAAGATAACGTCTCCTGGTTTTAGGTTTTTACAAGAAATGCCTGAATAAATCACCTCTCCTATACCTGAGGTTGTGATAAAAATACCGTCTACCTCTGACTTAGGTACGATTTTTGTATCTCCTGCCACGATGTAAATTTCGTTTTTTATGGCCTCTTCTTGCATAGACTGTAAAATCTTTTCTAAATCTTTGATTTTAAACCCCTCTTCGATGATAAAACCTACCGTAAGATATAAAGGTTTAGCCCCCATTACCACTAAATCATTTACCGTGCCAGTTACAGCAAGTTTTCCTATGTTGCCACCTTTAAAGAAGATAGGTTTTACGGTAAAACCGTCTATGGTGAAAGCCAATCGAGAAATTTGATTGGTTAATAAAGCTGCGTCTTCAAGAGGCTCAAGAATAGGGTTGGTAAAATATTTCAGAATAAAATCTTTTATCAAAGATAAGGTTTCCTCTCCGCCTCCTCCATGAGCTAACAAAAGTTTTTCAACTCCCATAACCTTTCCTCTATCTAAGAAATTTTTTATATTGAGTATAGGAATCCTCTAAAAATTTGACCCAAAGGTCAAACCCTTCTCCTGTTTTGGCAGAAAGGGCGATAATCTGAGCCTTAGGATTGATCTTCTGGATCTGAGATTTTACCTTTTCCAAGTCAAAGTCAAAATAGGGAAGCAAATCTATCTTGGTGATAACCACCAACTGAGAAACTTTAAAAATGAGAGGATATTTTTCTGGTTTGTCTTCTCCTTCAGGCACTGAAAGAAGGGTTACGTTAAGATGGGTGCCAAGGTCATAACTTGCAGGACAAACAAGATTCCCTATGTTTTCTACAAAAAGAAGGTCGATCTGATCCATCGGAAGTTTATGCATAGCCTTATGAATTAAAGAGGCGTCTAAATGGCAGGCACTGCCTGTGGTTATTTGATACACAGGGACTCCTTTTTTCCTTATCCTTTCAGCGTCTCTCTCTGTCTCTAAGTCCCCTTCTATCACCCCAATCCTTAACTTTCCTGAAAGAAGTTCTACCGTTTTTTCTAACAAGGTAGTTTTCCCAGACCCTGGGGCACTCATAAGGTTTATGGCGTAAATTCCGTATTCCTCAAAGTGTTCTCTGTTATGTCTTGCCTGAAACTCGTTATATTTCATGATGTCTTCAAGGAGTTGCAAAGTTTCCTTAGAATGGGTATGTCCATGGTGGGGTTCATGGTGGTGTTCATGATGATGCTCATGATGTTTTTCCGATCCTTCTGAAGGATGATTAACCAAACCACACCCACATTCTTTACACATCTTTTCACCTCTTAATAAAATTTAAAAAGAAATTATAATATAAAACTAAAAAAAGTAAAATAAAAAACCAGAATGATCCAACAAACTACTTATGACCTAACCATAATAGGTGGAGGGCCTGCAGGTCTTACTGCCTATCTTTATGCTCAAAGGGGGATGCTAAACACTCTACTTATAGAAAAAAACTTTTTAGGTGGTCAGGTAGTCCTTACAGAACAGATAGAAAACTATCCCGGATTTCCTGAAGGTATATCAGGGTTTGACTTGATAGAAAAGATGGTTAAGCAAGTAGAAAGATTAGGGTTGAACTTATTATCAAAAGAAGTCGTTAGTATAGAAAAAGAACAGGAACTTTTTAAAATCTGGTTTTCTGACAAGACCTACGTTTTAAGTTATGCGGTGATCTTAGCTTTAGGGGCATCCCCTAAAAAATTAGGTATTCCTGGGGAAAAGGAATTGATAGGCAAGGGAGTTTCTTTTTGTGCTACCTGTGACGGACCTTTTTTTAAGGATGAGGTGGTGGCTGTGGTAGGAGGTGGAGATTCGGCTCTTAAAGAAGCCTTAGAACTTACCAAGTTTGTAAAAAAGATTTTTTTAATTCACCGAAGAGATAAGTTTAGGGCTGAGGCCTATTTGCAAAATTTGGTTGTTAAAAACCCTAAGATTGAGATAATCTTGAACTCGACCGTAGAGGCTATCGAAGGAAAACACAAGGTAGAAAGGATAAAGGTTTTAGATAAAAAAACAGGAGAACTAAAATATTTAGAAGTTTCTGGGGTCTTTATTTTTATAGGATATGAACCTAATACCTCTTGGTTAAAAGGTTTCGTAGAGTTAGACCCTAACGGTTTTATAATTACAGATAAAAAGATGGAAACCTCTCAGAAGGGAATTTTTGCCTGTGGAGACTGCGTTAGTAAACCCTTTAGGCAAATAGTGATTGCCTGTGGTGAGGGCGCTGTAGCCGCACTTAGCGTTAGAGAGTATTTAGAAGATGTTAAAAAGAAATAGGTTTTGGGCTCTATTTTTAACCATCTTCTTAGGGTTTTTATTATCCGGGTGTTTTAAAGACAAAGGAAGACAAACTCAGGAAAATAAGCCCTCGGAGGTTTTAAACGGACCTCCTTTAGTTATAGGGGTCTTAAACGTAAGCTCTCCTCAACAAACCTTTTTACAGCTTTATCCTTTAAAAACCTATTTAGAAAATCAACTTAAAAAACCTGTTTCGATAGACATCTCAGCCAACTTTGAAGAGCTAACCCAAAAAGTGGCAGAGGATAAACTACATCTTCTAATGATAGACCCAGCTTTTTACTGCGAATTAAAGGCCCTTTATCCTCAAAAGATTTTTCCTCTAGTTAAGCCCAAGGGAGGACAGGGAGAGGCAAGCAGCATTTTTGTAACCAAAGAAAATTCAGGAATAGAAAGGATTTTTGATGCTGTTAACAAACGGCTTGCCTTAGGGGATAAAAATTCTTCTTTCAGTTATCTAATCCCTTTGTCCATGCTAAAAGACTTAGAACTTTCTCTAAAAGACTTTTCTAAGGTAGATTTTTTAGGTCAGGAAAAAAGGATTGCTCTCTCCGTGTTGATAGGAGATTATGAGGTAGGAGCCTTAAGTGAATCGATAGCCAAACCTTATTTAACCTCAGGTCTTAAAGTAATAAAGTCCTCTGAAAAAGTGCCTGTATTTTTGATTGCTTCAACCTCTGCTTTAAAAGAGAAACAGTTATTAAAAGAAATCCTTGTGTCTCTTCCTAAAGAGGTTTTAACTAACCTGCAGATAGAAAAACTTGTGCCTGCTGAAGACAGAGACTTTGACTACATAAGAGTACTGATAAAATTATTTAAAGGAAAGGATTTAATAAAATACGGGCCTGATACCATAAAGGTTGCCATTTTACCTCTTTACAGTCCGCTTACTATCTATCAGAGGTTTGATCCTTTGATGAAGTATCTTTCAGAAAAGACAGGAAAGGAGTTTAAAATTGTCATCCCTAAAAATTTCGAAGAATTTATCACCTTAGTAAAGAAAAAAGAAGTACACTTTGCCTATCAAAATCCCTATGTTTATGCTCTTCTGTCGAAATCTGGGCATGCAAAGGCTATAGCCCTAACTGTAGGAGAAGATTGTATAGATGAACCAAGTGAGGTATGTGGAGGAGACAGGTTTAGAGGTGTTATTATCGTAAGAAAAGATAGCCCGATTAAAAAGATAGAGGACTTAAAAAACAAAAAAATTTTTATAGTTTCTCCCTATTCTGCCGGTGGTTTTCTTTCACAAAAAATTTATTTAGAAAAAAGAGGATACAATTTAAGGCGAGATTTTCGGTTAGTAGATGTAAAAAGGCAAGAAAGGGTAATCATCGGGGTGTATAAAAAAGAAGCAGACGCAGGGTTCATAAGAGAGGCAGCTCTTGGTGTTTTTGGAAAAGAAGTAGATCTTTCTCAGATAAAAGTTTTGACCCCAACAGAGTTTTTACCAAACTGGCCATGGGCGGTGGTTAAAGCAGACAAGGACCTTGCCAAAAAAGTCCAAGAATCACTCATTCATCTACCTGCTTCTATCCTGAAAAACCTGAAAGTAAAAAAATTTAAACCTGTGGAAGATAAAGAATTTGAACCTATAAAAAGATATGTTAATCCGTAAAGATTTTTTATCAACTTTTTATAAACTCTTAAGAAGTTTTAGCATTAAAAGCAGAATCTTTCTTTCTTTTTTGTTTTTGATAACCTTACTACTTTTTAGCGTAAATTTTTTGATAATAAACTACCAAAAAAATTCTTTAAAAAATCAATATTATGAAGGGCTAACCCATAACTTAGAAAACTTTTCTTTGGAGGTGGTAGACTGGTTGGTCTTTTTTGACCCTCTTAAACTTGAAGAAAAGGTAAGTTCTTTAAAAAACCTTCCTGGAATAGTATATGTGATGGTTGTTGATAAAAACGGAAGGATAGTAGCTCATACCAATCCTTCTAAATTAGGCCAATTTATTCCTGTAAATGATTCTACCTTCAAAACCTGGGAAAGTTTAGATAATAATGGGATAAAGCACTTTAACCGTCCGGTTTTCAAGGAAGACTTTTCGTTAGGTGCGGTTAGAATAGGAGTTTCAGAAACAGACATTAATGATTTTATTGAAAACTCTATAAATACGCTGAAACGTTATATGCTTTTTATATCGGGAGTTTTTTTGCTGGTAGCGCTTGTGGTGGCGTACTTTATCTCTATCACCCTAACCAAACCACTAAACAAACTTAAAAAAAGCATTCAAAAAGTGCAGGCTAACAAGTTTGAATTTTGTGAAAATGAAAAACTTATTTTATGTAAAGACTTCTACCAGTGCAAGGATTATCGATGCCCTTCTTACGGAAAAACCAGATGTTGGCTTAACGAAGATTCGAAAAAATGGTGTAAGAGTGTTTTAAAAATTGAGTGTGAAGACTGTTTTGTTTATAAGTATTCATGTGGTGATGAGTTAGGTTATGTAATAGAAAGTTTTAATAAGATGGTAGCAGACCTAAGGTCTTATATGGAACAACTTGATAAAGCCACCAAAGAAAAAATTAAGCTTGAAAAATATTCTGCGGTTTCAGAGATGGCCATGGTGGTTGCTCATGAAATCAAAAATCCGTTAAACTCTATTAAGGCTGCTTGTTCTTACCTTAAAACCAACTTTAAAGGTAAAGTTTTGCAGGAATTTCTTTCTATCATAGACAAAGAAACCCAAAGATTAAATGAACTGATCACCGGTTTTTTAACTTATGCAAGGCCTGTTCCTTTAAAACTTGAAAAAACGCAAATTAATAATATCATAAAAGAAATAATAAATTTGGTTAAACCTGAGTTTGAAGAAGAAGAAAAGCAAATAGAACTAGCCTTAGATCCTTCTATACCTGAGTTTTATTTTGACCCCTATCAACTCAAACAGGTGATGTTAAACCTTTTGGTAAACGCCGGAGACGCTACGAAAAAAGGGGATAAAATCTCGGTTGCGACACAAAGAGAAGGGGGATTGGTAGTTATTTCTGTAAAAGATACGGGTGAAGGGATACCAGAAGAACTGTTAGATAAGGTGTTTGAACCGTTTTTTACTACTAAAGTTACAGGGTCAGGACTTGGACTTGCTTGTGTAGAAAAAATCGTTAGAGAACATGGAGGCAAAGTATCTGTTTTTAGTAAAAAAGGAGAAGGGACAGAATTTAAGGTTTTCCTCCCGATAAGATATGAAATATAAGATACTTTTTATAGATGACGAGATAAACAGTCTAAAAACCATTTCTACCATCCTCAAAAAACACAATTACACTGTAATCACCGCCCAAACCGTAGAAGAGGGTATTTTACAGCTTAGAAAACATAAACCTCACTGTCTACTTCTTGATTACAGGCTTCCTGGGATGGACGGGATAGAAATGTTAAGATGGCTAAAAAAAGAACACATCATGTTGCCGGTAATCATGCTTACTGCTTATGGAACGATCGAAAAAGCTGTAGAGGCTATGAAATTAGGGGCTTTTCATTATCTGGTAAAACCGGTTGACCCTGAACTTCTGGTTGAAGTTATCAAAGATGCCATTTCTAAACATGAAAAATTAAACTATGACGAAGACATCTCTCATAAATTCCCAGAAATCATAGCTAAAAGTTCGGTAATGAAAGAAATTTTTTATATAATAGAAATGGTAGCTGATAGTAACTCTAACGTGCTTATCACCGGAGAATCTGGTACAGGTAAAGAACTGATAGCAAGGTCAATTCATCGACTCTCCAGAAGAAAAGACCGTCCGTTTATAGTGGTTGACTGCACTACCCTCCCAGAAAATCTTTTAGAAAGCGAACTTTTTGGATACGAAAAAGGAGCATTTACCGGAGCTACAGAGAAAAAAATAGGACTTTTAGAATTAGCTAACGGTGGCACTGTATTTTTAGACGAAATAGGAGAATTACCTATCAGTCTCCAAAAAAAGTTTTTAAGATTCTTGCAAGAAAAGGAATTTCAAAGGTTGGGAGGACTTAACAAAATCAAGGTTGATGTAAGGGTGATTGCTGCTACCAACAGAGATCTCGAAAACGCGGTTAAAGAAGGCTCTTTCAGAGAAGACTTATACTGGAGGCTTAACGTAGTAAGGGTGCATCTACCTCCTCTTAGGGAAAGAAAAGAAGATATTCCTCTTCTTATCCAGCATTTTGTCCAAAAATTTGCTCAGGAAAACAATCGTCCTATCCCGATGGTAGAACCTAAGGTGATGGAAATGCTGATAAACTATGAATGGCCTGGTAACGTAAGAGAGCTTATACATGTGATAGAAAGAGCGGTTATTCTTTCCACCTCTGGAGTAATTTCCCTAAAGCATCTACCAAAAAGAATTTTAGGTTCTAAAGAAAAAGAAATTTCTCCCTCGAACACCTTAAACCTGTTAGAGATGGAAAAAACCCTTATCCTTAAAGCGTTAGAAGAAACCGGATGGAACCAAACTAAAGCGGCTCAGTTGTTAGGTATCTCAAGAAAACAACTGAGGACTAAGATGAAACACCATGGACTTCTCCCTGGAATTTCTAACCAGGAAGAGGAGGAAAAAGATTAAAACATAAAATAAATCTATAGGCTCCCTCCTTTAGAGGGAGCCTAATTGACCTAAGATTATACCTTAAACTGAGAAACTATGTTTTTAATCTCCTCAGCAATTCTTCCTACTTCTTCACCTGATGCCTTAAGCTTTTGAGAAGAGCCAATCAATTTTTCTACACCAATCTTTATGGCTTGAGCATGGTCTTCGTTTAAAAGCACTTTGTCTCTGGCAAAAGTGATGTGCTCAAAGACGTTTTGGACAACTATAGCCTGTTCTTCAACTGCTGCAGCGATAGCCACCGCTGCCTCTTCTACTTTTTTCATCATTTCTACAATACTTTCTACAGAATGAGCAACTGAATTGCTACTTTGCAACAAAAGGTCAATCTTTTTCTTGATGTTTTCTGTAGCAACTTGTGTTTGTCTGGCAAGCTCTTTAACTTCGTTGGCTACTACGGTAAACCCTTTTCCGGCTTCCCCGGCTCGTGCTGCCTCAATCGATGCATTGAGGGCAAGAAGATTGGTCTGGTCTGCGATGTCTTTAATCAGGTCTACCACTTCTATGATCGTTGAAGAGGATGAAATCAATTCTCCTACTAAATTTTTTGATTTATCTACTTCTCTGGCAGTATCAGCTACGATTGACTTGCTTAACTGAGCTTTTTCACTTATCTCTTTTATGGCTTTAGTAAGCTCATCAAGTTGAGTGGTCACGTTATTTATAACCTCTACGGTCTCAGATGAACTTGCACTTATAAGGTCTGCTTTTTCCGTAAACTCCTTAACAGAGTTAAAGGTGGTGTCTACATCGTCTTGAAGTTTTTTAGAAAGTTTAAACAAATCCTCAGCCTTTTCTATTAGGTTTTTAACTATCGAAGCTAAAGTTTCTAAGAAATGGTTAAATTTAGAGGCTAATACTCCTAACTCATCTTGGGATTTTACCTCAAACCTAAAGGTTAAATCACCTCCACCTTTACCAAGTTCCTCTACCATGTTGGTTGTGTCTGACAAAGATTGTGAGATTTTCTGTAAGGATTTATTTATCACCATAAAGCCAAAGGAAAACACCGCAAAGGCAACAACACCTAAGATAAGTCCGCTAAAACGAAAAAGGTTTATAATCTCTCCACGGCTAGCCCCTATAACGATAACTCCTATTTGGTTGTTTGAATAATCATAAAGAGGGATGGCGTTAAAAACTAAAGAGCCAATCTCAACAGGATATTTTTTGGCATTAAGAAGCTTTTTAGTAAGTTCTCGTCGATGTTTTCGGTTTTAGCATAAAGAATTACTTTGTCTAAAACTTTGGCCTTACCCTTAGCAAGATAGGGGCTCATAATCTTTTCTAAGTCCTTGTTTACAAGGATCACATAATGGGAAATTTGACTATAAGTAGTTTGTAAATTTTTAACTAAATCTCTAAGATTCATTCCCAATTCAACAGAACCCAGGGTTTGTCCATCTCTTACTATAGGAGCAATACCCCTAAGGAAAAGACCATCTCTTCCTGCCTCAAGGCCGGAAAGAGGTTATTTTTCTTTCTGCACTTTAGCAACAGTAAAACGAAATGTGGATAAGTCGTCAAGGTTTACATCTTCCCCTTGAGGACGGTTCCAGCGTAAAAAAGACCTTGGGCCAGGGAGATGAAAATGTATATGATATTTATTCAATCCAGCTGATTTAATCTGAGGAGTTACTGTTTCACGAAGGATTTGACCATACTTTTCAAAAATCTTTTTGTTAGCATCATTTACCTCAGAAAGTGTACCAGCTTCTTTAAGAAGAGATACATAAACCTCACTTACCGATTTAGTTTGAGCAAGCAAGGACGCATAGGAGACAAGAATTTCACTTTCATCTTTAATGGTTATCTTATAAGCGTTTGCAAGAATCCCAACAAGTTTTTCTGTATCTTTAGCATAGATAAAATGCTTGGTAACCACATACAAAAAGAAGCCGGTTATCAAAAAGAAGACCAATGAAATGTAAAAAAGTCTCTTTTTTAACTGGTTAATTAATGAAAGATTGCCATACCAATCCCTTCTTTTTAAGCTTATATATTTAATATAGTTTTAAATTAAAAAGATATTACAGATATTTTTAAGGTAAAAAGGGAAAAACCCCGAGGATAATGGTAAAGCATAGGGCAACAACAAGTACCAATCTTAAAGATATAGCCATAGAAGGCATAGAGATTTGCCCTTCATAAAAAAACATCTTTACACCTACCCTTAGATAGTAGTATGCTGAAAGGATGCTGAAAAGAATACAGATTACCGCAACCCAGGTATATCCAGACTCTATGATAGACTTAAATATAAAAAATTTGGCTACAAAACCACCAAAAGGGGGAAGGCCTGTCAGGGAAAAAAGGAAAACTAACATGGATACAGCTAAAAACAGATTAACATGAGAAAGTCCTAAAAAACCATTTATCCTTTCTCCTTGAGGAAAAGAAATAAGAGTAGCAAAGGCACCAAGGTTCATAAAGGTATACACAAGAGCGTAAAAAGAAATAGCTTTTAGTCCTGAGTTTGAGCAGGCTATAACCGCAAGTAAAAGATAGCCTGCATGGGCTATAGAAGAATAGGCAAGAAGACGTTTAAGATTGACCTGTCTTAAGGCTAAAACATTACCTATGGCCGCGGTTAAAAGGGCTACAAAAATCAAAGGGCCTACCCATAGTTCAGGTTTTTGAGACAAAGCTTCGGTGAGAAAACTTGCCATAGCCCCTATGGCAGCAACCTTAGGGCCTACAGACATAAAAGCTGTCACCGGAGTAGGAGCACCTTCGTAAACATCAGGAGACCACTGATGAAAAGGGGCAAGCCCAGCCTTAAAAGTAAAGGCAGAAAGGATCAGTATGGTTCCTGTAAAAAGATAGAAAGAATGTTGAGAAATCAAGGAAAGGTTCTCAGCGATAACCTTAAAGGTTGTTCCTCCAAATATACTGTAAAAGATAGAAATCCCTAAAATCAGCAAGGCTGAAAACATACTACCTAAGAGATAATACTTAAGGGAGGCCTCGTTTGCCTTAGGGTCTGTTACCACAAAACCAGCCAAAAGATAAAGACAAAGGGACATAAACTCTAAGGAAAGAAAAAGGCTTAAAAGTTCCTTGGAGGAAACCATAAACATCATCCCTAAGGTGCTAAGCATAAGAAGAAGGTTAAACTCATAAAAGAGGTCATCCTTTATCTGGGAGTAATTCATACCCAAAAGGCTACAAATCCCCAAGTTTATCAAAAACACAAGTTTTAAGATTTGACTAAAGGAATCGGCTACAAACATCCCTTTAAAGGCTTCTCCCTGAACCTGAAACAACGTAAGCAAAGTTAAAACAGAAAAAGCGATTACCAGCAAGGAATGAACCACCCTTTTTTTTATCCAAAGGCCTAATACAAAATAAAACAAAGTAAATCCTATAAAAAGAAGTTCAGGAAAAAACGGAGTTAAGTTTATCATGGTTACCTCCTAAAACCCTTTCTAAAGGCCTTAAGTTAGAAAATTGATGATTTGTATCACCGAGTCTTTTAACACACCTAAAAGCACCTGAGGATAAAATCCTATCATAAAAACCAAGACCACTAAAGGTATAAACATTAGCACTTCTCTTAGGTTGAGGTCATAAAGTTGGTCTTTAATCTCAGCAGGCACCTCTTTTAATACAACCCGATAATAAAGCCAAACCATATAAGCGGTTCCCAAGACAAATCCCAGAGGTAAAAAAGCTCCTAAAAGGATTCTGTCTTTAAAAACACCAAGGGCTATCAAAAATTCCCCTATAAAAGAGTTAGTGCCTGGAAAACCTATGGCTGCAGCAGAAAAAAGGGTGTAAAAAAACACAAAAATCGGAACAACTTTGCCAAGTCCTCCATATTTACTCAGGTCTCTTGTGTGCGTTCTTTCGTAGATAGCACCTATACACATAAAAAGCGCACCAGTTACTATACCGTGATTGATCATTTGAAGGATCGCTCCTTCTATAGCTTCTTTATTCAGGGTAAAAATACCCAATGTAACAAAACCCATGTGGCTTATACTGGAATAGGCTATCAAACGTTTAAAGTCTGTTTGCATAAGGGTGACTAAGGCTCCATAAACGATCGCTGTGATAGAAAGGACTTGCATTATCTCTTTTAAGCCAAGGGTTGCTTCTGGACAGAAAGGAATGGTAAACCTTAAAAATCCATAGGCTCCAACTTTAAGAAGAATACCTGCTAAAATAACAGAACCTGCGGTAGGGGCTTCTGTGTGGGCATCAGGAAGCCAGGTATGGAAGGGAAACATGGGAACCTTCACGGCAAAAGCTACAAAAAAGGCTAAAAACAGCCAGTATTGAAGGTTTACAGGTAATTGAACTTTAGAAAGCTCTATAACATCAAAGGTCTTTCCTCCTGCATAGTAAAGCACGATAATCCCTATTAACATCAACACACTACCAGCAAAGGTAAAGATTACGAACTTAACCGAGGCATAGATTCGGTTATAACTTCCCCAGATACCTATAAGTAAAAACATCGGAATAAGCATCGCTTCCCAAAATACATAAAACAAAAACATGTCTAACGCACAGAAAACCCCTAACATGATGGTTTCCATCATCAAAAGCAAGGCATAAAACTCCTTTACCCTTTGTTTAATGGCTGTCCAGGAACACAACACACATAAAACACTGATTAAAAGGGTTAACATAACAAAAAGTAAACTTATTCCGTCTATCCCGACCTTATAGTAAGCGTTTAAGAAAGGAATCCACCGAAAGGTTTCTACAAATTGAAACTGTGGATTGGTTTTGTCAAAATTTGTCCACAAAGGAATACCAAAGACCAAGTTTAACAGGGTAGTCCCTAAGGCAATAAACTTAGCCAAACCATCTTTTTTAACCAGAAAGATCAAAGCAGCCCCTAACAAAGGAAAGAAAATAAGAAAAGAAAGGGTTGGAAAGCCTAATTCACCCATCTATTCACCCCTTTAAGAAAGCATCGGTAAAACCAAAATTAACAAAAGGGTTATCAAACCTATAATCATGAGAAAGGCATAATCAGAAACCTTTCCTGTTTGAATTACTTTTATAATCTCACTTAACTTTAAAGACCCTTTGGCTAAGGTATGGTAACTTTTGTCAACCCCAGAAGTATCAATCTTTTTAGAAAGCCTTGCTAAGGCTAACATACCTCTTACAAAGATTTTTTCGTAAGCCTCACCGATTATCTGATAGTCTATCTTAGCGATTACCTTTTCTGCCAAAACCAGAAACCCACCTGTGGCCTTGCGATAAAACCAGTCAGTATCAAGGTTTACACATCTGATTTCAGGAGGATAAAGACCTGAAAGCATAAGTAGGGTAAAAGCTAAGGCCGAAAAAGCAAGAAGCTGTGTTTGATCGATTACATGGGCTGGGGTATAAGGTTGATAATCCACAGGGTAAGGTAAGATGGAATAAAGTAGTCCAGGAAAAACACCTATAGCCACACATAGAAAAGCCGCTATTCCCATGGCTACCAACATATGAGTAGGAGCTTCCTTGGGTTTTAAGCCGGAGTCATGGCTGAAAAAGGCAAAAAAGGGAATTTTAATCCCCGAGTGATGGAATACACCAGCAGAAGCAAATAAAAGCGTCAACCATATAAATAGCATTCCTCCTTCACCAGCGGCAGAAACTATCATAGACTTACTAACAAAACCACTGGTTAAAGGAACACCAGAAATAGAAGCTGCACCAACGATACAGAATATCGTCGTAAGAGGCATATACTTATATAATCCCCCCAGGTCAGTAGCGTTTATTTTTCCGGTTCTGTAAAGTACTGCCCCCATGGACATAAAAAGTAAGGCTTTATACAGAATATGGCAAAAAGCATGGGCTACTGTACCGTTTAAAGAAAGTTGGGTCCCAATTCCAATACCTGTGATCATAAATCCAACCTGGTTTATAAGGCTATAGGAAAGCACTCGCCTGAGATTATTTTCGATTACAGCATAAAATATAGGAAAAGCGGTCATCAAAGCCCCTATATAGATTAAAAGCTCTGTCCCGTAAAAACTTCTTGCCAAAACATAGACTGCTGTCTTGGTTGTAAAAGCAGAAAGGAAGACCGTTCCTGTTTCGGTAGACTCAGGATAAGCATCAGGAAGCCAGGCATGAAGGATAGGAAAGGCAGCGTTAATCCCAAACCCCAGAAAGATAAGCCAAGAAGCTAAATCTTGATAATTTAAACCGATATAATCAAACTTAAGAGAACCTGTTTGTTTAAACCAAAGGACTATACCTCCTAAAAGCAACAAACCTCCGGCTAAATGAACCAACAGATATCTCATACCTGCCGAGATAGCTTTTTTAGTCCTGGCTGTAAGGATGACCAAGGTTGAAGCTAAAGCCATAATCTCCCAGAAAACATAAAGAGTAGCCAAGTCTCCTGCAAAAACCACCCCTAAAGCTGCACCTGCATAGATAAAAGCAGATACTAAATGAAGGTTGTCTTTAACATGAAGGCTGTAGATGGCAGCTATCACCGAAATTAAAGAAAAAATATACCCAAAAGGCAAAGACAACCTGTCTACCCTTTTTAAAACAAGCTCTAAATCAAGCACCTTAAAAACCCATGAGATACCCTCTGACAAACTAATTACATAGAAAAAAGTCAAAAGCGGTAATCCTATTATATAAACGCTCCTAAGCCTACCTCTTAAAAAAGGAATTAACAAACTTCCAAAGATGAGGATGAGTGCAGGGGGTATGTTAATCATCATAGTAGTCTTCCCTCCTCATTACCAGAGGCCTTAAAATATGCTTTGCTGCTAACACCAACAACACACAGGCTACAAAACCAAAAGTTCCATAAAAAGAAGGATAACCATCAAAACCAAAATAAGCATGTTTGTGGATAAAGGGGTCTATTAAAACTACCAGCACCAAAAATAGATAAAACCCTCTTAAAAACCTCTTAACGTTATCCTGATAATCAAAAAAACCCTTTTTTTCTTGTTGCATAAGGGTAACCCCCTCTTTAGTGAGGCTTGTATCCTAAATAAAAGATTAAAATTAAATATAAAACGGCGACGCTAAAAACTATGTAAAAGGCCTTTCTATATCCTGGCCAGGGATTATGTTTTAGTATTTGTCTTTCTTGGGCTCCATTTTCCTGAGGCAAGCTCACCTAATAACCTCCTTAGCAAGGTTTATTAAAAAGTCCGGATAAAGGCCTAAAATAACGCTGATGATAGCTGTAATCAAAAGGGTGGTAGCCATAAAAGGATTTTCTCTTACTACGTGATGGGTTTCATGCCCTTCTCCCTTATATTCCTTAAAATAAGCCCTATAAACTATGGGAAAAAAATAGCCTGCATTAAGCAAAGAACTAAAGAGGAGTACACCTAAGGTCCAAAGATTTTGGGCTTCTATGGTACCAAGAAGGAGATACCATTTGGTAATAAACCCTCCTACCAGAGGGATACCTACCATACCAAGAGCCCCTATCGTAAAAGCAGCCATAGTGATAGGAAGTTTTTTGGCTATACCGTCAAGTTGACTAACCTCGGTTTTGTGAGCACAAACATAGATAGAGCCAGCACAAAAAAAGAGGGTTATTTTGGCAAAGGCATGGTTAGAGATATGAATGATACTTCCGATGGTACTATGGTAGGTAAGCAAAAGAGCACCGAGTAAGATGTATGAAAGTTGGCTAACGGTTGAATAGGCAAGCCTTGCTTTTAAGTTATCTCTGGTAAGGGCGATGATCGAAGCAGTGGTAATGGTAAAGGCTGCTATAAAAAGTGCCAAGTCCGTGGTATAAAGAAGTTTCATCGTTTCTTGACCAAACACAAAAAATATAGTTCTTAACACGGTAAAAACCCCTGTCTTTACTACCGCTACCGCATGAAGAAGAGCAGAAACTGGGGTAGGTGCCACCATCGCCGCAGGAAGCCAACCATGTAAAGGCATCGCAGCAGCCTTGGCAAATCCATAAAAATACATAAGAAAAAGTACACTTAAAAGTCCTCGATGAGCCTCTACTATATGGTTAGGGAAGATTCCTCCTTTTTGAAACTCAAGGGTACCTGCTAAAAGATAAGTGATGGTTATGGCTGCTACCAAAAACAGCTTAGCAGAACCTATCAAATAAATGGCATACTTTCTCGCCCCGGCTCGAGCCTCTTGTGTCTCATGATGAGCCACTAAAGGATAGGTTACAAAGGTAAGGGCTTCGTAAAATAAAAACATCGTAAAAAGGTTGGCAGAAAAGGCAACCCCTATGGTAGAAGAAAGTGCACCAGCAAAACAAGCATAAAATCGAGTTTGTTTTTGTTCGTGATGCCCCCTCATGTATCCTATAGAATAAAACGTAGTAATGATCCATAAAAATGAGGCTCCAAGGGCAAAAAGCAGTCCCATCGCATCTACTCTAAACTTCAAGGAAATACCAGGAAGTATAGAGAAAACTTCAAACTCTAAAATCTTTCCTGAAACTACCTCAGGGACCATCGATAAAACCAAGATAAATTTGATTATACCTGCCAAAACAGACCAGAATTCTCTTAAGTTAGGATTCCTTTCTCCGGTAGCGATGATAAAGGGTATAGCTAAAAGAGAAACCAGCACACAGAGCAAAGGTGTGATAGAGGTTTCTACTACCATCTTAGTCTTCCCTCAATAAATTGAATTCGTCTACTTTTAAGGTTGCTTTATTACGATAGGTTATAACCAAGAGAATAAGACCCACAGCTACAGCTCCAGCAGCACACCCTATGATAAAAAGCGCGATAACCTGAGGTCTTATGTCTTGTAAATAATGGCCTAAAGCCACTAAAGAAAGATTGACTGCATTAAGCATAATCTCTATAGAAAGAAGTAACATTATCAGGTTTCTTCTGATAAGAAAACCTACCAGACCTATCCCAAAAAGACAAAAGCTTACAATAAGATACCAGCTAAGAGGAACCATTAGTCTTCCTCCCAAAAAGCATAATTCCTATCCCAATAAGGGGTACTAAAAGGATAAACCCTAACAAAATAAGAGGATAAACATAGTCGCTAAAAAGAACCAAGCCTAAGGCTTTACTGTGTCCTTCCTTTTCTATAAACTCTATGGTATAAGGACCTTGATAAAAAATTTTATAATTCAAACCACCTATTACTAAAAAAAACACCAGCAAAAGAATAGCCCAAACTCTTAACTGCCAAGACTTTAAAAACACCTCACCTTTTTCTTCCTCTTTCAGGTCTAACAGAAAGATGACAAACAAAAACATCACCAAGATCGCCCCTGCATAAACTATAATCTGTACCACCGCTAAAAATTCTGCATTAAGTAAAAGATATAACCCTCCTAAATGCACAAAGGTTAATAAAATCCAGAGCAAACTTTTTACAGGATTTTTCTGAGTAATACCTAAAATCCCTGTCCCTAAAATCATCAAGGCAAAATAAAGAAAAAGACCTTGTAGAACCATCCTTTTCTCCTATGCAAACAACTTTTTAAACAAGATGGTAATAAAAAGGTTCACAAATCCCAAAGGTATTAGAACTTTCCATCCAAGACTTAACAACTGGTCAAACCTGTATCTTGGGAAAGTAGCCCTAACCCAGATATAAAGAAAGATAAAAAGATACACCTTTAACAAAAACCACACCCATCCTGGTATCCACTTCAAAAAAGGAAGAATAGCAATCACATATTTAGGAACGGTCCATCCACCTAAATAACACAGCGCTGCCAGGCTTGCCATGATGTACATAGCTGTATATTCTCCGAGGAAAAACAAGGCATACCTAAAAGCACTATATTCGGTTAGATATCCAGCAACCAGCTCGGTTTCTGCCTCAGGAAGGTCAAAAGGGGTTCTGTTGGTTTCAGCAAAGGCAGCGATCACAAAAACCACGAAACCTATTATCTGAGGTATGGCATAAAAACCAAAAAAGGAGTTATGCTGAGCAACGACGATGTCGCTCAGCTTAAGAGATCCTGCCATAAGAACTACCGAGGCTAAGCTTAAGGTTAGAGCGATTTCGTAGCTTAGCACCTGAGCAGCTGACCTTAGTCCACCTAAAAAGGAATATCTACTGTTAGAGGACCAACCTGCAAGGATAATACCATAAACTGCCAAACTGGCTGAAGCCAGAATAAAAAGAACTCCTACGTTGAGGTCTGCTAAAATAAAACCTTGCTCAAAAGGGATGACCGTAAGATTAACCGCGGTAAAAGCAAAAACTATAATCGGAGCTATCTTAAATACCGGTTGATAGGCAGATTGAGGGATTATGTCTTCTTTTCCGAAAATTTTTAAAAAATCAGCTAAAGGCTGAAGAATACCATGAGGTCCTACTTCTTTTGGACCAAAACGTGCCTGAGCTCTTCCGATTATCTTTCTTTCAGCATAGGTGGTAAAGGCCACATGCACCAAGGTTATAGCAAAGATAAATACAGTTTTTAAAACTAAAAACCCAAACTGATAAAAATCTAAAGTTCTATCCATGGTTTGTCCTTCTCCCTAAGTCTAACGGATTAGGTCCTTTACTCCATCCCAGAGGCCTTCCCCTTTAACAGGAAAATCTTTTCTCAAAGGATAACCTTTCCAGTCTTCTGGCATGTAAATCCTTTTTAAATCTGGATGCCCTTTAAAAATGATCCCAAACATGTCATAGCATTCCCTTTCTAACCAGTTGGCAACAGGCCAAAGGTCTACTACACTGTCTATGGTAAGGTCTTCTTCATCGATAAGGGCTTTGATCCTAAGCTGAACCTTATTAGGAAGGCTGTAAAGCTGATAAACTACCGCAAAACGAGGGATCTTCCCTAAAAAATCTACCCCAAAAAGGTCTTGCAGATGGTTAAAACTCCAATTCTCTTTAAGCCATCTTAAAATGTCTTTAATCCTATCTTTTTTTACCACCAAGAATTTTTGTGTTCTAAACTCTCCTATCTCTAAAATTTCTTCTTTAAATTGCTGTTGAAGGTCCTTTAAGATCTCTTCAACCATTCCAAAGCCTCCTTTTTGATCTCATAAAAATAGCCTAACAAAATAAGAAAGATAAAAAACAGCATCCCCCAGAAACCAAGAAAACCAAGGCTATTAAAGGTTAAGGCCCAAGGAAAAAGAAAGACCAACTCCACGTCAAACACCACAAAAAGGATAGCTAACACATAATAACCGATGAAGAACCTTTCTCTTACCTCTCCTGAAGGCAAATTACCTGATTCATAGGCCATAAGTTTCACAGCGGTCTTTTTCTTTGGACTAAGCAATTGATTTATAAAAATCGCAGCCACACTAAAAATGGTAGCCAAAATTAACATCAAAAAAACAGGCAAGTATTTTATCGGTAAGTAAGTGCCTGGGGTCACAGGTTAACCCTCCTGTTTAATCCTGATAGGGTTAGGAAACCTTTTTTCATAAGGAAGTCTTATCCTTTCTATCCCTCTTAGATACCAGAACTTGTTTAAATATTCTTGATGCTTATAAAGGCTTAAAAACTCATCCCAGTTTTGAAGTAACTTTTCTTTGGTAAAGTAATTTTCCTCTTTATCGTATGCTGCATACTCATAAAACTCAGTAAGGACGATAGCATTTACAGGGCATACCTCTACACAATATCCACAATAAACACATCTAAAGGCCTCAATTTCATATTTAGTAAGCACTCTTCTTCCTGAGGTTTCATCTTCCTTGTATCCAATGTAGATGCACTGAGAAGGACAAACTCTTGCACATCTTAAACAGGCCACACATCTCTCTTTACCTGTTTCAGGGTCTCTAACTAAGGCATGTCTTCCTCTAAAACCTGGGGTTATTTCCCTTTTTTGTTTGGGGTATCTTATGGTAACCGGCTGGGTAAAAATGGTTCTTAAGGTGATTAAAAGCCCTTTTATAAGGTCTATCAATAAAATCTTTTTTAACAGTTGTTTCATTTATCAGCCTCTCCCATAACGATATCAAGGGTTCCAATGATGGCTACCACGTCTGCCAAAAACTGACCCTCTGCAAGCTTAGGAATGGCTGAAATATGTATAAAAGAGGGCACCCTAATCCTTACCCGGTAAGGTCTCCCTGACCCATCACTTATGATAAAAAACCCAAGTTCTCCTTTTGCCCCTTCTACTGCTGAATAGATTTCCCCTTCAGGTAAAAGAGGTTCCTTCTCTTTTAAAAAAGAAATAAAAGCACCGGTAGACCAACCTTCTGGATGAAGCTTTTTTTTACCAGAAGGGGGAAGGTCTAACTCTATAGCGTTTTCTGCCAGGATACTTCCTTCTGGCATTTTCTGAATACATTGTTTAACTATTTTAGCAGATTGCCTCATCTCTTGGACACGACATAAATATCTATCATAGGTATCTCCGTGTTTTCCTACCGGGACCTCAAAATCTACCTCACTGTATGCGTCATAAGGGAAATGTTTTCTTACATCATAGTTTATTCCCGAACCCCTAAGACTGGGACCTGTAAGACCATAAGCTATAGCATCTTCAGGATTTATAACTCCAACCCCTCTGGTACGGGCTATCCAAATCCTGTTTTCTGTAAGCAAACCCTCGTATTCATCTATTTTTTGAAAAAATCCATCGATAAACCTGTCTATTTTTTCTAAGGTTTTTTCTTCTACATCAATCCTTACTCCTCCTATTCTTGGATAACTAAAGGTAAGCCTTGCTCCGCAAATTTCTTCTAAAAACCAGAGGATCTGTTCTCTTTCTCTAAAACAATATAGAAAAACTGTCATCGCACCTATATCAAGGGCATGAGTAGCTAACCAAAGTAAATGATTGCTAATCCTTGACAATTCGCAGACCATAGTACGAAGAAACTTAGCTCTTGGAGGAGGTTCTATTCCTAAAAGTCTCTCAACAGCCACACAATAACCTACGTTGTTTATCATGCTTGCGATGTAATCTAACCTATCGGTTAAAGGTACAACTTGAGGATAGGTTTTAGTCTCAGCAAGCTTTTCTATACCTCGATGAAGATACCCTACCTCAGGCCTACAGCGGGCAACCCTTTCCCCCTCAAGTTCTAGAAAAAGCTTTAACACTCCATGGGTAGCTGGATGGTGAGGACCCATTTGTAAAACAAACTTTGAGGGTTCTATCTGTTCTAAAACATACCCTTTCATTTGTTATAACCTTCTAAAATTTTTTGTTGTAATTTTATAACCCCCTGGAAAAAAGCCTCTGGCCTTGGTGGACAACCAGGTATGTAAACATCTACCGGAAGGATCTGGTCTACCCCTTGCAAAACACTATAGGTTTGAAAAATTCCTCCGGTTGAGGCACAGCTACCTACCGCAATAACGAACTTAGGCTCTGGCATCTGATCATAAAGCCTTCTCACAATCGGAGCCATTTTATAGGTAACCGTTCCGGCTACTATCATCAAATCTGCTTGACGAGGAGAGGCTCTAAAAAGAACCCCTAACCTATCAAAATCATAGTGACTGGCACCGGCTGCCATCATCTCTATAGCACAACAGGCAAGCCCAAAGGTAAGGGGCCAAAGCGAATTTGCCCGGCCCCAGTTTATGAGTTTATCAAGGGTGGTGAGAAGGACACTATCAGTCCCTTTTACCAACTTTACCCCGTCTGCTATTTCAACCGTAGGGTTTTCCATCTTAATAGAGGTTAGCATAGGCTTCCTTTACAAACTTTTCTCTTTTAATAGTAGAAGCTTCTTGAGCTGAAACCCATTTTAAAGCATGGGTAGTACATTTAGACACACAAGCAGGTAAAAGTCCCTGGTCAATCCTGTCTTTACAATAATCACATTTAACTACTTTCCCGGTCTCTGGGTTAAACTGAGGAATACCCCAGGGACAGGCAGTGATACAGTTTTTACAACCTACACAAAGATTTGGTTCTACAAAAACTATTCCATCTTTAGCCCTTTTCTGCATGGCTCCTGTGGGGCAGGCTTTTACACACCAGGGGTCTTCACAATGAAAACAGGGCATAAAGATAAACCGTTGAACCACCTGTTCGTTTATAGCTTTGATATCAGTTGGGATGATCCTGCAAAGCCTTGGCCCAGGGCCTAACCCTTTGTTGGTTTTACAGTGAACTTCACAGGCAAAACAACCGATACATCTGTTGTGGTTCTGATATATATAATAAAGGCTCATAACTCCCCTCCTTCTTAAGCTTTTTTTACTTTTACAAAGTTTTCAAAAAGAACACCTGTATGGCTTCCTAATGCAAATTTATCAAAAGCTCCTTTAAGCAATCTTCCCTCGTTAAGCCCTTTACCATAAACCCTGCTAAGCCAGGGAATGTCGTTTTGATATCCTCTTACCATAAACACTGCCTCAGGATGGATAAAAGGAGTTACTTTGGCCTTGATCTTTCCTGTATAGTCTCCTGAGGAGACCTCTACCCAATCCCCATTCTTAATCCCTAATCTTTCTGCTACCTCGTCGTTTATCCAAAGTTCGTTTTCTGGTTTGATTTCATTTAGTAACGGATTATTCTGGGTTCTAACATGGGTATGCATGGCTGCTCTTCCAAAAATAAGTCTAAACTCTCCCTCTTCTACCTTAGGTTTCTCTGGAGTTTTATAAGGATAAAAGATTGGTACCTCTCTTTCTTGCATCTTGGAAGAAACAATTTCGATCTTTCCGGAAGGAGTTTTAAACTTTAGCTGATCCCGAGAATAAAGAACCTGCTCCTTACAAAGCGAAACAAAACCCTTAGCCTCAAAGTCCTCGATTTTTATCCCTGTACCCTCTAATTGATAATTCCAGATGTCCTCAATACTTTCATAGGGGACGTATTTTTCCAAACCAAGCTTTTTACATAACTGGGTAAAAATCCACCACCTGGGTTTGGTATCATAAACCGGGTCGATGGCCTTCCTTCTTAAAATAAAAGCAGGTTTAGCCCCTCTCTGTAAACCAATGATGTCATCCCTTTCAAGATAGGTTGATTCTGGAAGGATAACATCGGCAAACCAACTGGTAGTCCCGTAATCTACAGGAATATGGACTAAAAGTTCAAGTTTCCTGGTGATTTCCTTAATATCTTCTAACGGCATCCCCGCAAAAGGGTCATATCTATACACAAAAAGCGCTTTTATAGGATAGGGTTCTTCAGTTTTGATCGCTTTGTAGAGATGTAAGATATGGCCAGCTCCATCATACAAAAATCCTTTACCTAATTCAGCCTCAATTCGTTTATCTTGAGGGGCTGGAATGGGGTCTAAGAGACTTTTTAACGGTTGAGCCCCTACCTCTTTAGGAGATTTAGCTAAAATCAAACCTCCTTTTTGTTCCAAATTCCCAAGTAAAAAGTTTAATATCCAGACTGCCCTGGCATAATAGAAAGAATCTGTATACCTTGCACCAAACCAGTAAGGATAGATTATCACCCTTGGCTTAGCCTCAGAAAGTTCTCTTGCCAATTTTATGATTTGGTACTCAGGAACTCCAGACTCTGCCTCAGCCCACTTAGGAGTATAAGGTTTTATAAATTCTTCTAAATCTGTAATACCTAACATATACTTATTTACAAAATCCCTGTCGTATAAATCTTCTTTTAAAATTTGATGGATCAAAGCCAGTACTACAGCATAGTCTGTCCCAGGTCTGATTCTTAAGTATCGTGTTGCCTTGGTGGCAGTTACGTTTACCCTTGGGTCAAAATAGGTAAGTTTAGCTCCCTTTTCTAAAGCTTTTAACACATTGTTAGCCTCTTTAACCACCACTGCATCAAAAAAGGCCCTACCAAAAGACACTATATGTCTGGCGTTGGCAAAATCATAACTTATTTGATTTCTCTGAATACCGATTAAACTTTGAAAAGCTAAATCTGCGTCTTTTCTACACAGGTCATCATGGTTAAAATAGTTAGGAGAACCTATCGCCTTGATAAAAACCCTTTGCATTTCTCCAAAAAGACCACCTCCTCGGTCTAAAAGAGCCACTGACTTAGGTCCATACTTACCAATTATCTCAGAAAGTCTGTTGGCAATATAGTTCAAAGCTTCATCCCAGGAAACCCTTTTCCACTCTCCTGACCCTCTCTCTCCTACTCTTACCATAGGACCTTGAGGACGCTCAAAATCATATACGTGAACCAACCCAGCAGAACCCCTGGCACAGATTGAACCCTCGATACCAGCTGCATAGGGATTACCCTCTATCCAGGTAATCCTTCCATCTGTTACCTCAACCCTTATAGGACACCTTGCAGAACACATCCCACATACAGAAAACACCTGTTTTTTCATATGCCCTCCCCTGCCTGCTTTTTACCTCAAGTTTTTATGGAGTTTAATAACAAAATTTATGCCTAAAAGCAGAAACAAACTTACTTGTCTAATAAAGACTTTTTCTACTAACCGATTACCTATTTGGACTGCAGGTTGTCCCAAAAAGGACAGCAATTAGTCTGAAAGGATAGGAAGTCTTCTTATCATAAACCTGGTAGACAAGATGACTAACACAACCATCGAAAGAGAAAGTGCAACCTCCATCCAAGAGGGATAGTATTTTTGAGACCAAGGAATATACCAGTTATAGGCGATCAAACAGACGATCAGACGATTAACTATTATCCCTAAGGCTATCCAAAAAGACAATATCCTAACCCAAAAAGGTTTTTCTTCCTTTACGGCCCATAAAAGTAAAATCAATGGAATTACACCAAAAAGCAAATGTTCTAACACAAAAAGTACCCCATAGGTAGAACTTATGTAGTTTAGTTTTTCTTGATGGAAAAGGTCTAATCCTTTAAGAAGAAGATATAACGTCAAAACCACAGCCAAAGCTTTTCCAAGACCAAGGGTCTTTTTATCAAATTCCTTTGGGTCAAACCTCTTAAGCTGATGTTTAAAATATCTATGAGTAATCGAACTTTCTATCACCACCACAGCCATTCCACCTAATACTGCTGTAATAAGGAAAAATAGAGGCAACAAAGGAGAATACCAGAGGGGATGTAGCTTGGTTGGAGCTATCAAAAAAAGTGCTCCTAAGGCTGACTGATGGCCACCGGCTATGATCACCCCAAAAGCCGTAGCCCAAATCCCCAAGGAAGAAAAGAAGTTTCTCAACCTTTCTTGCCCTAACCATTCAAAAAAGGCAGGAAACCACTCAACCACACAGATGATGACATACAGAAAGAAATGCCATCCAACTAAAAACAGCACTGATTCCAAACCCCAGGACCAAACGATAGGATAAAACACCCGATAATACCTTCCAAGGTCAAAAAGAAGGGCTATAACCGCAAAAACATATCCTAACAGGCTTGAAAGGATGGCAGGTCTGGCAAAACTCTTGTAATCCTTCAGTCCAAAAAGATAAACCGCCGTCCCTAAGGTTAACCCAGGAGCTGCAAGGGCAATACCTGCTAAAATGTCAAAGGCTATCCACAGCCCCCAGGGATAGTCGTTGTTTAAGTTGGTAGCAGGACCAAGGCCAAAAATAAGCCTATAAACCATCGCATAAAAACCAAAAAGCAAAATTATACCTGCTATCACATTCCACGGGGTAAAAAGTCCAAAAACATAAGACTTAAAATCTGGGGCTAAAAGCAACTTTTGTTTAAATCCCTTTAAAACAAACTTTTCCATCTTTATTCCTCGTCTTTACCCTTCTTAGACATAGCCTTATAAGCTAAGTAGACCAGCACCGGGGAGGCTAAAATTTCTAACACCTTTACCGCAAAAAGATAGTTTCTGGTATAAACCGCCGGACTTTTTTTAAGTCCAGTAGGCAATTCTATCCTTTCAAAAGGTACCGGAGAGAGATATAACCAGCTTGTCCCACCAAAATCGTCCTGCCCATAGACCTTAGGAAAATATCTATCTGGATTGTCGGCTATCAGCTTATGGGCAAGTTTCAATAAATCTTCTCTTTTCCCAAATTTAAGGGCATCAGCCGAACAAACAGCCACACAGGCAGGTACTTTGCCTTCAACCATCCTGTCAAAGCACATCGTGCATTTAGTAACCTGTGGGGTTAAAGGGTCATAGTATTCATAGGCAGGAATGTCAAAGGGACAGGCAACCATACAATACCTACATCCTACACATACCGTAGGATTATAAATCACCGCCCCTTCTTCTGTCCTTGTAAAAGCCCCAACAAAGCACGAAGAAGCACAGGCTGGGTCTAAACAGTGCATACATTGTCTTTTTACATAGATAACCTTTCCATCAACCTCAAACCGATTTACTACCGTAAAAGCACCGGCAGAAGGTCTTCTAATTTTTTCAAAAACTGAATTGGTTTCAAATCTTGACCTTTCAAAATTTTCTATCGGCTGATTAGGGTTTTTATTCCATTCATTACAGGCCCATTCACATCTACGACACCCTATACATTTAGTAGCATCAAAAAGTACGCCATAACTTCCTTCTTTAGGTTCGTACTTGCTCTCTTTTCTTTTTAGGTAGATCTCCCAGTTCTTAGCGTTGGCCTGGGTACGGGTGGTTTTAAAAGCTCTTTCTTCTTCGATAAATTTAGAGGCTGAACCTATTCCCAAAATCCCAGGTAAACCCAAAAAACCTTTCAAAAAATCCCTTCTCTTCATACCCATTTCCTAAAACTTTTTCTTAGGCTTAAACCATAAAAAAAGCAGGATGAACATAAAAAACGCGGCTCCAGAAATCACATATTCCGCACCATGATAACTAAAAAGCTTTTCCCATATGTACATTTTTTCTCCCTAAAAACTGAATAAACCTCTTTCTTTTTTAGGTTTATGGCAACTATCACAACTCATAGCCTTTTCTATCTTTAAATACTCATGGCATTTAATACACTGTCCATGATAAGCTGCCTGCAATCTTGGCCTTTCAGGGTGTAAAGCATCAAAACCTATTCCATGGCAAGAACTGCATTTAACCTCTTGTCCTTTTATTTTCCCTTCAGGGTTCGTTTTATGATGACATCCTTTACAGAGGGTTTCTTCCTTATCGTGGAAGTATACCGCAAGTCTATTGCCTGAGGTCTTAGCAACCAAACTTTTCACTATCTTTTGATGAGGCATGGTTGCCTTTTCAAACTCCTTGGATAAAACCTCTATTTCTACTTGAGTTTTTATCTCTCCTGAATAGGGTTTTAAATTTTTAATATCAGACCTCGCTCTACCTGTATGGCATTTAACACAAGTAGTTTCAGAAGCAACTTCTGTGCGAGAGGTTTCTTTTTTGTCAAGATGATGACAAGCTAAACATTCTTTTTTTGCATTTATTTCCTTCTGATGACATCCTTGACAGCTTCTGTCTGAAAACACTGAATGAAAAGCTGTGACAGCATTTACAAAATTTCCTTTAGGACTACCTTCTAGAGTATGACAATTCCGACACCCTTTAAGCCTTTCATGATGACAATCTCTACATTTCTGGGCTGTAAACTGGTGAATTCGGTGATTAAACACTACTGCTTTCATCTTAGAAGCTTTAGGGAATTCCATCCAATAAAGCTCTTTTTGGCCTCTATCTGGCCTTGGAGCTTTAGACAGATCTTCTAAAGACCTTTTTTCTCCTTTATGACAATCACTGCAGATTATCGGACCACCCTTTTTCCCATCCTTTTTTAATTCTACATGACAGTTCAAACATAACCCATGAAAGGCTTGAGAAAGATTTAAACTTTTTTCTTGAGCTATCTTCAATATCTTGATTAACTCAGGACCTCTCTTCTTAGTAAAATCATGGCAATAGTAGCAAGATTCTTCTTTACCTTTGATATATTTTAGAGCCTTCCCTTTATCAAGTTCTTCTAAATCATAGGTATGATGACATTTCTCACATTTTTGGTCTAATTCTTTGACATGGGTTTCATGGTAAACAAAATCAAAATCAAACTTAGGATAGTTTATATCCTTGTACGCATAAATATTTACATGGCAATCCCCACAAGAAAATCTTACCGGACCATAAGGTTTTTGCTCAAGCTTTTTCTGTTGATGGCATTTAATGCAAGCTTGATGGTAAAGGTCTTTTAACTTTTCTGGATCTTTCACAGATAAAAACTCCTTAGGAAAAACAAAACGTAGATTCTTGTTATTATCTACCGGGTGACAAACCCCACAACCTTCTTTTTCTAACGCCTTAACATGTTTTAGGTGGTTAAACAAAACAGGGGCATACTCTAACCTCCCAAAAACCTCAGGATGTTTAATAAGAAGAAGATTTTTCTGTACCTCTGTAGGAGTTAAAGTTTTTTCCACTTTTCTAAAGGGTTCAGTTAAAGCCAAGGGATTACTCAAACAGCACCAGAATAAAACCGTCAAACCTAACCCTAAAATCAACAAGACTGTTTCTTTCTTCATCCTAAGGTCTTAACCTCTCAGGGATTTCCATATGTTCTGCTATTAGGTCTGCCAAAAATTTAACATGAGCGTCTACTTTATAGTGCTCAATCAAATCTTCTATCCCCTTATGACAGGTATGACAAGGTGCTATCACTAAAGATGCCCCTGTTTCTTTTATCTGTTCTATCTTGACTTTTCCTCCTTCTATCCTTGCCCCCTTCCAGGGAGGCCCTGCATCAACCATCCCCCCGCCTGAGCTACAACAATAATTGTATTCTTGATTAGGGGTCATTTCCACAAAATCTTCACAAAGTTGCCTAACTATAAACCTAAGTTTTGGTCCTAACCCTCTGTATCTCACTATGTTGCAAGGATCTTGTAAGGTAGCCTTTTCTTTAACCTTATGAGCGATCTTTATCTTTCCCTGGACTAAGATTTCATAGAAAAACTCTACCGCATGGATAAAAGGTATAGGGGCCTCTTTCCAGCCTAAAAGTCTTGCTGATTCATAAAGCGCTGCTCTATAGGCATGTCCGCACTCTGTAATCAAAATCCTTTTAACCCTTAGTTTAGAGGCTATCTCGTAATGCCTTTTGGTTACCAACGTCATCGTCTCAAAATCATGCATATAGAGAGACTTATTGGTATAATCCCAACCGTCTGTGTCAGGTAAAGTAAAATCAACCCCTGAGGCAAGCATAATCTTAAGCATGTTAGAAAGTAAAGGGGTCATATATTTGGCTTCAAGACCGTGGATAAGCAACAGAATGTCTGCATCTTTTTTCCCAAGAGGGATCCTTGCATTTTTTATCTCATACCTTAGCTCATCCTCTATCCATTGTATCGTGTCTATCCATTCATCCTGTTTAAACCAGAGCATGTTGTAAGAGGACATATGACTGTAGACTTGGTCCTGAATAAACTGAGGAGCTACTCCTAAAACTCCACAAAGTCTTCTCACCAAAGAGATCAAGTAGGCAATGTCAATCCCAAAGGGACAAAACTGAGTACACCGGCGACAAAGATTACATTCGGTAAAAGCAATCCTTGCATATCGCTTTAAATCGGCTTTTTCTATTTTACCTTTTTTAGCAATTAAATCTCCTAAGGTGAGCTTTACTTTAGAGGCCGGCGCATAACTTGGGTCTCTGTCATGGGAAAGATAGTGATGACAAGACTCAGAACACATTCCACACCGCATACAAGTTTCTAAAAAGATCTTAAATCTTACTGTAGCCTCTTCGTTTAAAACCCTCTCGATAGCCCTTTTAATCTTTTGTTTGTCTAATCGTTCTATCGTTTTGTCTATCCCTATATCAAAAACCGGTTTTCTTACAAAGCCTTCCATTTTTTTCCTCAATAGTCTTTTGAGCGCCTAACTGCACCAAACTCTGAGGCAGTATGGGCTCTAATCAACCAAAAATAAAAGATATGCGAAAGCTTGGTAAAGGGAATAAAAATTAACATTACCTCTCCCAACAAAATATGTAAACCTGCTATAACCTGATAGGTAAAAACCAGCTGATATCTTGCTAAAAACCCGGTTAAAAAAACTAAGATCACCAGAACTAAAAGAGCATAATCTACGGGGGTGCTTAGATACTTAACATCCTTAACCAAAAAACGTCTCAAAAGTAAAATAACTCCACAGATAATGGTTAAGACTGTTAAAAAATCAGAAACAATATTAGGTAAAGCCCACCAGCTTATCCCCCAGGATTCCTTCCACAGCTCGATATGACCTAAAAAGAATATAGGAGTTAACAAAAGTCCTACATGAAAGACATAACTTATCGCGGTAAAAAGAGGTCTTTGTCTCATGCTATAGCTACCAAAAGGTAAAAGCCAAAAAAGATAAGACCTAATCGTATGTTTAAAACTAAAATATCCATAAAGTATCTTATCTTTTTTAGCTTTTTTAAAAAAGTTATAAAGATTATAAACTAAACCTAAAAAGAAGATCAAAAAAGACACCCAAGCCAAGGGCCCCCTTACTATCTCAAAAAAGGTCATAAGATTTACACCTTAATTTCTTTTGTAAAATAGCTTTTTTCCTTTATCCCTCTTATCAAAAGGGTGTCTTCTTCTAAAAACACCGGGTCCCATAAATAGGTATAAGGGCCTTCTAAAACCTTATTTTCTACCAGGAGATAATATCCTCCATCTTTTTCGGCTTTAGCTGCTATTTTGCCACCCTTAGGACTAAATACAGGGTCTCCTATCCTTTCCCAAACAAGGTCCCAACAAACCTCGTTTACCACCAGCCCCCATCGGTTTTGATGTCTTACTACCGCGGCGATCCTTTCTCCATCAGGGCTAAAATGGGGCTCTAACACCATCTGTCCAAAGGTTGGCTTCCAAGTCTTCCCATCTACAGCTAAGGTCCACTTTCCAAGCTCTAAGGCCACAATCGCTGCCACCCTCTTTTTTTCAGGGAAAACCTTAAGGTTCCATAACTGGGTAAAAGACCTTTCCCAAAAAGGACTACCATTACAGTATAACTCCCATCCTCGAGAAGTTTTTACAGGAGCAACCACCTGATTCTCATCTAAAAACCTTGGTTCCCAAACCTGGTAAAAACTTTTTTCCCAACACACATTATCCACCACTATGGTAAAGCTTCTGTCAGTAAGTCTTACAGCTGTAGCTACCCTTGTCTCCTTAGGGCTAAAGCAACAACCAAAAAGGGCTAAAAACTTTTTATCCCAAAAAACGTCGTTTACCGCAAGCGACCACATTCCTTTGGCAAAGTTAAAAATCTCTAACACCGGATAGTTTTCTAACCTCACATAAGTAGCTACTTTAGCCCCTGTAGGAGACACAAAAAGATCTCTGGTATCATAAAAACTATGACTCCAAGGAACTCCGTCTACACAGACTGTATAATTTCCGTCGATTTTAACGTTAGCTAAGACCTTCTGCCCTGAGTTATCTGTTTTTAGGTTCCATAGATATTCAAAAAACTCTTCCCATAAAACACCTTCTTTCCAAACTGTCCACAATCCGTCTTTTTGAACAGAAGCTATCAAATCTCCGTTAGGTGTAAACTGAAGGAAATTTACCCTTTCAAAAGGCCCATCTATGGTCTTACCATTAACCCAAATAAACCTTTGTCCTTCTTCATCCTCAACAACCGTGGCTATTTTATCTCCTAAAGAGTTAACCACCAATTCTGAAAAATTTGCATATTTTTCTAATACTCGAAGGTCTACCCAGGACATCTTAGCTAAAGTATTTAGCGATAATGAGAATAAAAGTCAAGAGTGTTTTTCGACGATTTTAGCTAAAAATTGTATTTTTTATCTTATTTTTTATTTATTATGCCCTATGATAGGGAATTTTCTTTAATATGGTAAAACTTCGGTAAAGGGCTTCCATCAACACCAAAATAGCTATTTCGTGGTTAAGGGTTAGAGGAGAAAGACTAAGAAGAAAATGGGCTTTATGTTTTAACTCGGGAGATATTCCCTCAGGACCTCCTACTAAAAAACATAAATCTTTTGAGGCTTCAAGCCATTTTTCGATTTTAGAGGCAAGCTCTATGGTATTAAGGAATTGTCCTCTCTCATCTAAAATCACCAAAAATTCGTCTTCAGTAAAATACTTTTCTAATACCTTTTTTTCTATCCTCAGTCTTTCTTCCTTTTTCTCTACCCCACCTTTAACCCTGGGTAGACATACCTCTACAGGACATAGCGGTGAAATTTTTTTGGCATAATAAGAAATTCCTTCTTCTATAAAACTGAACTTTAAAGGCCCTGGAGCTAAAACCTTTATTTTTCTAATCCGTAACCTCCTAAACCTTTTAATTCTACCCTAAAGAAAAATTTTGTGTCCTTAGGGGTGACTGAAACACCTCCCCCTAACAGATAGCAATCATGCACATAAGAAAGACCAAACCTCATCTCGGTATTTTCTTTAAGCCTTAAATTTCTACTCAGATAAAAATCTGTTTGCAACCTTTGAAAAAATCGGTGAGAAAGGGAAAGGGTAAGTTGTCTTGTATTCCAGGCTTTATCATCTTGAAAAGTAAGCCCCAAACGGTCAACCATCCAGTCAGTTAACCCAAGGTAAAAGGAGTGTTTTTTAAAACCTAATCCATAAAAGTTATAACTTCCATCATATCTTAAAGAAAGATGTGGGGTGTAATTTAACAACACCTGAAGGCCTAAGTCTGAAAATTTTCTCTTTTCACTTGAGGTAGCGGTAGGAGTTTCCTCTGCGTTAAACTGATACTGCTGGTAAACCTTTACTCTTAAAAAGTCTGGCTGGTTTTTAAGTCTAAAAAGTTGCCATAACCCATACTCTAAGGTATTTATCTCTTCATGAGAAAGGTCTTCATAGTTAAAAACCGGTAGGTTGGTTTCAGAAGGTTTTTTCTTAAAATAATAGCTTACATATGGCTTTAAGACATGTAAGAAGGTTAAATTGCGGTTTAAAGGTAGAGGTATTTCGTAAAACTTAAAAATCTGAGTGTAGGTGGTAAAAGAAACATCGTAGTAATGATTGTTTAAACTGTTTTTTGAAAAACCTGTAGAATCGTCAAGGATAAAATGGTTTAGGAAATAACTTGCCTTAAACTCGTTAAACAAAAAAGAGGTTCTAAAAGGATAAGCCAACTCTAAGTTTGAGCTTAGTTTATGCCCATAATATCCTTCTTTTCTAAAGCTATAGTTATGTACCAAACTAAAGTTTGTCATAAGGTTTCCTATGGTCTTAAAAGGCAACAAATTTAGACGAAAACCCCAAAGAGGTTGTAAAACCGTGTCTTTGTCAGAAAGGCCATGATAGTCAAGATAAGAACTTTCTATCCTTGAATAAAGACTACCACGATAATATTGAGCCCAAAAACGAGATGTTCTATATTCTTGATTTTTTTCTTCTAAAGTGCGATGAAACCTTTCTAAAAAAAAACTTTTTGAAGAGGAAAACCCGTTTTCTCCTACATCAAACTCTTCCAAAAAGTCTTTATTGGAGACCACATCTATGTCCAGATGAAAATCAAGGTTTGGTTTAGGTGTGTAATCGATTTTCCCAGCAACCCACCATTTATGTTTTTTCTCTTCCTCTTTTTCTGTATCGCCAAGTAAAGTTTCTTTATTATCCTTTAAATATCTTAACTTTAAAACCCCTTCTAAAGGTTCCATCAGCCTGAACTGGCTTTCTAAATCTAACAACAAACCTCTTTTGGTCAGAAACATAGGCGATAAGGTAAAGTCAACCTGGTCGGTATATGGCCAGAAAAAAGGTAGTTGAAGGCCTAACCCTAATCTATTTCCTTGAATTATTTTAGGAAATAAAAAACCTGTACTTCTTTGAGGAACCATCGGGAGGGTTACCTTGGGAACATAGGCTGTTTTAGGCACAGAAACCACAGTTTGTTTTTTTATCTTAAACTTGGTAGCCTCTCCTGTACTTATCCCTTCTGGGGTCAAAACAAACTCTCGAACTTCTAAGCTCCAGGGAGGAAAATCTTTTTCGTTTTCACAGTCAAACTCACAAGAGGTAACCAAGGCACTTTTAGCCAAGTATTCGTTTAAGGCGTTTTTATGTAAATCTTTAGCTTTAATCCTGATCCCTTCTTTTTTCAAAAACATAAAAATGTTTTGTCCCCAAAACTCTTCGTTTCTCAAGTCTAAGAAGGCTTGATCTCCTTCAAGGATAGCATTTTTGGTAAAATCGAAAATTTTATACTGATAAAGGATTAAATAGCGGGTAGAAACTTCATATTTAACCCTTTGAGCCCAGATGAGCATACTGTTAGTCTGAATTACCACATCCCCTTCAGCTACCAAAATTTTAAAATTATTAAAGGCTTCTACCTTTTGAGCAGTAACCTCCAAAGGTTTAGAAACAGAACCAAAAGCTTGAACAGGGACAAAAAAGAAGCAGACCGAAATTAACCATAAAAATACCTTTGAAAAAATCAACTTAACCCGAAAGCCCATGATAAAAGATAGCTTTAGAGTAAAAAATCCTAAACGATCGTTAGTTTTCTTCTTCGTCTTCTAAGAGTTCACTTATTTCTTCTTCCCCAGCCTCAAGCTCTTCTTCCTGTTCTTCATCTTTGATTAAAAGCATCGATAAAAACTCTCCTACATGGGTCTTTTCTTCTCTGGCTATGTCAAGAAGTACGGCTTGTAAGTTTTCATCTTCAGTTAAAGAAGCAAGCTGTTCATAAAGGTTGATGGCATCAAGCTCAGCCATGATCGCTATCCTGAGAATCTGTCTATCTAAGTCCTCTGGATCGATCTTTGAAAGGTCAAAAGGTATCTTTGAAAGCATAGGAATCCTCCTATTTTAAGATTTAATAACTATTTTAGCTTGTTTTCTTCTAAAAAGCAAGTTAAAAAGATCGTTGTTGAACCGCATTAACTTATAACTAAAGCAAATATATAAAAAATTGCTTTTTAACACAAAAACTAAAAAAAATCAAACAATTATTTTCAAAAATTAACTATAATTGCTCATTATAACCCTTGATTTTAAAAATAAAAAATCATACTAAAATAATTAAAGAAGGAAATAAAAAGGAGGGTATGTTATGGGTGGAATAAGTAGGCGAAACTTTTTAAAGTTGTCGTTAGGTTCTCTGGTTTTAAGTTCCATCTCAATAGACCTTACACCTGTTAAGTCTTATGCAGCTACAGAACTTAAGATCAGAAACGCTAAGGAGAGTACTTCTGTTTGTCCCTATTGTTCTGTAGGATGCAGTCTGATTGTTTATGCAAAGGGAGGCAAGGTAGTACAGGTAGAAGGTGATCCAGATAGCCCTATCAACCAAGGGGCCTTATGTCCTAAAGGTGCTTCTTTATTGCAAATGGCCAACAATCCTTACAGGGTTATGGAACCTCTTTATCGTGCCCCAGGGGCTACCGAATGGAAAAAGGTTTCTTGGGAATGGGCTCTTTCTGAGATAGCAAAAAGGGTGAAGGCTACAAGAGACAAATATTTTATCCTTAAAGATGAGAAAGGACGGGTGGTAAACAGGGTTGAGGCTATCGCTCATGTAGGGTCGGCTGCCCTGGATAATGAGGAGTGTTATCTCTTACAAAAACTGATGAGGGCTTTAGGATTAGTTTACATCGAGCATCAGGCGCGAATATGACACAGCGCCACCGTGGCGGCTCTGGCAGAGTCGTTCGGCCGTGGCGCAATGACCAACCACTGGGTTGACCTTAAAAACTCTAATGTAATCATCGTTATGGGAGGTAACCCTGCTGAAAACCATCCTATATCGATGAAATGGATATTAGAGGCTAAAAAGGAAAGAGGAGCTAAACTTTTAGTCATAGACCCCAAGTTTAGCAGAACAGCCTCTAAAGCAGACCTATATGTTCCTATCCGTCCAGGAACTGACATAGCTTTCTTAGGTGGTCTTATCAAATATATCATAGATAATGAACTCTACTTCAAAGATTATGTGATCAACTATACCGACCTTTCTTATTTAGTAGACCCCAACTTTAAAGGTCCCGAAGACTTAGATGGATATTTTTCAGGGTATGACCCAAAAACCAGAAAATATAATAAAGCTACTTGGAAATACCAGTTAGACGAAAAGGGGGTTCCTAAAAAGGATCCAACCCTTAAAGACCCTAACTGTGTGTTTCAGCTCCTTAAAAAACATTACAGTAGATATACCATAGACATGGTGGTGGAGATTACCGGAGCACCTAAAGAAAAGGTGCTTGAGGCTTATAAGATTATAGCTTCAACCGGAAAACCCAATAAAACGGCTACCATTTGTTATGCGATGGGATGGACCCAGCATACCGTAGGAGTTCAGAACATAAGATCGATGTCTATCATTCAACTACTTCTTGGTAACATAGGAATGGCTGGAGGTGGTGTTAATGCCTTAAGAGGTGAAAGTAACGTCCAAGGCTCAACAGATATTGCACTTCTTTTCCATATTTTGCCTGGATATTTGCCCACTCCCAAAGCTTCATGGGTGGATCTAAAAACCTACATAGAGGTAAATACCCCAAAAACTGCAGAACCTAAGAGTCTTAACTGGTGGAAAAACAGACCTAAATACATCGTGAGCTTGCTTAAGGCTTTTTATGGGGATTATGCCACCAAAGAAAACGATTTTTGCTATAGCTATCTACCTAAACTTGACGATAACCGCACTTATAGCTGGTACGATATTTTTGATGCTATGTATAAAGGGAAGATTAAAGGATTTTTTGCCTGGGGACAAAACCCAGCCTGCTCCAGTGCTAACGCTAATAAGGTCAGAAAGGCTTTGGCTAACCTTGATTGGCTGGTTTGTGTAAACCTTTGGGACAATGAAACTTCTTCTTTCTGGAAAGGCCCTGGGATGGATCCTAAGAAGATCAAAACTGAAGTGTTTTTCTTACCTTGTGCTTCCTCAGTAGAAAAACAAGGTAGCATAACCAACTCTGGAAGGTTAGCTCAATGGAGGTATAAAGCCGTTGAACCTCCTGGAAAGTGTATGCCTGATGCCGAGATCATGAATGAGCTTTATCATAAGATTAAGGAATTTTACCAAAAACAAGGTGGAGTTTTCCCTGACCCAATACTCAAACTTAACTGGAATTATGGAGATAAACATGTAGACATAGAAAAAGTAGCCAAAGAAATAAACGGTTACTACACCAAGGATGTAGCTTCTCATCCTATAGACAAAAAAGCTTACAAAAAAGGGCAACAGGTTGCCTCCTTTGTATTTTTAATGGATGATGGTTCAACTGCCTGTGGGAACTGGCTTTATTCTGGTGCTTTTACTGAAGCAGGCAACATGATGAAAAGAAGAGGGAAAGAAGACCCCACAGGTCTTGGTCTGTATTCTAACTGGGCTTGGTGCTGGCCTGTTAACAGAAGAATTCTTTACAACAGGGCAAGTGTTGATCCAATGGGTAATCCTTGGGATCCGAAAAGACCTGTTATTAAATGGGATGCCCAAAATAAAAAATGGGTTGGAGATGTTCCTGACGGCCCACAACCACCTTTAGCGATGAAAGGAGGAGTATTACCTTTTATTATGAAACCTTTAGGTGTAGGAACTATCTTTGGAGCTGGTTTGGCAGACGGACCTTTCCCCACTTACTATGAACCGGTAGAGTCACCTTTTAAGAACCTACTTTATCCGAAAGTCTATTTTAATCCTGTAGCCAGAACTTACGATAGTCCAGATGACAAATTTGTAGTAGGTACTGATCCTAAATATCCTTATGTAGGTACCACTTACAGGGTTACCGAACACTGGCAGACCGGTGTTATGACCAGACATACTCCATGGTTGTTAGAGCTTGAACCTCAGATTTTTGCAGAGATAGACCCAGAGCTTGCCAAAGAAAAAGGAATAAAAAATGGAGATAAAGTGATAATAACCAGTCCAAGAGGGGAAATATGGGCGATAGCTATAGTTACAGAAAGAATAAGCCCACTTATCGTTCAGGGTAAAAAGTGTCATGTGATAGGTATCCCCTGGCATTATGGATGGAAGTTCCCTAAGAATGGAGGGGATAGTGCTAACCTTCTTACACCTAATGTGGTTGACCCGAATACCTTTATACAAGAAACAAAGTGTTTTGTGGTAAACATAAGAAAGGCATAAACAAATAAAACGGAGGTAGGTTCCCCTACCTCCTTGAAAAAATTAAAAGGAGGAAAAGTATGGCACGTAAAGCTTTATTAATAACTCCAGACCTTTGTATAGGATGTAGAGGATGTCAGGTGGCTTGTAAGTCCTGGAATGACCTGCCAGCAGAGAAAACTAAAAACAACGGAACCCATGAAAACCCACCAGACCTCACCGGATACACCTATAACCGTATCAGGTTTATCGAAAAAGTGAACGAAAAAGGTGAAGTTCAATGGTTGTTTGTAAGTCACAGGTGTTTACACTGTGGAGAACCTGCCTGTGTAGAAATCTGTCCTGTGAAGGCTCTGAAAAAGGACGCTGAAACCGGGATAGTTTATTATGATAAAAACCAGTGTATCGGATGTCAGGCCTGTCAAGCCGCATGTCCTTTTAACATACCAAGGTATGATAAAAACGGAAAGATTTCTAAGTGCCATTTCTGCATCGACAGGGTTAAAGCTGGGCTTAGTCCAGCTTGTGTTAAAACCTGTCCTACCGGAGCCATCAAGTATGGAAACCGCGAAGAAATAATCAAAGAGGCTAAAGCAGAAGGATATTCTGTACTTTACGGAGAAACAGAGTTAGGAGGTTTAGGGGTAGTGTATGCTCTAAAAGCCTCTCCTAAAGAGTATAACTTAGCAGAAAACCCGAAAAAACCTGAAAACCTGATCGCTATGGGACAGATGCTAAGAACCCTCATCGAGAAAGGAGTTGCCCTTTCACCTTCTGTGCTTAAAGACATAGGGTTGATAAAAGGATAGAGTAAGAAAAGAAAAAGCTAAAATCGTACAGAAAGGGGGAGGTGTTTTCTCCCCCTTTTTTCTTTTTTATCTTAAGTTATTATAGAAGTAATGTAGTCAAAAATTTAATCCCAAACAAGAAGGAGAAAAAGATGGATTTAAAAATTTGGATAGAAGAACTTATCACAGAAAAACCACATTTAAAAGAGGTTTTAAGTTTGTATGAGAAGGTAGCAGGGTTTAACAAAGAATGTGAAAAAATTCTTAAAACCGAGGATCCTGTAAAAAGCCTGGATAAACTTTTAGAGATTTTTGGAAAAACCTTTGAGGTACCCTATGAATTTATTTCTTTTTTAAAAGAAGGGTTAGAAGGTAAAGAAGAAGAGGTCTTGTATTATCCTAAAAAATTATGGGAAATAACCTTCTTTGGGGAAGAAAGTTCTGAGGAAGAGATAAAGAGAATGCTCTTTTTGTTAAGTATGCCTCTTTTTAGAAAACTTGCTTTAGAAGATAGAAAGAATAAGCCCAATTCAGAAGATCGGAAAAGATGCCTTGTATGTGGAGAGTTTTATTCTTTATCGGTTATAGATGAAAACAACAAACGTTATTTTCTTTGTCCTGTTTGTGGTTATAAAGAAGAAGGACCAAGGATTGGATGCGGTTATTGTGGTCATACTATCTGTGAAAAGATAGACCTTTTGGTAGATGAAGATGAAATAAGGGTTGAACTTTGTAAGGACTGCAAAAGTTATGTAAAAAGTTTTAAAGAAACCATTCCCCTGTATTTAAAATATCCTGACCCTTATCTTATAGACCTGATAAGCCTTCCTTTAGAGGTAGTTGCCCAGGAACGTGGCTTTATTAGAAGGTCTCCTAACGTTTTAGGGATAAGGGAGATTTAAGTAATGGGTAAAAAGGTTTTTCATGAAATCTTAAGTCTTGAGGAAGCTTTACACAGCTTGATCCAAAATTTTAAACAAAGGGTATTTCATCCTCTTCCTGCAGAAAAGATAAAGGTTAAAGAAGCCTTAGGAAGGGTCACAGCAGAGCCTGTATTTGCTAAACGTTCGTCTCCTTATTTCCATTCAGCTGCGATGGATGGTTATGCTGTTCATTCTAAAGATACCTTTAACGCTACAGAAAAAGACCCTGTGCTTTTAAAAATAGGAGAGCAAGCCCTCTGGATAGAGACAGGTGACCCTTTACCTGAGGGGTTTGATGCAGTTATTCCGGTAGAAGAGGTTAATGTTAAAGAAGGTTTTATCGAGATATACAAATCTTATCCCCCTTACCATGACGTCCGCCCTGTGGGAGAAGACATCGTTGCTACTGAAATGATCATTCCGGAAAATCATTTTATAAGACCTTTTGAAATCGGGGCTATGCTGGCAAGTGGTATATTAGAAGTTGCAGTAAGAAAAAAACCTAAGGTAGGTATCATTCCTACAGGTTCTGAATTGCTAAATCCTGAAGAGGCTGAAAAAGAAGGTCTTACCCCTCCCTGCTTGATAGAGTATAACTCTTCTGTTTTGAAGGGTCTTTTAGAAAAAGACGGAGCTGAGGTTAAAGTTTATCCTATAGCTAAAGATAATGAGTTTTCTATAAAATCTTCTATAGAAAAAGCTTTGATAGAGAATGATATGGTACTTCTAAATGCTGGTTCAGGCTATGGTAAGGAAGACTTTACCTATAAGGTGTTAAGTGAGTTAGGAGAGGTTATAATTAACGGGGTAGCTATCAAACCAGGGAAGCCTTTTATCGCAAGTTTTTGTAAAAACAAACCTGTTTTAGGAATCCCTGGTTATCCGGTTTCAGCCATCTTTTGTTATCAACTTTTTGTAAGGCCTCTTGTTGAACTTTACTTAGGAGCTAAATTACCTAAGGAAGAAAAGATAAAAGGCCTTCTTTCGCGCCAACTTTCGTCTCCTGTAGGGGTAGATGAATTTGTAAGGGTAAAGGTAGGAAAGGTAGGAGAAAAATATATAGTTTCTCCTTTAGGCAGAGGAGCTGGACTTCTAATGTCAGTGGTTAGGGCAGACGGTTATCTTTGGATACCATCAGGTACTGAAGGAATTTCTCCTGGGAAAGAGGTGGAGGTGTTTCTTTGGAGAAATAAAGAAGAGATAGATTATACCTTAGTATGTATAGGAAGTCATGATAATACCCTTGATGTGGTCTACAACTTCTTACGTAGGAAATATCCTCATATTTCTCTTTCTTCAGCTCATGTAGGATCTATGGGAGGTCTTATAGCCATCAAGAAAGGAGAAGCCCATCTTGCAGGAACACACCTTTTAGATGAAACAACCGGAGAATATAACATACCTTTTATTAAAAAAATTTTACCTGAACGTTCGGTGGTATTGATAAACTTAGTTTACAGGATACAAGGGTTTATCGTAAAAAAAGGTAATCCTAAAAACATCTTTAGTTTTTCTGACCTTACTCGAGAAGATGTGGTGTTTATCAACAGACAAGCTGGTTCAGGAACAAGGCTTCTTCTTGACAAACATTTGAAGGATTTAGGAATAAATCCTTCTCAGATAAGAGGTTATGACCAAGAAGAATATACTCATATGGGAGTAGCTCAGGCGGTTGCAAGTGGAAGGGCTGATGTAGGACTGGGGATTTATGCAGCGGCTAAGGCTTTAGATTTAGATTTTATACCTGTCGCAGAGGAACGTTATGACATCCTTATCCCCAAGGAATTTTTAAACTTAGAGATGGTTCAGGCCTTTTTAGATATCATCAGAAATGAAGAAGAGTTTAAAAAAATGGTGGTAAACTTAGGTGGATATGACGTAAGGCATATGGGAGAAATCATTTATGAAAACTAAAAAATCGATAACCCTTAGGAGGTAAGAAAGGTGGAAGTAAACTTTTGGGATCCAAAGATAGAAACTCTGCCTCAACAAGATCTAAAAGCTCTGCAGTTAGAAAAACTTAAAAAGGTGGTAACGTTAGTTTATGAAAGGGTTCCTCATTATCGCAAAAAATTTGAAAAGGCAAAGGTAAAACCTGAAGACATAAAGTCGTTAGAAGATGTGGTGAGATTACCTTTTACCACTAAGGAAGACTTGTTTGTAGACTATCCTTATGGGCTTTTAGCCGTACCTTTAGAAGAGGTGGTAAGATTACATACCTCAAGTGGTACCACCGGAAAACCAAAGGCGTTATTTTTTACCAAAAAGGATATAGATGATCAAGCAGAGTTGATCGCAAGGAATTTAGTTATGACAGGTACTACTCGAGGAGATGTGCTTCAAAACTCTATGACCTATGGACTTTTTACCGGAGCTTTGGTAATGCATTACGGAGCTGAAAAATTAGGGGTTTTGGTAATTCCTGCTGGTCCTGGGAATACGGAAAGACAGATAGAACTTATGAAGACCTTTGGTACTACTTGTTTTCACATGACCCCAAGCTATGCCCTTTATGTAGCCTCTGTAATCTTAAACAAAGGCCTTGACCCAAGAAGGGACCTGAGGATTAAAAGAGCCTATTTAGGAGCAGAACCCTATACTGAAGAAACCAGAAAAAAGATAGAAGACCTTTTAGGGATAGATGTTTACAATTGTTATGGTTTGTCTGAGATGGGAGGCCCTGGAGTAGGGTTTGAGTGTGTGTATAAAGAGGGACTACATATATGGGAAGACGCTTTTTTGGTAGAGATCATAAATCCTGAAACCGGAGAGCCTGTTAAGGAAGGTGAAATAGGAGAATTGGTGTTAACTTCGCTTAACCGTGAGGGGATGCCTCTTATTCGCTACCGGACAAGGGACCTCACGTTTTTCTTTACAGAACCTTGTGCCTGTGGAAGGACCCATAGAAGAATTAGCAGGATTTTAGGACGTGCAGACGATATGTTCATCGTCAGAGGGGTAAACATCTTCCCTCAGCAGATAGAAGCAGTGTTGATGGGTATCAAAGGAGTAGCTGAAAACTATCAAATAGTACTTGAAAACTACGATGAAATGATAGTAAGGGTAGAAATAGACAGAGAATTTTTTGACGGAAGGATAGAAAGGTTGCTCAAACTAAAAGAAGAGATTGTAGAAAAACTGAGAGAAGCCATTTTGGTTAAACCTAAGGTAGAATTATTAGAACCTGGAACCTTGCCTGTAAGCGAAGGTAAAGCTAAAAGGGTTATAGATAAAAGGACTTTATAAATTTTGAAACATTTAGGAGGCTTTTATGTACAAGGTAGAAATTATTTCTATATTTGTGGAAAACAAACCTGGTAAGCTTGAAAAAATTACCAAACTTCTGGCAGAGGCATATATAAACATACTTGGATTTTCTATCACAGATGCCAGGGATTTTGGTATCATAAAATTTTTAGTAGACAAACCTAAAGAAGCCTATGAGCTCTTCAAAAAAAATGGGTTTGTGGTAGCCTTAAACCCTGCCTTAGGGATAGAGATGAAAGATAAACCAGGTGGTCTCTATGAAGTAGTAAAGTTTATTTCTTCTAAAGGAATAAACATAGAAAATGCTTTGGTTTATGTAGCAGAAAGCAGGGAAAAAGCCTATTTTATCTTTGAGGTAGAAAATTTTGAGGAATCTCTTGAAAAACTAAAAGACAACGGATTTGAACTTTTAAAGCTGGTTTAATATTAAAAACATGTGTTGAAGGAGGGAAAGTCTGATGTTTTGGGACCAGCAGTTAGAATGTATAGAACCAGAGAGATTAAGAGAGGTTCAGCTTCAAAGGTTAAAAGAGGTAGTTAAACGAGTTTACGAAAAAGTTCCTTTTTATCGTAAAAAATTTGATGAAGCAGGGATTAAGCCGGAAGATATCAGGTCTTTAGAAGATATTAAACACCTTCCTTTTACCAGTAAGACTGATATGAGAGAGGCTTATCCCTTTGGATTGTTTGCCGTACCTCTCTCAGAGATAGTCGAAATTCATACCTCAAGTGGTACCACCGGAAAACCTGTGGTTGCCGGATATACGGTTAAAGACATCGCCCTTTGGGCTGAAGTAATGGCCCGTTGTTTGGTTATGGTAGGGGCTACCAAGGACGATATCGTTCAGATAGCCTATGGTTACGGTATGTTTACCGGAGGGTTAGGTTTTCATTATGGAGCTCAGAAAATAGGAGCAACGGTAGTTCCTGCTTCAGCCGGGAATACAAAAAGACAGATAGAACTGATGAAAGACTTTGGAACCACCTTTTTAGCCTGTACACCTTCTTACGCTCTTTATCTGACTGAGTATGCAAAAGAAGAGATGGGTATAGACCTTTCAACCTTAAAGCTTAGAATAGGAAGTTTTGGCGCAGAGATGTGGACTGAAGAGATGAGAAAGGAGATAGAAAGACGAATGGGGATTAAAGCTTACAATGTTTATGGATTAACGGAGATTATCGGGCCTGGAGTAGCCCATGAATGTCCTGCTCAGCAAGGCCTTCATGTGTGGGAGGACCATTTTTACCCAGAAATCATAGACCCTGAAACAGGAGAACCTCTTCCTGAAGGACAAGAAGGAGAGTTAGTTTTAACTAGTTTAACCAGAGAAGGTATGCCGATGATAAGGTTTAGGACAAGGGATATCACCACCCTCCATAGAGAAAAATGTGCTTGTGGAAGGACCCTGGCAAAGATAGAACGGATTAAAGGAAGGTCTGACGACATGATCAAGGTAAGAGGGGTGATGATCTTTCCATATCAAATAGAACAGGCTATCCTTGAGGTACAGGGGGTAGAACCTCATTATCAAATCATCCTTACCCGTCCTCATTATCTGGATGAAGTGGAGGTACAAGTAGAGATGTCTAAGGAAATCTTTTCAGACGACGTAAAAACGATAGAAACCCTAAGAAAACGTTTAGAAAAAAAGATAGAACAAACGGTTGGGGTAAGGGTTAAGGTAACGTTGGTTGAACCTAAATCTATCCCCAGAAGTGAGGGGAAAGCCAAAAGGATTATCGATAAACGGAATCTTAAATAAACAAGGGAGGCTAGTATGAAGATTAAACAGATATCAGTGTTTTTAGAAAATAAAAAAGGTAGGCTTTATGAAGCTTTAAAGACTATAGCAGACCGCGGGATAAACATAAGAGCTTTGTCTATAGCTGACACCTCTGAGTTTGGAATCCTCCGGATGATAGTGCCACAACCTGAGGAGGCTAAAAAGGTTTTAGAGGAAGCGGGGTTTACCACTAAGATAACCAACGTGGTTGCCGTAGGGATCAAAGATGAACCTGGAGGTTTGGCAGGAGTACTTAAACATCTTTACGATGCAGACATAAATGTAGAGTATATCTATGCTTTTGTAGAAAAATCTGGAGAAAAAGCGGTGGTAGTTTTAAGAACTAACAACTTAGACAAAACCATAGATTTATTACAGGAAAAAGGGGTCTCTCTTTTATCCTGGGAAGAAATCAAAGAACTTTAAATGGGATTAATTTTGACAAAATTCTTTAAGAGGGGCTATTTGCTGATGTAAATCAGGATGGTTTTCTAATTTTTTCAATTCTATGCAAGCTTTGGTAGTGTCTCCTTTTTTAAAATAGGCTATTATTAAGTTGTAATGTATTATAGGCTCATTTTTTAAAGAAAGGGATTTACGAAAAAGGTTTATTGCCTCCTCAAAATCTCCTAATTCGATCAAACAAGCTCCTACGTTGTTCATCACCCAAGGGTCCTTCTTTTCTTTTAGATAATTTTTGTAATAAAAAATT
Source organism: Thermodesulfobacterium thermophilum DSM 1276 (assembly GCF_000421605.1). Lineage (GTDB taxonomy): Bacteria > Desulfobacterota > Thermodesulfobacteria > Thermodesulfobacteriales > Thermodesulfobacteriaceae > Thermodesulfobacterium > Thermodesulfobacterium thermophilum. The sequence goes on from NZ_ATXI01000012.1 coordinate 48,241, forward strand.
GCTTTTCGATAATTTCCTTTTTTTCTCTCTTCTTCAGCCATAATTAAAAGGTTATTCAACAAATCCTCTTTGGTCAAAAGAAAACCTTCTACAGGTTGTTCTTTATTCGGTTTTTGAGAAAAAGACGAATAGGAAAGGCTTGGAAGACTTGAAGAATAAGAATTATAGACTTTTTTTTTGAGGTTTGTTCATCATAGAAGATGGTCTATTAGGTTTTCCTGAGGGGTTAGAGGGTATGGGTTTGATCATAGAAGAAGGATTTGTGTCTGTCGATAAGGAGTCTGTGTTATTATAGATGTTATTTCTTGGTATTGAAGAAAATTGATTGACAAAAGTATAGTTCTTAGTTTTGTTTAAAGAAAGAGAAGATTTAATATAATGACTTAAAAAAAGTAGTCCTATTCCTGAAATAACGGTTAATCCTAAGAATCCCAAGACCAAAAACATAGGTCTTATTTTCAAAAACTGCCTTATTCTTATTAAAGGCTGCCTGTTTAAATCCTCCTTTGGAGTTTCTCTGTCTTTTATTTTTTGTAAAATGTCGTAAAGTTTACTCATTTTTTATATTAAGTTTACTTTTATGATTATTACCAGCTCAGTTTTTTGTTTAGAACTCTGTTTGGTTTTAAAAAGGTTTCCTAAAACAGGTACATCCCCTATTCCTATAATTTTTTTCTCGTTGGTTATATCTTTTTCAAGAATAAGTCCTCCTAAAACTATTATATCTCCTGGGATTACTTTTATTATAGAGGTAGCTTCTTGAAGGTTTACTTCCGGTAAAGTTATAGAGGTATCTTGTCCAAAATCTTCTTTTTTTAAAGAAATGATGTCACTTTTTATAGGTACTACGTGAAGAAAAATCTCATCATTTTCTGTAAGATAAGGAGTTACAGCTAACAAAACCCCTTCAAAAATAGACGATGTTTCTATGTTAGTTTGGACCTGGGCGGTTTGTTGAGCTGAAACCAAATTTCTGGTAATTTCTTTTACAAACTCTACAGATTTACCTACACTTATCAAAGCAGGTTGTCCATGGATGACTCTTAAACGAGGGTTTGAAAGGAGATTTATATTCCCATACTGTTTTAACGCGTTTAAAATCAGGTTGAGATTAGGTGTCCCTCTAAAAGAAAGAGATATGGTGGGTTCGTTATTTCTTGTGGTTAAACGAGAGGTTAGCTCGTCCAAATGTATCGAATTTTGACCTAAAGGTAAATTAGCGATTTCTAACCAATCAATACCTAGATTATGTTCTTTATTCAATACTACCTCTATGATTTTTGCCTCAATAACTACTTGTTTTTTATATTTTATTTTTAAGTTTTCTATAAAATTGGCAATCATTTTAAGATGGCTCGATCTATCTTTGACGTATAAAGTACCTGTAAGTCTATTAAGGGTATAAAGTCCGTCTTCACTAATTAGATCTTGGAGTGAATTCTCTATCTGGGTATATACATCTATATGTTTTTTTTCTACTTGTCCTTTTATTTCGTATTTTCCTTTCAACGCAGAATTACCAGATGAAGAAGTTCCTCCGGTAGAACTGCCTGAAGAAGTTCCCATCCCTGTTGTTCCACCCAGTACATCTCCTCCTAAATTAAACTCACTTTCCTGAACTAAATGTAAAAAATCTAAATGAAAAGTCCTTTCTTCGAAAGGAGTAATATAAAGAACTCCTTTTTTGATTTGATAGTGTAAGTCTAAGGATTCAACAACAGCTTCTAAGATGTTTTTTAATGGTTGGTTTTTGAACTGAAAGGTTATTTTTCTATTTTCCTGAGGAACATATTTATATACTTCAGGAGAAATCACTATGTTAAGACCAGCTTCTTTAGCCAAAAAATAAAGAACGTTGTCAAAGTTCTCATCTTTAAAGGAAACCGTAAGCATCTTGGTTTCAAGCGGAGAAACTTCTTTATATAACGGGGTTAATACTTTCTGTTTTGAAGATGTTTGCGAAGAATTAGAAAAATTAAAGGCAGGTTTTTGAGTTTCATTAAAAGAATGAAGTTTTAAAAAATCAGAAGAGTTTTTTTCCACTTCATAGTCTTTAGCCGCACAACTTACTAAAAAAACAAAGCTAAAAACTAACAGTTTCTCCCAAAAAAACCCTTTTATTTTGTCCTTTAACCTGTAAGTCCACATAATAGTCTCCTATTTTCAAAACCTTTATATCCTTGTTAATCTCACTTTTTTCTGCAAACACTCCTCCGTTTATTACACATTTTTTATTCTTCCCCTCTATATAAATCATATTTAAAGTCATTTTTGATTTTTCAACAAAAGTATACGAAGACGTATATAAAGACGAAGATTTGGGAAGATCTTGGAATGGAAGTAAAAAAGGATCTTTATTTATGGTGTATTTTTCTGTTAATTTAACCGGGGTCAAATAGCGTAGATTATTAAACTCATGGATGACCTCTATATAGGTTGAAGACAAAGTAATTGTACGATATAGGTCTGACTCAAGTTGTTTCTTTGTAGAAAGTAAATAGATTAAAAAGCTCAAAAACAATACTACACAGGGTCCCCAAAAAATTAGATATATCTTGTACTTCTCTTTCATAACTTAATCTGAAATGTATTTTATTTTTTCTCCAGTAATGTTCATTATATAAAAACAATCCTTCAAGGTGGCATTATCTTTTTTTTCACAAGAGGAAATAGTAGCTTCATTTATCCTAAACAAGCTTCCCTTCTCAGAGGATAAAGAAGAAAGAATAGAAAGTAAAGAATTAAGATTTTTTATCTCAATAGAGACAGATATAGGCATAGTCTGGAGAGCAATAAACTTTTCTGGATTAATCTCAGTCATAAGAAAGTAAACTTGTTGAACTTGAGAGGTTAAAATTTGTTTGTTTTGTATAAGGGTGTTATATTTTTTTTGATTATTTAATAACCTTCCCAATTGATAACTTAAAAACAGCAAAGAAAATAAGAAAAGCAGTAAGCTCACATACCACAAAATAATTTGTTTTTTATAGTTTTTTAACAGCTCTCTCATCTCTTTATAACCGCTTCTAATTTTAAAATGCCCTTATTTTCTTTTCCTGAAAAGTTAAAGCTACTTTTTTCTGTTTTAAAATGTTTTTCAAAATGAGAAATTAAGTCTTCTACCCTTTTTTGGGCAATCATCAACTCTCCTTTTATTTCAACTTCTATTATAATTTTGTTATTTCTTATTGTTACATTTTTTAAAATAAAGTCACTATCCCAGATTTGGGAAAGCCATAGTAAAAATTCATCCAGTCTTAAAGTAGTTCTTTTTTCTTTTTCTAACTCAAGATAGGTTTTGATTTTTGGAAGCGAAGTTTCTGGTATTCTATAACTAAGTTCGTTGATTATCTTTTTTACAGACAAAACTTCAGAATCGATATGTTTTTGTAACTCTAAATTATGTTTATAAAGGAATAGTCCTAATAAAAGGTTAATCCCTGTTAATCCCCAAAAAACAGGCATTAACCTTTCAACCCAGTTTATTTGAGTTAAAAATAGTTTTTCTGAAAAAGGCAAAAAATTAAAAACAGGGTCTAATACTGTTGCTCCAAAAAATTCTGGATATTCCATGACTTCAACCGGAAGTTTGGAGTCAAAGTTAATCAAAGGTAAGTTACTTCCTCTTAAAATTTCCTCTAAGTTTACCTGTTCTATCCCTTTGCCTAAAAAGGCTAATCCTTTTAAGTCTTCCTGAAAAAATCTATACACATAATCTTTCACCATCAAGACATTTTCTAAAATAGTTTGGGAAGAAATTCCAAAAAATTCATCTATTACTGTAAACCTTACATAAAGAAGAGCTTGTTTAGAAGCTACTATATACCAAATTCTGGTTTTATCAAAAATAACCAGTAATACAGGGGAACCCATCTTATCTGAAAAAAGAATCCTTTGAAAACAACAGAAAATACAAAGAACTTTATGGGTAATTAATTCTACTTTTGCATGAATATTTTTTAACTTTTCCAAATAATTATTAATATCTTTTTCTTCTATACCAAAAACAAAGACTTTTGAAGTAGTTTCTAAGGTTTCGACAACCTTATAGACCACCTTGGGAGTAGTTAAAAAAACCCCACTCTCTTTAACTCGATTCTCTGCTTGTACTTTAATAAACTCAGATACTTTACCTGGAATGTCTAAAAGGTCTGCAAAAAAAAACCTGAGAATCCAACACCAAATAAACTTTTTGTTTTTTCAGTTGAATAAGCTCTATTTCAGGAAAAAACTCAAAATGTTTAGTTTTTTTGCTAAAATAAAATCCTGCAAACAAATCTTCTTTTACAGGTGTTACAACCCACACATTTTTTCTACTCATTTAATCCTTATCCCTAAAAAAGTTCTTGTTTTTATAGGGAAAACTTCATCTGGGAAAGAGGCTCTGGCTATCTTAAGATGTTTTTTCTTGATTTTTTGAGACCTTTCTGCATAGGCTACCAGTAAGGTTCTATCCATAAGCTTATTTATAAGCCGTGGTATACCTTGAGTCATTTTATATAAAAGTTTTTCAAAACCCCTTTCAAAAATTATCACAGGATGTCCTGCCTTAGCTAAGCGAAATCTGATGTACTCTCCGGTTTCTTCTAAGTTAAAGGGTGTTAAATTTTCCCATATGGTAATCCTCTGAGATAGTTGATATAGCTTATCATTCCTTAGTTTATCAGTTAATAAGGGTTGTCCAACCAAAAAAAACTGTATTAACTTGTTCTTTTCTGTCTCAAAATTACTTAAAAGTCTAAGTTCTTCAAGGGTTTCTATGGGAAGATTTTGGGCTTCGTCTATGATGATAATCAAAGTTTTACCCTGTTGTTGTAATTCTTTCAGGGCTTTATATAATAAGTTCAACGTTGTTTCTTTAGAAAGAGAAAAATCCTCCTCAAGACAAAGGTTTAATGCTCGACAAAGGGCTGATATGATTTCTTGAGGCGAAAGAGTAGGGGTAAGGAGAAAAACTTTTTGGTAGTCTTCAGGTAAAAAATTTAAAAGAAGTTTAATGATTAAAGTTTTACCAAGACCTGGGGCTCCAGTAAGTACTATAAAACCCTCTTTTTTAAAAATCCCATATTTTAAGATTTCTATAATTTTCATATGGTTAGACGAAGGGAAAAAATAAGCTGGGTCAGGGGTAAGAGAAAAAGGAGGCTCTTTAAGCCCAAAAAAGGTTAAATAGTTAAAGATTTCTTCTTCCTTAGTACCAAAGTTCATACTTACAATCTTCTATAAATATAGAATATTAACAAAAAACTCCCCAAAATTACACAAATTTGTCCTGTCTTAACTTGAAACAACACCTTTTCATAGCTTAAATTAGGGTCGATACTCAAAATAAAAAAATACCCTAAAGCTATCAAGATAATTGCTAATAATAAAAACAGTATCATATAACCTAAAGCTTCCCAAGTTGAGAAATAAGTTCATATATAGGGCCTATAAGTGCGATGATTATGATCAAAAAAACTATACCAGCTATACCGATAATAAGAGGCTCAAGAACCTTACTTATAGTTTGAATTAAGTTTTGTATCTGGGTAAAATAATAGTCTGCAAGTATTTTCATTTGTTCAGGAAGTCTTCCTGTTTTTTCACCCACATCAACTACTCTAATATCAAAGGGATTAAAAATCTTTTCCTGTTTTAAAGCTTCACTTAAAGATATTCCAGCAGTTATTTTTTCCTTTACTCTTAAAACTGTTTGTTTCGTAAGCTGGGTCCTTAAAGAATTATACATTAAATCAAAACTTCTTAAAATATCTATCCCTGTTTCTAAAAGTAAAGAAAAATATTCAAAAAAGAAAGCCAGAAAATTGGATCTTTTTACAAACCCTATTATAGGAATCTTAAGCAAACATTTTTCGATAAATATTTGGGTTTTATGGTATTTATACAGTACTATTGCCATCATAGTTAACAACACAGATATAGATAAAATCAAAAGATAGTGCCTTTGAAAAATTTCTACAACTTTCATTAGGATAATGGTAGTATAAGGCAGTTTAATCTGCATTTGTTTAAAAATATCTAAAATTTTAGGTAATACATAGAGTAACCAGAAAAGAAAAGCTGAAGAAATAGAAAATAAGACAAATACAGGATAAATCATAGCTCTTTTGGTCTGAGAAATGATTTCGTCTACCCTATAGAGATGTTTAGCTGCATCCTCTAAGGTTTTTCCAAGTCTTCCTGTCTCTTCTCCTATTTTAACCAAAAAAATTACTACAGGAGGAAAGATACGTGTTTTACTTATTGCTTCTGAAAGAGGAGTTCCTGTTAACATATCAGCTATGATTTGAGCTATTTTTCTTTTTAAAAGAGGATTAACCACCGTTTCTTGCAAATCTTTAAGAGCAGAAAGAACAGGGACACCAGCAGAGATTAAAAAAGCTAAATTATGACAAAACTCAGCCAAATCTTTCCTTTTTATCCTTTTAAAGGCAAACTTTCCACTTAAAAAGGTTGTTCTATATTTTAAAAGGATTAGCCCTTCTTTAGAAATATAATTGAAAAAATCTTCTAAATTTAAAGCCTCGACCTCTCCTTTTACCTTTAACCCTTCCTGGTTCAAAGCCTGATATTTATATACTGGCATTAACCAACCACCCTTCTTATTTCTTCAACCGTGGTTATCCCTTGTAAAACCTTGTTTTTGGCATCTTCTCGTAACGTCTTAATATTTTTTGCCTTCATAAGTTCTAAAAATTCTGGAAAAGTAGCATCTTTAGAAAGAAGTTTAATAAAATCTTCATCTATATACACAATTTCTGTTATCACCGTTCTTCCAAGATATCCTTTAAACCTACAGGCTTCACACCCTTTACCCTTATAATAAATACCTTCTTTAGGTAGCTCATAATAATCGAGTAGTTTAGGGTGTGGGAGATATTCTTCTTTACAGTAAGGACAGACTTTTCTAACTAATCTTTGCCCTAAAAGACCTACTAAGGTTGAGGCCAATAAGTCTGAGGAGATGTTTAGGTCCCTCAAACGAAAAATCGTAGAAAGGGCATTGTTGGTATGTAAGGTAGAAAGGAAAAGATGACCTGTGAGAGCAGCCCTTACTGCCATCTGAGCAGTTTCTTCATCTCTTATCTCCCCTACCAAGATTACATCAGGGTCTTGTCTTAAAAAGTGTCTTATAGCTTTAGCAAAATTATAACCAATGTCCTCGTGTACCTGGGTCTGCCTTATTAAAGGTAACCCGTATTCTATGGGATCTTCTGCCGTAAGTACGTTTTTCTCAAGAAGATTAAGTGTCCTAAGGCAAGCAAACAAGGTAGTTGTCTTACCAGAACCTGTAGGACCTGTAACCAAAAACATCCCATAAGGAGAGGACATTATCGTTTTAATAAGTTCAACCTGATCCTCAGAAAATCCTAAATATGCAAGATGCTGGACATAAGCTCCTGAAGGTAAAAACCTTAAAACGAAATTTTCTCCAAAAGGAGTTCTTACACTCGAAATCCTTATATCAAAAGTTTCCCCTAAAAAAGAAAACTGCATTTTTCCATCTTGAGGAAGCCTTGATTCTGCAATGTCCATCAAACCCTTTATTTTAATTACGTTTATCAACTTACCGTATACAGCTTTAGGGAAAACTATCAAGGGTTCAAGCACCCCATCTATCCTAACATAAATACGAACACTTCTTTCTGTAGGGCTGATATGTAGGTCTGTAGCCCTTTTCATTATACTTAAGATCAAAATTTTCTCTAAAAGTTCTTCCGCATTAAAATCTGCTTGAGGATTAACTTTTAATTTTTCAACTATAGTAGAAATCTGAGCTTCAACCGGATTTTCTAAAAAATAATAAAATTTTTCTATAGCTTTATTAATCTGTGCAGAAGAAGCAACAACCGGAGAGACTTTTAATCCTGAAACTCTTGATGCTGCTTCGATTAATTGATAGTTAAAAGGGTCATATATAGCCAATTCAAGGGCTCTGTCTGCGGTTATCCTTATCGGAAGAACCCCATATTTTCTTGCAAAAGAAGGTGAAATACTATTTAAAGCCTCTTTAGAAGGATTAGTCTGAGATAGATCTACAAAGGGTAGTCGAGATTGCTTAGCTAAAACTATAGCAATTTCAAGGTCTGTTACCAGACCGGTTCTTACTAAAACCTCTCCTAATTTCTCTCCTGTAGCTTTTTGTTCAAGTAAAGCAAACTGTATGTACTCTTCAGTGATGAACCCTTCCTCTTTAAGAAGCTGCCCTATAGGCTTTCTTTCCATACCTTCCTGAACCTTTAATAAAATCCTATCCCAAAATTGCTAATTTCAACAGTTTGAGTGCTACCTCCGGTTGCCTGCGTAAAACCAAACTTAACCGAACTCATAGAAGTAGGTAATTCAAAACAATGAGAAATTGTGGGGGTTGACGAGTAATCACGGGTTAAATCATTACAGTTAATGCAGTCAACCCATGCTTTGATAAGGGCATAGTTTTGAGGATTGGAACCACAATTATTACAGTTTGGATTACACTTTGTTTGGATTTCTATCCTTACCGAGTGTTTCACACCATCCTCTAACCAGGTAGGATTGCTGGTATAACGACACCCTGAATCTTGATTATTACATACAGGGTTTGTACCCATCGGAGTAGAACCACCGTGCGTCACACTACCTCTTTTAACGATGGCAATATGATTATAAGTCCCTGGATCGTTCCTTCCTCCATTCGGATAGACATCAAATTCAACCGCCACAGAATCATAGGACAAACCATCAAAACCTAACCTCTCTCCAGTACCCCCACAGGCAGTTGTAGGCATACTATCAGCAACCACAGCAAAAGTAAAACCATCTGCGTAATTTCTTGAATCAGAGGAGGTATCAGGGTTTAGGAACCTAAACTCAAAGTAAGTCCTCATCGTTTTGCCATCAAGCTGATAGGAAGAAGGAAACCAAAAACAACCATAAGATGAGTATGTATTACCTCCCAATTGTAAAACATTACCAACTACATTAACTGCATTTTGGTTGTTTTCCGTTTGTAAAAATTGATTGATGTTATTATCGAAAGACACCATAGCTCCTTGAGGTCCTCCTGTAGAAGAAGTTGACGGATTTATCGTAAGCACCAAGGCCTTTTGAGCGATGTTATCGTTACCTCCGTTAGGGTCTTGGTTATCTCTTACAAAGATGGTTAAAAAGAAACTTCCCTGTTGAGAAGGGGATCCTGTTAAAGTTAAAACATCAGCTTGTCCCCAGGATGTTTCATCCAGACTCAAACAGTCGTTTGAAATAACATTAGGATCTATTGTAATCCCTGAAGGTATCGTCCCCTGCACACACCATCTATACTTCCCGTTTCCTACTAAAAAAGGAACACCTCCTTGGGCATAAACTGTAGCATTGTATTGAGAACCAACATACCCATAAGGAAGTTCGTTGTTCAAAATCTTAAGTTGAGATCCTTGACAACCTATCTTTATTCTCAACTCTTCTAAAGTAATCCATTTGACTACATCGTCATATTCTTCTGGTCTTGCCAAATCGTATGGATAACCATCTATGTTAGGGGTCCCCTGAGGATAAACTCTATAACATGTTTTACCTGAAGGACAAGACGTAGCATTAGAACCAGTTTGGACATTATAATTTGGACCACCACTTACCACTATAAAAGCTACATTTTCAATTCGATTAGTACAGTTAGGGTCTGTACATACGATTAAATCAGTAGTTTTTTTCCCACATATTCCTTCTGCTGGGTTGTTAGGATTACTGGTTAAGTTTAGGTCAACAAAATAAACTAGTGGTTTATTCCACGGGTCATAAGGATTTCTTACTATCTGGTTGAACTCTGTAGAAAGAGGAAGTCTGTTTTCACGAGCAGCAAAACCTATCACAGATTCCACAGCTGCATTAACAATCTCTTTGGCTTCTGTAAGTTTAGCTCTTTTAGTAAGAACACCAACTAAACTTGCACCTAACCCAATAAGAAATCCCAAGATTATCAACACGATAGCAATTTCTATAAGAGTAAAACCTTTTGTATTCTTTATCTCAAAGCTTTTCATGTTTTAAGTAGAGGATACCTAAAGTTTTCAGGTATCCTCCTAGATTATTTAAAAATTCATCCAAATATCTAAATATCCAGAAGAAGGATATTCATTATCATTGCATGTAGCCCCAGCATATCTTGCTATTGATCCAGTGGTACATTTACCGTCATCCATAGCTCTATCAATGGCTGCTGCTGCTTGAGCTTCTAAATTTCTAAGGGTAATCCATAAACCTGACCTTGTTTGTTCACCAACCGTATAGGTTCCGGTAAACATATCGATAGGGCCACCAAAAACATGCTTTGGCACCATAGAGGTTGGATTACTATCCGTAGGGTCACCAGAAATGATGTTAGCATACTTTAAATGTCTCCATAGATAGCATGACTCTTCATTATTATTATCACAATAACCTCCCTCTACCCAACCATTACCATTCCCATCCGGTGCACCTGTAAATTTGTTTGAAGCTGTAGGATCATCGCCTGGATAATATCCATACTTGTCATAATAGGTATAAAAAGCTGCGGTAAGCTCCTTAAGTTGGCTTTGAATCCTTTTAACCTTAGCATTGTATATCAACTCCTGTCCTTTAAATATGGCACCTAAGATGATACCAATTATCACAAGCACAATCGCCAATTCAACCAAAGTAAACCCTCGCACCTTAAGCCTCATAGTATCACCTCCTGCAATTTTTAAAAATTTTTATTTCATTTATTTATTGCTAAATACTTTGTCAATACCCTGTATTAAATCAAAATTGTAATTTTCATACTTAAAAATCGTAATTCTTAATTACTTTCTATAGTTCTTTCCCAACTTTCATATAAAATCTATTCCATTTTCTATCTGTAACTACTCCTCTCAATCTTTTTCCCCTGATTCTAAACATATTTCTCCCATATCCTTGGAGTACCCCCTTTTTGAGACGGTTATAATGTAGAATGGTGTGAAAAATTTTAAAAAAGGGGGGTAAAAAGTATGTGGTCAACTAAGTTCTCCAATTGAACAAATCATTAAAATCCTCGCCAAGGCAGACCTTCCAAACAAGATGGTTCCTTC
>NZ_ATXI01000013.1 GCF_000421605.1 Thermodesulfobacterium thermophilum DSM 1276
CACCACTCTCAACCTTAGCACCTATCTCCTCTACCTCCCTACTCACCTCCTCTACCACTCCCTTTATCTCCCTTATAACACCTGCTATCTCATCGGTTGATTTGTTAGTTCTTTCTGCTAATTTTCTTATCTCCCCTGCAACAACCGCAAAAGATTTTCCATGCTCTCCAGCTCGGGCTGCCTCAATCGTTGCATTCAAAGCAAGTAAATTGGTCTGCTCTGCCACATCCTTGATAAACTCTACCACACTCTCAATAGCCTTGGTCCTCTCCTCTAAAGTTTGCATAACTTCCTTCAACTTATCCGCGGTCCTTTCTATTACCTTAACCTCATTTGCAGTTTTCAATGTATAGTTTTCTCCTTCCCTTGCAATCTCAGCTGTCTTTTTACTTTCTTCAAGTATGTTGGTTGTGTTTTTAGCTATGTCAACCACCGTAATAGACATCTGTTCAGCTGCACTTGCTATCTGGGTTGCCTTTTGGGTCTGGTTCTCAATACTTGCACTAAACTGCTTGGTTATGGCAGACAACTCCTCACTTGAACCAGCAAGGGCAACAGACACATGCTTAACCTCCTCTATAAGATTTCTGAGGCTAACCAGTGCCTCTCTGAGATCAGCACTCATCAACCCTATTTCATCTCGACTGTCAACAGCTATCTCAACCGCAAGATCCCCTTCCCTTACCCTTGCCAAAGCCTGCCTTAACCTCTCGATAGAACCCCTGATAGATGTAGTCACACCAAAAACTACAACCAAAGAAATAACTATAAAAATTCCTCCAAATACAAACAAAATAACAAAAAGACGTTTGATGCAATTCAAAGCTTCATGACCTCTTTCGTCAGCAGTTTTTGCATAAAAGGAAATCAACTTATCCACTTCTGTCCCAATTACCTTTAATTTAGGAGTTAAATCTTTTTCATACAAAAAGATAGCCTCAGCAGTTTTTCCTGTCAAAGCAAGCTCAATAACCTTATTATTTATATCTCGAGCTATTATTATAACATCCTCTACACCTTTCAATAATTTTTTTCCCTCTTCTGAACGAGTATTAGACTTAAGAACCTCTATTGTTTTCCTATATTCTTCTCTGGCTTTTAAAATCTCGTTGTAATACTCCTTTCTCTTTTCTGGTTCATTGGTTAAAAGCATTAGAGAAACATTACCAATAACGTTTTCCATAATCTCCTTTCTTATTTTTGCAGCAAATTTGATCTTATCTGCTCTTTCTCCCAAATCCTCAACATCTTTTTTCACAACATACAAAGAGTATAAAGTATAAAGAGATACAAGGCCCACTATCAAAAAAATAACCCCAAAACCAGCAATAAGTTTTTTGGTAATACTCCAGTTTTTGAACATAGTGTTCCTCCTTTATTTGAAAAAATTTATGTTGTTATATCTATTTTTTCCCAAGACCAAACTCAACTATCAGGTCAAGATTGTCTCCTAAAGTATACAAAAAGGAAACTCTGGGGATTTTGCTGGGTATTTCTATTTTATGGTCTACTCCAGTTACTATAGAAGGGGTAGAACCTTCAAGTTTTAGTCCAAATTTTTCAAGCTCTCTTCTAAAAACACCGCTTATCTGGTTGGTAAGCTCTCCTGCGGCATCGACTGCTTCTTTGTTAAGTTCTGCTACCTCTTCTCCTAAGATATTTTTCATGAATTCAAAAATTATACCTTTGTTGTAGCTAACGATAAGTACGCCTTCAAGTTTATCTGAAGCTAAACCCACTATTACTGAGACATCTTTAAACCCTTCGTTATCCTGCCTTACCTTGGTCTCTTTTAAAACCGGTGTCTCCATAAGATACATTCCTAATACTTCTTCTACAGCTTTTTTTACAGAATCAGCAATAGCCTGAGCATTCATAGGTTTCTACCCTCCTCTTATTTCTTTAAAATTTTGATATTTAGCTTAAAACTGAAGCAATCTATCTACATCAAAGATAAGCAATATTTTATCAGGTAGCTGATAAACATTTTTTACGTACTCCTTAGAGATACCTTCCATTCTCTCCGGTGTTTTCTCTATCTTATTTACAGGCACTTCCATTATATCACCAATTCTCTCCACCACAAAAGAAACCGGTGCCTCTCCTTCAGTTTTAAGAATAAGATTTACGGTGGGTTTTATATTTTCCTTCAAACCCACCATTTTTGCAAGGTCCATAACCGTAACAATCTGCCCTCTTAAATTCATGATCCCTAAGATAAACTCATCTGCCAAAGGAACTGGCGTTATCTCTGTATCCTTGTTTATTTCCATGATAATATCCGCCGGTATCCCACATAAAAAATTCCCTAAATAAAACGTTACAAAGGTTATGGTGTCAATGGTTGCAAGCTTATGATCTTTTTCCTCTGATAAAATAACCTTTTTTTCCTCTCTCTTCATTAGATTCATCTCTTTAAAACCTCCTTTTTAACTTAAGAGTTGTTTAATTCTTTCAAGAACTTGGTCTCTTTGTAGCTTCACTTCATAGCCGTTTGCCCCAAACTCAAATACCTTCCTTTTGACTTCCTCCCCTGCAAGGGCTGTTACTACAATCACAGGAAGGTTTTTAAACTGAGGATTTCCTCTTAACTCTTTTAACAACTCAAACCCATCCATCTCTGGCATCTCTATGTCGGTTATTACCAAATCAAAGTTAGGGTCATTATGTAATTTTTCTATCGCTTCACGTCCGTTCTCTACACACTCAACCTCAAAACCCATCGCCTCTAAATAGTTCTTCATCATGTTCCTGAAAAACGGTGAATCCTCTGCCAATAAAATCCTCTTAGCAGTATGAACCTCCTCTTTAAGTTTAACCACAAACCACTCTGGGTCATACATCTCTATCACCTTGTAAATGTCTATAAAAAGCACAGTTTTTCCGTCTATTATTTTATGCCCTAATATCCCAGGGTTGTTGTAAAGCCCTTCCTCTATTTCAAGGGTGGTCTCAATGGTATCAACTATGCTTGAACAAAGAATAGCACAAGTTTTGCTTCTCTCTGTAAAGAATAGCACTATGTAACTATCTTGATAAGGTAGCCCTTGCAAGGGCAAATAATTTTCTAATCTTATCACAGGAACTACCTGGTCCTCATAGATGATAACCTCTTTACCACCTACGATCTGTAAGCCATCTGCCTTAACTTTATCAAGCCTTGAAATAAGTGCTATAGGTAATGCAAGTCGGTCTTGTCCTACATCAAACAACAACAAGAAATAGGTTTCATCTTTTGAGGTCTTAATCGTAATTCTGTCAACATCAAGCCTCTTTTCTACCTCTTCCACACTTAATCCAATAAACTTTGATAATCCAACCACATCAAGAATTAAAGCTAACGCTCCATCTCCCATAATCGTTGCTCCACTGTAAACCGGTATGTCTTTAAACCACTTACCTAAAGGCTTAACCACTATCTCTTCTGAATTTAAAATCTCATCTACAAGCAACCCTAAAACTCTTTCTCCTGTGGTTAATATCACAAGATTTTTAGACAAAACCTCTCCGTTTGAGCTCTGTCTCAATATCTCTGAAAGCTTCAATACCGGTATAATCTCTCCTCTTAGTCTATAAAAATCTGTAGACCCTACCTTTAAAAGGTCCTTATCTGGGTCAACGCTTACAAGCTCTTTAAGATTAACCTGAGGAATAGCATACTTATAACCACCTGACTTAACGATAAGTGCAGGAATGATAGCAAGGGTAAGAGGAATTTTTACCCTAACCGTTGTCCCCTTACCATAGATGGTGTTTATCTCAATCGTTCCTCCAAGTTTTTCGATGTTTGTCTTTACCACATCCATCCCAACTCCACGACCAGACACCTGGGTAACCTTCTCAGCCGTAGAAAATCCAGGTTTAAAAATCAAAGCAAGTAAATCACTCTCCCTTGCTTTTTGGGCTTCCTCTGCTGTCATAAAACCCTTCTCGATTGCCTTCTTACGAATTTTTTCTACATCAATACCCTTTCCGTCATCTTCGATTTCTATCACTACCTGACCACCTTCCTGATAAGCCCTTAAATAAACCGTTCCCTCTTCTCTTTTACCAACCTGCACCCTCACTTCAGGTGGTTCTATCCCGTGATCGATTGCGTTTCTAACTAAATGCGTAAGAGGATCTTTTATAGCCTCAATTATCGAACGGTCAAGCTCTGTTTCTGTACCCTCAAGATGAAGATTTACCTTTTTCCCTAAGGATTTTGCAAGATCTCTAACTATCCTTGGAAATTTGTTAAAAACTGTCCCAATGGGTTGCATCCTTGTTTTCATTATGGTTTCTTGCATCTCAGTGGTAATCATAGAAAGTGCTTGAACACTTCTTGTAAGGTCGTCATCCATTATTTTTTGAGAAAGCTGAACCACCCTGTTCCTTGCTAAAACAAGTTCTCCTGCCAAATTCATAAGCTGGTCTAAAAGCTTTACATCAACCTTTATGTGGGTCTCTGTTAACTCTACTTGAGGAGTTGCTACCTGGGTTGTCTCTTTTTTCTTTTCTTCAACCTTAACTTTCTCCACTATTTCCTGTTTTTTCTCTTCTTTCTTTTTCTCCTTCTGTTCCTGGGTATTATCCTCAGATGTTTCCACAGATACTTCCTCAAAAGGTGTTTGAGAGATTTCCTGGGAGATTTCTTCAGGAATTTCTTCAGAAGTTTCTTGAGAGGGTTTTTCTACAGGTTTCTCTTCAGGTCTACTCTCAGTAATTGTATCACCTTTTTTATCCAATCCTTTTTTGACTTTTTCCGTAAAATTAGAAAGGGTTACCAGAAATTCAAGTAGATTATCATCTATGGGCTCTTCTTTATGGGTTTCTAAATGCTGAACGATAAACTTTATCCAGTCAACCGCCTTAAGCAACATGTCTATGATGCTATCATCTGGTTTAAGTAACCCATCTCTAATCCTTGAAAGGATCTCTTCTGAAAAATGAGCGATAGATTCAAGAGACTTAAAACCAAAAAATCCTGAAGCCCCCTTTAGAGAATGCATGCTTCTAAAAAGAGAACGAATCACCTCTAAATTTTCTTTATCCTTCTCTAACTCAAGAAACCCCTCTTCTAAATTAGTAATTGCCTCTTTTGCCTCAACTAAAAAGTCTTGCAAAATATCTTCATCAAACATCATAAAACTACCTCCCTCATTTTAATGACATTTTCTCCTATATAAACAAAATTTTATTAAAAAAAAATTTTTTGTCAAACCTCGATTTAAATAAATTTATTAAACTTATCTATTAATTTGTGTTGTTATTAAGCTAAAGTTGGATTTTTTTGATAGTGTGCTAAAATAGTTAGTCGTGAACAAAGCTTTTTTTTATCTTGGTATAACCATTCTTTTTTTTAGTTCCTACGAGGTAGTAAGTAGAACACTTACCGGTTTAGTCAATCCTTTTCAGGTCGTTTTTCTAAGGTTTTTAATAGGAGGTATGTTGCTTTTACCTTTTGCCTTGTTTAAGTTTAAAGATTTAGGGTTTAATCTTAGTCTTAAAGATTTTTTTTATCTTTTCCTTTTAAGTCTTATTAACATAGTTTTTAGTATGTGTCTTTTACAACTTGGCATCAACCAAACTAAAGCCAGCTTAGCTGCGGTGATATTTAGTTCAAACCCTATTTTTGTAGCCCTTTCTGCTTATTTCTTACTAAAAGAACCACTAACCTATAAGAAACTTTTGGGTTTAGTTGTAGGTTTTTCAGGCTTAATTTTTACCTTTTATAAAGATTTAAACATAGACTATAGTTATTCTTATGGGATACTATACCTGCTTCTTTCAGCTTTAACTTATGGGATATACACCGCTTTTGCCCAAAAGATAAACCATAAGATAGACAATTTAGTTATGAATTCTATCTCCTTTCTCATAGGAAGCCTGCTTTTGGTACCCATTCTCTTGATTCTTCATCAGCCTCTCTTTTCGGTTCCTAAACAAGCCTGGCCTTTTATACTTTATATAGGAATTTTTGTAACTGGAGTAGCTTATTATACCTATTTTAAAGGACTTAGTCTGACTAACGCCAGTCGAGGATCTACCATATTTTTTATCAAACCAATTTTAGCAAGTTTTTTAGCTTGGCTTTTCCTTTCAGAAAAAATAACCTTGCAGTTAATCTTAGGAGGATTCATAATAATCCTCGGTATTTTTTTGGTTCAAAAAGAAGGTAAGCCAAAACTGGAACTATCTGAAAAGAAAGCAAAAATTCTTTTTTCTGGAGATAAACGGTGGATAAGTTAAGGTTGAATAAATTTTTAGCTGCCTGTGGGATTACTTCCAGAAGAAAGGCAGATGAACTTATTAAACAAGGTAAGGTTTTGGTAAATGGCGAAGTTGTATCAGACCTTTCTTATAAAGTTGACCCTCAAAAAGACGAAGTGATAGTAGAAGGCAAAAAAATCTCGTTACCAGAAAAAGTTTATTATCTATTCTATAAGCCCAAAGGGTTTTTGACCTCGCTTTATGATCCTCACCACAGGGAAACCATCAAGTGTTTTTTAGAAAATTTACCCCAGAGAGTATTTCCTGTGGGTAGACTTGACAAGTACAGCGAAGGGTTACTTTTGCTTACCAACGATGGGGAGTTAGGAAACTTTTTACTTCACCCTAAATACGGAGTAGAAAGACGTTATTTGGTTTGGGTAAGTCCTAAATTGGAAGAACCGAAAATAAAAAATTTACTAAAACATGGAATTCATCTTGAAGGGAAGCTGATTAAACCTCTTGTTTTTAGGTTCGTTAAAACTGAGGATAAAAGCTATGTTTATGAGGTTTGTGTAAAAGAAGGGATAAAAAGAGAAGTTAGAAAAATGGTAGCTTATTTAGGAGGTAAAGTTCACAGGCTGCTACGTGTTCAGTTTGGCCCCCTTATGCTTGGAGACCTAAAACCTGGAGAAATAAGGCCTCTTTCTAAGTCTGAATTGCAAAATCTTTTTAAATTTGTAGCTCAACTAAAGAACTCTAAAAGTTTAGCCAGAGCTTTTTCAGGTGAAGAGACATAATTAACACCAGGAATGTTTTCCCATGTGTTAATCCCTATCACTGGTTTCCACATCTTTAAAGCTAAAGCTATCTCAGAAAGGGTACCGTATCCACCGGAAATGGCTATCACCGCTTCAACCGACCTTATCAAGATTACGTTTCGTGCATGTCCCATATCACTAAGCACCAATACTTTAACATAAGGGTTGGCTTCTTCAGGTTTATGCCCTGGCAGAATCCCTACTGTGGTAGCTCCAGCCTTAAAAGCCCCCTTACAAGCCGCTTCCATTACTCCGCCCAGACCACCGGTATAAACTATGGCCCCCTTTTCACCCAAGAGTTTTCCCATAGTATAGGCTATTTGATAGGTGCTCTCATCAGCAATCCCTGCCCCTACCACAGCTATCCTTCTATTCTTTAAATCCATAAGCCCCCACCAACTTTACAAATCTTACCGGTTCTAAGGTTTGAGTTTTAAGTATCCCGTCTTTTTTAATCCCCTTTACCAAAACTTGAGAAAATTCATCCCCTACAGGGATAACTATTCTCCCCCCTTCGGCAAGCTGGTCTACCAAAGGCTGAGGGATCTGTGGGGAAGCTGCGGTAACGATGATGGCATCAAAAGGTGCAGCCTCAGGCCATCCTAAACTTCCGTCTCCAATCTTAAGAGAGATGTTCTTATATCCCAAGCTTAGGAGCACTTTTTTAGCCTTTTCAGAAAGGTCAGGATCTCTTTCTATAGTGTAAACCCACAAAGCTATCTCTGCAAGAATAGCTGTTTGGTATCCAGACCCTGTTCCTACTTCTAAAACTCTCTCTTTCCCCTTTAACTCCAAGGCCTCGGTCATTAAAGCTACGATATAAGGTTGAGAGATGGTTTGGCCCTTTCCTATAGGTAAAGGAAAGTCTCCGTAAGCCTGATCTCTTAAGGCTTCTTCAACGAAAAGATGTCTTGGAACTTTTAGCATCGCTTGAATTACCTTATCATCTTTAATACCTCGAGCTACAATCTGAAAATTAACCATTTTCTCTCGGGAGATCCTATACAGGTCTCTGTCGTAAAAACCTTGCATCTGCTACCTCTTTTTAGGTTTTTCCACCGTGTAATAATAACAATCAACTACTTGGTCTTTGTAGATAACGATTTTAAGTATTTCGGTATAATCTTCTCCTTTATAACGGTTGGCTAATGGGATGTCTTCCCAAAAATTTTTAACCCTATAGTAATAATACCATTCTTCTCGTCCATCAGGAAATATAAAAATTTGCACAGGGGGGCCTAAAAACTGGATAACTTCCATTTTGTTTGTCTGATTAGGTTTGATAAGGCTGGCTTTTGAGGCTAAATTAGGTCCGGGTTTGGTAGCACAACCCCACAAACATAAACCTAAAAATACCGTTAACAACCATAACCTAAGCTTCATCTTTCCACCTATTTCAATTTTATTCAAATATTAACATAAAATAAACCTTTTCACAACAAACTTTTGAGTTAAAATTAAACAACTATGAAATATTACAAATGCGGTGGAGAGACCTTCGAGTTAACCCTTAATCCTTTTCCGTTTAAATGTAAAAGGTGTAAAGGAAATGAAGCTCTCATAGAAATCCCTTCTCAAGGCATCAAAGTTTGTCTCACATGTTTTAATCAAATCTTTGAAAACCGCCTTAAAAACACGATAGAAAGATACAGGATGTTTCGTAACGCCAAAAAGGTGGGTGTTTTTGTTTCAGGAGGGAAAGACAGTTCTGCCCTTCTTTTTAGTTTAAAGAAGGTTTTTCCTAAGCTGGTTCTTCAAGCTATTCATCTAAACTTAGGTATACAATACTATTCAGACCTTGCAGAGGAAACGGTTAGAAAGCTCTGCCAGGAAATCGAGGTTCCTTTATATGTCTATAATATACCTAAGGAAGAAGGCTACTCTATAGACCATTTTGTACATACTATGTTTAAAAACAAAATCTGCTCTGTATGTGGGGTAATAAAAAGGTATCTTTTTACGAAAATTGCTAAAAACTTGGGCATAGATGTTATTGCTACAGGACATCACCTTGACGATACGGTTTCTACCATGCTAACCTTGTTTTTCCAGGGAGATTTTGAGGGCATCGTAAGACTGGGACCGGTTTTGCCCCCTTTATATCCTGGGCAAGCAACCAAGGTTAAACCTTTTTATCATACCCCAGAAAAAGAGATTTTTTACTATGCAGCTCTCAACAAGATACCTGTAGAAACTTGCACCTGCCCTCATGGAGAGATTACCCCAAGCAAAAAAAATAAAAAAATCATAGAAGAATGGGAAAAAGAAAATAAACAGTTTAAATATCAGCTTCTTTCTGTGTTCTTAAAAAAACTTATACCTCTTTTAAAAACTCATCCTGATTACAAACTTTCTTCTTCTGAGTTTAAAAGTTGTGTTAAATGTGGAGAAATTACCAGTTCTTCTGACGAGATATGTAGTCGCTGTAAAAGGGTTTCTTTGATAGAAAAGTTAGAAGACAAAGAGTTAGAATTAACCCCAGAGAAGTTTAGAGAGTTTATCGAAAATCATCCCAAAGAGGATTGGATGGTTTTTGACCTTAGAGAAAAAGAGGATTTTGAAAAAGGAGGTTTTGACGGGGCGTTATGGATTAATCCTGAGATAGTGCAAGCTTCTTATCGAAAACTGTCTAAACTTTTCAAACCTTACAGAAATAAAACCTTATTTTTTTATTGCTATACCGGAAGACTAAGTTATCTTCTCACCTTAAAGCTTAGAAAATTAGGGTTTAAAGCTTTCAACATAAGTTCTCCAGAAAGGTTGCTAACAGGTTAAAAATTTATAAGCATCCTTTTACTAAAAAGGAGATATAAAACCCTAACTAAGGTTCAAACTCTACCATAAACTTTCTGTATTTTAAAGGGACGTTTCTTTTCTGGCCTGTCAAGTTTTCTCTTTCCTTAATAGCAAGGGTTTCAAAGTACTTTTTCCAGAGGTTCGAAAAAAATGTCTCCTCTTCTGTTTCTTGAGGTATAGGTTTTATAATCTCTGCTTGGATCATATGTCCTTTATGACAAAAGACAGCCAGCCCTCTTTTACGGTCATGCAAGATAATTTTTTCGTTTCTAAATCGGTTGGCGAAATGTCTGGCCAAAGGTATGATCACGTTAAATTCCGGCTCAAAGGCGGCATAGAGATAACCACCTTTCACCTCTTTAAACCTCAAAAAGCCTTTATATCGATGAATTTCTCTTCTTACCCTGTTAGCTGTTTTATATATGTGGAAAAAAGCGGGGTCCGAAAAAATTAATCTTTCTTTCCCTGCACTAACAAGAGAGACAATTTGTTTTAAATCTTCGAAGAACCTATCTTTTTCAGAAAGGCTGTAATAGTATAAAACCTTAAGCACATCTTTATCAACATTTGCTAAAAGCTGGGCTAAACTTGAAATTTCCTGTTTAAAAAGGCTATCTTGCCTTAACTTAGACTGTTTTTTTAGATTTTGGTCAAACCTGCACACAAGCTCTTGTAACCAACTGTGGTTTTCTTTTCTCAAGCTAAAAACCTCAAAAGAAAAGTTCAAGCTGAGTCATCTTAGGTTGAGGTTTAAAGACAAAACTCTGAAGAAAATCTACCTTAGCCTTTTGGTCTATCATCTTGCCGTTAATTGTTATAAAATATTTAGCCCTTTTTATTACCACGCCAAGTTTTTTTAAACTTTCTAGACTAAGGGAGGTATGTTTACGGTAATTAAGAATCCTTTTGGCAGAGATTGGTCCTATACCTGGGACTCGAAGAAGTTCGTAGTAAGAGGCCTTCATGATATCTACCGGGAAGTAGTGTAAGTTTCTTAAAGCCCAGGCTAATTTTGGGTCATAACCTTCTTCAAGGTTAGGACTGTCAGGTGAGAGAAGTTCGTCAACGGTAAAACCATAAAACCTTATCAACCAGTCAGCCTGATACAGCCTATGCTCTCTAATAAGTGGAGGGGTCGAGACAGCGGGAAGACGACTATCTTGATTAACCGGAATATAGGCAGAATAGTAAACCCTTTTCAACTTATATTTTTTATACAGCTGTTGACTTAGGGTGAGGATGATAAGGTCTGATTCTGGGGAGGCACCAACAATAAGTTGAGTGCTTTGACCACCCTTTGCATTATAACCAGAGGGATTCTCTCTAAACTCATCAATTTTTTTAGATATTAATTCAATAATTGACAATAACTCTTTCATGTTTTTTTCAGGAGCAAGCTTAACCAAAGATTGAGGAGTAGGTAGCTCTAAGTTAACACTAACTCTATCTGCCCATCGGATTGCCTCAACGATCGTTGCCTCCGAAGCTCCTGGTAAAATCTTAAGGTGAATATACCCATCAAAACCATATTTACGGCGCAATATTTTAACGGTGTCTATCATTTTTTCTAAAGTATAGTCTGCGCTTCTTATAATACCAGAGCTTAAAAATAAACCTTCGATGTAGTTTCGACGATAGAATTGATAAGTGACATAAGCAAGTTCCTCAGGCGATAGAAACGTCCTTGGGTGATGGTTAGACCTTTTGTTAACACAATAGGCACAATCGTTATGGCACTGGTTGGTTAGAAGTACTTTTAGTAGACTTATACAACGTCCGTCTGAGGTAAAGGTATGACAGATGCCAAACCTTGAGGCATTCCCTAAGAATGAAGCTTTGTTATTTCTTGTAACCCCACTTGAGGCACAGGAAACATCAAATTTGGCTCCTTGAGCAAGAAGTTCAAGACGCTCCCATACTTCTTTTTTTTTCTTAACCAGAGGTCCCATCATTTAAATTATTTTGTCCTAATTTTTATTCTTGACAAGACCCCGTGTTGAAACATTAAATTTTTTGGGAATTTGATTGTATGATTTAAGCTCAGTTTTTTTGACTGATTTTAAAAGTTATATTATAATAATTAAAGATTATTTTATGCTGAAGGGGGATTCATGACAAGGATAGCTCTTGGCAAAGAGTTACAAATTTTAAAAAACCTAATAACTGATATGGCAAAAAACGTAGATGAAATGGTAAATGGTACTATTTTAGCTTTAAATAAATTAGACCCTACGTTAGCAGAAAGGGTAATTAAGGCAGATGACCAGATAGATTATTATGAACATATGGTATGTCAAACAGCTCTTGAGATCATAGCCTTACAACAGCCGGTAGCCAAAGACTTGAGATTTGTTATCACTGCTATAGATATAGCTAAAAACTTAGAAAGGACTGCAGATCAATCGGTTAACATAGCCTACAGCGCCCAAAGTTTATCTAAACAAGAAAATAAAGCTTTTCCTGAATGTAAAGTTGCTATAGAGGAAATGGCAAATGAAGCCTTAACCATGCTCCATTCAGCGATCAATGCCTTTGTTACTGAAAACACTAAGAGAGCAAGGTCTGTAATAGAATATGATTCCATAGTAGACCGTTTGCAGCAAGATTTGATCGAAGATGTTAAAAACTGCATGAAGAAAAATCCTCAAAACATAGACCAAGGTGTGGAATACATCAAGGTAATAGAAAACATAGAAAGGATAGCTGATTTAGCCACTAACATAGCAGAGGGAGTAATATTCGTTGCTGAAGGGAGAATAGTAAAACTTGAAAAGGAGAGTGTTTCTCTAATAACTCTTAAAAAAGAAATTTTAAAAGATCTCCCGGTGTTTGAATTTTTAAGAAGACATGCTCGGTTAGTTATAGAATGCGTTGAAAGACTTTCTCTTTCCTTAGAGGCTTATTTTCACCGCAATCAGCAAGGACTTGAAGAAACAGCTCAACATATTTTTGAAATAGAAAAAGAAGCTGATAAGCTTAAAAGGAACATCAGAGGACACCTTCCCAAGGGAATTATATTGCCTGTAGAGAGATTTGAGCTTTTTCTATATTTAAAAGAACAGGACGCTATTGCTGATGTAGCTGAGGAGATATTAAACTGGCTTTCTTTTAAACATATTCCCTTATCTTTTGAGCTTTTTAAGCAAATAGAAGAATTACTTAACCAAAGTATTAAGCCTCTTGAGTTTTTAGAAGATATGATTTTATATTCCGCAGACTTTATTTTAACCAGAAATGAAGAAAGTAGAAATAGAGCAAAGGAGTTAATCAGAGAAATCAGATATGCTCAATATTTATCTGAAGAATATGGAAATAAGGTTAAAAAAGCTATTTTTAATCAAATAGAGGACCCTCTACATCTTTTCTATTTCTTAAAGCTCATAGATCTGATTTTAGGGATCTCGCATCATGCTGAAAACACCGCAGACCTTATGAGGGCAATGATAGCCAAATAGACACACAAATAACCCTTATTTTATCAACCTTCCTATCCTGTCTAACCTTATTTTAAAATGCTCCGAATCCCAAGAAAAGTATATGATTAAAGCTCTACCCTTTAGATATTCTATCGGAACGAAACCCCAGAAACGACTATCATAGCTTTGATCTCTGTTATCTCCTAATACAAAAATTTTTCCTGGAGGAACCTTTATAGGTCCTAAGTTGTCCCGAGGACTAACCTCCCGAGGGTATATTTCTGGGTCAGTAAACTGAGTGTAAGGTTCATAAAGCAGTTTACCGTTAACATAAACTTTTTTGTTTACTATCTGCACTGTATCTCCTGGAAGTCCTATAACTCTCTTTATGAAATCTAACTTTTTATCAAGAGGATAGGTAAAAACTACTACCTCTTGTCTTTTGGGTAACTCTCTAAAATACAAAAACCCATCTTTAACAGGATGTTTTATTCCAAAAGAAAGTTTGTTTACCAAAAGGTAATCTCCTATTAAAAGGGTTGGGATCATCGACCCTGAAGGGATTTTATAAGCCTGAACCACAAAAGTCCTGATAAAGAGGGCTAAGATCAAAGCTATAACTAAACTTTTTATCCAGTCTAAAACTTTGTTTTTGCTGGTATCCATTTAGACCTCTGTTAAAAATTTTTTAAATTTTTAGTACAGCAAGAAATGCTTCCTGAGGAATTTCTATCTGACCTATAGATTTAAGCCTCTTTTTACCTTCTTTCTGTTTTTCTAAAAGTTTTTTCTTTCTGGTTACGTCTCCTCCATAGCACTTGGCAAGTACGTCTTTTCTGAGAGGTGCAATCCTTTCTCTGGCTATAATTTTACTCCCAATGGCAGCCTGTATTATTACCTCAAAAAGCTGTCTCGGGATAACCTCCTTTAACTTAGCAGCCAGTTCTCTTCCTCGGTAATAAGCTTTATCCTTGTGGACTATTAAAGATAAAGCATCTACCGGTTGTTTGTTTATCAGGATATCCATCTTGACCAAATCTCCTGGCTTATAACCGATAAACTGATAGTCTAAAGAGGCATAACCTTTAGAATAACTTTTAAGTTTATCATAAAAATCAAGCACTACCTCACTAAAGGGAATTTCGTAAACAAGCACACACCTTTCTGGTGTGAGAAACTTAAGCTCTTTTTGAATACCTCTTTTTTCCTCACAAAGCTTTATCAGTTGCCCCAAAAATTCTTTGGGAGTATAGATTTCTGCCCTAATGTAAGGTTCAAGTACCTCCTCTATCAACACTGGATCAGGCCATTTTGCAGGGTTTTCAACCTCTAATTCTTTGCCGTTTTTAAGTTTTACTTTATATTTAACCGAGGGAGAGGTAGAGATAAGGTTTAAGTTATATTCTCTTTCTAAACGTTCTTGCACGATTTCCATGTGTAAGAGTCCCTGGAAACCACACCTAAAACCAAATCCTAAGGCGGCAGAGGTCTCCATTTCATAAGAAAAAGCTGGGTCGTTTAACCAAAGTTTTTCTATGGCTTCTTTTAGGTCTTCAAAATCATCACTATCAACCGGGAAAATACCTGCAAAAACCACAGGTTTTTGTTCTTTAAACCCTGGAAGAGGTTCTACCTGAGCCTGTGCCTCGGTAATGGTATCACCGATCTTAGCCTCTCTTACCTCTTTTATAGACGCAGCGATAAAACCAACCTCTCCAGCTACAAGCATGTCTACTGATGTTGCCTCTGGGGCAAAAACCCCTACTTTGGTAACTTCATATACCTTACCAGTAGAGTAAAACCTTATTTTTTGCCCTGGATAGATCTTGCCATCAACTACCTTGATTAAAACTACTACCCCAAGATAGGGGTCATACCAAGAATCAAAAACCAAAGCCCTAAGAGGTTTTTCTCTAAAACCACCAGGAGGGGGAATCTTTTTAACTATTGCCTCCAGGACTTCTTTAATCCCTATTCCAAGTTTAGCACTAACCAAAATGGCCTCTTCTGCTGAAAGCCCTATAACCTCTTCTATTTCTTTTTTAGTTTTTTCTACGTCTGCTTGAGGAAGGTCTATCTTGTTGATAACCGGTATGATTTCCAAATTATTCTCTAAAGCTAAGTAGACGTTAGCTAAAGTTTGAGCCTCTACCCCTTGAGAAGCATCTACCACAAGCAATGCTCCCTCACAAGCCGCAAGAGCTCTTGAAACCTCATAGGTAAAATCGACATGCCCCGGGGTATCGATCAGGTTAAACTGATAAACCTCTCCGTCGTCAGCCTGGTAGTATAAACGCACTGCCTGAGCTTTGATGGTAATACCTCTTTCTCTTTCCAGGTCCAGACGGTCTAAATACTGATCTCTCATTTCTCTGGATGAAACCGCACCTGTAAACTCTAAAATCCTGTCCGCAAGCGTAGATTTACCGTGGTCGATATGGGCGATAATACTAAAATTTCTAATTTTTTCTTGGGGAAAAATCTTTGGTTCCTTTTTCATAGCATTAAAAAAATAACAAACTTGTCAGAAAAAACAAGGTACCTATTCTCCTATTTTAGGAAGTTTACCTGTTTTTTTCGCAAGTTTAAAGGCATAACCAAAAACCCCTAAACTAAAACCTAAATATACCAAATTAAGAAGATAAGATTTCACTACCCACCCTATCTTCCATTGTCCTGTGATCAAAATTTGTCTCATGGTTTCAAATAGATAAGAAGCAGGAACCAGTTTGGCTAAACTTCGTAAAGGTTCTGGTAAAATTTCTACTGGATAAAACACCGCAGAAAAGGGTAGAAATAACAAAGCCAGAGCCCAGGCAAGAATCTCTGCCTCTTGTCCAAAGAACAAAAGAAAAGACATGGTAAGTAACCCTATACTCCAGGCAAAAAGCAACAAGCCATAAACCAAAAGAAAAAGTTGTAAACCTGTTAACCAAAACTTAAAATGAAAAACTAATCCTGCTATAGCTACCATAAGAAAAGAAGCAATAGCTGCCTTAAAAACACTGTAAACGATAAGTCCAGCTAAATATTCATAAACTCTTAGAGGAGAAACAAAAATATACACCAAATTTCTAGACCAAACATCTTCTAAAAAACCTACAGCTAATCCCTGCTGAGCCCTTATTAAAATGTTCCAAAAAATCAAAGCCCCTATAAACTGAAAAACCCAAAAATTGTGAGAATAAGCCTCTTTTTGGAGATAGACGGTGATAAAACCCCAAAGTAAAAGGTCAACCGTTGGCCAATACAAAAGGTCTAACCATCGGCTGGGGCTATGTCTTAAAAGAAAAAAATGCCTTAAAACTACCCCGTAAACCCTTTTAACGTTAAAAACTTGTTTCATAGAACACCTTAAAGTATAACTCTTCCAGAGATTTAACCTGAAAAGAGTCAAATAAATCCTTTAACTCACCAAAGCCAACCACCTTCCCTTGTTTTAGCAGAAGGATCTTGTTAGCTATCCTTTCTAACTCACCTAACTGATGAGAGGTAAGCACGATGGTATTTTTTCTTAAGCTCACCTCTTCTTTTAAAATCTGAGAGACATATTTTACATACTCAGGATCAAGACCAGCAGTAGGTTCATCTAAAAATACTATCTCTGGACGATGTAAAAAAGCCCTAACCAAATTTAAACGCATCATTTCTCCTGAAGATAGATAACGGGTTAACACCTTTTTCTTATGATAAAGTTTAAACAACTCTAATAATTCATCTATTCTCTTATTCAGAGAAGGAACTTCATAGAAATAACCAAAAACTTTTAGGTTTTCTTCTACGGTAAGAGAATAAGGGAGATTAAGATATTGGGAAGCAAAGCCAAGTTTACCAAGTATTTCTGTTTTGTGTTTTTTAAAATCTTTACCAAAATAAAACACCTGACCAGAAGTAGGAAGAACAATATCCAATAAGAGATAAAGTAATGTAGTTTTACCAGCTCCGTTAGGACCTATTATCCCTAAAATATCCCCCTTTTCCAGCTCAAAGGATACATCTTCGAGCACTTTCTTAGAACCAAAAACCTTAGAAAGAGAGACTGTTTTGAGAACTTTATTCATAATAAAAACCCCTAATCACAAACTCGATTAGGGGTTTTTTTGAATGTGTTTAAAAATTTAAAGACAATTTAATTAAAATTTTAAGATATTTTAGCCTTTTCTAACCTTGCCAAGGCTTCGTCTAAGGTCATAATACCCTTGGCCACAGCATAAGCTACATAAGAATAGACTGTAGTATCATATCCCTCTGGACGAGGAAAAAGGCCTTTAGCACGAAGCTTAGCTAACTTTTCTCTTCTCCTTCTCCTTCTTTCGATCTCTTTTTGTCTTTCTAATTTTTTATGTCTTGCCATTAGCCCCTCCACCCAAGTTATTAAAAGTTTGTAAAAATATATAATTTTTTGTCTTTTTGTCAAGGTGTAAATATTGAAGGAGTTCAAATCTATTTATTGCCCTTTTTGCTCTGGATTTTGGGAAAACCAAAAACTGAAAGCTGAAAATTTAAGCATAAATTTTTTCTTCAGCTCAAAGATTTTTCTATAAAAAACTTATTGAAAAAACTTCAGAGGTAATGAAACTCTTTCAAGAAAACAATAATTCACCTTTTGGGCTTAAAGGTCTATCCTTAAAAAATAAAAACACTGAAAAATCCTTTTCGTAGAGTTTACCTTCCCATTTCTTAAAAGTCTCTGCAGGTAAATTAGCTATTTATCTTTTTGTTAAAAACAACCTGTTTTTCACTAAAAGAAGTTTGGATTTCAGGAAAATTTCTTCCGGAGAAAGTGTTAAAAAAATAAAACTTTTTTACCTCGATATCATACCTCCAATACCCTACAAGCTTCCTGCCCTTATCCCCTCCCTTTTGCTCCACATCCGCATTATAGCCTAACTCCACTTGAGCATGCTTCCCAAAACCAGCTAAAATTGTAACTTGATGATAGATGAGAGCTTGACCTTTATATTCTTGACCTTTATATTTTTTCTTGAAACTGGACTTCTCAAATTTGCTTTTGATAAGAACTCTTTTTATGGTTCCTTTTAAAAGTCCTTCTTTGAGTAAAGTATCAATGGTTATGAGGAGAACAGGGTGAATTCTTTCGGCACAGGGGTAAAGAAGGATTTTCCAGCAGATTTTAATGATTTCTTTGGGGAGGATATGGTATTTGGAAGCGTTTTTTAGCAGTTTCTTTTAAGACCTGGGTGAGTTTGCAAAATTGTGATAGAAATTGAGACTTTAACTTTTTTGGATTTGTCTTGTTTGTGTTTAAGGGCTAATTTTTCAACTAACTTCATTTGAAACTCCTTTTCTGTAACCATTTTTTCTCCCTGTGCCTTAAAAATTGGGGTATCAGTGAGGAAATTTTAATTTCAGGGACAGAATTTTTGATCTAACAGCCCTTATTTCAGGGACATTTTTATGATCTAACGTTTTGCTTTAAAAGTTTTTATGGTATAATTCAATTTTTGGGATATTTTACTGGAGGTGAATAATGCCCACTTTAGTGGTGGTTGGTACGCAATGGGGAGATGAAGGTAAAGGGAAGGTGGTTGATGTCCTTACTGAGCAAGCAGATTTTGTGGTTAGGTTTCAAGGAGGAAACAACGCAGGGCATACTTTAGTTATCAATCAAAAAAAACATATACTTCATCTTATACCTTCCGGGATTTTCAGACCCAATACGGTTTGTGTTATCGGAAATGGAGTGGTTGTTGACCCAGAGGTTTTGATAAACGAAATAGAAAAGTTAAAAAAGGAAGGTTTAGACATTTCTCCTAAAAAACTTGTAATAAGTGAAAAAGCTCATACCATCATGCCTTATCATAAGGCATTGGACATAGCAAGAGAAGCCAAAGCTGCTCAAAATAAAATAGGGACTACCTGTAGAGGGATAGGCCCTTGTTATGAAGATAAAGTGGCAAGAAAAGGGTTCAGGTTAATAGACCTTACATATCCTGAAACCTTTAAAGAAAAACTTAAAAAAGTTTTAGAGGAAAAAAACTTTCTGTTAAGTTATTTAAATGCAGAGCCTTTAAGGTTTGAAGAAATTTACGAAAAATACTTGGCTTTTGGAGAATATTTAAAACCCTATCTTGCAGATGTTTCTCAACTGTTATGGAATGCTCAGAAAGCTGGCAAGAATATCCTTTTTGAAGGAGCTCAAGGAACTTTTTTAGACATAGACCATGGCACCTACCCTTATGTGACCTCTTCTAATACTGTAGCAGGAAATGCCTGTTGCGGAAGTGGTTTAGGTCCTACAGAGATCAACTCAGTTTTAGGAATAGTCAAAGCTTACACCACTCGAGTAGGAGAAGGCCCTTTTCCTACTGAACTAAATG
The DNA here is from genome assembly GCF_000421605.1 of Thermodesulfobacterium thermophilum DSM 1276. Lineage (GTDB taxonomy): Bacteria > Desulfobacterota > Thermodesulfobacteria > Thermodesulfobacteriales > Thermodesulfobacteriaceae > Thermodesulfobacterium > Thermodesulfobacterium thermophilum. The sequence goes on from NZ_ATXI01000013.1 coordinate 19,567, forward strand.
ATGAATCAGGAGAGCTTTTAAGAGAAAGAGGGGGAGAATACGGGGCTACCACCGGTAGACCACGAAGGTGTGGATGGTTAGACTTGGTGATGGTAAAAACTGCGGTACGACTAAACGGGCTTACTAACATAGCTATTACCAAGCTTGACGTGTTGTCTGGGCTCAAAAGCATAAAACTTTGTGTAGGGTATAAATATGAAGGTCAAACCATAGATTTCTTTCCGTCAGACCTTGAAAAACTTAAAAAAGTAGAACCTATCTATCAAGAACTTCCTGGTTGGGAAGAAGACATTAGCCAGATTAAAAATTTCGATGCACTCCCAGAAACAACTAAAAACTACATTAAATTTATAGAAAAGTATCTTGAAGTTCCTATAGCCCTTTTATCCCTTGGTCCTGAAAGGGAGAGTTGTTTTTTATTAAAAAATCCTTTTAATAAATAAGGTTGGTTCATGAAAGAAAAAATATTGATTGCCAACAGAGGAGAAATTGCACTCCGTATCATGGAAGCTTGTAAAGATTTAGGGATTGATTATGTAGTGATTTATACTAAGGAAGATGTAGAGTCTTTGCATGTGAGATATGCCAAAGAAAAATACCGTATCTGTGATTATCGTGATATGAACGACCTTTTGGCGGTAGCAGACGAGTCTGGATGTACGGCTGTACATCCAGGATATGGGTTTCTTTCAGAAAACTTTCGGTTTGCAAGAAGGGTGGTAAAAAGGTCAAGACCTTTGATTTTTGTAGGGCCTTCCTGGGAGGCAATCAGGGATTTGGGAAATAAACTTTTTATGAAAAAACTTGCGAAAGACCTTGGCATTCCTGTTATTCCAGGAACAACAGAGCCTGTATATAACGAAATAGAGGCTGAGCTTAAAGCTGAAGAGCTTTTGGAAGAACTTGCTTCCTTAGGGATTCAAAAACCTTCCCTTCTGGTAAAGGCTGTGGCTGGTGGCGGAGGAATGGGGATCGAAGAGGTTAAAAGTTTGGAAGAACTTAGACCTACCTTTAGAAAAATCAAGGCTTATGCCAAGAGACTTTTTGGGGACGAAGGAGTTATCATAGAAGGGAAAATACCTGTTTTTCAACATTTAGAGGTACAGCTTTTAGGAAGTAAACATGGAGAATATGTACACTTTGGAACCAGAAACTGTACCATTCAAAGTCCCCATAAACAAAAAAGGATAGAAATAGCCCCAGGTTTTTCTTCTCAAGAAACCTACAGCTTTGACCCTAATAAAGTAGAAAAAGAAATAATTGATTATTCTATAAAACTTGCTAAAGCCTTTAATTATGACAGCGTAGGAACCTGGGAATGGCTGGTTACTCCCGATGGTAAGTACTACCTGATGGAGGTTAATACCAGGATTCAGGTGGAAAATGAAATTTCTGCCAAGATATCCTTTATTAGGAATAAACAGGTAAACCTTATAAAGGAACAGATAAGGGTAGCTTTTGGAGAAAAATTAGGATATTCACAAAAAGACATCGAGTTTAAAGGAACAAGTATAGAATACCGTTTGATTGCAGAAGATACTAAAAGAGGTTTTATCCCTTTAAGTGGGACTATAACCAAGTTTAGCTGGCCGGAAGTGCCTTGGCTTACGATGAGAACCCATGTACCTCAAGATAAACCCTACACCATTCCTACTCAGTTTGACCCAAACCTTGCTTTAGCTATCGTTTACGGAGAAAACTTTGAAGAAGCCAAAAAAAGAGGTTTAACCCTTTTAGACCAAGTTATCATAGAAGGGGTTACCCCTGATGGAAAAGAGTTAGAAACCAACCTTTCTTTTTTAAAGGAAAAAACAGAATTTCTTTATAAATTTCTCGAGGCTTAAGGCCTATGAAGATAGAACTATATAAAACCTTAAAAAACCTTTTAGAAACAGCTACTTACATCAGGGACATCAAAGGAGAAGACTTTTTTGAGATAACCTCTCTGATAAATAAAATTTCTGAGGTTTACGATAATTTTTATCAATATGAGCCATCCTATTTAGAGAACTTTGTTAAAAAAACCAAAGAACAACTTGATATCCTTTTAGATCAAGGAGAAAAAACTCTCACACCTTATGAAATAGTAAAAATAACCAGGCATCCTCAAAGGTTCACCTTGCAAGACATTTTAGAAAACGTTTATGATTCATATATGGAACTTGGTGGGGAAGGAGAAATCAACATAGATCCTGCGGTAGTATGTGCTAAGGCTATGCTTGTGAGAAAAGTAGGAGACGAGATTTTCTTCCATCAGGTAATGGTAATAGGGCATGAAAAAGGACATGGAGAGGAGTTTAGAGAAGGAGGTAGTGCTAAACCCTGGGGGAATGAAAAAGCCTTGCGTTATATGAAAATGGCAGAAACAGAAGGTATTCCTATTCATTTCTTTATTTTTACTCCTGGTGCTTATCCCATCGAAGATTATCCAGGTGCTGCCCAGCAGATTGCCAAAAATCTTTATCATATGGCAAAACTAAGAGTGCCAACCATAGCTTTTATTTCAGAAGGAGGTTCCGGAGGAGCCGAAGCTATTGGTCTTGCAGATATGAGATTGATGGCTGAAAAAGGATACTATTCGGTCATAAGTCCAGAAGGTGCCGCTGCGATAGAAGCAAAAATAAAAGATGGACGTCCTCCTAGAGAGTTGGTAGAAAAATGTGCAAGATCTCTCAAACTTACTGCAAAAGATAATCTTAGGTTTGGAACTATTGATAAAATTATACCAGAACCCCCTCTTGGAGCTAGAAGAAAGGATTGTGAGTTTTTTAAAAGATTAAAGATTGAACTGATAAGAGCTACAGATGAGGTTATCCTTCAAACAAGAAGTATTAAATTTTTAAGAAAATATGCGGTTTCTAAACAAGAAACAGAAAATTTTAAATATTACGTAAACTGGGATCTAGACGAAGATGAAATTGAAATCTTAATAGAAAATCGATATAAAAAATATAGAAAAATGACCCAATGGGCTGTACATGAAAACAAAACCCTCTTCAAATCTTTCTTTGATTTAGGACATACCATAAGCGTAAAACTTAAAAATGAAATAAATTATAAAATTTTAAAACAAGGACAAAAAACATTCAAAAAGTTTCTAAACGAATTAACCAGTGAATCGACCTTACTTCTAAAACCTGTTTCCGATCCTATAAAAACAGTGTATAACCTAATCGTAGGAAAAAAAACTGGGCCTAAACTTATCACCCCTTCTTTACAAGATGATGACATCCCAACCTACGTAAGTCCTTTAGCTTTAGAAGACAAAACGATTACTTGTCCTCAGTCTGAAAAATATAGTTGCCCTGACCTTTGGGTACCAGACCTTTATGGAGAGTTTTGTGGGGTTTGTCCTAACTGTGGATATCATTTTCCTTTAGAGTATAAATGGTATCTTAACAACATTTTTGATAAAAACAGTATCCGTACCTTTAACGATGAAATTACTTCAACCAATCCCTTAGAGTTTGAAGGATATGCGGAAAAACTAAAGGCAGCAAGAGAAAAAACAGGGCTAAATTCCAGTCTTATATCTTTTGAGGCCAAAATTGGTGGTATATCTTTGATAGCGGTAATGTTGATAGCTGAATTTAGACAAGGTACAGTCGGGGTAGCAGAAGGTGAAAAGTTTATAAGAGCGATAGAATTAGCTAAACTCACCAGACGTCCCTTTTTAGCTTTGGTGCATACTACCGGAGGCATAAGGATACATGAAGGAACTATTGGTGTGGTACAAATGCCAAGATGTACTATGGCAGTAAGGGATTACGTAGATGAGGGAGGGCTTTACATCGTTGTTTATGATAACAACTCCTATGCTGGACCTGTGGCCAGCTTTTTAGGATCAGCACCTTATCAGTTTGCCTTAAAATCCACTCGTTTAGGTTTTGCAGGGCCTCGAGTGATAAGAGAAACCACAGGACAAGACGTTCCTCCAGATTATCATAGTGCAGAAAACGCATTAAAAAGAGGACATATCCAGGGTATTTGGGACAGAAGAGAACTAAGGAAAAAGCTTTTTACCGCTTTACTTACGATGGGAGGCAAAAACCTATACTACAGATGGTAGGTAATAAACCATGAAGATCGAGTACGAACACCTTAACGTTATTCTCCAAAAGTTTAAAGCCAACCCCTATAAAATTTTCAAAGTAAATACCATACATACCGGTTATATAAGAGATTTTTTGGTAAAAGAAGGAGATGAGGTAAAAGGTCCTTCTGGAAAGTGGTTAGAAAAACCAGGGACCTCTCTCTTTGTGTTAGAAAGGGAAAAAAATTTAAAAACTATAAGAGCTCATATAAATGGATGGGTACAAAACTTAAGGACAGACCTTTTAAATAGGTTTGTTGAGGCTGAGGAAACGATACTTGAGATTAAACATCCACTTTCTCAACAGGAAATAATTTCTGAAATTTTACTTTCTGCGCTTTACCTTGTAAAAGCTCCTGAAACGGCAAAGTATGTGTTAAGCCCTGGGTTAGCGGCCAAAATAGAAAAAGAAGGACTCCATAAGGTGAAAATAAAAAAGGGAGATGAACTTTTAATCATGACCTTTATGAAGCGCGAGACCCCTATTTTTTTTGAAGAAGACGGTGTGTTTTTAATCTATAATATCTATTTCAAACCCTTTCAACTTATTGAGAGAGGACAACCCCTAATTGGACTTTGTCCTGAAGAGCAACTTCCTTACTTAGAAAAGATAGTTTCCCGTATAAGGGAAGAGTGGCCCTTATAAATCATCCTTTTGAGTTTGATTTTTCTAAACTTTTTCCAGAGATAGGTCAAGAAATCTGGCATTTCCCTACCCTTCCTCGAGCTATGGAAGCAGCTAAAAATTTCATAAACTTATATCCCCGAACAGCCAACGGAAGGATTATACGAGCAGATATACTTCTTGAGGCTAAAGGTAGGTTTGACAGAAAATGGTTTGCTGAAAAAGGGGGACTCTGGTTATCCTTAAGCTTGTACGATGAGTTTTTCGAAGAACATGCCTCTTTGATATCTCTAATACCTGGTCTTGCGATGGTAAGATGTGCTAAACATTTGGGGATTGCTAAAGCTAAGGTTAAATGGATAAACGACCTTCATATAAACGGAAAAAAACTGGGTGGAGTTTTGATCGAAAGGTATAATGAATGGTATGTTATAGGATTAGGTATAAACGTTAACAACCCTCTTCCTAAAGATATACCCTCGGAAAGTTTTGGCAACTTACTAAAAAAAGAAGTTTCTATCTTAGAACTGTTAGAAGTTTTAGTCTATTGGCTGAGATATTATTTTGGATTTTTAAGATGGTTTGAACAAAAAATCCGGGATGAAGAGCCAGTAACTAATCTGGTAATAGAAGATTTCAAACAATTTACAGATACCTTAGGAAGGTGTGTAGGCTACGGATACAATATAGATCTAGATGATTACCTCATAGCTCAAGTAACTGAAATTACTCCCTATGGGAGTTTAATCCTAAATTCTGAGGAAGGTCTTATCGAGGTTTCAACTGGAGAAATCCTTTATCTTTTATAAAAACTATAATCAAGGTAGCTATAATATTTTTGTAGAGAAGAAAAAGAGAAGGATTTCATCGTTAGCCGTTTAATACTTTCAACCATAGCCCTGGCACAAGACAAAGTAGTAGCATAGGGAATATCTAATTCCATCGTATACCTTCTTATAAGGTAGGCATCTTCTTTGCTTTCTTTACCTTTAGCTGTATTTATCGCAAGCACTATCTCTTTATTCTTGATAAGGTCTAAAATATTAGGTCTTTTTAAGTCTGAGATCTTGGGTACTTCTTTTATTTTTATTCCAAAAGAGGAGAGAAATTTACAGGTTCCCTCTGTACCTACCAAGTTAAATCCTAATTCTTGTAGGGTTTTAGCTATAGGTATCGTAAGAGGTTTATCTTCGTCTTTTACTGAAATAAACACCGTCCCAGAAGTAGGAAGCTTCATACCTGCAGCAAGTTGTGCTTTAGCATAAGCTAAAGCTGGGTCCCAATCTATCCCCATAACTTCCCCTGTAGACTTCATTTCAGGGCCAAGGATTACGTCTACCTTAGGGAATCTTTTAAAAGGAAAGACCACTTCTTTTACGCAGTAATAAGGAGGTACCACTTCTTTCGTAAAACCTATTTCTTTTAGTGAATAGCCTAACATAATCCAGGTAGCAAGTTTAGCCAAAGGTACCCCGATAGCCTTGGACACAAAAGGTACAGTTCTTGAAGCCCTTGGATTCACCTCTAACACATAGAGTTCGTTGTCTTTGATAGCAAATTGAATATTTATTAAACCTTTTACCTCCAATTCTTTAGCAAGCAATTTTGTAGCTTCTTTGATTTCGTTTAAAAGTTTAGGTGAGATATGAAGAGGAGGTAAGATACAAGCAGAATCTCCAGAGTGAATACCTGCTTCTTCTATGTGCTCCATAATACCTGCTACTACCACCGTTTCTCCGTCGGAGATAGCATCTACGTCGATTTCTATGGCATCCTCTAAAAACTTGTCGATTAAAATCGGATGTTCTGGGTTTACCTTAACAGCTGTAGCTATAAACTCTTTCAACTCTTTTTCTGAATAGACTATTCTCATCGCCCTTCCACCTAACACATAAGAAGGACGGACAAGCAAGGGATAACCGATTTGATTAGCTACTTTAATAGCCTCTTCTTCACTATAAGCAGTCCCTGCTTTAGGCCTTCTAAGGTTTAATTTTTCAAGAAGTTGTTCAAACTTTTCTCTGTTTTCTGCCCTGTCTATGTTTTCAGGAGATGTACCCAGTATCTTTACTCCTGCTTTGTAAAGCGGTAACGCAAGGTTAAGAGGGGTTTGCCCTCCAAACTGAACTATTACCCCGTCTGGATTTTCTTCTTCATAGATGTTCAGGATATGCTCTAAGGTTAAAGGTTCAAAATACAGCCTGGTTGAAATGTCATAATCGGTAGAGACTGTTTCAGGGTTTGAGTTAACCATGATAGCTTCGATACCTTTTTCCCTTAAAGCTAAAGAAGCATGAACACAACAATAGTCAAACTCAATACCTTGCCCTATCCTGTTAGGCCCTCCACCTATGATAAGAACTTTTCGATTTTTTGTAGCCCGGCTTTCATTTTCAACTTCATATGTAGAATAAAAATAAGGGGTATAGGCTTCAAACTCAGCTGCACAGGTATCTATAAGTTTAAAGGTAGGTTTTACCCCTAAAGATTTTCTGTATTCTCTTACTTTTTGAGGATTGGTATTAGTAAGAAATCCGATTTGGTAATCAGTAAATCCCATCTGTTTGAGTTCCCTTAGCTCCTCTGCGGTTAAACTTTCTAAAGATCTCCCTTTTATTTCTTCGCTTTTATCAAAAATTTCTTTTAGATGGTATAAAAACCAAGGATCGATGTAAGTAAGATTGTAGATTTCCTCTATGCTAAATCCTGACTTAAAGGCCTCTCTTATGTAAAACAATCTTTGACTGTTAGGTTTGACTAACTTTTCCTTGATGATCTCTTTAGGAAGTATTACATCGTTGTCTGAAGGAGATTTTCCATCAGCCCCAAATCCAAACCTTCCTATCTCAAGCCCTGCTATAGCCTTTTGTAAAGCCTCTTTAAAAGTCCTGCCTATAGCCATCGTCTCTCCGACAGAACGCATAGAAGTAGTAAGCTCGTCTGGGGATTCTGGAAATTTTTCAAAGGTAAACCTGGGTATCTTTACCACCACGTAGTCGATCGTAGGTTCAAAGGCGGCTTTTGTCTCTTTAGTGATGTCGTTAGGTAACTCATCTAAGGTATAACCTACAGCCAGTTTGGCGGCAATTTTGGCTATAGGGTATCCTGTAGCTTTACTTGCCAAAGCCGAAGACCTGGAAACCCTGGGGTTCATCTCTATTACAACCATTTCCCCGTTTTTAGGGTTAACCGCAAACTGGATGTTTGACCCTCCAGTTTCTACCCCTATCTCTCTGATGATAGCCTGTGCAGCTGTCCTCATCCTCTGATATTCTACATCAGATAAGGTCTGCGCCGGGGCTACAGTAATAGAATCTCCGGTATGAACTCCCATAGGGTCAAAGTTTTCTATAGAACAGATGATAACCACATTATCTTTAAAGTCTCTCATCACCTCAAGCTCAAATTCTTTCCATCCAAGAACTGACTCCTCTAACATTACTTGATGGATAAGAGACATCTCTAAACCTTTTTCTGTAATTTCTCTTAACTCTTCTATGTTATAGGCTACCCCTCCTCCTGTTCCGCCTAACGTAAAACTTGGTCTGACTATAATAGGAAAACCAAGTTCTTTGGCAGCCTTTTCTATTTCGTTTAAAGAAGTGATTATGAAACTCTTTGGTATTTTTAATCCTATATTTTCCATCGCTTTTCTAAAATGCTCTCTACTTTCAGCCTTTTCTATAGCTTTAGCGTTTGCTCCTATCAGTTCAACGTTAAACTTTTCAAGAACTCCTTTTTTAGCTAAAGCAAAGGCTATGTTTAAACCTGTTTGACCTCCTAAGGTAGGAAGTAAAGCATCAGTCCGTTCTTCCTTTATAATGTATTCCACTACCTCAGGAGTCAGAGGTTCTATATATGTGTGATCTGCCATCTCAGGATCGGTCATGATGGTAGCTGGATTAGAATTAACTAACACTATTTCATAACCCTCTTCTTTTAAAGCCTTGCAAGCCTGACTTCCAGAATAATCAAACTCACAAGCCTGCCCTATAACAATAGGCCCTGAACCTATGATTAAAATCTTTTTTATGTCTGTCCTTTTAGGCATAAAAAACCCCTGTTTATCTATTTTTAAAATTTTTCATAAAAAGTATCAGCTAAAACTTTTCAAATAAAGTATAAGTTTTTATCTTAGATTTTTTAAATAGGTTTTGATACCATTCCTTAAACCACTTATCTCTTTTTTGATTTAGAAGAACCGAAGATGCCTGTTGAATTTCTGCATCTTCAATCGTGCCGTTAAAGTCTTTAATGCTTTTTATGACAAAAATTTTAAGATCCCCTCTGTCCCACACGATATTGTCTATTACTTTAGAAGAACCTGTGTTAGCAATCAATTGGGCTATGTTAGAAGAAAATGTTTGAGGAATCTCCATCCGGCTCAAACGATATTCCTTGGTCTGGAATCCTTCGTTTTCAAAAACTTCTTTGATTAGATCTGTTTTTGATTTTAATTTTTCTAAAAGGGCTTTAGCTTTTTGCTCACACAACTCTTTTCCTTTGCTGTTAAGATAGTCCTGCATAACCTTTTCTTTTGCTTCAGCAAAATCTAAAGACCTTGCAGGTTTTTTATCAATAATTTCTAAGATCACAAACCCTTTAGAGGTTTCAAAAGGAGCAAAAAATTCTCTTTTTGGGGCTTCAAAAACCTTTTTGGCAAGTTGAGGATTTTGAAACTGGTCTAAAAATTCTTTTTTAGTTAACCAATTGGTTTCAAAAAGTTTGATTTTATTTTTTTCTGCCCATATTTTTAAATCGTTTTCTTTCATAATTTCAGAATAAATCTTGTTAGCCTTTTCCTGGGTAACCTTTCTTGTTTTTTCTGTTTTTAAAAATTTATAAATATCCTCTCTTACTTCGTCAAAGGAAGCTATTCCTTCTGGCTTGATAGCCTCAACTCCTATGATTAAATATCCAGAAGAAACCTTAAAAGGTCCTAAAACTTGACCTTCCTTACTTTGTTTAAGTGCAGTTTTTATTTCTTCTGACAGTACCCCTTCTTCTACCCATTTAGCAGGAACCTTAAGGTCCTTGACATGTTTGGTTTCTTCTTTGATTTTTTGAGCTTTTTTTAAGGAAGTATCATCTGTGCCTTCGACCAACAGAGTTTTAATCTTAGCCCTAAAAGGCCTCTTAAAACGATCTAAATTTTGTTCATAAAACCTTTTAAGCTCAACCTCTGTTACTTCCAAAGAAGTTTCATAAGGAATAACTATATAAGCAAGTTTAACCTTTTCTTCTTCTTTATAAATATCTCTATGGGCAAGATAATAATTTTCCAAGTCTTTTTCTGTATAATTAATCTTTTCTATACAAGCTTTAAAGGGTAAAACACCTTCTAACAACTCAATTTCCTGCTTTGCAAACCTCAAATAATCTTTAACTTCTTCGTCTGAAACCACAATAGGAGTTGTCAAAAGAAGTTTTAATCGTTGTTGCAAAATGTCATAGTAAACAAGTTTTTCAAAAAACTTTGGGGTAGTACCTAACTCTCTTAATACCATCTGATATTTTTGGGGACTAAACCTTCCATTTTCTTGGAAAGATGGAATTTGAGCTATGCTAAGGCTTACCTCTTCTGGTAAAACCTTAACACCTATTTTATTGGCATAATCTTCTAAAAGTTTTAGTTTTATAAGTTCATCGAGGACTTCTTTTTTGAGATTAAGTTTTTTAAGGTCTTCTTCGCTAATTTCGCCAAAGGTTTGCTTTAAACGAAGCAACTGAAAGTTGTAAAACTCTTGAAATTCTTTGGCTGTGATAGAGATCCCGTTTACCTTAGCAACGAGGTCTTTTTCTGAAGTAACAAAGCTTCCGATACCCCAAAAGATAAAAACTATAATAATTACCGCTAAAAAGATTTTAGCAAAGACTGAAGTAGCGCCTTTTCTTAAAAAATCAAACATAAAGCACCTTATAAAGTTTTTATAAATATACCAAAATTTTTTGAATTGTCAAAAATTTTTTAGTTTAATAAAAAAAAATGATAAACTAAAAAGCATAGAAGGTAACTTTAATCGATAGAAAATTTAAAAATGACTACCAATAGAATTGGTAACAACTGAAAAAATAAAAAATTAGATCCACCTAATGGAGATGAGGGGATTCGAACCCCCGACCTCCGGAGTGCGATTCCGGCGCTCTCCCAGGCTGAGCTACATCCCCTTTAATTTTTAATGGGTGGTAGCTTTGTTTTTGGCTGATTCGAACTTTTTAAAAAGTTTAGAGATTTTATTAGCAGCCTTTTTCCAATGGAAAATGCCTTTAGAAACCCCTTTATGAAGCAAACTTTGGACGATTCTTAATTGGGCTTCAGCTTTTTCTAAGTCATGAGCGTTTAAATAATTTAAAAACTTTTTAATCTCAGTTTTCACCCTACTTTTGAAGGCTCGATTTCTTAACCTTCTCTTTTCGCTTTGTCTTAACTCTTTTTTGGCAGACTTGTGATGTGGCACTTCACTACCCTCCCTTTCCTTTGTTTAGTTTTGGATTAAAATTTATAGTAAGTTATAGTTTTGTCAAGGTTTAACTAAAAACTTTTGCTAAAATTATATCATGAAAACCGATGTCAAAGATAAAATTCATCCTTTTCTTTCTTCTCTCATTTTTTCTTTAATTATACATATTTCTCTATTCCTCGGTATGTTTGCTCTACCCACCTTCAAACATTTCTTAATATCTTACACAGAAGATTTTTTAGACTTAAACTTAAAAGAAATAGAAACTATATCTCAACCCTCAAAAATCATCTCAAAAAAAGAAACCTCTCAAGAATCTGAAACGAAAAACCTTAAAGAAGAGGTTCCATCTTCTGGACCTCAACCTTTTAATAAAGACAACTCCCAACCTTCAGAACAGCCTTCTACTCAACCTGATATCGATACACCTAAAACGGTTTCAGAAACAGAGAACATCCCTCAAGAAAAAAAAGATACCTTAACCGAAAAAGCAGAGCTTTGGAAAGCTTCTGAAAAAACAAAAGCTTCTGAACCGACATTGTCTAAGGATATCGTAAGTTTACCTAAAAAACTTGTATATGAAATTTTTTACGGACCTTTTAAGCTGGGAGAAACGATAATATTGATAGAAAATTCAAAATATTCAGCCATAGTTTACACCACAGGCTTGGGTAATGTAGTTTATCCCTATTATGCTAAATGGGAAACCTGGTTAGATAACCAAGGAAATCCTTTTAAAACAAACATCTATTCAAAGGACAGAGAAAAAGAAAGGAAGAAATCCATATTTTTTGATAAAGAAAGACAAGTAGTAAATATAAAAAAAGGCGATATAGAAAAAAATTTAGGAGAAACTTTTAATGTAACCTACCCTATCTACGATGAACTTACTTCTTTTATAAATTCGTGGTTGGTTGACTATCTAAACCAACCTAAAGTAGAGTTTCCTGTGTATATAAAAGAAAGTAGAAAATTTGTCAAAATAGCCTTAAGTAAAGAAACCTCGTGCATGTATGAAGGTAAAGAGGAACCCTGTTTAGAGCTCAACATAACACTTCCAGAAACCAGTGAACTTTTAAGCAGAAACAGAAAGGTTACCGTGTATCTACTTAAAAAAGAAAAATATCCTATAGAAATAAGGGGGAAACTCCCCCTTATAGGTAGCTTAACCGGAAAACTTAAGGAAGTGGTAAAATAATCTAAAAACTATTTTCAAAAATATAAGCTAACGCCTTCTTAATACGATAAATAGTTTTTTCTCTACCTAAAACCCTTATAATTTCAAAAAGTCCGGGGCTAACGGTTTTTCCGGTAAGGGCTATTCTTATGGCCTGGGCTATGTCTTTTAGTTTAAAACCGTGGGTTTCAGCCAAATTTCGAAAATAATCCTCTAAAACCTTATCTTCTAAAGTTAACGTTTTTAAATCTTCGCAGACCTTTTCTAATACCGGAGCTATCTGAGGTGTGAGAAACTTCTTTGCACCATTTGGATCATAAATAACCTCTTCTATGAGATAAAAATCCATCATTTCTACAAGTTCTACTAAAGTTTTACCCCTTGTTTTTACGGTCTCGATAGCCTCTAACAAATATTTTTCAGAAAATTGATCAAGATTATATTTCTTAGATAGAAAAGGTTTAAGATGGTCAAGTAAAAAACGGTTATCGCTATTTTTTATCCAGTAGGCATTAACCGCTAAAAGCTTATCTGGGTCAAAACGCGCAGGAGATAGGTTTACGTCTTTTATGTCAAATTTTTCTATAAGTTCTTCTACAGTAAAATATTCCTGATCTCCAAAACCCCAACCAAGCCTTGCCAGATAGTTTATCAAAGCATTAGGTAAGAACCCTGCTTCTTTGTATTCAAGGATGGATTTAGCCCCATGTCTTTTTGAAAGTTTAGCCCCATCAGGGCCAAGGACCATAGGAATATGGGCAAATTTAGGAGGTTCAACTCCAAGGGCTTCATAGATAATCAACTGCTTTGGGGTATTAGAAATATGATCATCTCCTCTTATTACATGGGTTATCCCCATAGTGATATCATCAATCACCACCGCAAACTGATAAGTAGGGGTCCCATCTGAGCGTAAAATCACAAAGTCATCCACCTCTTCGGCAGGGAAAACAATCTTACCTCTTAAAAGGTCTTCAAAGACGATTTCACCAAATTCTGGAGCCTTAATTCTTAAGGCTCTCCCTTCCCCTGGACCCAAATTTTTATTTAGGCAGGTTTTGTCATACCTTGGTTTTTGCCCGGTTTCTAACATTTTTTTCTTTTTTTCTTCTAAAACCTCTTTAGGGCATTCACAGTAATACGCCTTGCCTTCCTCAAAAAGCCTTTGAGCATATTGTTGATAAAGTTCAACCCTTTGACTTTGAAAATAAGGACCTCCATCCCAGTCAAGACCTAACCATTTTAAGGCCTCTAAGATAGAAACAACATATTCTTCTTTAGACCTTTCTCTATCTGTATCTTCTAATCTTAGTACAAACTTCCCTTGGTGATGCCTTGCATAAAGCCAGTTAAAAAGTGCAGTCCTTGCTCCCCCTAAATGTAAATGTCCTGTTGGACTTGGTGGGAAACGTGTAACTATCTCAGCCATCAACAGTCCCCCTTTAGATTTAATATAAAATTATTCCTCCGTAACCTACCACTGAGGAGTAATCTCTGATTATATCTCCAGAGGTGGCATAAGCAATAAGTTCTCCATGAGTGGCTCCGAGCTTTTTACAAGCAACTATGGCTATTGCTACCGGAATGACTCCACACATAGATATGTTGTTTTCTTTTACCGTCTTTATAAGACCTTCTTCAGACAAGGATAAGATTTCGTTTATAGCCATAGAATCTTTATGTTTGGCTGTGCCATGGGGCACATAATGACTAAAATCTGAGCTTGCTACGATTAAAATTTTCTTTTCTGGAAAAAGCTGTATGGTTTTAGCCAACGCCTCTCCAACTTCTCTTATTTCCTTAAGTGAAATCCATCTTAAACAAATCGCTACGATTTCTATCTCAGGGTTTAGATACTGTAAAAAAGGTACCTGAACTTCTATAGAATGTTCATGGGCATGGGCTAAAAGGTCTTCTGAGACCAAAGGACAAATTTCTAACAAACGAGAAACAAAGGTTTTATTTACTTTAGCCTCTCCTAAAGGGGTGATGAAGGAGGTTCCGTTAAAGATAGCGATTGGTTTTCCCATACCTGTATGATTAGGACCAAGGATAACAGCGATATCAGGGGAGACTATCTTACCATAAACAGCTCCAGCAACAGCCCCTGAGTAAAAATATCCTGCATGAGGAACCACTATCCCTTTAGCAGATATCTTGGGTTCTGAAAACTTTATCAGTTCGGCAAGATGCGCTTTTAATTCTTTAGGGTTATTACTATAAAAATATCCTGCTACTGCGGGTTCTCTCTTCATAACGATATCCCTCTTAGTTTTATAAGTTTTTCTAAATCTTCTGGGGTGTCTACTTCAGGTACATCTTCGGGCACTATGTTTACAGCTATTTTATACCCATGTTCAAGGGCTCTCAATTGCTCTAACTTTTCTGTGAGTTCGAGGGTTCCTGGAGAAAGTCTAACAAATAGGTCTAAAAATTCCTTTGTATAGGCATAAACACCAATATGTTTTAGGTATAAAGGGGGGTCTCCTGGAGTTCTAAAATAAGGAATAAGGCTTCTTGAAAAATAAAGGGCATAGCCTTGACAGTCTAAAACCACCTTAACTTTATTAGGATTATAGAGGTCTTCTTCAGTATTTATAGGAGTAGCAAGGGTAGCCATTTTAGCCTTTCCAGAGAGCAAAGGCTCTATCAAGAGTTGAAAATATTCTGAAGGGAAAAAAGGTTGGTCTCCTTGAAGATTAACTACTATATCTTCTGGAGATAGTCCAAGAAGTTCGGTGGCTTCAGCTACTCGATCTGTACCACAGATATGGGTCTTAGCAGTCATCAAGGCCTTACCTCCAAACCTTAAAACCTCCTTAAAAATCCTTTCGTCATCAGTAGCTACCCATATTTCTTCTGCTTTTGAGCTTAAAGCCCTTTCATAAACATGTTGTATCATCGGTTTTCCGTCTATGAGGATCAAGGGCTTTCCTGGGAAACGTGTAGAACCATAACGTGCCGGGATGATGATCACCTGTTTCATGTTTCATAATATTAATCTAAATTTATAAAAATAAAAGAAGGGCTTGAATTTTCGTGCTTTGATATTAAACTTAAGTCATCTTTTATAATATAATTAAATTGGTTAACTTTAACCTTAGCCAAAAGTATCTTTAAACTTAAACAGGGGTTATTATGACAAAAAGGATTAAACTTACCGAACTAGCAGAAGAGCTTCATATAGAACCTAAAGAGTTAGTTAAAAAACTTAAAGCCGAAGGTTTTCCGGTTAAAACTACTCTTTCCTCTTTGTCGGAGGAAGACGCCGAAAAGGTAAGAAATCTTTATGGTAAAAAACACGAAATAATCGTGTTTAGAAAAGAGGAGATTGAAGAAAAAAACAAAGAAGAAATTACACCAGAAGAACCTAAAGTAGAAAGTATAGAGCAACCTCTGGAGCAACCCAAAAAGAAAAAGCTTGTCTTAAAGAAGAAAAAAACCTCAGAAGAGCTTAAAATCGAAGAACAACCTAAAGTGGAAGAAACCATTTCAGAAACCAAAGAAGAAAAACCTTCTTTAATAGAAGAACCGCCTACCGAAGAAGTCAGTAAAGCCTCTTTAGAGGTTGAAGATTTAGAAGAGAAAAAGGTAGAAAGTTTGGAAACATCTATTCAAGAAGCTTCTCAGTTTGAACCTTCTCAAACTGAAACGCCCTCTACAGAGCCTTCTCAAACAGAAACTGCCCAACCCTCCTATGGAAAAAGAGTGGTTACTGAGTTTAAGCCAAGAAAAGAAAGAGGATTTAAAGGTAAAGAACAACCAGTGATCTCTCCTCCTAAAGAAGAAATTGTCTTGCCTGAAGAACCTAAGATAGGAGAAAAAGAAGATTTCAGAAAGAAAAAGAAAGAAAAAGATTTTAGAGAAGAAAAGAAAAAAGCAAAGAAAAAAGGTGGTTTTGGTAAAAGAGAAAAAGAGAAGATTGACGAGTTCTTTATAGAAGAGGAGCCAGCAACCCTTTTTGAGGAAAAACCTGAAGTAGAGGTAGTAAAACCTAAGGAAAAAGAAAAAAAAGAAAAGGTTTCTGATAGACCACCTACTTTACCTCCTAAAGAAAGAAAAATAAAGATCTTTGAAACGATTCAGGTTAGCGAACTTGCTAAAATGATGGGAGTTAAAGTTGGCGAGCTCATCAAAAAGGCTTTACAGATGGGTATGCCTGTTACCGCCAATCAGTCTATAGATGCAGATACAGCGGCCATACTGGCTGATGAATTTGGCTATCAGATAGAAAGGGCTCCTATAGAAGAAGAAATTCTTTTACAGTATATTCCACCTTCACCAGAAGAACTAAAACCCCGTCCTCCGGTTATCACGGTTATGGGGCACGTAGACCATGGGAAAACCAGTCTCTTAGACGCTATAAGAAAAACAGACGTAGCCAGTAGAGAAGCAGGAGGGATCACTCAGCACATCGGGGCCTATACGGTTAAATTAGAGGATGGAAGATTTATCACCTTTATAGACACACCGGGGCATGAGGCTTTTACCTCGATGAGAGCAAGGGGAGCTCAGGTTACCGATATAGTAATTTTGGTAGTAGCCGCAGATGATGGGGTGATGGAGCAAACCAGAGAAGCTATAGAACATGCTAAAGCAGCCAAAGTTCCTATAGTGGTAGCTATCAATAAAATAGATAAACCTGAGGCTAACCCTGAAAGAGTTAAATCGCAGTTAGCTGAGTTAGGGTTGATTCCGGAAGAATGGGGTGGCGACACTTTGATGGCCAACATTTCAGCAAGAAACAAGATAGGTATCAATGAGTTGTTAGAATTGGTACTTCTCCAAGCTGAAATGTTAGAGCTCAAGGCTGCCTACGATAGACCTGCAAGAGGCAGGATCATAGAAAGTAAATTAGATAAAGGAAGAGGACCGGTGGCTACGGTTCTTGTTCAAGAAGGAACCCTCAAAGAAGGGGATATTTTTGTAGCCGGGCTTACCTATGGAAGAGTAAGAGCAATGTTTGATAGCTATGGGAAAAGGGTTAAAGAAGTTACTCCTTCTATGCCTGTAGAGGTCTTAGGTTTTGAAGAGTTACCTCAGGCTGGGGATGACTTTATAGTTCTAGACAGTGAAGAAAAAGCAAAAAAGATAGCAGAATATAGACAAAGAAAGGCAAGAGAAGCTGAAACAGCTAAAGAAGCCAAAATTTCTCTTGAAAAGCTTTTTGAAAAACTAAAAGAAGGTGAGCTTAAAGAATTAAACATAGTTTTAAAAGCCGACACCCAAGGTACTTTAGAAGCCTTACAAGCCTCTTTACTTAAACTCTCTACTGATAAAGTAAAGGTTAACATCATCCGTGCAGGCATAGGGGCTATTTCTGAAAGTGATGTAATGTTAGCCTCAGCCTCAAATGCTATTGTCATCGGTTTTAACGTAAAACCCAGCTCTCAAGCACGAGATTTAGCTAAAAAAGAACGAGTAGATATTAAGTTTTATGATGTGATATATCAGCTTACTGATGATGTAAAGAAAGCAATGGCTGGATTACTTGAACCTGAAATCGTAGAAGAGATTAAAGGTTTGGTGGAAGTAAGAGCTATCTTTAAGGTACCTAAGGTAGGAGTCGTTGCTGGTTGTTATGTCAAAGAAGGTGTTATCAACAGAAACCACAATGTAAGGGTAATAAGAGATGGAGTTGTGATTTATACAGGTAAAATAGCTTCTCTTAGAAGATTTAAAGAAGATGTCAAAGAAGTAGCTGCTGGATATGAGTGCGGGGTTAGAATAGAAGGTTTTAATGACATAAAGGAAGGAGATCTTCTGGAAACCTTTGAGTTGAAAAAGGTTTCTCAGGAGCTTTAACTAGTAACTAGTTAAATTAAAAGGGTTTTCTAAATGGTAGTTGGAATAGCAAAAATAGAACTTTTTATTCCTGAACCTAATTCTTTAAAAGCCAAGAGGCAAGTATTAAAGGCCTTAACTCAAAAGATAGAATCTAGGTTCAGAAAGGTGTCTTTGGCCGAGGTAGACGAGCATGACCTCTGGCAAAAAGCTGTTTTAGGGTTAAGTGTAGTAGGAAAAGACCAAAAATTAGTTGATAGTAAAATAAATGACATCCTTACTTTTATTCAAAAAGATGGTAGGTTAGAAATTATAAAAGCTGAGATAGATTTCATTAACTATTAAGGTTTAAACCAATGTCATACAGACCAGAAAAGGTAGGCAGTCTTTTACAACAGGTTATAACAGAAATTTTGATGTATGAACTAAACGATCCAATTTTCAAACAGTTTATTACCGTCACCGAGGTTAAAATAGGTGGAGATTTAAGAAAAGCGACAGTTTTTTTTAGGGTATACGGAGATACTGCCCCTGATGAGGTTCAGGAGGCTCTTAATCGTGCCAAAGGTTATATCAAGAAATTAATAGGAGAAAAAATTACCATAAAATACATGCCAGACCTTGAATTTAGATTAGACGACAGAGAAGAAAAAGAAAAACAACTTGACATGTTGTTTGCTAAAATCTCTAAAACAAAAGAAGATGTTTAATTTAACAACCCTTCTTCAAAAAATTGAAGAAAACCAACATTTTATCTTAGTAACTCACGTAAACCCAGACATAGATGGCCTTTCTTCTATGCTGTCCTTTGGATTTTTTTTAAAACAAAAAGGAAAAAGTTTTTACCCTTTGGTAGAACGTATACCCCAAAATAGTAAATTTTTAAAGGGTTATCAATGGTTTATCCTACCAGAAAAATTACCTCAACTGGACAAAGCTTTGATTGTATTGTTTGATGCTTCTTCTCCGAAAAGGATTGCTCCTAACATAGCTGAAAGATTGAAACCTTTTAAGGAATATGTAATCATAGACCATCATCAAAAAGAAGAAAATACCTTTGAAGGAGAAACTTTATTTATCGTAGACCCTAACTCACCTTCTACCTCAGCCATTATTTTTGAAATTTTAAAAAAATTAGAAGCTGAGATTACTTCAGAGATGGCTGAAAATCTTTTAGCTGGACTTTATTTTGACACAGGTGGTTTTAAATATGAAAATACAAAAGCCTATACCTTTGAAGTGGCCAAAGAACTGTGCGAAAAGGGGGCCAACCCTTCGTATATAGCCAAACAACTTTTTGAACAAGTTTCTTTACAGGAAGCCAACCTTCTAAAAATAGCCCTTGATCGTTTAGAAATAATATCAAATAAACCCTCTTTTGGTATTTCTTACCTTACCGTTGAAGAATTAGAAAACAGTCCTGTAGAAGACCTTAGTTACATAGCCAATTTTTTAAAAAGTTTAAAAGAGATTGATATAGTAGCTTTCGCAAAAGAAATTGAGAAAGGAAGGATAGCTGTAAGTTTAAGAGGCAAAGAACCTTTTGAGGTTTTAGGGATTGCTAAACATTTTGGTGGTGGCGGACATAAATACGCCAGTGGTTTTAAACTTAAGATAGAAAACCTTCAGGCTTTTTTGACAGATTTAAAGGAGTTTTTGCGGGGTTTTTATGAAAAAAAATGAAGGATTAAACGGAATTCTTGTAGTGGATAAACCTGAGGGGTTAACCTCTACCCAAACCTTAGAAAAGGTTAAAAAAATTTTAAAGGTTAAAAAGGCTGGTCATGGAGGAACCCTTGACCCCATAGCTACAGGAGTTTTACCTATATTAATTGGCAAGGCCACCAAAGTAGCCCAAATCTTCTTAGAAGGTGATAAAATTTACCAGGGGGAGATGCAGTTAGGAATTAGCACCCTTACTTTTGATATTACCGGAGAGGTGGTTGCTAAAAAACCTGTCCCTGAGTTTTCTTTAGAAGATCTTACAAAGGTTGCTCAGACCTTCTTAGGAGAATTAGACCAGACTCCCCCTCCTTTTTCTGCTGCCAAGTTTAGAGGGAAACCGCTTTATAAATATGCAAGAGATGGTCTTCTTATCCCTAAAGAACCTAAAAAAATTAAAATTTTTCGGTTTGACATTTTAGAAGTCAACCTACCCTATGTGAGGTTTGAGGTCCACTGTTCTAAAGGAACCTATATCAGGTCTATAGTGAACAGTTTTGGAGAAAAGCTTGAATGTGGTGCAACTTTGACTAAGCTTAGAAGAATACAAAAAAGTGTGTTTAAAATAGAAGAAGCTTTAACCTTAGAAGAGATAGCCCAGGTTGTTGAAGAAAACTATGAAGAGTTATTAAAAAAAATAGTCTCTGTAGAAAGGGCCCTTGAATTTTTACCCAAGATACTTGTAAGTGAAGATTTTTCTAAACGTATACAAGAGGGAAGAACTATGCATACCTCTTCTTTTATCTCTTTTATAAAATTTCAAAAACTTACTTTATCTCCCAGTCATGACTGGATAAGGATTTTAAACCCAAAAGGTAAGTTGATTGCTATCATCGAAAATCCGTTAAAAAACCTTTCCAGTGAGTATATAAAATATTTTCGAGTCTTTAAAGACTAACCATAATGAAAAGAATAAAACATCTCTTAAGTCTGGCTTTAAGATTTATCATTACCTTTGGCATTTTGTTTTTTCTTTTTAAAAAAACCGATTTTGTTAAGCTAAAAGAGATTTTTAAAAATCTGTCGCTTCCTTTTTATCTAACTGCCCTTCTTTGTTTTAACAGTTTTCAGCTTATGGTAGCTTTAAGATGGCAGAAAATCTGTGAAACTTGGGGTTTTAAACAAAGCTATCTTTTCTTTTTAAAAAGCTATCTGATGGGATTTTCATTAAATACGGTTATGCCAGGGATAGTGGGAGGAGACCTTTTAAGGACTTTTCTCTTAACCAAACAGGGCCTTCCCTTTAAAAAAGCCACCTTTAGCGTTATGATCGATAGATTTTATGGACTTTTAGGTATTTTTTTTATCCTCTCTATTTCTCTTCCTTTATATGGACAATTTTTACCTAAAAAACTTTACTATTTTTCTACCATTCTTACCTATTCTACAATTTTAAGTTTTTTCTTAATCTCGGTATTTTTTACTAAAATCTATTCTACGGACTATTTTAGACCTCTTTCCTTACCTTATAATCTATTTCCGATACTTCTTGGGGTATTAATCCAGTTTTTTTTTGTTCTTCAGTTTGTTCTTTTGGGTAAAGCCTTACATTTAAACATAAGTTATGTATATTATTTTGTGATGATCCCTATCATTAGTTTTCTTGCTGCCTTGCCTATTAGTATTTCAGGTTTAGGTGTAAGGGAGGGAGGTTTAAGTTATTTTGTTTCTTTGTTAGGGTTTTCCATAGAACATGGTCTTTTATTAGGGATGTTAGGGTATAGTTTAATCCTTATTTCTGCCCTTCCTGGGTTATATTTTTATCTAAAGGCAAAGGTTTCATGGAAATAAGCCTTTTGTTTAAAAGTTTTATCGCTCTTTTTACGATCATAGACCCGATAGCTGGGGCACCTTTCTTTTTAAGTATAACCAGCGGTTATTCTGAAAAAGAAAGGCAAAGGATAGCCTTAAAAGCCTGTGTTACAGCTTTGATTACCCTTTTACTATTTTTTTGGTTAGGTAAATACATTCTTATTTTATTTCAAATTTCTCTTTCCTCTTTTAGGATAGCAGGAGGGACTCTACTTTTCATAACTGCCTTAGAGATGCTTTTTGGTAAAACTACTCAGGTAAAAACTTCAGAACAGGAAACCACCCAGGTAAGAGAGTTAGAAGACCCTTCTGTAGTTCCTTTAGGGATTCCTTACTTAGCAGGTCCTGGGGCGATTACCACCACCATCATCTTAGGAGAAACCCCTGAGTTAACCACTAAATTAGCCCTTTCAGGGGTGATCTTTCTGGTGATAGTCATCACCTATCTTATTCTTAAAGCCTCAACCCAGATTTTCAAACATCTGGGAGAACTTGGGACTAAGGCTGTGGTGAGGATTTTAGGTCTTATTCTGGCAAGTATTGCTATAGAATACATCCTCAAGGGATTAAAAGAAGTTTTTTAACGAAATTTTAGTAAAATAGGTGTTTTCAATCTAAAAAATTTTTTTATAATATACAACCATGGATATCTTTAGAAAAAAACCGTTTAATGCTGTTCAGCAAACCTCTAAACTTAAACGTGCTCTTTCGTTAAAAGACATCGTTTTTATAGGGATAGGGGCGGTAGTTGGGGCAGGTATTTTTGTGGTAACCGGGCAAGCTGCAGCTTCTTATGCTGGACCTGGGATTTTGCTTTCTTTTATCCTTGCAGGAATAGGAATAGGATTAACTGCTTTGGTGTATGCAGAGTTTTGTTCAGCCTTTCCTTTAGCTGGAGGAGCCTATAATTATGTATATTTTGCTTTAGGAGAATTTTGGGCTTGGTTGGTTGGTTGGAATGTACTTTTAGAATACGGGATTGCTACCGCAGCTGTTTCTACCGGTTGGTCTGGTTATCTAAGGGCTTTTTTAGAAAATAACTTGGGGTGGGTCTTACCTAAAGCCCTTTCAGGTCCTTTTAACCCTAACCAAGGGACCTTTGTGGACCTTTTTGCCCTTTTAGGGGTCTTAGTAATCTTCATCTTGGTAACCATAGGGATTAGAAAAAGTGCTTTTTTTAATAACTTGGTGGTGGTGTTAAAGATAATAACCTTGTTATTTTTTGTATTATTTGGGTTAAAACATGTTAAATGGGAAAACTTTCAACCCTTCTTGCCTTTTGGATGGGAAGGAGTCTGGAGAGGAGCTGCTCTTATTGTTTTTGCTTACTTAGGTTTTGATGCGTTAGCAACTTTAGCAGAGGAGACTAAAGACGTTAAAAAAAACTTACCTAAAGGTATAATCCTTTCTCTTATAGTCATCACGTTCCTGTATATCTCAGTAGCCTTTGTTTTGGTAGGAATTTTGCCTTACTGGGAATATGAAGGAAAACCTGATGCTTTAGCCTACGCCATGTACAAGATAAACGAAAAACCGGTAGCAGACTTTATTTCTTTAAGTGCGGTAATTACGATTACCTCGGTTATGTTGGTTATGGCCATAGGGTTTACCAGGATTCTTTACGCTTTAGCAAGAGATGGTCTTATCTTTAAGCCTTTTGCCGAAATACATAAAAAATTTTATACTCCATATAAAGCATCTATAACCGGTGGATTAATCCTTTGCCTCTTTGCTGGGTTTATTCCTTTAAAAATATTGGCAGAGCTTATAAACATCGGGACTCTCTTTGCCTATTTTGTAGTAGGTGTAGCTATCTATTTAGTCAGATACCGCCCTGATTATCAACCTGCTTTTAGGATTCCATATGCCCATATAATAATCCCAATTAACCTTTTGTTTTTGCTTTTTATCATGAGCGGGTTACCTATGGATACCTGGATAAGGTTTATTCTATGGAGTTTCTTAGGGATTTTAGTCTACTTTTTGTATGGCTATAAAAATAGCTCTATGAACCTTAAAACGAAATAGGTTGTCTTGGTTAAGTTTAAAAAACATTTCAACTCTAAAACAACCTTAAAATCAGATTGACAAAATCGATTTTAAGGATAAATATTTAAGTGATTACTTACATATTTTTGAGCCGAAAAATAAGAGGATTTTATGAAGAAAATAATCGGTCTTTTTTTGTTTTTCTTTTTTTGGCTGTTAAGCTTTCAAAACTCTGTTTTTGCTAAAGAAGTATTATCTCTAAAAGAGCTTATTGTTATAGGGCTAAAAAACAACCCTCAAATACAGGTTGCGATAAAAAGTAAGGAAGGTTCTGTTTTTTATAAAGACTATGTTAGGGCAGGCTTTTTCCCGTTTTTATATTTAAAGTACGAGTTTGACAGACAAGATCCAGGTAAGGGGCTTCCTAATCAGGAGGTGCATTCTTTTGGTCCTTATTTAAACTGGAATGTTTTTTCAAGCTTTTCTACCTGGTACGCCTATCAAGAGGCCTTAAAATTGATATCAGCCCAAGATTTTATGGTAAAAAAAACCATCTTAGATGTATCTTTAAACATTATCCAGGCTTATTTAGAATACTTTAAACAAAAGGCCTTGTATGAAGCTGCGTTGGTTGACCTGGAAGACGCTAAAACCCTTTTAAGGTTAGCCAAAAAGAAATACGAGGTTGGTCTTTCTCCTTATGCAGATGTGCTTGATGCTGAAGCCAAGGTTAAACAGGCAGAGTTTAACGTGACTAACTATAAGTATACCGCAGACATAGCCAAAGCTAAGGTTCTTACCTTAATAAACTATGATGTCCTTAAGGCAGAAGAAATAGAATTTTTACCTTTGGACGAAAAAAACATAGAGATAAAAGATTTAAATTTTTATCTTAAAACCGCTCTCGAAAAAAGGCCAGAGGTTAAAGCCAAAGAAAATGAGGTTTTAGCTCAAGAAGATCGGGTCAAAAGCATAAAAGGAAAGTTTGGCCCTACCGTAGACTTCTTTAGTAGTTATTATCAGTTAGATAGTAAATTTTTTCCTGATAAACAAAACGAATTTACGGCAGGTTTTCGGATAACCCTACCTATTTTTACAGGTTTCCAACGAATAGCAGAATTAAATAAAGAAAAAACAGGGTTAGAGCAAAAAAAATTAGAAAAGTTAAATACCGAACTTCAGATAAAACAGGAAGTTTTTACCAGTTATAAAAACTATCAAACAGCTAAAGAAAACTTTGAAAGCGCCCTTGCCTGGTTAAAAAGTATGGAAGAAGACTATCGGATAGTTCAAAAGAAATACGAAACCGGATTAGCAAGCATCGTAGATGTAACCACCCTTTTAGCCCGGCTTTCAGAAGCAAGGTCGAAGGTAGCAGTGTCTAAGTATAACTTGATATATTCCTTCTACGAACTTTATAGAATGACTGGTGTTATTCCGGAGTTAGATTTATGAAAAAATGGGTGTTTTTATGGTTGATCGTTTGTTTGTTTTTTTTGGGGTGTCAGAAAAAATCAGAAAAAAAGGCTAACCTTTTACCTTCTTCTTCTACCAAGGTAGAAAGGGGAACAATTTATTTAGAGGTAACAGCTACCGGAGCGGTAAAACCTCAGGTCGGAGCTCAAGTAAAAGTAGGCTCAAGGATTTCAGGAAGGGTAGAAAAACTTTTTGTTACCACAGGAGATAAGGTTAAAGCAGGTCAACTTATAGCCATCATAGAACATCAAGACCTTCAGGAAGAGGTTAACAGAGCTTTTAACGAATATAAAGAAGCCTTAGCCAATTTAGAAAAGATAAAACAGGTTTATCCTCATCAGATCTCAGCACAAACTAAAAAAGTTAAATCATCTATGGCAGAACTCCTTCAAATAGAAAGAGAACTTCAAAGAAACAAGATGCTTTTCCAGGAAGGTCTTATTTCAAAAAATGATCTCGAACGGTTAGAAAGAGATTATGAGGTAAAAAAATCTACTTTAGAATATGAAAAAGCTAATCTTGAGGCTTTAAAATCTGAGTATGAAAAGCAGTTATCCATCGCCAGAGCCAGTGTAGAGGCTGCTAAAAATGTTTGGAATGCAGCTAAGATTAAACTTAATTATGCCTTTATTTACTCCCCTATTTCTGGGGTGGTTTCAGAGGTTACAACCCAACAAGGAGAAACTGTGGTAGCAGGGTTAAACGC
Organism: Thermodesulfobacterium thermophilum DSM 1276; assembly: GCF_000421605.1. Lineage (GTDB taxonomy): Bacteria > Desulfobacterota > Thermodesulfobacteria > Thermodesulfobacteriales > Thermodesulfobacteriaceae > Thermodesulfobacterium > Thermodesulfobacterium thermophilum. The sequence continues at coordinate 45,412 of NZ_ATXI01000013.1, forward strand.
CCCTACTTTTATTACGGTGGTTGACCTCTCAAGACTTCAAGTAGAATGTTATGTAGATGAAACAGACATAGGAAAAATTTCAGTAGGTCAAGAGGCTACTTTTACCGTAGACAGCTATCCCAACAAGGTTTTTAGGGCTAAAGTAAAAAAGATATACCCTGGTGCTATCATCAAAAATAACGTGGTTTTTTATGATGTGGTGCTTGAAATTTTAGACCCCTATGAAAATCTACTGCGTCCTGAGATGACAGCCCAGGTTAACATCATAGCCGGGAAAAAAGAAAACGTACTTTTGGTGCCTTCCAAAGCAGTAAAGATAGACCCCCAAGGAAATTATTTTGTGATGGTAAAAAAAGGGGATAAATGGGAAAAAAGATTAATTAAAATAGGCTGGGAATCCAAAGGAAAAATCGAAGTAGTAGAAGGGCTGAAAGAAGGTGAGGAAGTAGGTTTGTGGGAGACAAAATAGTAATCCTTGAAGATATTCAAAAAATCTATCAAATTGGGAAGGTTTCCTATCAAGTTCTAAAAGGAATAGACTTAGAGGTAGAACAAGGAGAATTTTTAGTAATCATGGGAACTTCTGGGAGTGGGAAAACGACCCTTTTAAACATCATAGGTCTTCTTGATAAACCTACCTCAGGCAGGTATTTTTTAGAAGGAGAAGAGGTCAGTAAGTTTGACAGTAAAAAATTGGCTTATATAAGGAATAGGAAACTGGGGTTTATCTTTCAGGCCTTTCACTTAGTCCCATGGGCAACCGCTTTAGAAAACGTGTTGTTACCTTTACTTTATAGACCGGAAGGATTTTCTAAAGATGATGAAAAAAGAGCTATTTCTTTGCTTGAAAGATTGGGGTTAGGAGAAAGAATTCATGCTAAACCTAAGGAACTTTCAGGAGGACAACAACAAAGAGTGGCAATAGCCCGAGCCTTGATCACCAATCCTAAACTACTTTTAGCAGATGAACCTACAGGCAATCTTGACAGTGCAAGCAGTAAAGAAGTGATGAACATATTTAAAGAATTAAACGCCGAAGGACTTACTATTATAATGGTTACTCACGACCCAGAAATTGCCAAAAACGGAAAAAGAATAAAAGTCATAGCAGACGGAATTTTTGTAGATGAAAAACAGGTTTAAACAAATCTTTTTAAAGGACATATTAAAAGAACTTCTTGCTAACAAAGTAAATCTGGTTTTCATGCTTTTAGCTTTGATCATAAGTTTAACGGCTTTAAACACCATTTATTCCTTGGGAGCCTCTGCGAAAAAACAAGTCTTAGATGTATTAGCCAACCTTCAGTTTGGTAAAGATGCCATGCTGGTTATTGCTGGAGGGGGAAAAATCATAGGGGTTACTACCACAAGAACAGATACCATGAAAATGAAGGATGTAGAAAACATAGAAAGACTTGAGTTTGTTAAGCTTGTCTCTCCTTGGGTAAGAGGTATCCTTGAAGTTTCCTATGAAGGTTTTTCTGAAAAAATGAGGATAGAAGGTGTGACCCCGTCTTATAGTTTAGCTAACAACTGGTATACCAAAGAAGGAAGGTTCTTTAGTGAACAAGATTTAAAGAACATGGCTAAGGTATGCGTTTTAGGAGCAGAAGTACCCCAAAAAATTAAAGCTAAACAGGTTATAGGTAAAAAAATAAAAATTGGTGGAGAATATTTTGAGGTTATAGGAATCTTAGAACCAAAGCCTTCGTTTGGACATTTTAGACATGATGAAAGGATTTTAATCCCTTTAACCACAGCGATGAGAAGGGTGTTTAACAAGGACTATTTGGATGCGATGAAAATTCTTTTTAAAGAAAACACAGACATAGAGCTGGCTAAAGAAACTATCCGTGGCATACTAAGACAAAACCATAACCTTTATGGTATTCAGCCTGATGATTTTAGACTTATCACCCCAGATATGGCCATAGAAAGATTTACAGCAACCACTAGGATACTTACCGTGTTTTTATTAGCTATTTCAGTAATCAGTTTGGTGATAAGTGGGGTGATCATCATGAACTTGATGTATGCTAATATAGAAGAGCGTGCCCCGGTGATAGCGTTAAGATTAGCCTTAGGGGCAACCCCTTCTAACATCATTCAACATTATCTTACCATGGCCTTAATAGTAGCTTTAATAAGTGGTTTTATCGGATGGTGGTTAAGTTTAGGGCTGATGCAACTTATCTCCTTTTTTAGTCCTTTAAAACCTCTTTTTTCCTGGACTACCTTTTTTATAAGCCTTGGTTTTTCTATGTTGACCACCATCATTTTTAGCCTTATCCCAGCTTATAAAGCCACCCAAATAGAACCTTCTATCTTATTAAAAAGCCTATGATGTTAAAATATAAACTACTTTGGGGTGGGTTGTTTTATAAAAAGTTAAGGCTGGTTTTGTCTATCATCGGTATCATCATTGGAGTTTCTTCTTTGCTTTTGATGAACGCCTTTGGAGAAGCGGCTAAAATCAGGACTTTAAAAGAAATAGAAACCTTCGGTCCAGAGGTTTTGATGGTAGTTGCTGGAAACGTAAGGGTTTCTGCAGGAAGAGCCATTCAAACAGAAGTAACCACTACTCTTAAACCTGAAGATGCAGAGGCTTTACGAAAGATAGGTGGTATCCGCTTTATCTCTCCCTATTTTACCGGAGATGCTATCGTAAGGTTTGCAGGAAACACGGTAAGTACCGTTTTAAACGGGGTTAACGAAGAATATCTAAGACTAAGAAAGTTTTCTTTAGAAGAAGGTAGAAACTTTCTGAAAGACGAGATTTTAAGCTATAAAAAAGTGGTAATCTTGGGAAATAAGGTCAAAGCACAACTTTTTGGAAAAGAAAATCCTGTAGGACAGACCATTCTTATAAACAAACTCCCTTTTAAGGTTATCGGGGTTTTAAGTCCTATAGGGATAGATGCTAGCAATGCAGACCAGGATGATCAGGTACTTATACCTTATACCATAGCTATTTCTGCGATTTACAACGTTGATTACATAAGAGGTATTTTTATCTCAGTAGAAGACCCTTCTAATCTTCCCTTTATCGAAAAACAAATCGATTCAATCTTGTCTAAAAGGCATAAGGTTACGGAAAAAAACAAAGATTTTACCATAGTTAAGGCTGAAGATATTCTTCAAGCTAAAACCCAAACAACCAACCTTTTTTCTTCTTTAGTAAAAAGTATCTCCGTTCTTTGTTTAGTGGTTGGTGCTTTAGGAGTAACAGCCATCATGACCCTTGCGGTTAATGAACGTAAAAAAGAAATAGGAATAAGAAAGGCTATCGGGGCTAAAGAACGAGATATATTGTTACAGTTTTTGATAGAAAGTGTAATCGTTACCCTATTAGGAGGTATTATGGGTGTAGTTTTAGGGGTGGGTTTAACCCTTATCCTGTTGCCTGTCTTTAACTATCCTTTGATATTTCCTGTCATTCCTATCCTTACCTCTACAGGATTAACGATAATTTTTGGGATTTTTGCAGGGGTTTATCCATCTTATAAAGCCTCTAAGGTGGATCCTATAGTACTCTTAAGGTCCTTTTAGGCTTCTTGTAAAAACCTCTTGAAGGCGTTATAATAACACCCATGAAAGTGTTAAAAACACCCCAATTAGACTTTTTAAAAGACTTAAATCCTGCCCAACTTGAGGCAGTCCAAACAATTTATGGTCCTCTTTTGGTAATAGCTGGGGCAGGTTCAGGAAAAACTAAAACTCTTACCTCAAGGATGGCCTATTTAGTAGCACAAGGAGTTCCTCCAGAAAAAATATTGCTATTAACCTTTACAAAAAGAGCTTCGAAAGAGATGATTCAAAGAGCTGGACTTCTTTTAAAAATAGACTGTGATAAGATCATGGGAGGAACTTTTCATTCTATAGCTCAATACATGCTTAGGTTTTACGGCTATCTTCTGGGTTATCCTTCTAACTTTACCATTATTGATAGAGGAGATTCTGAAGATTTGATAAATCTTTTGCGGAATAGCTTAGGACTTGCTGAGGCCAAAAAAAGGTTTCCTAAAAAAGAGACTTTAGCCAACATTTACAGTAAAATGATAAACCAACAAAAAACCTTAGAAGAACTTTTAAAAAACCATTATCCCCAGTTTTTAGATTTTTATTACGAGATAGAAAGGCTTTTGATAGAATATCAAAACTATAAAAAAGAACATCATTTAATGGATTACGACGACCTTTTAGTAAATTGGCTTACCATACTTAAAAACTTTCCTCAAGTAAGAGAGGAAGTAGGGAAACGTTTTGAGTTTATCATGGTAGATGAATACCAAGACACCAATACTCTTCAAGGTGAGATCATCAGATATATGGGAGAAAAGCATCAAAACGTAATGGTAGTGGGGGATGATTCTCAAAGTATTTATGGATTTAGAGGAGCTAATTATAGAAATATTTTTGATTTTCCTAAACTTTTCCCTAACACTAGAATCATAAAACTGGAACAAAACTACCGAAGCACACAACCTATCTTAGACTTAGCCAACCATATCATCGCTAAATCTAAACTAAAATATACCAAAACTTTATTTACTCTAAGAAAAACCGGAGAAAAACCTGTTTTATTTTTTGCTGAAGATGAAGCAGATTCAAGCAGGTTTGTTGCAGAAAAAGTTTTAGAACTAAGAGAAAAAGGGATAAAACTTTCACAGATGGCAGTGCTTTTTAGGTCTGCTTCTCATTCCTTTGATTTAGAGATGGAACTTGCTAAAAGAGGAATACCTTTTATAAAATATGGAGGACTAAAACTTTTAGAGGCAGCTCATATAAAAGATTTCATTTCTATCTTAAGGATATTGGTTAATCCTAAGGACTTTTTGTCTTGGAACAGGGTACTTTTATTGCTTGAAGGTATCGGACCAAGAACAGCAGAAAAGATATTGGAAGCTATCAAACAAGCCTCTAACAACCTGTTCTTTTCTTTAGAAAGACTTACGCATAAATTTTCTTTTTTAGAGTTTAAAAATCTTATTTCTCTCATAACTGGAGTTAGTGGATTTCAAGAAAAACCTTCTCAGTGTTTACTAAAGGTTTGGGAGTTTTATCAGCCTGTGTTCCAAAGATTATATTATGAGGATTATCACCGAAGAGAAAGAGACATAGAAGCCCTTATAGACCTTTCAGAAAAATACGATACTTTAGAAGAATTTCTAACAGACTTAATGTTAGAACCTATAGAAATAGCAGAAAAAAACACTGATAGTCTTACCGACCATTTAATCCTTTCTACCGTACATTCCGCCAAAGGATTAGAATGGCATACTGTTTTTATTATTTCACTTATAGAAGGTAGGTTCCCTTCGGTTTACAGTTTAGAAAACGAAGAAGAATTAGAGGAAGAAAGAAGACTTTTCTATGTAGCGGTAACCCGAGCAAGAGAAAACCTATTTCTTATCTCCCCTCTAACCACATACGTAAGAGGAGAAGGAAAAACCCTTGCTCGAGTTTCTCAATTTGTAAAAGATTTGCCCTCTAAATTGATAAGGGTTTATCACAAAAAAGAGGACCAAAAAGGATATACCAAAGACTCGGGGAACGGTAAAAAAATAGGTGAAACCAGCTTTACAGAAAAATTTATTCGTTTTAGGGTAGGAGATATGGTAAAACATCCTCACTTTGGTTTAGGAGAGGTGATGGAGGTCCTTAGTGAAGAAAAAATTAGGGTAAATTTTACGCAAAAAGGCCCTACTCTTCTCAATTTGAAGTACACAAAGTTAGAAAAAGTTATAAACTAAGGACTTATGCTTGAACGGGTTGAACTTTCAAAAAAAATTACTTTAAGTGTACTACAAAGAAACATTTCTTTAGGATCTTTAGAATACCTTCCCACACATATTAAACAAAATCTTGATTTTCATTTAAAAAAGGCTATTCTTCTTTATTCTCAACACAAAGTAGAGTATCTTACCATAAAACCTATAACAGGTAACAGCCTCGAAATACAAGTCTTTGATAGTTCAAAGTTTGAGATAGGAAAAATAATACTGATAATCCTCCAAGAAGGGCAAATAAGATATATTTTCCAATGTCTTGTCAAAAAAATAGAAAACAATCGGTTAGAGGTCGAAATTTTACCTCCAAGATATGACGAAAGGATAAAAATATCCGGGAACATTCCAGTTTTTATGTCTATAATGCAAAAAAATATAGGTAATCAATTTTTGCAATCAGATTATTACCTGATAAGAGAAAGTAACTTTGATATTAAATTTTTTGAGGAAACACAAGAAATCTACTTTTATGACCTGGTTATAGATAATCAAAATAACGTTGACCCTGTATTTAAAAATTATATTTCTAAAAATAACTTGATGGGAGTTTTGGTAGACATAAGTAGTGGAGGGGCTTGTGTTAAGGTCCCCAGTTTATTATTATCCTTTTCTAAAGAAGATTTAGACCAACTTTTTATGTTTTATTTAAAATTTGAAATACCTTCAAAAGAAAAAAAAATCAAGTTTGGATTGCTTTCTTCTCTTAGAAATCTTAGATACGAACAAAATTCAACCTATTTCCATTTTATGTTTCTACTTTCTTTTAAAAACGAAATTTGGAAAAAGATAAAATCTTTACTAACTTTTTCCACCTTCGTTTAAACTTTCTAAAACTTCAACCGCAAGGTCTATCGGGTTTTTACCTTGAAGTTTAAAACTAATTTTTGTCCCCTTTTTATCTTGTTTGGTATAAAAAGAAAGTCCTTTTTTATTAAGGACTCTAAATCGAGGCAATATCTCCTTCTTTTTTACCAGAAAAATTAGTTCGTTTCCTCTTAACTCTACTAACGGTATCTTTAAATCTTTCATGTATATTTTTAAAAGATAGATTTTAACTAAATTTTTTACAGGTTCAGGCATCTCTCCGTATTTATCTCTTAAAAGCTCTATAAACTCTAACAAATCCTCTTTGGTTTTATTTACCACCAACTCTCTGTATAAACTCAATCTTTCTTCAGTCTCAGGAACATACTCCTTAGGAATAAAGGCAGGCACCTTTAGGTTAACCTCTGGCTCCCAGTCTTCTATATCTTCCCCTTTTAAAGCTTTTATGGTATTTTCAAGGAGCTCTAAATATAGTTCATATCCTACCGTATTGATATGTCCTGCTTGTTTTATTCCCAAAAGCTCCCCTGCCCCTCTAATCTTCAAATCACTCAAAGCTAACTTAAAACCTGCACCTAAATCAGTAAATTTCATCAAAGCTTTAAGTCTTTTTTGTGCGTCTTCGGAAAGATTCTTTAACGATGGTACAAGTAGATAAGCATAGGCTGTTTCTTGAGAACGTCCAACTCTGCCCCTTAATTGATAAATGTCAGCCACCCCTAACATGTCAGCCCGGTTGATGATGATAGTATTAGCCGAAGGGATGTCTATCCCACTTCCTATGATAGGGGTACAAACCAACATGTCTATCTCTTTGTTTAAAAATTTATAAAGGTTTTTCTCTATAAGTTCTGACGGCATCTGTCCATGAATGATTTCTACTTTAACTCCTGGACATAATTTTTTAACATAGTTGGCCAAAGAACTTAGACCTTGTATCCTTGGGTTTACCAAAAAAATCTGTCCCCCTCTTTCCAGTTCTTTTTCTATCGCGTATTTTATCACCTCTGGGTCAAATTTTGCCAGAACAGTTTTAATAGGTTTTCTCCCTTCAGGAGGAGATTCAATCACAGAAAGATCAAAAACCCCAAGTAAACTTAACTGTAAACTTCTTGGTATGGGGGTAGCTGAAAGAGAAAGAACTTTTACATTTTTCTTCAATTGTTTTAATTTTTCTTTTTGTCTTACCCCAAACTTGTGTTCTTCATCTATAACTATAAGCCCTAAATCCTTAAACTCTACATCATGGGAAAGTAGTCTATGGGTACCTATAACTACCTTGATTTCACCTTCAGCCAGAGCTTTTAAAGTTTGTTTTTGTTCTTTTTCGCTTCTTAGCCTTGATAAAACCCCAACCTTTATCCCAAAAGGTTCAAGCCTTGGTTTAAAATTACGATAATGTTGCTCTGCTAAAATGGTAGTAGGAACAAGAAAGGCTACCTGTTTTCCTGAATAAGCCGCAACAAAAATAGCCCTCAAGGCTACCTCTGTCTTTCCAAAACCCACATCCCCTACCAAAAGCCTCTCCATCGGTTTATCACTACAAAGATCCTGTAAAATCTCTTCTATAGCCATCTTCTGGTCAGAAGTTTCTTCATAAGGAAAGGTGGCCCTAAACTCTTCATAAGCTAAAGCAGGAAAAGGAATAGAATAGCTTTTTAAAGCCTTCCTTTCTGCATAAAGAGATAACAGTTCTTGTACTACTTCGGTAAGCTCTTTTTCTATTTTTTTCTTTTTTATTAGAAAGGCTTTCTTCCCTAAAGCGTCTAACTTAGGAGGTTTTTCGGTTAAACTGACATAAGGATAGAGTTCGTCTAACCTAAATACCGGCAAATAAAGTTTATCTCCTCCCTCATATTCAATCTCTAAAAACTCACCTTCTACATCCTCAATGTTTAATATTTTTAGCCCTAAGTATTTTCCTATACCATAGACCCTATGAACCACTAAGTCTCCTGGTTTTAAATCTTCAAACTTCCTAAAATAACCTTTGGCCCTTTTAACACCTTGCTTAGAACTCCCTTCTTTAAAATAGCTTCTTCCAAAAAGTTCAACCTCTGAAGTGACCCAAAACTTTTGGTCTTTTAGATAAAATCCTCGTTTTAAATAACCCTGTTTAAACTCTAACCCTTTAGGATCCTCTACCCCTCTTACCTTTAACCCCTCTAAAATGGTTTGAGAGATCTGAGAATCACCTACAACCAACCAAACCCTATCTCCCTCTTCTAAAGAGGCCTTTAAAAGGTTAAAACCAGCCTCAATTCTTTCATTAGGAGCTAATATCCCTATTTCCTTTTGCCCTACCTCAAGGCTTAAAGTCTCTTCATTAACAGAAGAAACCCAAAAAAGTTTGCCAGCCTTGATTAAACTACCTTTTTCCAGGTAATTAAAAAATTCTTGAGTAGTTAAATAAACATCCTCTGGTTCAAAAAAAAATTTGCCCTTTTCCTTAGCTTTAAGGGCATTTATACGAATCTTTTCCCAAAAACTTTCTATCTTATTTTCTATTAACTCCGGTTCGTATACCAAAAAACAGGGTGTTCTTTTTAAATAATCAAAAGAAGAAGATAGTTGAGCATAAAAAATAGGCAACAAAAACTCGGGATTTTCGGTAAAACTTTTTTGCTCTATTTGGGTTAGCAACTTAGACAGATAGTCCTCTGGTATCTTTCCTTTCAAACTAAAAATTCTCTGATAAAGTGATTTTAAGTCTTCTGGCAAAAAAACCTCTTTACAAGGGATGATACTTACTTCTTCTAAGTTTAAAAAGCTTTTTTGGGTCTCGGGATTAAAATATTTTAACGCTATTATCTGGTCTCCAAAAAACTCAAGTCTTACTGGATATTCATAGTTAGAAGACCAGAGATCAACTACACCTCCTTTAACCGTAAAGGTTCCTTTTTCCCTAACAACTCCTACCCTTTCGTATCCAAGGTCTAAAAGCCGTAAAAGAAGATCTTCTCTATCTACCTTTTCTCCTAAGATAAGATAGACATACTCTTTTTTAAGCACTTCCTTAGGAACCACTCTTTTTAAAAAACTGCAAACATCTCCTGCTATCACTTTATATTGATTAAAGTTCCAGAGAATCCCCAATCTTTCGGTTTCTTCCTGAGAGTAAGACAAGGTGTCTTTAAACGGAAGTAAATCTATCTCCGGGTATAATCCGATCTTTTCTTCAGAAAAAATTTTAAAGGCTTGAAAAAACTCTTCTGCTTGACTAAATTCTGGAAAAATAGCCCAAACAACCTGGTCCTTAGGGAAAGGACCTCTTATAGCCTCAGCTACAAAACAAGCCAAAAAACCAATGTTATCAGAATTTAAAGACAGTTTAAATTGATTTTTATTAAAAATTTTTTCTAAATTTTTAAATAAAAACACTTTAGAGTTCATCTTAGTCTTTAAACCTGTTAAAGACTGGCTAAAAATTTAATTAAAAAAACAGAAAATTCAAGGTTAATGTGATTATGTCTTTCTAACTATCTCTGGATAATATTTCTGGATACTTTAAAAGAAGCTCCTCCTCTGGCAACGGCCTCTCTAACAAAAACCCCTGCACATAATTAAAACCTAACTCCCTTATTATAGCAAGCTGCTCCTCTGTTTCAACCCCCTCTGCTAAACTCTCTATCCCTAACCTTCTTGCCAGCAACACAATCACCTCTACCAAATCTCTATCCCTCCTGTTCTCAACCACATCCTTGATAAAACTCCTGTCCACCTTTATCACATCAACAGCCAATTCCCTTAAATAACTTAACGCACAATACCCTGTCCCAAAATCATCTATAAAAACCTTTATCCCTCTCCCCCTTACCCTCCTTATCACATCACTTGCATACCCCACATCCTCTATAAACACCCTTTCCGTTATCTCTAAATTCACTCCTTTACCAGTAAACTTATTCAAAAACCTCTCAACAAACCCCTTCCTACTAAACGACCTCCCTGATACATTAACTGAAATCGGAACCCTAAACCTCCTTGCCTTCTCCAATATATCCTCAAACATCCACTCCTCAAACTTAGGTAAAAACCGGCTCCTCTCTAAATAGTCTATAAACTCCGAAGGATTATAAATCTTACCATCCACCTTTATCCTCACCAATGCCTCTATCCCCGCCAAACTCAAATCCTCTGCCCTAAAATATGGCTGATAAAAAAACACAAACCACCTGTTCTCTAAAGCCTTCTCTAACAATTGGTCTAAAGAGATGATCTCCTGGGCTTTTAACTCCATATGTGAAGCAAAAAACCTAAACTCTCCTGCCCCTCCCCTCTTTGCCTCACTTAACGCCAATGAAGCCTTCTCCAACAACTCCCTTACACTTTTTCCGTCTCCTGGATAATAACTAATACCTACGTTAGTAGCAACCACTATCTCCTGCCCATCTACCTCTACCCTTATCTCCTTAACCAAACCAAGCCTATCTATCAACCCCCTTACATCTCCATAATCTTCCTTCCTCAGAAAACATCCAAACTCATCTGCCCCAAGTCGAGCTATCAAATCCTTACTTTCTGGGAAAATACCCTGTAAAACCTTACCAATCTCCTTTAAAACCCTATTCCCTACCTCAAAACCATAAGTCCGGTTGATGTAGGTAAAATTAAATATGTCTATAACTACTAAACACCCCTCAACCACTTCACCTAAAAGCTTGTTAACCTCTTTCTCAAAACCCTCAACATTCAAAAGACCTGTCAAAAGATCCCCTAACATAACCTTCTCTAACTTGGCTATCAACCCCCTTTCCTCACTAACATCCCTACCTAAAAAAATAAACCTTCTTACCCCTCCTCCAACCTCTATGGGATAAATCTTCATCTCCATATAGCTTTTTCTTATAGGACAAAACAATACATCCTCAAATTTATCTCCTTCTTGAGATACAAACTTCAAAAATACAGGATAAAAATCAGAACCATCCGATAACTTAAAACCAAACATCTCTATAGATTGCCCAACAATCTCATCAAAAGACCTACCACATTCCCTCAACACGTTCTCGTTACAGAAAACTATCTTACCTTTCTCATCTAAAATCATTACAATTGCCGGAGACTTAAGAAGAGCTTGAGAGATGATAACATTGTTTCTAATCTCCTCTATCCTCTTTAACGCAAACTCTATGTCTCCTTTAAGCTCCTCTAAAAGCCCTAAGGTCTCATCGGTAAAAAAATTGGGCTCCTTGGCATAAAGCCCTAACACACAATAGGGATTACCATCTTTATAGATAGGTATCCCTGCTACTGAAAGATACTGCCTCTTCAAAGCCTCTTCCCTCCAAGGATAAAAACGAGGGTCAGTTCTTATGTCAGAAATCATGGTAACCATATTCTCTCTGAGGGCGGTGCCTACAGGTCCTCTTCCTTCAAGTACCTCTGCACTTATAGAAACTTTGATTTTTTCTAAATATCCTGCCTCATATCCATAGTAATACTTAGGTTTGATAAGTAGTGTCTCCCAATCCGGAAATCCTACCCAAACAAACCTAAGCCCTATCTTCTCCACCAGGTTCTTACAAATCTTCTCAAAAACCTCCTCTTCAGTTAGAGAACTGGTTATCGTCTGGTTAACCTCTTTAAGCATCAAAACTATGTTTTCAAGCCTCTTCTGCCTGGTAATGTCTATCAAAACCACAAAACCTGCTGGCTTACCCTGATAGGTGATGGTGTTAGCAAAAGTAAGGGTATACCTTATCTCCCCAGTTTTCCTTAAAATTTTTAA
>NZ_ATXI01000014.1 GCF_000421605.1 Thermodesulfobacterium thermophilum DSM 1276
AAGAGGTTCCTGAGGTAACAGAAGTAGTAGCTGTTTAGTTGCTTTATTAAGAAAAGATTATATAAAACTAAAAGGGGTATAAAGGTATGGCCAGGGTTACGATAGAAGATTGTTTAAAAAAAGTACCAAGTAGGTTTAGATTGGTACATTTAGCCATAGAAAGGGTTAAACAATTAAAAGAAGGGGCTGAACCTCTTGTACAGGCAGACAACAAAGAAATTGTGTTAGCTCTTAGAGAAATTGCCGCGGGATTAGTTACCACTGAAAACATAAAACATCTTGGTAAAAAAGAGAAAACCTCCTCTCCTTACGAACTAACCGAGATCTTAAAACAAAAAAGTTCCTCTAAATAAAGGATAGGATGTCTTACAAAGATTTTTATGAAATTTTAGGGGTCCCAAGAAACGCCTCTCAAGAAGAAATAAAAAGAGCTTATAGAAGACTTGCGCTCAAATATCATCCTGATAAAAACCCAGGTAATAAAGAGGCTGAGGAAAAATTTAAGGAAATTTCTGAAGCCTATCAAGTGCTTTCTGACCCTGAAAAAAGAGCTATCTATGATACTTACGGTTATTCAGGGCTTACTTCTTCTGGTCATAGAAGGTTTGAAGATATAGGAGATATTTTCAAAACCTTTTCTGACATTTTTGAAGAATTTTTTGGGTTTACCTTTGAAGAAAAAAGTCATACCAGACCACGAGATGGAGCTGACCTTTCATATGAAGTAGCAGTAGACTTAGAGGACCTTTTTACAGATAAAGAAATTACGCTTGACATAGAAAAATTGGACCTATGTGAAGATTGTGGGGGATTAGGCTATAATCCTGATAAAGGTTTAAAGATTTGTGAAACCTGTAATGGTAAAGGGAAAATTGTCTACACCGAAGGATTTTTTAGAATTGCTTATGCTTGTCCAGACTGCAGAGGTAGAGGTTCTACTTATGTAGAAATCTGTAAGACATGCAACGGCTCGGGCAGGGCTTGGAAGAAAAAACAGATAAAGCTAGTTATTCCTGCTGGGGTAGAAGATGGGACTATTTTACGGATCCCCGGAGAAGGAGAAGCCGGGCTTTATGGAGGTAGGCCAGGAGACCTATACATCAGAGTAAAAGTCAAACCACATTCCCTCTTTTACAGAGAAAAATCTAATCTTATAGGAAATTTAAAGATAAACTTTGTTTCTGCAATTTTAGGAGATGAAGTTAAAGTACCCTTTTTTAAAGAAACCCTATCTGTAAAAATACCCCCAGGGTCTCAACCAGGGGATGAACTTGTTATAAAAAATAAAGGACTTCCTGACCCTAAAACCAAGAAAAGAGGAGACCTTATCCTAAGATTACAGGTAGAGCTTCCCCATAACGTTAGCGAAGAAACAAAAAAACTTTTACAAAAGATAGCTGAAAAAGAAAAAATCGACGGTTCAACCAACAGATTAGAACCATATCAACAGGAGAAAAAAAAGAAAAAAGAAAGTTTTTGGAAAAAGTTTATTTTTGGAAGTAGATAATGGCTGGTTTTACCCATTTAGACTCCCAAGGCAATCTTTTTATGGTAGATGTAGGAGGCAAACCTGCGACTGAGAGGATAGCCATCGCTAAGGCTGAGGTAGTCTTTCCTGAAGAAATCTACCCTAAGATAATATCTCAAGATATCCCTAAGGGAGATTTCTTAGCCTGTGCTAAGGTAGCAGGAATTTTAGGGGCTAAAAAGACTTCTGAGCTTATTCCTCTTTGTCATCCTCTACCTATCTCTAAGATTGACCTCAATTTTAGGTTTATTCCTGAAAGGTATGTGCTTGAAATCGAGGGTATGGTAAAGACTGTAGGGCAAACCGGGGTAGAGATGGAGGCCTTAACTGCAGTAAGCATTGCTGCTCTTACCGTTTATGATATGTGTAAAGCCCTTGATAAGCGTATCAAAATCACCAACATCAGGTTGGTTTATAAAACTGGTGGAAAAAGTGGTGAAGTAGTATTAGAAGAACAACCTGGAAAGGAGGATTTTTGATGGATAAGGAAAAATTAGCCATGTTCAAAGAACTTTTGCTTAAACGCCGCGAAGAAATTCTAAAGGATGTTTTAGAAACCAAAAAAGAGTTGGTGGAAGAGTATGAACCTTTAGCAGACGCCATCGATCAGGCTACACGTGAGAGTAATCTGGCTTTTGAGTTAAGACTAAGAGACAGAGAACAAAAACTGTTAAAAAAGATAGACAAAGCCCTAAAAAAAATAGAAGATGGGACCTATGGAATATGTGAAGCCTGCGGAGAAGAAATAGACGAAAAAAGGCTTCTTGCAAGACCTGAGGCCACCCTTTGTATTGAATGTAAAAAAGCCCAGGAAAGGATGGAAAAAATCAGAGGAGAATAAATAATCTAAAAACTTCGTGAGGAATCAAGATAGATTTATCGAAATTCTTGAGGTTACACAGAATAACCTCAAGGGATTTAGTTTAAAACTTCCTTTTTATCATCTGATAGCAGTTACCGGTGTTTCTGGGGCTGGAAAATCGAGTTTAGTTTTTGACACCCTTTTTGCCGAAGGCCAGAGACGTTATATAGAAACCTTTTCTTCGTATGTAAGACAGTTTTTCGAAAAACTCCCCAGACCTAAGGTTAAAGCTATCTTAAACATCCCCCCAGCTTTAGCCTTTCCTCAAGGAAATAGCATCAAAACTTCACGTTCTACGGTAGCTACCCTTACTGAAATTAGCCATTTTACCAAGATGCTTTATTATTACAACGGGGTCCCTTTTTGTCCTAACTGTAAAAAATACCTTCTACCTCAAACCCCACAGTCTATAGCCAAAGAGATTATCGAAAAATTTTATCAGGTACCACTCTACCTCATAGTTCCTCAAAAACCACAAGAAAGCTTTGAGCACCTCAAAGAAGGTCTACTTGCTGCAGGATTTTCAAGGGTCTTTTTAGATGGAAAGATATGTGAAATAGACGAGATAGAAAAAGTCCCTGAAGAAATAGAATTAATCATACATAGACTTAAGCCTACGGAAAAAGACCTCTTTGATCTTATATCCTCTTTAGAACTCGGTTTTAAACTTTCTCCCTGGATCAAGGTTAGAACTATTTATGGAGAAGAGGTATATTATACCCAAGAAAAAAACTGTCCTCAGTGTGGTTTTAAAATACCCGAAAAAACCCCCAATTTATTCTCGTTTAACAGCTCGTTAGGGGCTTGCCCTGAGTGCAAAGGTTTTGGCAACCTGTTGGTGGTAGATTTTGAGGCCTTGGTAAAATATCCAGAAAAGCCAGCAACCAAAGGGGCTATCCCTATCCTTGATTTTCCTTTTTTGTTTGAGGTTAAGCTGGACTTAGTAGAGTTTTTAAGGACTAAAAACATAAACTTAAACCTTCCCTTTAAAGACCTCCCTGAAGAAATTAAGCAAAAAATCTTTTGGGGCGAAGGGGATTGGTATGGACTGAAAGAGCTTATAGACTGGCTCGAAAGTAAACGTTATAAACCCCATATAAGGATCCTTCTTTCAAAGCTAAGAAGAGAAGTAAGCTGTCCTGTCTGTAAAGGAACCAGGTTTAACCCTCAAGCTTTGATGTTTTATGTCAACGGGTTAAACATCGGAGATTTTTACGGTTTAGAAATTAAAGAAGCAGTTAAATTTATTCAAAACTTTTTAGAACAAAAACCTCAGCCTGCAGAAGAAAGGCTAGCTAAGGAAATATTAAAACGTCTTTCCTATCTTGAAGAAGTAGAGCTTTCCTACCTTACCCTTAACCGTGCAAGTAAAACCCTTTCTGGAGGAGAAACCAGTAGATGTCTTCTAACAAGAGCTCTTTCCTCTAACTTGGTAGAAACCCTTTATTTGATAGATGAGCCAACCACTGGACTTCATCCCAGAGATACCCAAAAAGTATTAAAACTTCTTGAAAGATTGGTTTCTCAAAAAAATACAGTGGTGGTGGTAGAACATGATCCTGAGATCATTACCCAAGCGGACCTTTTGATAGACTTAGGTCCAGAGGGAGGGGAAAAAGGAGGTCATCTCTTATTTTTTGGACCTCCAAAAAATATTTTTAACACAAATACTCCTACAGCTGAAGCTTTAACCGAGATAAGCCAAAAAAGAACCTATTCTTTAACCGACTTTCAACCCTCAGGTTTTATCAGATTTTATGGAGCTAAGAAAAACAATCTAAAAGGATTCTCTTTTTCTCTTCCGCTAAAAGCGATTACCTGCATAGTAGGGGTATCAGGGTCTGGTAAGTCTACCCTTTTAGAAGATATAATTTATCAAGGCCTGGTCGACGCAAAGAATAAACATCCTTTAAAAACCTGTGAAAAGATCGAGGGAGTCAACCGGATCGACCAGGTGTTATACCTTACTCAGGAACCACTGGCTCGGTCCCCTCGCTCGGTGGTAGCAACCTATTTAGACATCATGGTATATTTAAGGAAGCTTCTTGCAAGTACTAATACCGCAAAAAGTTTGGGATATACCGAAAACTGGTTTTCTTTTAACTCAGAACATGCCCAGTGTCCTGCATGCAAAGGTCTTGGTTTTGAGATAATAGAGATGCAATTTTTATCAGACCTAACCATCCCCTGTGAGGTTTGTAAGGGGACCCGATTTAGGGAAGAGATTTTAGAAGTCAGATGGAGAGGGAAAAACATCGCTGAAATGTTAGACCTTACCGTAGAACAGGCTTTAGAGTTCTTCTCAGGACATACACCTCTCAAAAAAACCCTCACCCTCTTAAAAAATCTTGGGATAGGATATCTCAAACTGGGGCAACCCCTTTCTACTCTCTCTGGAGGTGAAGCCCAGAGGCTAAAAATAGCAGAGTTACTCTCTAAAATAAAAGGGGAGAAATGTCTAATCCTTCTTGACGAACCTACAGTTGGCCTTCATCTAAAAGACATAGAAAAACTGATTTCTTCTTTAAACTATCTAAAAAGCTTAGGACACACGGTGGTAATAGTAGAACATCATCCTGAGGTTATCTTAAACTCTGATTGGATACTTGAGCTTGGTCCTGGGGGCGGAGAAGAGGGAGGAGAACTTCTTTTCCAAGGGCCCTTTTCTGAGTTTATCAAAAATCCAGAGGTGCAGACTCAAACCTCTGTTTATCTAACAGAATATCTCGATGGCCTAAACCTTAAAGATAAAGCCGAAGCCCCCAAAAACTATCGCTACGACGAAGATCTTATAAAACTTAGAGGAATCAGGCATCATAACTTAAAAAACATAGACTTAAACCTACCAAGGAAACAGTTGATAGTAATCACCGGGGTTTCTGGTTCAGGAAAATCTACCCTTGCGTTTGATGTGGTGTTTGCCGAAGGGCAAAGAAGGTTTTTAGAAACTTTACCCACTTATTTGAAACAGTTTTTTAAGCTTTATGAAGAGATAGATTATGACCTTATTTCAGGGATACCACCTACGGTTGCATTAGAACAGCGGTCAGGAGAACTTTCTCCCAAATCTACGGTAGGGACTATTACCGAGATCCTTCCTTATCTTAGGCTTCTTTATTCTAAGGTTAGCAAGGCCTATTGTCCTAAATGTGAAAGGGAGCTAAAACCTCATGAACCAAAGGAGTTGTTTGACTTAGCTTTAGAGTTTTTAAAAGGAGAAAAGGCGTCAAGCATTACCCTTCTTGCTCCTTTGGTAAAACACAGAAAAGGAATCTACAAAAATCTGTTTGATAAACTGCTTGCCAACCTGTATCACAAGGTCAGAATAAACGGAGAATTCTACTACATTCCTCCTATCCCTGTTCTTTCAAGGTTTAAAGAATATACGATTGAGGTGGTGTTAGCTCAAGAAATAGATTGGCAAGAAGAGTGGTTTGAAAAGATTTTTTACAAAGGCCTTGAACTTGGAAAAGGAGAGGTTTTGATAAAAACCGATAAAAAGGAGGTACTTTTTAGTCAAAAAAGAACCTGCTCTTTATGTGGAATAAGTCTTCCTGAACCAGATCCGTTGCTTTTTGCCTTTAATTCAAAGGTAGGAGCTTGTCCTACTTGTGGAGGACTTGGTAGACTTGAAGAAAAACCATGTCCTGATTGTAACGGTTCAAGATATCGTAAAGAGGTTTTTTCTTATAAAATTAACGGAATTTCTTTGCCTGAATTGTCTAACTTAAGTCTCTACGAAGTAAAAAAATTTTTGGAGGGACTTAAATTTGAAGGTATACAACAAAAAATAGCCGAAGAACTAATTTCTGAAACTCTCTCAAGACTTAATTATTTAATAGATCTAGGTGTAGGATATCTTACCTTAGGTAGGTCTGCAGACACCCTATCTTCAGGAGAAGCCAAAAGGGTAAGAGTTTCAGCAGAAATAGGTAGCAATCTCACAGGGGTAGCCTATATCCTCGATGAACCTACCATCGGGCTTCATCCTAAGGATACACAAAAATTAATAAAGGTGTTAAAAAAACTCAGGGATAAAGGAAATACCTTGATAGTGGTTGAACATGACGAAGATACAATTTTGGCAAGCGACTTTATAGTAGACTTGGGACCAGGAGGAGGAAAAAGAGGAGGACAGGTACTTTTTAGCGGACCTTCTAAAGAATTTTTAAGATCTTCCTCACCTACAGCTGAAGTAATTAAAGATCCAAACAGAAAAACCCTGAAAAGTTTTAAGCGCAATCCTAAGGAATTCTTAGTACTTAAAGAGGCTTCTCTAAGAAACCTTAAAAATATCAACGTTTCTTTTCCCTTAAACGCTCTTACAGTGGTAGTAGGAGTTTCAGGCTCAGGGAAGTCTACTTTATTAGAGGAATGCCTTTACGAAAATCTAAAAAGACTATTAGAAAAAGAAAAAAATGTTCTTTACGGGGTAAAAAGTATAGAAAACTGGGAAAAAATCAAAAGGGTATATTTAGTAGACCACCAACCTATAGGAAACACCCCAAAATCTACCCCTGCTACCTATGTAGGAGTTTTTACCGACATCAGAAAGGCCTTTGCCAACACTTTATTGGCTAAACAACGAGGTTACAAAGAAGGCAGATTTTCCTTTAATACCAAAGAAGGACAGTGTCCTTATTGCAATGGACAGGGATATGAAAAGATAGAGATTAAATTTTTACCTGCAGTTTATCAAAAATGTGAATACTGTGGAGGTAAACGGTATAATCCAGAAACCTTGGAAGTTTTGTTAAAAAATAAAAACATCGCAGAGGTCCTTGAGATGGACTTTGCTGAAGCTGTAGAATTTTTCAGCAACTACCCCTCGATCCAACATAAGCTTAAAATCCTTTGTGATATTGGCCTTGATTATCTAACCTTAGGTCAGCCCAGTCCCACCTTATCTGGAGGAGAAGCTCAAAGGATAAAACTTGCCAAAGAGTTTATCAAGTCTTCTCAACCTGGAAATCTTTATCTTCTTGATGAGCCTACCACAGGACTTCACATAAAAGACGTAGAAAAATTAGCAGAACTCTTACAAGGTTTAATCCAGAAAGGCCATACGGTAATCGTGATAGAACATAACCTTGAACTTATCAAATGGGCAGACTGGGTGGTAGAACTCGGACCTGAAGGAGGAAAAAAAGGAGGAGAACTCCTTTTTCAGGGTCCGATAGAAGATTTCTTAAAAGCCTATACCCCTACCTCTAAAATCCTTAAAAAATATCTTAAGTTGACCTAAATCAAGGTTTTTTTTTATTTAGGTCAGTTTATATTTTAACTAAACTTATAAAAAATAAAAAGGAGGGCATATATCGATGAAAGCCTCTAAGATTATAGAAATAGACGAGGAACTCTGCAATGGATGTGGTCAGTGTGTGATTGCCTGCCACGAAGGGGCGATAGCTATCGTCAATGGCAAGGCTAAGCTTGTAGCAGAAGAGGTATGTGACGGACTTGGGGCTTGCATAGGTGAATGTCCTACAGGTGCTATAAAACTTATAGAAAAAAAGAGTCAGCCTTTCCCTTTTTTACCTTGTGGATGTCCTTCTCATCAGGTAAAAGAGTTTATCCCTAAAAACCAACCTACTGTTGCAAACGAAATACCTTCTGCCCTCTCTCACTGGCCAGTTAAACTTAGATTAGTCCCTCCTTCTGCTAAATTTTTAAAGGGGGCTAATCTATTGATTTGTGCAGACTGTGTAGCCGTAGCCTATCCCCAGCTTCATACCCATCTTCTCCCTGGCAAGAAAATCCTAACAGGATGTCCTAAGTTTGACCCACCCGAGTTATACTGGGAAAAATTATCTGAGATTTTACATCAAGCCCAACCAAATGGTTTAGAAATAGCCATCATGGAAGTGCCTTGTTGCAAAAATTTGGTTAAACTGTTTTTAGACGTAAGAAAAACTTTAAGCCAAAAACTTCCCTTTAAGGTCTACACCATTGGTATAGACGGAAGTCTTAAAGATATAGAGGAGGTTTAAAGGATGAAACAAGATATGGTTATGCCCTATGGAATTTCATCTGTAGCTTACGAGATTATTACCTGCTTTGGTCCAAAAGGATGTCCTAACGCTATAAACCGTTCTCTCGAGCTTATAAAAACCCTTGAAGATGTACTTAAAAACTCTCAACTGGATGATTTTATAAAAAATAAGCTAAAAGGCCAACCTTTAAGACCCCATCACCGGTTTAAAGTCTCCATTTCAGACTGTCCGAACGGGTGTTCCCAGCTTTATATCGCTGACTTTGGAATCCATAGTTTTGTTAAAATAAAACACGATGATAGTTTGTGCACTCTATGTGACAATTGTGTAAATTCTTGCGAGGAAGGGGCGATTAAAGAAGTCGATCAAAAAATTGTAATAGACAATAAAAAATGTATAGGATGTGGTGGATGTATAAAAGCTTGTCCTGAAGGTGCTATAAAAGAAACCTACAGAGGTTATAAAATCTACGTCGGAGGGAAACTTGGGAGACATCCAAGACTGGCTTCCTTTTTAACCAAGGCCTCACCTGAAGAACTCACGGTTTATCTAAAAAATTTGATACAGTTTTACCAAAACTACAACGAAAAAGGAGAAAGAATGGGGGCTATGATACAAAAGATGGGATGGCAAAAGGTAAAAAAACTTTTAAACCAAAAATCCTAAAACTAATTTATAAACCAACTGCCTTTTTTAAAAGTTTAACTTCTTCTTCAGAAAGAGGAACTATTTCTGATGGTTTGAGTCCTTCTAATTCAACAGGACCTATCGCTATCCTTTTTAAACCTACAACCTTATAGCCTAAGCTTCCAAACATTCTTTTTATCAAATGATATCTCCCTTCCCTAACCTCTATCTTTATCCACCTTTTAGTCTCATCTAAAAAAGAAGCTGTACACGGTAAGGTCTTGCCGTCAGAAAGCTCAACCCCTTGTTCTATCTTTTTCAGGTCTAATTCAGTTATTTCTTTATCCAGCCAAACCTGATAGGTCTTAACAAGCTTCCATTTAGGATGCATCATCCTATGGGCAAGAACACCATCATCAGTAAAGATTAGCAGTCCTTCCGCATCCTTATCAAGTCTTCCCACAGGAAAAATCCTGTTTAATCCTGGCAGATCCTTAGGAAGAAAATCCATTACCGTAAGGTCCTTGTCTGACTTAGAGGTAACACACCCTCTGGGTTTATAGAATTTATAATAAAAACCTTCTACCTTACCCCTAACTTCTTTTCCGTCGATCTGAACCACATCCTTTTCAAGGTTAACCTTTACCCCTGGGTCTGTTACCTTTATACCGTTAATCGTAACTCTACCCTTCTTAATTATAAGGGTTACCTCTTTTCTTGAACCTATCCCAAGGTTAGAAAGAAATTTATCTAAGCGCATATCTAACCTATTTACATTCAGCCCAAGACTTACCAAAGGCAAAATTAACCTTAATAGGTACTTTCAGAACATAATCAAGGCCTAAAAAACTGAAAGGGGCTTCCATCACCGAAGGAGCTATATCTTTTATCACCTCTACTTCTTCTTCTGGCACCTCAAGAAGAAGTTCGTCGTGAATTTGTAAAAGAAGACGGGACTTTAGCTTTTTCTGTTTAATTTGCCTATAAAGGGCTACCATAGCTACCTTGATAAGGTCTGCGGCAGAGCCTTGTATCGGGGTGTTTACTGCCATGCGAAACCCTAAGTCTCTTACAGTTTTATCAGAACTAAACACCTCAGGAATATAACGTTTTCTCCCGGCTAAGGTCTTAACATACCCATGGTTTTTAACAAATTCTATCGTTTCTTCTATGTATTTTTTTACCCCAGGATACCGCTGGAAATACCTTGTTATGATCTCTTCTGCCTCTTTTACCGAAATTCTAAGCTCTTTACTTAGGCCGTAAGGACTCATCCCATAGGCAATCCCAAAGTTTATAGCCTTGCTAACCCTTCTCATTTCAGGGGTTACTTTATCAGGAGTTACCCCAAATACCTCACAGGCTGTAAAGGTATGGATGTCCTGCCCTTCATTAAAGGCCCTTATAAGATTTTCGTCTTCAGAAAAATGAGCTAAAATCCTGAGTTCTATTTGTGAGTAGTCTAAACTACAAAGCCACCAGCCTTCTTCTGCTATAAATACCCTGCGAATTTCTAAACCTTCTTCTCCTTTTATGGGAATGTTTTGTAGGTTTGGATTTTGCGAACTAATCCTACCTGTGGCTGTTCCTGTTTGGTTAAACTCTGTGTGGATACGAGAAGTAAGTGGTCTGGTATACTTTAAAAAAGGCTCAAGGTAGGTGCTCAATATTTTCTGAGTAGTACGATATTGCAGAAGAAGTCTGGCAAAGGGATGTAAAGGAGCCAGTTCTTCAAGGACCTCTGCATCGGTAGAAGGAGCCGAACTTTTAGGGGTCCTTTTTATAGAAGGAAGGTTCAGTTTATTAAAAAGGATGTCGCCCACCTCTCTTGAAGAACGAGGATTAAATCTTTTCCCTGCCAGCTTAAAAAGTTCTTCTTCAATTTTTTTTATTTTCTCTCGATATTGTTGTACCAAGGTTTTAACATAGACCAGATCAATCTTTACCCCAGCTTGTTCCATCTCGTTTAAAACCTCACTTAAAGGTGCCTCTACCTTAAACAACCAGGAAGAAAGCCCCTCCTCTTCTAACTTTGCTAAAAGCTCTTTACCTAACCTTCTTAAACTGACTACCTTTATCCCTGATAATTCTTCAGAAACCCTGTTTATTCCGTTAAGATTTAGGTCTAAGTATTCCTGAAATAAAAAGTTTAAATCATAAGCCTTTAATCCGGGATTTAAAAGATAAGCAGCTAACTTTACGTCTAAGGGATGAGAAAAGGGAATCTTATAGTTTTTAAGCCAGTTTTTATAGTCATAAACCACGTAAATACCTTGTTCCTCAGCCAATCTTTTACACTCTTCTAAAGTTAGCCTATAGACCTCTTCCTCAGAAAGGGCAACTAGAAATTCTGTAGGCTGCAAATTGCCAAAAAGGCCTTTATTTAGATTTTCAGGCAAAACAGCTATTACCGATTCTTTTTTTATTTTATTAAGTAAATCTGGAGGGTTTTTTCTTATCTTTGGTGGTTTAGGTAAAGTTTCCTGGGGTAAAGAAAGCTCTGAGAGAAGTTTCCTAAACTCAAGTTCTTTAAAAAGGGCTTTAAGTGTAAGATAGTCAGGATCTTTTCTTCGATAAAATTCAAGGTCCTCTGAAGGAAGAGGAGATTCCAGATTGAGACGAATAAGATCAAGGTTGTTAAACACCTGTTCTCGATATTTTTCCAAATTTTCTCTTATTTTTTTAGAAGAAATTAAAGAAAGATTGTCGTAAATGCCTGTCAAGGTTTTAAATCTTATGAGCAACTCTTTAGCAGTTTTTTCTCCTATCCCTGGGACTCCAGGTATGTTATCGCTTTTATCCCCTACTAAGGCTCTGAATTCAGGGAAAACCTCCGGAGAAAACCCGTATTTTTTGATAAAACTTTCTTTATCTAAAAAAGCTTCCTTTATAGGGTCATAAAGTCTTACCCTATCAGAAACCAGGGCATACAGGTCTTTATCTCCAGCCACTATAACAGCCTTATAGAAAGTTTCTGTGGCTGGAGACAAGATAAATTTTTTGACAAAACTTGCTATCAAGTCGTCTGCCTCATATCCAGGAGCTGAAATTAAGGGAATTCCTAAAGCAGGAATGATTTTTTTTATGTAAGGTATTTGGATCTTTAGGTCATCAGGCATTGGAGGCCGAGTAGCCTTATATCCTTCATAAGCCTTATGCCTAAAAGTTGGCTCTTTTTCATCCATAAACCAGATTATATACTCAGGGTTCCACTCTTTTAAAATTTTAAGCACCATCTGGGTTACACCGAAAACAGCTTTGGTAGGTAGACCTTTAGAGGTAGCTAAATATCCAGGGATGGCAAAATAAGCTCTATAAATAAAAGAAGCCCCATCTATAAGGACTATATCTTTTTTATCTACCATGTAGTCTTACCACCTCCTGTATTTAAGTACCTTAAAATTTAACCTATTTTATCGAAAATAAAACTTAAAAAAGAGAACGCACTTCTTTAGTTTGGATATTTATTTTTTTATGGTATATTTAATTAAAAATTTTATTTAAGGGAAAGAGATGAAGGTTAAAAACTGGATGATTACTGACGTGGTGGTTGCCTTTCCTGACGATACAGTAGAAAAGGCTATTCAGCTGATGAAAAAACACTCTATCAGGCACCTTCCTGTAGTAGACAAAGAAAAAGAGAGGTTGATAGGGTTGGTGACTGAAAGTGAGTTAAGAGCCTATCTTAGTCCAGAAAAGCTTAAACTTTCTCTTAAAGAGGTTATGATCTTAAACCCAATTACCGTAGATCCCGATACTTACATAGACGAGGCAGCTAAGCTTATTTATAAGTATAAAATCGGTGGGCTGCCTGTGGTTAGCCAAGGCAAATTAGTGGGTATCATAACCGTTACCGATATTTTAGAGTCTTTTATAGAACTTATGGGGATTTTAAGGGCCTCTTCTCGCTTAGACGTTATTCCTAAAAATGGCAACTTAGACGATGTGTTAGAGACCATCAGAAAAAACGGAGGCAAGGTTATTTCGATAGGAATGGACGTTAACTTTGAAGGAGAAAGGGTTTATTTTATAAGATTAGAAAAAATTTCCTTAGATAAAATAGCTTCTGAGCTTGAAGTAGCAGGTCATAAAATAATATCCATTATCGATTAGGAGGTCTCCTATGGAAGGAGAATTCAAAGTTAAGAAGACCATAGAAGATATCAATAAAAAGATTGAAAAAGGAGAGGCTGTAGTTCTTACAGCTGAGGAGTTTGTCAGTTTGGTTAAAGAGGTAGGACCTGTTACTGCGGCTAAAGAGGTAGATGTAGTCACCACCGGGACCTTTTCTCCGATGTGTTCTTCTGGAGCTTTTATAAACTTCGGCCATCCCTCTCCTACGATAAAAGCTTATAGGGTTTGGTTAAACGATGTGCCAGCCTATGGGGGACTTGCGGCTGTAGACCTTTACATAGGAGCCACTGAACCCAGAGAAGATGACCCTCTTAACAAAGTTTTTCCAGGTCAGTTTTTATACGGTGGTGGTCATGTTATCCACGACTTAGTTGCAGGAAAAAAAATCTATCTAAGGGCCTTAGGTTATGGGACCCATTGTTATCCTAGAAAATCTTTTGAAAAAGAGTTCACCATTCATGAGTTAGTAGATGCCGTTCTTTGCAACCCAAGAAATGCTTATCAAAATTATAATTGCGCCATCAACCTTTCAAACAAAATACTTTATACCTACATGGGGGTGTTAAAACCTAACCTTGGTAACGCCAACTATGCGACCGCAGGATGTCTTTCTCCCTTGCTAAAAGACCCTTATCTAAAAACCATAGGGATAGGGACAAGGATTTTCTTAGGAGGAGCCAAAGGATATGTGATCTGGGCTGGAACTCAGCATAAAACCGAAGTTAAAAGAACCCCTAAAGGGGCACCCATGCAACCTGCAGCTACCCTTATGGTTATCGGAAACCTGAAAGAAATGTCCCCAGAATGGTTGGTAGGAACAAGTCATATAGGCTATGGATGTTCTTTGGCAGTAGGCATAGGTATACCTATTCCTATCCTGAATGAACAAGTGGCTGAATGGGCAGGACTCTCTGACGAAGAACTCTTTACTCAGGTAATAGACTACTCCTATGACTATCCTAACGGAATAAAAAGAAACTACGGGATCGTAAGTTATGCAGAATTAAAAAGTGGAAAAATAACCGTTTTAGGAAAAGAGGTCCCCACCTTTCCTATTTCAAGCCTTCCTAAAGCCAGAAAAATCGCTGAAATACTTAAAAACTGGATTAAACAGGGAGAGATGTTGTTAACAGAACCGGTTAACCCCTTACCAGGAACTAAACTTTTTCCGATGAGATAAAGTCTAAAAAGGAGGATTTTCGATGGAAACTATTTTAACGGTTTTACAGTTAATAGTAGCCATATTGATAGTTTTGATTGTTTTGATAAACGTAACCAAAGGTTCAGAATATGGTGCGGTGTTTAGAGGGGCTGAGGCCATCTTTGGTGGTGCAGGACCAACCAACTTCTTAAACAAAGTGACGATGATTTTGGTGTTGGTGTTTTTTTTAAACTCTATCTTGCTTACTAAAATCCACACCAGCAAAAATAAAACAGAAATTCCTGTCGTCCCTACCCCTCAAACTCAAACACCCTCTCCTTCTACCATCCCTACCCCAACTACCCCTCAAAATATTCCCGTACCTCCCCAAATTCCTTCTTCTACCTCAGAAAAACCTAAAAACTAATTTTAAAAATGAAAAATTTAGTAATACTTGGTGTTACAGGTTCTATAGGAAATTCTACGCTTAAGGTGGTTCAAGCCTATCCAGAAAGGTTTAGAATTTTAGGAGCCTCTTGTCGTAGCAAGATTGAGGCCTTAGAAAAAATTGCCAAATCATTTAAAATTCCCTATTTGGTAGTAGAAGATTTTTCTTCAGCTGAAGCGTTAAAGCAGTCTCTTGATTATAAAGCTGAGGTCTTGGTCGGAGAAGAAGGGCTTAAAACCTTAGTCCAATTAGATGAGGCTCACATAATAGTCATAGGAATTTCTGGGATAAAAGCTCTTTTACCCACCTATTATGCTTTAAAGGCAGGCAAACGAGTAGCCATAGCTAACAAAGAAAGTTTGATCGTGGCTGGAGAAATTTTAAAGGAAGTAGCTAAAAAATCTAAAGCAGAACTTTTGCCGGTTGACAGCGAGCATTCTTCGATTTTTCAGCTTTTACAAAAAGAAAAAAAAGAACAGGTTAAGAGAATTATCCTTACAGCCTCAGGTGGGCCTTTTTATCGTCTACCTTTAGAGGAGTTTGTTAAAATTACCCCAGAGATGGCGGTGAAACACCCGAACTGGAAGATGGGAGCCAAAATATCGGTAGATTCTGCTACCCTTATGAATAAGGGTTTTGAAGTTCTTGAAGCTAAGGTCCTTTTTGACTTTCCCTTGGAAAAGATAGAGGTACTTATCCATCCTCAAAGTTTAGTCCATGGTTTGGTTGAGTTGATAGACGGAAGTATTTTAATGCACCTTAGCTTTCCTGACATGCAACTACCTATTTCTTATGCCTTAAACTACCCTGAAAGGGTTGAACTTCAGGTACCTAAGGTTCAACTGGAGAAAATTGGCAGTTTAGTTTTTGAGGCTCCTGACCTTGAGAAATTCCCCTGCCTTAAGCTTGCTTATGAAGCAGGACAAAAAGGAGGGGTTTATCCTCTTATCCTTGAGGCAGCTGATGAGGTGGTGGTAGAGGCTTTCTTACAAAAAAGAATTACCTTTGATAAAATCCCTTATTTTCTTGCAAAAACACTCGATGGGTTTAAAATACCAGAGATGCCTTCCTGTAAAGAAGATTTATCCTTTCTTTTAAAATTGCATAAAGAAGTTTGTCTTTATACAGAAAATCTGATAAAAGGAAATAAAACATGCTAACAGTAATTATAGCTTTATTGGTAATCGGTATACTTATTTTTGTTCATGAATTAGGTCATTTTATAGCAGCTAAGCTCATGGGGGTCAAAGTAGAGATTTTTTCCTTAGGGTTTGGGCCCAAAATTATCGGTTTTAAAGCAGGAGAGACTGAATACAGGGTGTCTGCCTTTCCTTTAGGTGGATACGTTAAACTTTATGGGGAACATCCTGAAACGTTGCCTTCGGTAGTCGAAAAAGACAAAGCTTTTGCCTTTAAAAAGCCTTGGCAAAAAGCGTTTATCGTGGTTGCAGGCCCTTTGGCTAATTTTATCCTCCCTGTCCTTCTATTTTGGTTTCTTTTTTGGGCCTCTGGTTCTTATCTTCTTTCTACCAAAATAGGAGAGGTTTTACCTGGTTCTCCAGCTGAAAAAGCAGGACTTGCTCCTGGAGATGAAATCATAGAAGTAAACGGCAAAAAGGTCAAGTCTTTCGACCAGCTTATCCTATATCTAAAAAGCAAGGAGATGGTAAAAGAAGTTTCCCTTAAGATAAAGAGAAACTCCCAAGAGTTAGAGGTAAAAATCGTTCCTGAAATGAAAGAAGGATACAACATCTTTGGGAAAAAAACCCAGGTGCCCTTTATCGGTGTCAAGTCAACCCAAGAGGTAGTTCATCAAAGGCACGGTTTTGGTGAATCCTTTGTCCTTGCTGTAGAAAAGGTGGTAGACATAACTGTCCTTACCTTTGTAGCTATCTTTAAACTCTTTACAGGAGAATTGCCTTTTTCTATGTTAGGAGGTCCTATTACCATCGGGAAAATGGCAGGAGATACAGCCAAATTAGGGATTTATCCTCTTATTTCTTTTACCGGACTTCTTTCGATCAACTTAGGGATTATAAACCTTCTCCCTTTACCTATGCTTGACGGAGGCCATTTAGTCATTTTTGGTATAGAGGCCATCAGAAGAAAACCTTTATCTCTAAAAACCCAAGAGCTTATCTTTAAAATAGGACTTTTTATCATCCTTGCTCTAAGTATAGCTGTGTTTTACAACGACATCCTTAAACTTCTTAGCGGATGGAAACTCCCTTAGTTTTAGCTATAGAAACAGCAGGGAAGTCTGGAGGAATAGCCCTTATAAAAGATAAAATATTAGGGGCTGTTACCTTAAGGTCCTCTCAGTCTTATTCTCAGATTATTTTCCAATGCCTAACTTTTTTTGAAAAAACCTTAGGTTTAGACCTAAAGACCATAGACTACTATGCCATAGACCTTGGTCCAGGCAGTTTTACTGGACTAAGAGTTGGGCTTTCGGTGCTAAAGGGATTAAGCTTAGCCTTCCCTAAACCTGTGATACCTTTTGTTAGCCTTGAAGTGCTTGCGGTAGAAACCTTTCCAACAAACTTACCTGTGGTATCTCTGATAGATGCCTATAGCCAAGAAGTTTTTTTAGGTGTCTATAGATGGGAGGAAAATAACCTAAAAACAAAGATTTCTCCTGTTTGCGTCTCAGTCAGAAATATACCTGATTTGATAAAAGAACCTACCTGGTTTGTTGGTGAAACCTTAGAAAAATGGGAAACCTATCTGAAAGAGAGGTTAGGTCCTAATTTTTTAAGATGGCCTTTTACGATAGGTCTTACCTTGGAAAATGTGGCCAAACTGGTTTATTTAAAGCTAAGGAATAACGATTTTGAACTGAAATCTGCAGAAGATTTACTTCCTTTGTATTTAAAACCATCTGAAGCTGAAAGAAAAAGAGGCGACAAAAGATGATCTCTTTTTTACTAAAGAGATTTTTGGTGTTTTTGATAACCCTTTTTGGGATTACTGTCATTAGTTTTTCAGTCATTCATTTAGCCCCAGGAGGCCCTTTAAGTCCTATTACTGACTTCAACCCTAAGATTACCCCAGAATATCGAGAAAGATTGGTCAAAATGTACGGTCTTGACAAACCACTTTATGTTCAATACTGGGAATGGCTAAAAAAAGCTGCCAAGCTTGATTTTGGACGTTCTTTTTCCCCAGATCAAAGGCCGGTATGGGATAAAATCAAGGAAAGACTTCCGATTACCTTACTTTTAAACTTTCTTTCTTTAATTTTAATCTTTATGATCTCGATACCTTTAGGAGTTTTGGGAGCTGTAAAAGCTGGAAGTTGGGTTGATCGAATACTAACCATAGTAGTATTTGTGGGTTATGCTATGCCCAGTTTTTGGCTGGCTATCATTCTTATGATGATTTTTGGGGTAAAACTTCAATGGCTTCCTATTTCGGGGCTACATTCCACTTTAGGTTATGAAGAAATGACGTTCTTTGAAAAATTATGGGACTGGGCCAAACACCTGATTTGTCCCCTTTTTGTGGCCACCTTCGGAGGGATTGCGGGAATTTCAAGATATGTAAGAAATTCTATGATAGAAGTACTAAAAGCCGACTATATTCTTTTCGCCAGGGCTAAAGGAATTTCAGAAAAAGAAGTAATCTATAAACATGCCCTAAGAAACGCCCTTTTACCCCTTATTACCATCTTAGGTCTTTCTTTACCTGGGCTGGTAGGAGGGAGTGTTATCTTTGAAACCATTTTTGGTATACCTGGAGTAGGGCAGCTGATGTGGCAAGCGGTGATGGCAAGGGATTATCCCGTGATTATGGCAAACCTTTTCCTGGTAGCTGTGCTTACTTTGATAGGGAACTTTTTAGCAGACATAGGATATGCTCTGGCAGACCCAAGAATAAGGCTTGGAGATAAACATTAATAATGTCTTTAATAAAAGAGTTGTTAAAACATCGTTTAGGAACGGCTTCTTTAATAATCATTTTATTTTTAGCTATTTTGGCTGTTTTTGCTCCTTACATAGCCCCTTATGACCCTTTGGAAATAAACGTAGACAACATACTTCAACCACCTTCCTTAGCCCATCCCTTAGGAACTGACCTTTTAGGAAGAGACGTGTTGAGTCGGATGATCTATGCCTCTCGGATCTCACTTGAGGTAAGCTTGGTGGCAGTAGGATTATCTCTGATGATAGGGGTGGTCTTAGGAGCTATAGCTGGCTACTTTGGAGGGTTGGTTGACCTGATTATTTGCAGGTTTATTGACATCATGCTTTGTTTCCCCACCATATTTTTGGTTTTAGCTATGGTAGCTTATTTAGAACCATCTATCGTTACCATCATGGTGGTAATAGGTGCTACCAGCTGGATGGGATTAGCTCGTTTAGTAAGAGCTGAAATTTTATCCTTAAAAGAAAGAGACTTTGTGTTGATAGCTAAAACCTATGGGGCATCATCTTTAAGGATCTTATTTAAACATCTCATACCTAATGCCCTACCACCTATTTTGGTCTCTGCTTCCTTAGGACTTGGACAAGCCATTTTGATAGAATCTGCCCTTTCCTTTCTTGGTATAGGGGTACAGCCTCCCATCCCTTCCTGGGGGAATATGTTGATAGAAGGCAAAGAGACCTTAGAAGTAGCCTGGTGGCTTTCCTTTTATCCAGGAATGGCTATCTTGATAACAGTTCTTGCGTTTACCATACTCGGAGAAACTCTACAAGAAATCTTAAATCCTAAAAGGAAAGAAAGATGAAAAGAAAAGAACATAGATGGTGCCGAGGGCGGGACTCGAACCCGCACGGACCGACGTCCACTAGCCCCTCAAGCCAGCGCGTCTACCAATTCCGCCACCTCGGCGTATTGAGTAATAATATATTATCCTTTTTTTGGTTTGTCAAGACGGATTAAACCCTTTGTTTAAGTAATTTTTTATATGATTTAATTTAACTCTTTAAAACTTATACTTTTAAAAAAGGTTAGGAGGACCTTTTATGGAATTTTTAAAAGATTTTGTGCAATATTTTTTACTTTTTTTTGAAAAAAGTAGTTATTTAGGTGTATTTTTTTTGATGACCCTTGAGTCTACTTTAATTCCTATCCCAAGTGAAGTAATCATACCTCCTGCGGCTTACCTTGCCTATCAGGGCAAACTTTCTCTTTGGGGTGTGATCTTTTCTGGTACATTAGGGAGTTGGGCTGGAGCTCTTATCAATTATTTTTTAGCCCTTAAGTTTGGTCGCCCGATGTTTTTAAGGTTTATCAGACGATATGGTAAGTATATACTCCTAACCGAATACTCCTTTCAAAAAATGGAAAGATTTTGGGATCAACACGGGCATATCAGTACCTTCATAGGAAGGCTTCTTCCAGGACTTAGACATGTCATTTCTATCCCAGCAGGGTTTGCTAGGATGGGACTTTTTCTGTTTTCTCTTTATACCCTTTTAGGTGCGTTACTTTGGTGTAGCTTCCTCGGGTTTTGTGGTTATTTTTTTGGGAAAAACGAGGCCCTTTTAAAAACTTATTTAGAACGCGGCTCTATAGGAATAATAATCTTTTGTGGGGTGATTTTGGGACTTTATATCTGGTTCAAACTAAAAAGAAAATAGACTTTTTAATTACTTTGAGCTTGAATAACTTTTACGTCTTTCGGAGGTGAAAACTGAAAAAGGCTGTCTTTAAGGGCTTTATTGTATTGTAGGTTGTTAAAAATTATCCTTAAAGTTTCTCCTGAAGCCATGTTTAAAATAACTTCTTTAACCTCTCCAGACTTAGGGTTTACCACCAGAGAAATCCTTCTTACCTTTTGGTCGTTGTTAGCAGGTAAAAAGTTTAGCTTCCAAAAATCGTTATCTAAGGTCTGAAAACTTTCAACCTTAAGGTCTGTCTTCACATTTCCTCTTCCGGTCATAAACCCCAGGGCTAATTTAGAGCCAAAGGTTGTACCTGAAGGATACACCAAGGCTTGTTTTTCTTCCGGATAGTAAAAGTATATACTTTTTCCAGAAGATATGATAAACAATTTTTGGGGCTTGTAGTATTCCCAACGAAATTTGCCAGGTTTTTTAATCCAGAGTCTACCTGAAGACACTTCCTTATGTCCTTGAGAGATATAGGCTTCCTGGATAAATTCTGCTTCAAGCGTCTGTATTTTTTGGTAAAAATCTTGGATATAGTCTATAACCTCGTCTACAGTTTGGGCCTTAAGACTAAAGGGATTTACGAGGACCAATAACAGGGCGAGGACGAACACCATCGCTTGGGCCAACAATACCTTCCTCCTCCATCCGTTCTACCAACCTTGCAGCTCGGTTGTAACCTATCCTAAGCTTCCTTTGAAGCATCGATACAGAAATTTTACCATACTGATAGGCAATTTTCAAGGCAGCTTCATACAGTTTGTCATCTTCGTAATCGGTTTCCTCTTCAAAAGAAATAGGTTCTTCGTCTTCTATCTCCTCTAAGTTGGCTAAATACTCAGGTTCTCCGATAGATTTAAGGTAATCTACCAAAAGTTTCACCTCTTCTTCTGAGACATAAGGGCCATGGATCCTTTGTAGATAAGATGATCCAGGAGGCATAAAAAGCATATCTCCTGCCCCTAAAAGCCTTTCTGCTCCCTGGGTATCAAGAATGGTCCTTGAGTCTACCTTAGAGGTAACCTGAAAGGAGATCCTGGCAGGAAAGTTAACCTTGATTAACCCGGTGATCACATCTACCGAAGGTCTTTGGGTGGCTACCAGTAGATGGATTCCTGCTGCCCTTGCCATCTGAGCCAGTCTGGTAAGTAAGGTTTCTACCTCTTTAGAAGATACCACCATAAGGTCTGCTAACTCGTCGATAATCATCACTAAATAAGGCAGTTTTTCGTCAAACTGTTCGTTATAAGACTCAAGGTTTCTTGCCCCTACCTCCTCAAAAAGGCTATACCGTCTTTCCATCTCTCCTACCAACCATCTTAAAGCCTTGGTAGCCATCTTAGGTTCTAACACCACAGGGTGTAATAAGTAAGGAATGCCATCGTAAACGGAAAGTTCGATCCTTTTAGGATCAATCATCAAAAATCTTACCTCTTCCGGGGTTGCTTTATAGATAAGGCTTAAAATTACGCTGTGTAAAAAGATGCTTTTTCCAGAACCGGTGCTTCCGGCTATCAAAAGATGAGGCATCTTTTTAAGGTCAGCTACCACAGGAGCTCCTGAAATGTCCTTACCTAAGGCGATGGTAAGAGGAGACTTAGACCGGATAAAAGCTTCGCTCTGTAAAATGTCCTTAAGATATACCCACTCTCTTTTAGGGTTTGAAATTTCGATACCTATCACACTTTTACCTGGGATAGGGGCAACTATCCTTACACTTTTAGCAGAAAGCCCCAAGGCTAAGTCATCTACCAAGCTCTGGATTTTACTGATTTTAATACCGGGAGCTGGTCTAAACTCAAATACAGTAATCACTGGTCCTGGAGAAACACCTACTACCTCACCTTCTATACCAAACTCTTTAAGTTTTGAGATCAACACCAAGACACGTTCTTTTAACTCCTCAGGCCTTACTCTGTAAGAAGAAAGGGGAGGATCCCTAAGTAAATCTACAGGTGGTGGCAAGGTTTTTTCGAATTCCTTTATCTGTGTCTCTTCTTGAACCTTCTTTTTAGAAATCTTCTCTTTAGTATTATTTTTTGAGTTTAAAGGTTTAATTTCAAAAGGCAGAGGTTCCTCAACCGGTTGAGAAGATATCTTGGTTGAGGAAATCTTTTCAAATTTTCCTTCAAGTTTTTCTTCTGTTTTTTTTATGTCTTTTTTATAGCTAAATTTGGTTAAGATAGATTTGAAAGTTTTTGGATTAAAGCCTAACCCTACCAAAAAAGAAACAAAAAGAAAGACAAACATTATCATCAAAAAAACAAAATCTCCTACCAAAAGTCTAAAATAACCATTTAATTCCCCTATAAAACCTCCGTTTAAAGGAAAACGTCCAAAAAGTAAAAGATTTTGGGATTCTAAAAGGGTTAATGTATAGCCTACTAACATGCAAAGAGATAAAATCAGAAAAGAAAAACTAAACATTAACCTTTTGATAGAAACCCCCATCAAATTTAAGAAAAAACTTAAAATAAAAAGAATAGGAATTAGCAAACTTACGATACCAAAGATAAAATAAAAAAGAGAAGCTATATACGCCCCTAAAAGGCCACCGAAATTGGTAACCTCAGGTGCTCCAGAAACACCTATACCTGGGTCATAAGGATTATAAGAATAGATAGAGATCAACAGAAAAATTGAAAAAATAAAAAAGAAAAAATAACTGAAGAAAATTCGTTTATAGGCCAATTTTCACAATTCTGATTAAATTTTTTATAAATTCGAGCTTGACAAGTTTTAATAAAAATTATACCATAATTTTCAATAAAAACTATAGTTTTATTTCTGTTGTTATTTGTTTATGAAATATCGTCTGGCTGGATATATTACTCAAATGTTTTTAAATTCCAGAGCTAAGTTAATTTTATTTTTCACAGGATTATCCATATTTTTAGCTCTTTTAGTAGGTTGGATTTCAGCTCGTTGCACCTACCATCAGGTTTTAGAAGTAGCTACCTTGCATGTAAAGAAAGACCTAAACATGTTTGAAGTTTTATTAAACCTAAAATATCCTGGGGAATGGCAGGTATTAGATGGTAGGTTGTATAAAGGGAAGGTTTTGATCAACGACAACTTTGAGATAGTAGACTTTTTTGAAAAAGCAACAGGAAACACCGCTACTGTGTTTCTAAACGATACAAGGGTCACCACTACCATAAGAAATGAATTAGGTGCCCGTATCATAGGAACTAAGGTAAGTCCTCCTGTTGCACAAAGGGTTTTACAACAGGGAAAAGAGTATTATGGTATCGCAGACATATTAGGAGAAAAATACATCACTGCCTACAAACCTATAAAAGATCCCTCTGGTAAAATTATCGGGATTCTCTATACCGGTATCTCACTTAAAAAGTTTACCCCTATTCAACAAAAATTCTATCAAAATATAATTATTCCTTATATAGGCTTGGTACTTCTGTTTATCTTGAATGGATTTTTAATCTTTTTCTGGGCTTGGGCTGTTAATCTTTCTATCATAGACCCTCTTACTAAAGTTTACAACAGAAGATATATAATTCACAAGATCAAACAAGAAATTTTAAAAAAACAAACTCAAAAGGATTACGAATTTTCTGCAATCCTTATAGATGTTGACGATTTCAAGAAGATAAATGACACCTACGGACACGCAGAAGGAGATAAAGTTTTAAAAGAATTGACTAAAATCATTAAGCAAAGAGTAAGAAATCAAGATATCCTTGGTAGATGGGGAGGTGAAGAGTTTATCCTTGTTTGTCCAGAGACTCCTTTAGAAAAAGCAAAAATATTAGCTGATCATCTAAGAAAGTTAATCGAAAAACATAACTTTGGTGAAAAAAAACTTAAGATTACCGCTTCCTTTGGGGTTACTTCTTGGAAAGACGAGGATACCTTAGATATCTTTTTAAACAGACTTGATAAAGCTTTATATCAGGGTAAAATCAAAGGTAAAAACCGTATTGTGATCTTTTAGGTTTTATCTATACAAGTTCGTTTTACATCAACCGGTTAGAGGGTTTTAAAATGCTTGAATATAAAGTCTTGTGGATAGATGTAAACCAAAAAACTTGGGAAATCAAAAATTATCCGATCCCACCTTATTTAGGTCCTGTAGATATAGGAATACGAATACACTTAGAAGAAGTAGAAAGCTTTAAGGAAGAGGTTTTTTCTGGAGCCAACGTACTTTTTTTAGGGACTGGACCTTTTGCTGGAGGGAAAATTTTTGGTACCCACAGGTTGGTAGCGGTATTTAGGAGTCCAGAAAGTCTTGGATTACATGTATCAGAAATAGGAGGGGTGGGCTATAAGTTCATAAGGTCTGGAGTTAATGGATTTGCCATTTTTGGTAAAAGTCCTGAACCTGTCGTTATTTTTGTAGAGGGACGTACTGAAGGGATAAACCTAAGGTTTGAAACAATAGAAAAAGAAAAACTTGAAGAAATTTATGACAACTATCATGGATATAAAGGAACTTATGCCCTCACCAAATATCTTTTAGACAATTACTCAGAATTTTTCGTTAAAAATAGAGCAAGGGCTGTAGTAGTTGGGGAAGGAGCTTTTTCTACTAAACTTGGGGCTTTGGTATCGATAGACGTAAACCCTGAGAAAAAAGATCTTATCCAAGGAAGCGAAGACTTTGCAGGAAGGGCAGGTCCAGGGTCAGTTTTAGCTCAAGCCCATGGGGTGGTTGGGCTGGTGGTAGGTGGAGAGGCCAGTCCCCAGGTTCCTGAGGTTTTCTCAGATGTTAAAAGATTTGCCAAGTTTTTTCAAGAAGTTACCTCCAGAGATTATACTTCAGCAGTAAACTCAGCTACCTTAAAGTATAGATTTGACCCTAAAATAGGAGCAGGAGGCACCTTTGGGTCTAACTATCCTTATTACAAAGAATGGTTGCCTACCTTTTGCTTTAACAGTATATACCTTAAAAGAGAGTTTCGAAAAAAATTAGCTGACCTTATCCTTTCTTATTATTGGAAACCCTTTAA
The DNA here is from genome assembly GCF_000421605.1 of Thermodesulfobacterium thermophilum DSM 1276. Classification (GTDB taxonomy): domain Bacteria; phylum Desulfobacterota; class Thermodesulfobacteria; order Thermodesulfobacteriales; family Thermodesulfobacteriaceae; genus Thermodesulfobacterium; species Thermodesulfobacterium thermophilum. The sequence goes on from NZ_ATXI01000014.1 coordinate 25,325, forward strand.
AGAGCTTACCTTTGAACAAGCTAAAACCTGGAAAACCTGTGGAGAACCCTGTCCGGTAGCTTGTAAAAAGGTATGGAAAGGGAAAAAGGTAGACTACGAACCTTTTCAAGGGATTGGGCCTTTAATAGGAGTTTTTAACTTAGATTTAGCTTCAAAAATCGTAGACCTGATAGACCAAAAAGGGCTTGATGCTATAGAAGCAGGACATGTGGTGATGTTTTTACTTGAGGCTATACAAAAAGAACTTCTAACCTGCGAAGAAGTAGGAATTTCAGAGCCTCCTTGTTTGGATCCCTTTAAACTAAATCCTAAGGCCTGGGAAGTTAACGGGAAATTAGCTATCGAGATTATAGAAGGATTAGTTAGTAAGAAAAACAAAATCTTATCGCTTATCGCAGAAAAAGGTCTAAGACAGGCGATTAACTACTTAGAAAATCTCTATGAAGACAGAATTACCTCAGTAGGTCTTTCTTTTAGGGATTTAGCCCTTTATCAACCTTATGGAGAAGATGGTTATATGACCCCTAATTTTTATTGGACCAAAGGATTCCTTATTCCTATTTTTATAACAGGTAAGTACTGGACAGATTACTGTTTAGCCTTTACTTCTCCTGAAGAGTTTGCTAAACAGGTCTATCAAAGAGCCATCAAAGAAATTGGCCTTTCCAACGCAGCTTTTTGCCGTTTCCACAGAGGTTGGGCCGAAAACCTCATTCCATCTCTTTACCAACAATTAGGAATATCTGAATATGAAGAAAAGATGAAAGAGGTTTATCGAAACATAGGAATCTATAGTCTTAAGGCTAAAGCTTTACCTCAACCGTTAGAAAGTGAAAAAGCCACAGATATATTCTGTACCTTAGCAGAAGAGTTAAGCCTTTCTAAATGGTACACTAAGTTTACTAAAAATAAAAAAAGAGCCTACTTAGAATGGTTTGAAAGGTTTTATCTTACCTATCTTTCTTTAGTAGGCATTTCCTAAAAACGTCAAAAAAGCAAGAAATCAAAAGAATTTTATCAAAAAATTTTTGTCAAATTTAAATTATTTAATCTATTATAAAAAAAAATCTGAAAAACTAAAGTTGACTTTTTTCGCAAAAAACTGTAATCTTTTTTAATTAAAGATAATACAAACAGGAGGTATGCGTATGTTTAACCTCAAAGACCTTAGTAGAAGGGATTTTTTAAAGATATGTACAGTAGTTACCGCTACGATGGGGCTTCCTGTTTCTATGGTAGAAAAAGTAGAAGCAGCCCTGAAAAAGGGTCCTAAACCTACGGTAGTATGGTTGCACTTTATGGAGTGTACCGGATGTACCGAATCACTTCTCAGGTCTTCACATCCACCTTTAGGAAGGTTTTTGCTTGAAATGGTTAACCTTGAGTATCATGAAACCTTGATGCCAGCTGCTGGTAAGCAGGCAGAAGAGGTGCTTCATGAAACCATCAAAACCTATAAAGGAGAATACATCTGTGTGGTAGAAGGAGCTGTTTCTACCAAAGATGGTGGTATTTACTGTAAGGTTGGTGGTAGACCTGTTATAGAGATTTTAAAAGAAGTGGCAAAGGATGCTAAGCTGGTTATCAACATGGGTACCTGTGCTGCCTTTGGAGGAGTACAAGCAGCTAAACCCAATCCTACAGGTGCGGTAGGTGTGCCTCAGGTTATCGGAAGTGAAAAGGTAATCAACATCCCTGGTTGTCCTCCTAACCCCTACAACTTCTTTGCTACCATCAGTTATATCCTTACCTTTGGCAAACTTCCTGAATTAGATAAACTTAGAAGGCCAAAGTTTGCTTATGGTAGGCTTATCCATGACCACTGCGAAAGAAGGCCCCACTTTGATGAAGGTCGTTTTGCTGAAGCCTTTGGTGACGAAGGACACAAACAGGGTTATTGTCTCTACAAAGTAGGATGCAGAGGGCCTATTACCTATGCTAACTGTGGTGTGATCAAATTCTGTGATGTAGGTGCCTGGCCGGTAGGAGCTGGTCACGGATGTATGGGATGTGTTGAACCAGACTTTTGGGATGAAATGTCCCCCTTCTACAAACCTATTATGGAATAAAAAAATACTAACATCTAAAAAAAGATTACAAAGGAGGTTAACTTATGGCTAAAAGGATTACCATAGACCCCATAACCAGGATAGAGGGACATTTAAGAATAGATGTAGAGGTGGATGGAGGCAAGGTAGTAAATGCTTGGTCTTCTGGGCAGATGTGGAGAGGTATTGAAATCATCCTCAAAGGAAGAGACCCAAGGGACGCCTGGGCCTTTACTCAGAGGTTCTGTGGTGTGTGTACAACCGTTCATGCTATGGCCTCTGTTAGGTCAGTAGAAAACGCCTTAGGAATGGAAATTCCTTTAAATGCTCAGTATGTAAGAAACATCATCCTTTGTGCCCATGCTTTGCATGACCACATGGTCCATTTTTACCATCTATCAGCCCTTGACTGGGTAGATATAGTATCTGCTTTACAGGCAGATCCCAAAAAAACTGCTGAGCTTGCTCAGAGCCTGTCTCATTGGGAAGGAAACTCTGTTACTTATTTTAAAAAGGTAAAAGAAACCCTTCAAAAGTTTGTAGAAAAGGGACAGATTGGACCTTTTACCAATGGATACTGGGGACATCCACAGATGAAACTTCCTCCTGAAGTAAACTTACTTGCTGTAGCTCATTACTTAACTGCCTTAGACTATCAGTTTGACGCTAACAAAGTGGTTGCTATCTTTGGAGGTAAAACCCCTCATATCCAAACGTTGGTAGTAGGTGGAGTAGCTTTAGCCATCAATCCTGACAACTTAGCTACCCTTAACGCAGAAAGGTTAGATTATGCCCGTGAATTACTCATGAAAGTAAAACATTTTATCCAAGAGGTTTATCTTAACGACGTGATTGCTGTAGGATGTCTATACAAAGACTGGTTTAAAATCGGAAGAGGAGTTGCTAACTACTTAGCAGTCCCAGACCTTCCTCTTGACACCAAAGGAACAGTATTTGACCTCCCTGGTGGAACCATCTTTAACGGAGACTTGTCTACTTATACCCCGATCAAAAGCTTTAACGATCCTTATTTTAGAGACAACGTTACCGAAAGTGTAGCTCATTCCTGGTACAAAGATACTGGACCAAAACATCCCTGGCAGGGCGAAACCGTTCCTAATTATACTGACTTCAATCCTAACGGAAAATACAGTTGGTCTAAGGCTCCTCGTTTTAAGGGTGAACCTATGCAGGTTGGACCATTGGCTCAAGTATTGGTGGGTATCGCTGCCAAACATGAATTAACGATGAAGTGGGTCAACTATGCGGTAGAAAAAGCTAAAGCTTTAGGTGTCAACTTGACGGTGGATGACCTTCACTCCACGATGGGAAGACATTTAGCCAGAGCCATCAGAGCAGCCATGCTTGCTGACCTTGCCCTCAAACATCTAAACCTTCTTGAGAAAAACATCGCTAAAGGTGACTATGCTATCTGGAATAAAGTTGAATTTCCTGCCAAAGAGATTAAGGGTGTTGGTTTTCATGAAGCCCCAAGAGGAACGCTTTCTCACTGGGTGGTTATAGAAAAAGGTAAAATCAAAAACTATCAAGCAGTTGTTCCATCTACCTGGAACATGAGCCCAAGATGTGAAAAAGGAAAACGTGGTCCTTATGAAGAGAGCTTGATCAATAACCCCGTGGTTGACCCTGAAAAACCACTTGAGGTGTTAAGAACCATCCATTCCTTTGACCCATGCATAGCCTGTGCTGTCCATCTATTAGATGCCAAAGGTAAGGAAATCAAAAGAGTAAAAGTACTCTAAGTTTTCAAATTTTAACCAATAAAAAAGGGAGCCTTTAAAGGCTCCCTTTTTTATTTCTTGGATTATAAAAAGGGATTTTTACAATATTTTTGAGTTTTAACTAAACTGTTTTTCTGTATTTAAAATAGGCTAAACAGGCCCCTTCAGAAGAGACCATACAAGGACCTACAGGATTTTGAGGGGTGCAGGCTTTACCAAAAAGTTTACAGTCAATAGGCTTGTTAAGCCCTTTTATAACCCTTCCACACAAGCACTGAGGATGTTCTTTAGAAGAAGGAAGAGATAGATTAAAAAACTTTTCTCCGTCTAAGGATTCATACTTAGGTGCTATGGCATAAGCGCTGTTTGGTATCTCACCTAAACCTCTCCAAGGGAAAGAATCCCTTATCACAAAAACCTCTTTTAGAAGTTCTTGTGCTTTTAAGTTGCCCTGTTTATCCACCGTACGGGTATACTGAATTTCTACCTCACATCTTCCCTCTTTCTTTTGTTTAACTATCAGATAAACCGCCTGCAACAGGTCTAAAGGCTCAAAACCTGAAACCACGATTGGGGTGCCATATTTTTCCACTATCGGTTGATAGACCTGAACTCCGGTAATGGTACTTACATGTCCTGGACCTATAAAAGCCTCTATAAAAGGTTTTTCTTCACTTTTTAAGAGGTAGTCAAGGACTTCTAAGGCTAAAATATGATTTGATACTACCCAAAGGTTTGAAATACCTAATTGATGGGCTTGTTTGATAAGAACTGCGGTGTGAGGGGCGGTGGTTTCAAACCCTATGGCAAAAAACACTACTTTTTTATTAGAAAACTCCTGGGCTATTTTTATGGCTTCCAAACACGAAGAAAGGGGGCGCACCTCATAGCCTTCAGCCCTTAAGGTTAAAAGACTAATCTTGTTAGAACCAGGAACTCTCATCAAGTCTCCATAGGTACAGAGGATAACATCAGGTAATTTGGCAAGTTCAATGGCTAAATCTACTCTTTCTAAAGCAGTTACACATACCGGACAGCCTGGGCCATGTAAAAAATTGATATAACCTTTAAGGAGCTCATCTAAGCCGTTTTTCAAGATAACATGGGTATGCCCCCCGCAGAACTCCATAATGTTTACGGGGTTACCTAAACTCTCTACCTCTCTTTTAATGAGGTCCGCTAAAACTTTTACCCTTTGAGGGTCTTTAAAGCTATTCCACGTTTGGTTGAGTGAGCCTGAGTATTTCATCCCAGTACCTCAAACTTTCTTGAGCTTCTTCTTCACTAAGTTTTTTAATGGCAAAACCTACATGCACCAACACCCAATCCCCTTCTTTTACCTTTTCAGGAAGAAGATGAAGGGCTACTTCAGTTTTTACTCCTTGAACTTCAGCAATAGCCGTCCATTCGTCTTTTACTTCTACTATTTTATAAGGATAGGCCAAACACATCTTTTAACTCCTTTTTTGATTTTTGTATACATACAAAATCCTTTGTATGGCAGTTAAATGTGTAAAAACTGAAATTACCACCAAAAACAACGTAATTAGATCAAAAATAAGGGCTATAATCAAAAAGGTGATCCTTTCAAACCTGGTAAACATTCCGATTTTACATTCAAACCCTACCCCTTCTGCCCTTGCTCGGGCATAGCTTACCATCAAAGACCCTGTAATCCCTAAAAAACTCAAAAGAGCCTGATAAGGTTGATTATAGGCAATAAAGTAATAACAAAAACCAAGAAATATAAATATTTCTCCATAACGATCTAAAGTTGAGTCTAAAAAAGCCCCAAAAGGTGAGACTTTGTTGGTAAACCTGGCTAAAGCACCATCTAAGGCATCAAGAGGAGCAAAAAGAAGTAGCAGAATACCAGCTACCACAAACTCTCCATAGGCTATAAAAAAGGAACTTAAAACAAACCCCAAAAAACAAAGGATGGTGATAGCATTGGGGTGGACGTTAAGACCAGAGAGTACTTTTACCAAAGGAAGCAATATTGGTTGAGCTAAATTTCTGGCAGTCTCGCTTAAGTTTATCTTTGACATGTTAAAACCTTGTTAACTTTTAGTTCTTATATTATTTCACATTCTCGTAAATCTTCAATAGCAAGAAAGTTGTACTACCATTACTTACATCTTATCCCAAAGTTTGTCTCTCCCTTATTCTATCAAGAAACTCTAAGGATAACTCTTTAAACGCAAGTGAAACCCTGTTTTGTCTATCATAATCAATAACAGGTTTTCCAAAACTCTGTGCTTCACTAACCTTTACACTTCTTGGGATGCGAGTCTTAAAAATAATCCATTTAAAATGTTTTTCTGCTTCCTCAGCTACTTCATGAGAAAGACGATTTCTTCCGTCATACATCGTTAAAACCAACCCAAAGAGCATCAATTCAGGGTTTAAACTTTTTTTAATTCCCTTTATGGTTCTTACCAATAAAGATAGCCCTTCTAAGGCATAATATTCGCACTGAAGAGGAATAACTACTCCCTGAGAAGCTGTTAGGATGTTAACGGTTATCAAACCAAGAGAAGGGGGTGAATCGATAAAAATAAAATCGAAAAACTCTTTTATCGGTTGTTGCAAATAAGTCCCTTTTTCAATAAGGTTTCTAAGCACATATTCTCTTTGAGGATAATCTACCAGCTCTATCTCAAGCCCTACAAGGTCTATCGAAGAAGGCAAAAGATAGAGACCTGAAAACGGCTGTTTGATAAAAGGCTCTACTTTTTCTTCTATGATTGCCTGATAGATGCTTTGTTGTTTTTTGACCCTAACTCCTAAACCACTTGAGGCGTTGGCCTGAGGGTCAAAATCTATCACTAAAACCTTAAAACCTTCCAAGGTTAGAGCCCGGGCAAGGTTAACACATACCGTAGTTTTCCCCACCCCACCTTTTTGGTTGATAAAAGCTAATACCTTCATCTATCCTTTTAGTCCAAAAGTATAGTACAACTCGTTTAGAACAACCACTAACAAAAAAACAAAACTGATAAAACCATTTACCGTAAAAAAAGCCTTGTTTATCTTGGAAAGATCCTTTTCGGTTATCAAGCGATGCTCAAAGACCAAAAAAAGGGTGATCAAAGAGAGGCCTAAATAATAAACCCAGGTAGTCTTAGGATAAACTACTCCTGCTAAAACTAACGAAAAAAAGGTGAGCCCATGAAGAAGTCTGGCTATTTTAAGAGCCTTGGCTATCCCAAATCTAACAGGAATAGACTTAAGCCCTACATTTTTATCAAACTCATAATCCTGCAGGCTATAAAGCACATCAAAACCAGAAACCCAGGACCCCATAGCCAAACCTAACAAAAAGGCAATCAAACTGACCCTTTCGTTTAAGGCTATATCTACGGCTATTGGAATAAGAAAATAAACTACCCCAAGGACTAAATGAGGAAAATAGGTTATCCTTTTAGCATAAGGGTAAAACCATAAGAAAAAAATCACAACTGGGCTTAAGGCTAAAGCTAACAGATTGATAAAATAACAACTTATCATAAAAACCAACCCACTAATAGAAATAAGAAGTTTTATTTCCCAATCTTTTACCAAGCCGCTTGCATGAGGCCAGATCTTGGTTCTCGGATTTTTTTCATCAAAGGGTTTATCAACTAACCTGTTTAAAGCCATCCCTAAGGTTCTGGCTGAGATCATAGCTATCAAAATAGCGATGATTTTTTTCCAAGAAGGAACTTCTTGATAGAGTAAAAATACACTTGCCAGGCCAAAAGGAAGGGCAAAAACCGTGTGTTCAAACTTTAAAAGGTCTGAATAAAGTTTAAGCTTGGATAACAATTTCTCCCTCCTAAAAATTAAGCTATGTTTTGAACCTGTTCTCTCAGTTTTTCTATCAAATCTTTTATCCTTACCGCCACCAAAGAAATGGCAGAGGACTGTGCTTTGTTAGACAAAGTATTAATCTCTCTAAACATTTCCTGACATAAAAAGTCAAGCTTTTTCCCTGGGAAATCCTCTTCTAAGGTCTCTTCAAAATGTTTAAGATGAACCTTTAGTCTGTTTAGTTCTTCGGTAAAATCTATCTTATCAAGAAGATATACCAGTTCCTGATAAAATCTGTTTTCGTCTAAATCTCTAACTTCTATCTCTTCTGCAAGTTTCTGAAGCCTAAGTCTTAATTTTTCGGTGTTCTCTTGGACTACCTGAGGTTTTAAGGTTTCGATTTCAGTTATCTGTTTCTTTAGGTCTTCTAAGTGTTTTTTTAACACCTCCTTTAAATACGTCCCCTCTTTTAGCCTTGAGGCCTTAAGTTGTTCTAAAGCTTCCTTTAAAGGTGGGTAAACCTCTTCCCAAAGTTTATCAACCTCCTCTTCTTTATCCTCTAACATAAGATATTCTCTAAACCTCAAAAAATCAGAAAGGGTTAATCCCTCTTCAAAATCTAAGGTTTCTTTTAATCTTTCCAAGGCCTGTTTAAGGTTTAAAGCTGTCTGAAGGTCTAAAAAGACTTCTCTTCCATCAGAAGGAATTCCTGTATGCTTTATCTGAACTTCCACTTTCCCACGAGAAACTTGCTCTATTATTAGTTTTCTTATCTTTTCTTCTAAAAAAGTATACCTTTTTGGTAATTTTAAAGAAAGGTCTAAATATTTCGAATTTACACTTTTTATATACACCGTAACCTTAAAACTATCTATCTGAAAACTGGCCTTACCAAAACCTGTCATGCTTTCCATGATAACCTCTCTTTTACCGAGTTTAAGATTTTTTCTTTCTCTTCGGGCGAAAACCAAACTACATCCGGTTCTTTTTTAAACCAGGTAATCTGTCTTTTGGCATAACGTCTTGTATCTCTTTGAATAAGGGTTATTGCTTCATCTAAGCTAATCTCTCCCTCTAAATATTTTATCAAGTATCCATAACCTATCGCTTTAAACACCTTCAAGTAAGGACCAAAACCTCTTTCCAAAAGCCTTTTAACCTCCTCTATCCACCCTGCCTCAATCATCTTGAGAACTCGTTGATTTATCCGTTGATAAAGCTCTTTTCTGGGTAAAAGCAAACCTATTTTGAGAAAATTATACCGCTTTTTATGAAAAAAAGGATTTTCCTTATGAAAAGAAGAAAAAGGCTTTCCGGTGGTATAAAAGACCTCCATAGCCCTGGTAATCCTCACTTTATCTCTACGCGAAATTTTGTGGGCATATTCAGGGTCAACCTTCTTAAGCTCTTCATATAATTCCTCTAAATTTTGTTCTGCCTTTTTTTGGACTTCTTTTCTGATGTCCTCAGGTATTTCTACTGGAAAAAGGCCATACTCTAACGCCCTAAGATAAAGTCCTGTACCACCAACTAAGATAGGGAGTTTCCTCCTGGTCAGTATCTCAGCTATAACTTTATCAGCTAACTCTACAAACCTTGCGGCGTTAAACTCTTCTTCTAAGTCTAAAACATCATAAAGATGATGAGGGACCTCTTTTTTTTCTTTTTCTGTAGGTTTAGCTGTACCTATGTTCAACTCTTTATAAAACTGTAGAGAATCAAAGTTTATGATTTCTCCGTCTAAATGTTTGGCTAAAAACAATCCTACCTCAGACTTCCCTACTCCAGTGGGTCCTAAGACCACCAATCCCTGTATCTTCATAGCTTACGCTTCAACCTTTTTTCTATTTCAGAGGCTTCGATCATCCAATAAAGAGGACGCCCATGAGGACAGGTTTGAAGTTTGTCTTCAAAAAACTTCTCTAATAACTGATACACCTCAGCTTCATGCAGAAAGTCTCCTTTTTTCTTAGCAAGCCTGCAAGCATAACCTGCCAAAACCTCATCCAATAAAACCTTAGGATCCCCAAAATCATTTTCTAAAAGGTCTTCTAACACCTCTCTCACTTCCTCATCAAAACCTGCAGGGACTTTAGTTAAAAAAACTTTATCCTCAGGCACTTCAAAACCAAACCCCATCTCTTCTAAAGCTTCCTTTTTATTCTTAAAATTAACTAATCCCTCTTGGGTCAACCTTAAAGATAAAGGAAACAGACATTCTTGACAAGCTCCCTTCTTATATCGCCTCTTTAATTCTTCAAACATCAAGCGTTCTGAAAGGGCATGCTGGTCTATCAAGTAAAGTTTATCTCCTCTTTCTACCAACAGATAGGTTTGCAAAAAACTTCCTAAGTATTTAAAATCCCTGGTTTTAAACGTTGATAGTTGAAACTCAGAGGCGGAAAAAGATCCTTTTCTTGAAGAAACCAAAGGTTGCCAATCCTTTTTATAGTCCAAAATGTCTTCTTTAGTCTTTAAGCTTTCCTCTGAGAAAGGTTGTGGGTAATAAAATTTTTTCTCAGCAAAAATCTTTTCTATAGCCGAATTAAATAAACGATGTAAAGCTTTTTCATCTCTAAACCTTACCTCCCATTTAGCAGGATGTACGTTTACATCTATCAGATGATAGGGAGCTTTAATAAATACAACTCCTGCCGGAAAACCAAGATTTCCATAAAACGGTTTTAACGCAGTAAGAAGGATCTTAACTATTTTTTCGTCTTTTATCCATCTTTGATTTACGAATATCCAGATATATTTCGTATGAGGAATGGTATAAGAGGTATCAGTAAGGATTAAGTCTATGATATAAGGTGGATTTTCTAATCGAACCTCTTTAAAAGATTTCTGATCGATTCCTGTTAGTTTTTGTAAAAGACTTGGTAAAGTCCCCCCTTCCCATGAAAAAAGTATCTTTTCTTTTTCGTCCTGGGCTTTAAGCTCAAACCTGATTTCAGGATGAGAAAGACTTAATCCCTTAACCACCTCGGTTATTTTTAAAGTTTCTGTTTTAGGAGATTTAAGGAAGGCTTTTCTTGCAGGTAGGTTAAAAAAGAGATCTCTTACCACTACCAAAGTCCCTTTTTTAAGGTTAACAGGCTTTATGTTTAACTCTCGACCTCCTTCAACCTCTATCTGATAGGCTATATCTTGTCCCTCTCTTCGGCTTGCTATAGACATCCTTGAAACTTGGGCAATACTGGCAAGAGCTTCGCCCCTAAATCCATAGGTAACTATCTTAAAAACATCAGCAAGATTTTTTATCTTACTGGTAGCAAAATGGTGATAACAAAGCTTTAGATCTTCTAAATCCATCCCTTCTCCGTCGTCATAAACAGAAATCTCTTTTAACCCTCCTTCCTTTAGTATCACCCTGATATAAGAAGCTTGAGCATCAAAAGAGTTTTCTACCAATTCTTTTACCACGGAAGCAGGTCTTTCTACCACCTCTCCCGCGGCTATTTTTCCTCTTATCTCTTCTGGTAAAATCGAAATTTTAGGCATGTTTTTTTATCTGAGTAAAAATTATCCTTCCGCTTGAAGAATGTAAAAGGTTGGTTACCACCACCTCTACCTCTTTTCCTATAAGAGCCCTTCCATTTTCTACTACCACCATGCTTCCGTCTTCAAGATAACCTACTCCCTGTCCTTTTTCTTTACCTTCTTTTAGTATATAAATTTTAAGTACATCACCTGGATGTACCGGAAGTCTTAAGGCCAAGAATAGGTCGTTTATGTTAAGTACCTCTATCTTTTCTAACTGACAGATTTTATTTAAGTTATAATCTGTGGTAATTAGTTTAGCCCCTGTTTCTTTACAAAACTTGATAAGTTTTTCATCGGTAGACATTTTAGGATAGTTAGTTTCCACGATTGCTAAGTCTACTTTAGGAAGATTTTTTAATTCGTTTAGTAAATCTAAAGCCCTTTGTCCCCTTTCTCTTTTGATAGGATCGGTGCTGTCTGATAAAAATTGAATCTCCTCTAAGATAAACTTGGGTACTATAAGTTTACCCTCAACCCACCCTACTTTTGCTACATCTACAATTCTACCATCTATTATAGCACTGGTGTCAAGCACCTTTAAATTTTCTTTAAGCCAATCCCTTTGAGAATCCTTTTTAGCTAATTTTTTAGAAACGGTGGAAATTGGAGTAAGAGCTTTAGTAACTATCTTTTCTAAAATCTTTTCTATCATGTCAGAAACTTTTAATTCTTGAAATTTTTTACCTCCAAGAACAAGACCTAAATATCCTAATCCTAACATACTCATGATATAAAGAAAAATCTCCCAAACCGTGTTGCCTAAAACCTGATGGAATACAGAAGAAAAAAGTTTAGCAACCCCTAATCCTACCAGCAAACCAATGGAGCTCCCTAACAACTGTAGAAAAGGTAGATCTCTTATCCTTTTTTCTATAAAAATAACCAATACACCAAGAAAAAAACCTGCAGCCCCACCTAATAACGGAAAAACGTAGCCTTTTTCAGGATAAAAATAAAACAAAATGCCACCACCCAAAATAGTACAAACAGCTATAAAGATGATTTGGAAAAGATGCTTACCACCTAGCATTGCACCTCCTTTACTTAATAGACAAATACGAAAGCAGTTCTTTACAGTGTTCGGCACACCTTTTTAAAGCCTCTTGTTCTTCAGGCAAGAGTTTGAATTCTATCACCCTTTCTACCCCTTTTCTTCCTAAAACCACAGGTACTCCCAAAAAAACCCCTTCGATTCCATATTCCCCTTCTAAGTAAACAGAGCAGGTTAACACCCGTTTTTCATCTTTTAAAATACTTTCAACCATTTCTATCACAGAAAGGCCTGGTGTGGTGAAAGCACTACCTGTTTTAAGGTAAGAAACAATTTCTCCTCCACCAAACTTAGTCCTATAAACTATCTCTTCTATTTTTTCCTTAGGAAGAAGTTCGGTAACAGGAATCCCAGACACATTGGCCAATCTCACCAAAGGAAGCATCAGATCTCCATGAATTCCCATCACCAGGGCTTGAACGTCCTTAGGACTTACCCCTAAAGCCTCTGCTAAAAAATAACGATAACGAGCTGAATCAAGCACTCCTGCCATTCCGATAACCCTCTCCTTAGGGAACCCAGTTACTTTAAAAGCTACATAAACCATCGCATCAAGAGGATTAGAAACTACGATTACTATGCTTTGAGGAGCATATTTTTTAACATTTTCTGCGCAAGAACTTACTATTTTTTCGTTAATGCTTATCAGATCTTCCCTTGACATCCCTGGTTGTCTTGGCTTACCAGCAGTTATCACCACTACGTCTGCCCCTTCAAGGGCTGAAAAATCCTCTGTACCCCATATTTTTCCTGAAAATCCAAAAAGGGGAGAACTTTGCACCAAATCTAAAGCTTTACCTTTAGCAAGGTCTGGGATTATATCGATAAGTACAATCTCACGGGCAGTATTTTTAACCATCGCCCAATGGGCACAACTTGTCCCAACTGCACCTGCTCCAATGATAGCCAACTTACTCATAAACTCCCCTCCCTGTTAAAAAATTCTTTATACCAAGTTTCAAAGATACGAACCTTCTCTTCTCCGTACTTCCTAAGTTCACTTTTAATCTCCTCTACCGACTTTTCTTTATCCACCCTTTCAGGAATTTTAGAAAAAAATTTGTCTGCAAAGGCTACGATTTTTTCTTCTAAGGCTTGCGGTACCATATCTCTCGGGGGAAGAGGAAGTTTTTTTTCTATGATCTCTTGCTTGGTAATACCCACCCCTATATGTCTTTCACAAACCAAAGCAAGGTCTAAATATCCCTCTTTCTCAAGAATATCCCTACCTATCACTCCATGCTTAATATAAGGCTCTGTAGCTTTTTCATTAAACTTAGGGAAATAAGTAAAAAAACAGCCTATATCATGCAACATTGCTCCTCTATAAACAAAATCTAAGTTTACTTGGGGAAATTTTTTGGCTATTTCCAGAGCCTTTTTAGCAACTGCCTGAGAGTGTTTAACGATAAGATTTAAAAACTCAGGGTTATCTCTGCCGTATTTTTCAAGCAAACTTAAAGGATCCATAGGATCGACCTAATATTTAAATTATAATCCCATCTATCACGTTGTAAACCGAAGTTATCATAAACCTAAAAACCTATTATTAGTTTAACTATAAAAAACAAGGCTATCAAAAAGGTAGGGATAGGAACTTCTCTTCTTTTACCAGATAAAAGCTTCAAAAAGACATAGCTTAATACTCCGATGATTATGCCGTTTACTATGCTAAAAGTTAAAGGCATGAACATGATGGTTAAAAAGGCAGGCAATCCTTCGGTGTAATCTTCAAAATCTATTTCCTTGATGGCGGTTAACATAAAAAGCCCTACCAACACCAAAGCAGGAGTTATAGCAGCAAGAGGAATTAATAAAAAAAGAGAAGAAAAAAACAAAGCTAAAGAGAAAAAGAAAGCAGTGAAAACAGAAGTAAGTCCTGTCCTTCCACCTTCTGTAACTCCTGAAGCACTTTCTATGTAAGCAGTAACTGTCGAAACCCCTAAAATAGCCCCTAAGGTTGTGCTTATAGCATCTACCAAAAGTCCTCGTTTAAAGCTTATACTTTCTTCAAATCTTTCTTCAAGTCTTGCTTTAGTAGAAACTCCTATAAGTGTGCCGATGGTATCAAAAAGATCTATAGAAAGAAAGGTAAGGATGACGATTAAAAAATCCCCTGACCAAATGTTATTAAAATCAAACTTAAAAAAAACCGGAGACAAAGAAAAGGGTAAAGACAAAAATTGAAAATCCTCTAATCGAGTTACTCCCAAAGGGATACCCAAGACTGCGGTAATAAGAATACCCAAAAGCAAAGCCCCTTTTATCTTAAAGAAAAGTAAAGCCCCTGTAATGATTATTCCTAAAAGCCCTAAAAAGGCTTCAGGGTTGGTTAAGTCTCCAAGTTGAACAAGAACATTAGGGTTTTTAACCACAATATGAGCATTTTGAAGCCCTATAAAGGCTATAAAAAGTCCTATGCCTACAGAAATTGCTCTTTTCAAATTCTCAGGGATAGCTTTAGCGATAGCAGTCCTGAAGTTAGTGATCGTAAGGAAGATAAAAATTATGCCCTCTAAAAAAACAGCGGTAAGAGCTGTTTGCCAAGAGTATCCCATCCCTAAAACCACGGTATAAGTAAAAAAGGCACATAACCCTATCCCAGGGGCTAAAGCAAAAGGTAAATTAGCATAAACTCCCATCAAAAAAGTAGAAAACATACACATCAAAACTACAGAGGTAAAAAGAGGTTCTTTTGGCATTCCCGTCTTAGAAAGGATAGAAGGTACTACCGCAAGCACATAAGCCATCGTCATGAACGTGGTAAAACCTGCTATAAACTCTGTTTTTACGTCGGTATTTCTTTGTTTTAACTTAAAGATCCGTTGGACAAAACTTTCTAAATTTTGTAGCATATCTCCTAAACCTTTAATTTTTTTGAAAATATAATGCAAATATATTAATAAAACTTCTTTTCGTCAACTTGAAGTTTTAATTTTTTAATACCATAAGACGAAACTTTCTAAATCAATCTAATCATGGTTGGTGTGTTCAGGTTTACTACTCTTTTGTTTTTTCGTTTTAGTGGATAAACCTGTTTAGTATGTTATAATACATGATAATAATAAAATTAACCACGAGGGTTTTTATGAGAAATTTTCTTTTTTGCCTTGGGATATGCTTGGTTTTATTGTTTGGAGGCTGTGCAACTACACCTCCTCAAACCAAACCTAAGACTACCTCTTTTAAGACTATTTTAGTTCTTCCCTTCGAATATTATAATCCAGAGCAACGAGAAATTTTTATAGTACCTTTTAAAGGATTTATTTCAGGTCCCATCAAGATGTCAGCCTCAGAAACCCTTAGCCAAGTATTAAAAGAACGCTTACTAACTGCCAACCTTCCTTATCAGTTTAAATTTCTTGTTCCTCAAGAGGCTGAAACTCTGATTTTAGAAACACTTGCCGAAAGCCAAAGTTTTCCTGAATTTATTAAAAGGTTAGCCTCTAAAACCGGGGTAGATGCTATCCTTTACGGAAGGATTTATCGCTACCAGGAAAGACAAGGGAGTGGTTTTTCTGTAAACGAGCCAGCAAGTGTGGCCTTTGTCTTGGTACTTTATGATGGTTCTTCAGGAAAAATTGTCTGGGCAGAAATGTTTGACGAGACCCAGAAACCTTTAAGTGAAAACCTATTAAACCTTAAAATCTACAAAAAAATCAAATGGCTTACCGCTAAGGAACTGGCTGAAAATGGAATTGAACTTCTTTTACAAAAATTTCCTGGTGCCAAGAGGTAACAAATGTTGGTAATACCGGCTATTGACCTAAGAAATCATAAGGTAGTAAGGCTTTTTCAGGGAGATTATGAGAAAACTAAAGTATATGGAGAAAACCCTGAAGAATATGCCCGATTTTTTAGACAACAAGGAGCTAAAAGACTTCATATAGTAGACCTTGATGGTGCCAAGGAGGGGAAACCAGTCCATAAAGACCTGGTAATAAAAATTGCCCAAGGTCTTGACATTCCTGTCCAGGTAGGAGGAGGGATAAGAACAGAAGAAGATGTAGAGACCTATCTAAAAAATGGGGTCTCTCAGGTCATCTTAGGAACTAAAGCTGTCTCTTCGGTTGATTGGTTAAGAACCTTATGCAATAAATATCCTCAGAAAATAATCGTAAGTGTAGACGTAAGAGGTGAAAAGATAGCCATAGCAGGATGGTTGGAAACATCAGAAGTAAACTATTTGGATTTTATAAGAAATCTAAAGGGTCTTAAACTTTTTGGGATTATTTTAACCCTTATCGAACGAGATGGTACCCAAAAAGGAGTAGAACTGGATAGATTAGAAAAGGCACTTCAGGTTTCAGAACATCCTATCATCTTAGCAGGAGGGGTTTCCACCTTAGAAGATATTCAAAAATTAAAACTTTATGAAAATTCAGGGTTGATGGGGGTTATAACCGGGAGAGCCCTTTATGAAGGCACGTTAAACCTCAGAGAAGCCTTATTACTTGCGGAGTGATGGACCTTAATTTTTTAAAAAATAAGATAGTAGATATCTTCTCTCGAGAAAAAATAACTACTGCTTATGTTAAAGACGTAAAAGGAAAACGCCTTCATATAGTTTTACCTTCTGGCAAAGAAGAGTCCATCAACTACCATGCTTTGGTATCCTTTGAAGAAAAACCAATTTCATCAAAAGACCTAACCCAGGTGGAGACCCTTTTAAGAGAAAAAAATCAAAAAAGAGAAAAACTAAAAGATATTTTTAACTTAGAAGAACTTTGGGAAGTGGTAGTTGACGAAGAACAACCCATTTTATTAGCTAAAGACCTGGTAGAACTTTTCCTGGGAAAAGTACCAGAAGAAGACGAAATCGCAGGGTTTTTACGAAAGGTCTGCGAGGCTAAACTTTATTTTAAATTAAAAGCACCTAACGAAGTAGAAATAATGCCTCGAGAGGAAGTAGAAAGGGAAATTCATAGGAGAGAAAAAGAACTCGAAAGATTAAAAAAATTAAACCAAGGTATAGAGTTTATAAAATCCTTAAAAGCAGGATCTATAGAAAAGTTTGACCAAGAAACTATAGACTTCTGGGGAACTGCTTTAAAAGAATATTTTTTATGGGAAGAGCAGAGTCCCTCAGGAAAGATAATTAAAGACGTTTTAGAAAAGACAGAAATTAAGGAACAAAATCAGATTTTCGACCTTTTAGTTAAGCTAAACCTGTTTGAGGAAGACGAAAACGTAGAGTTTTTAAAAACAAAGTTTCCTTTAGACTTTAGTTTGGAAGAAATAAAACAGGCGGAAGAGATTTCTCGTTCCTCATTAGAGGATGAGCCTAGAGAAGACTTAACACATTTAGAGACTTTTACCATAGACGCTGAAGAGACAGAAGACTTTGATGATGCCTTAAGTTTTGAAGAGACAAAAGAGGGATATTTAATTTATGTTCATATCGCAGATGTGGCTGGATTTATAAAACCTGGGACCCCTCTTTGGAATGGTGCTTTAGAAAGAACTTTAACCCTTTATCTTCCTGAAAAAATCATTCCCATGCTACCTTTTTCCCTTTCTCACGAAAAATTTAGTCTAAAACAAGGAGAAATAAGGCCTGCCTTAACCTTTAAGATTTACCTGCAAAAAGACGGAGAGCTTAAAGAATTTAAAGCCACCTCCTCTCTTATTAAGGTAAAAAAGAGACTTACTTATAAAGAGGTAGACTCATATCTCAGTTCTGGAGAACCTTTCTGGCAAAAACTTTATCAACTTCTTATGCAGTTTAAACGAAAAAGGGAAGAAAATGGGGCTATCGCTATCTTTTTGCCTGAGGTTGAGGTTAAGGTGTCTGAGGATGGGACTATTTCAGTTTTCAAGGTAGAAATGACCCCTGCCAGAATGTTGGTGGCTGAAGCTATGGTTCTTACCAACTACTTAGGAGCCAAACTACTCCAACAAAATCAAATTCCTGGAATTTTTCGTTCCCAACCTAAACCCATAGAAGTAATAGAAAACTTTGAAGAAAACCTTTATCTTAAGCTCCTTCAACTGAGATATCTTGCGAAATCTGAAATTTCTCTTTTTCCAGAATATCATTCTGGATTAGGACTTGAAGCTTATGCTACCTTGTCTTCTCCGATAAGAAGGTTTGCAGACCTGGTAAACCAATATCAGCTAAAGGCTCTTATCGCTGGTACCCCTCCTCTTTCAGAAAAGGAACTCAACCAATTTTTACCAGAATTGCAAACTAACCTTCAAAGAGCAACCTTTCTTCAAAACAAAAGAGAAAAATATTTTCTACTTAAATACTTGCAAACCCAGGTTAAAGACCAACCTTTACAAGGACTGGTTTTGCAGGTACAAAACAAAAGGGCCAAAGTATACCTGGTTGATTTTAACCTTACAGGAGACCTGATAGGGTTCAAAGAAAACCTCAATCCTGGGCAAGAAATAATCGTTAAAATAGAAAAGGTCAACCCCAGATTAGAAATATTAAGACTGAAACTTGATTAAATTAAATTTTTATTAGCCTTTTTTTCAGAATACATCAAAGCATCTGCTGTTGCAAGCATATTTTCTATAGACTTTTCTAAATCCCCCTTATCTTCTAGCTGAGCAATACCAATAGAAATCTTAACATTAGGGATGTTATATATCTCCCAGTTTTTCTTAATCCTTTCAGCTACCTGAACAGCTTGCTCTTTGGTAGTATACGGTAATAAGATAACAAACTCGTCTCCTCCATATCTAAAAACCAGGTCTACCCCTGCTCTTACACTATTTAAAAGAGTTTCCCCTACCAGCTTTAGTAAAGCATCACCTTCTTGATGTCCAAGATTATCGTTATACCATTTAAAATTGTCAAGGTCTAGCATCATTAAACTAAGAGGATGTCTTTGCCTAAGGGCTTTATAGGCTTCTTCTCTTAGTTTTTCTTCAAAGAACCTCCTGTTATAAACCCCTGTCAAAGGGTCTTCTATCAAAAAACGCTTTATTTTTTTATCCAGGTAATATTCTTTAAAAAGTTTAGCCAACCTAGCTTTAAGTTCGTTTATAGTAAAAGGTTTAAAAACAACTTCATCTGCGCCTAAGTCAAAATAACGTGCTATATCTTCCTCTTTTAAAAAGTTTAAAACCACACACACCTTAGATTCTTCGTAGAATTCTTTAACTTTGTTTAAAAGAAACGAAAGATCTTCTCCTCCTCTCCCCACCAATACCACCAACTGAAAAAGGTCTTCTTTAGAAAACTCCAGCCTTTCCACACTTATTATTTCTACCTTATAGGGCTCTAAAATTTCTTCCAAAAAAAAAGTTACTTCTTTTCCCTGATCATAAATTAAAATTTTTGGATCCTCTTTAAGCTCTGTCTTTATTAAATTTAACCACTTAGCTAACTTCACTAAAATTCCTCTCTTTCTTTTTTTAAAAAATCTCTAAGGATCTGTGCATGGTCAAAAACTAAAAAATCCCATGGAATTTCTTCTAACTTAAATACTCGAGCCTCTTTAGCATCATCCATTCCTTTAAGCGTCCCTTTACCTTTAGCCACAAATACTGTAGAAATAGTATGAAACCTTGGGTCTCTGTCAGGATTTGAATAACAACCAAGAAGATATTCGAGCTCTATGTCTAAATTAGTCTCTTCTTTAGCCTCTCTTATCGCTGCCTGTTCCAGGGATTCTCCATAGTCTACAAAACCTCCAGGTAATGCCCACCCTTTAGGGTAATTTTTTCTATAGATTAACACGATTCCATCGCCAAACTTAATGATAATATCTACCGTAGGAAAAGGATTTTTATACGGTTTAAAGGTATCTAGATGGTATTTTGAGGTTATCTCTATCATAGCTTGATGAATATGACTGTTTGAAGCCACTATGGTGTTTAGGAAAGGATGGTAAGGGTTACCTAAATAATCTGTAACCTTACCCCCTGCCTCTTCCACAAGAAGGATTCCAGCTGCGGTATCCCAGGGTTTAAGATAGGGTTCCCAAAAACCTTCATACCTTCCACAGGCAACGTATGCCAAATCAAGAGCAGCAGAACCAAAACGTCTAACTCCCTGACATTTTGTCATAAACTCTTTAAATAAAGGGATAAACAAATCAGGACTATCCATGATTTTAGATACAGGAAAACCAGTACATAAAAGCGAAGATAACAAGTTATCTACCGAAGAAACCCTAATAGGATTCCCGTTTAGGTAGGCCCCTTGACCTCGTACTGCATAAAAAAGCTCTTCTGTCATCGGATTATAAACCATCCCTAAAACAGGGGTTTTCCCTTGCATCAAAGCCACAGAAATGGCAAACCAGGGAAGACGATGAGCAAAATTGGTAGTTCCGTCTAACGGGTCAACCAACCAAAAAACCTCGGGCAACTCTTTTTCAGGGTGATAGCTTTCTTCAGCTAAAATAGAAGCAGAAGGAAAAATCCGTTTCAAACCTTCTTTAAGCTTTTCCTCAGACTTAAGGTCAACAGAGGTTACCAGATCTATTTTTCCTTTATGAAAAACCTCAACCGAAGAAAAATAAGACTGTTTTTGAAAACTGCCAACTTCTAAAACCAAATTTTTGAGAGGGTCTATCAGCTTTATCCAATCCATGATAAATAAAGGATATTATAATCTTCCAAAATTACAAGACACTTTGCTTATTTTTATTAATGATCGACAGGTTGACAAAAATAAGTTTTAACTTCAAAATGTTGTAGAAGCTTACTATCAGAAACTGGAGGGCAACATGGATAACAAAGGCTTGTCAATGATAATTTTGATGGTAATAGCTTGGGGGACCTTTCTCTTAAACCAGGGATTAGTTTACGCAGAAACCAAAGGTGGTCATCCTAAGATCACGACTGTTTCAACCTCACTCAAAGAAAAAAAGGAAATCATACCGAATGTGTTGAAGCTTGCTGTTGAAGCATCTACCCAACCTTTACCTAAGGAGATAGAAGTCATAAACCTTTTAGGTACGATAGACAAAAAAGTAAAGGCCTTAGAGCTAAAATACCAGGGAGGAAGGTACAATATATACAAAGACTGTCAATGGATAAAAGATAAACAGGTATGCTATGGTTATAAAGGCTTCCTTTCTTATGTTTTTGAGCTAAAAGATCCCAACGAACAAACCAAGGTTTACTCTATGTTTGAAGAGGCTAAAAAGATGTATAGTGATAAACTTGATTTTTCTGTAACCAACACCTACTGGACGATAACAGAAAAAGACCTGGAAACCATTACAGAAGAGTTAAAATTAACCTTAATAACCAAAGCTATAAAATTTGCCGAAAAAGTTTCTACAACCCTTAATAAATCCTGTCATATCACTACCCTAAACCTTGACCAACGCAGTGAAAACATCGTCATCCCAAAAGCCTCTTTTATTAGAAGTTTTTCTGAAGAAAAAGCAACGATAGAACCTCCAAGCCCCAAACAAGAACAAACAGTAGAACTTTCTGCCTATGTGGTTTTATCCTGTTATTAACCCTCAAATGATTGAAAAATTTTAACATTAGCCCTCTTAAGGGCCTTGACAAAATATGATTTTAATTTATTTTTATGAATATCTCATGAAGTATTCCCCGGTAGCTCAATCGGCAGAGCGGTGGGCTGTTAACCCATAGGCTGCAGGTTCGAGTCCTGCCCGGGGAGCTTATTTTTAATTTTTTAACTTGTGAGAATCTATCTTTGAATTAATCTAAAAATTCCACCATTAGGTTTCTTTAGATGTCTAAAAAATTTTTGTCTAAAAATTAAATCAAAGGAGTTTGCCAATGGAAGAAATCCAAAAAGGAAAAAGTATCGTTCCTTCAGAAGACAGTGTAGAGAAAGTTCTTGAAGAATTAGGTAGCCCAATCTATCTTTCAGAACTTAGGAGAAAAAACCTTACGGAGCTTTATTCTATAGGAGAACAATTAAACATAGAAAACATCTATAACTACTATAAAAAATCCGATGTAATCTACAACATCATAAGTACCTTGCTTAATAAAGGTGTAGAAATCATCGTAGAAGGCGTCTTAGAAGTTTTACCAGAAGGCTTTGGCTTTTTGCGGTTTAACGACTACAATTATCTTCCAAGTTCAGAAGACATATACGTTTCTCCTCCACAAATAAGAAAGTTTGGTCTAAAAACTGGAGATACGATCTTTGGTTACATCAGACAACCTAAAGAAGGAGAAAAGTATTTCGCCTTAGCCAAGGTGGAGAAAGTCAACTATCTTTCACCAGAAATAGTTAGAACCAGAACCCCTTTTGACCATCTTACCCCTATCCATCCTAACCAATGGCTTAGGTTAGAAAACACCCCCGATAATCTTTCAACCAGGATTATAGACTTATTTGTTCCTATCGGAAAAGGACAAAGAGGTCTTATCGTTGCACCTCCGAGAACAGGAAAAACGGTTTTGTTGCAGAATATCGCCAACGGAATAGTAACTAATTATCCAGATGTGCATTTAATCATCCTTTTGATAGACGAAAGACCTGAAGAAGTAACAGAAATGCAGAGAATAGTTCCCAAGGCTGAGATCGTAAGCTCTACCTTTGATGAACCACCTCAAAAGCACACCCAAGTAGCAGAAATTGTTATAGAAAAGGCCAAAAGATTGGTTGAATGTAAATATGACGTGGTAATCTTACTTGACAGTCTTACCCGTTTAACTAGGGCTTATAACGTGGTAGTTCCTTCAAGCGGAAAACTTCTTTCAGGAGGAATTGATGCCAACGCCTTACACAAGCCCAAAAGGTTCTTTGGAGCTGCAAGAAACATAGAAGAAGGAGGCAGCCTTACTATCATTGCCACCTGTCTTATAGATACAGGAAGCCGTATGGATGAAGTAATCTTCGAAGAGTTTAAAGGTACAGGCAACATGGAAATAGTCTTAGATAGGCGCTTGGCTGATAGAAGGATCTGGCCTGCCATAGACATCCATCTTAGTGGTACAAGAAAAGAAGAACTTTTATTACCTCCTGATATTCTTCATAAAGTCTGGTTATTAAGGAAGGTTCTCTCGCCTCTCTCTTCAGTAGAATGTATGGAGTTCCTTATCGAAAAAATGAAAGACACCTCAAGCAACCAAGACTTTTTAAGCAAAATGAATCAGTAAATCGACAGAAAGCCTTGGTCAGGACCACCTACCAAGGCTCTACCAAGGTTTCCTATTTTAAACCTTTCCTCGACTTTAGAAAAAATGTAAGATAGGCATCAGATTTAATACTACCAATCCTCTCAGAAAAAAGAAAAGCCTCTCTGCATTTTGTAGAGCGATATTTTTGCCCTAACATGTAATATAAAAATTAGACAATCTTTATAAACTTTATATAATAATTCAAAGATACATAAAGCTATTATTCAATAGGAAGGAAACATGAAAAACAAGCTTATTAACGAGTGGTGTCTGTTATGTGAACCTCCTTGTTTTAAATTTCGATATCATGCTACTGATTTAGATCTTTTTATGATTCGAGAAAAAATCCATCAACAAGAGCTTGATAGTGAAGCAAAGGTGAAAAAGGCAGATTTAAACCTTATTACAACTTTGCTTAGAAAGGGAAAAGGGTTGATAGAGTATTTTGATGAGCCGATGCAGTATCCTCAAGACCACTGGTGGTGGCATTTAGATAAAATTGTTGAAAAATCCTATCCCCAAGAACTCCTTCCTGAATATCTTAGAGTAGTTTACGAAAAAGCTTTAAAAGGTGAGATCAGGTTAATCTACGATTCTTATCAAAGTGAATTAATAAAAAGTTGGGTTTTATTTTGTGAATTTCCTGACGATCTGCGTTATTATGCTTCTGCACCTGCCCTTTTAGAGACAAGAGAAGAAATTCATCAACAAGGTCTTGATGAGGAAGAGGACGTAAAAATCGCTGATCTTATGTTAATAGAAGTCGTATTACAAAAAGGGGCAGATCCTTCTGACTTATTTGATGATCCTCAAAAGTATCCTTTTGACCACTGGTGGTGGCATTTAGATAAAATTGGAGAGAAAACTTATCCTGTTCAACTTCTACCGGAATATTTGAGAAATATTTATTTAAAAAATAAATAAAAATATTAAGGGAGATATTTAAGTTTTTCTTTAAGAAGCCTTCTTAAATATCTCCTTTTTTTCTTTTTTATAAGATAAGGAATCAAATAGGCTTCTACTAAATTTTTTAAAAACACAACAACTAAAAAAACAACTAAAAATGTAATAAAAAATAAAACCATCAAAGGACCGATGAGAAGACCTATGATAGACTTTAAAGACAAACTCAACATAGCAGGCATACGAATGTATTCCAAAGTTAAAAGAATACATTAACTAAAGTATACTACTAATTTCTAAAGAAACAAAATATATTTCTAACATTGCCAATTGATTTGGGAGTTCCCTTTATATCCCACATGGTTCAGATGAAACTATCCGATATGGAGAAACGAGGACTGTATGTACAAACTTTATATCCCACATGGTTCAGATGAAACTATTGTAAATTTACGAATAAAAGCTTTATAATTGTCCTTTATATCCCACATGGTTCAGATGAAACCTTCAATTTCTTAAAAGAAAAGAATGTAGTGTTTTACTTTATATCCCACATGGTTCAGATGAAACTACCTTTCCATGTACTACAGAAATTTATCTTCTTTTCTTTATATCCCACATGGTTCAGATGAAACAATCCTATAAAGATGCTTTTTT
>NZ_ATXI01000015.1 GCF_000421605.1 Thermodesulfobacterium thermophilum DSM 1276
TTTTAGGATAGGAGGAAGGGAAGATGGCCAAGCAAAAGTTTGAGAGGAAGAAGCCGCATTTAAACGTGGGGACGATTGGGCACATAGACCATGGTAAGACCACATTAACCAGTGCGATGACGAGGGTATTGTCTACGAAGGGTTATGCGCAGTGGATTCCATTTGACAACATAGACAAGGCACCTGAGGAGAAGGCAAGGGGGATAACGATTCAGCTTGCCCATGTTGAGTATGAGAGTGACAGGAGGCACTATGCACATATAGACTGTCCTGGGCATGCTGACTACATAAAGAACATGATAACTGGTGCGGCGCAGATGGATGGATCTATATTGGTGGTTGCGGCAACAGATGGTCCTATGCCACAGACGAGGGAGCATGTGTTGCTTGCGAGGCAGGTTAACGTACCTGCGATAGTGGTGTTTATGAACAAGGTGGACATGGTAGATGATCCAGAGTTATTGGATTTGGTGGAGTTAGAGGTTAGGGAGTTGCTTAGCAAGTATGGATTTCCAGGGGATGATGTGCCGGTGATTAGGGGTAGTGCGTTGAAGGCTCTTGAGTGTGGATGTGGTAAGGAGGAATGTGAGTGGTGTGGTAGGATATGGGAGTTGATCAAGGCGATGGATGATTATATACCTGAGCCTGTTAGGGATATAGACAAGCCGTTTTTGATGCCAGTTGAGGACGTATTTAGCATATCTGGAAGGGGAACGGTGGTAACAGGGAAGGTAGAGAGGGGAGTGCTTAAGCCTGGGGAGGAGATTGAGATAGTAGGGCTTAGGCCTACGGTGAAGACGGTGGCAACGAGTTTGGAGATGTTTAGGAAGATATTGGACGAGGCATTACCTGGTGACAACGTAGGGGTGTTGTTGAGGGGTATAGGGAAGGATGAGGTAGAGAGGGGACAGGTGTTGGCAAAGCCTGGTAGTATTAAGCCTTATACAAAGTTTAAGGCAGAGGTGTATGTGTTGAAGAAGGAGGAGGGAGGAAGGCATACACCGTTTTTTAACGGGTACAGGCCACAGTTTTATTTTAGGACAACGGATGTGACAGGAGTGGTTAAGTTACCAGATGGGGTTGAGATGGTGATGCCAGGTGACAATGTGGAGTTAGAGGTTGAGTTGATCAAGCCTGTTGCGTTGGAAGAGGGTTTGAGGTTTGCGATTAGAGAAGGTGGAAGGACAGTTGGTGCTGGCGTAGTAACTAAAATAATAGAATAAGGGAGTGTGAGGTTTAGAAGATGATACCCACACAGAAGATAAGAATAAAATTAAAAAGTTTTGATTACAGAGTTTTGGATAAGTCTGTGGCTAACATAGTATCTACAGCCAAGGAGACAGGGGCTAAAGTGGTAGGTCCTATACCGTTACCTACTAAAATAAGTAGATGGACTGTGTTGAGGTCTCCACACATCGATAAAAATTCTCGAGAACAGTTTGAGATGAGAATACATAAAAGGCTTATCGAGATTTTAGAGCCCACACAGCAAACCATCGATGCGTTGATGCAGTTGGAGTTACCTGCTGGTGTGGAAGTTGAAATAAAGGTGTAAGGGGAGTGTTAGCCATGAAGGTTGAAGGCTTGATAGGCAAAAAATTAGGAATGACAAGAGTTTTTGATGCCGACGGTAATGTGGTGCCTGTGACGGTAATTCAGGTGGGGCCTTGCGCAGTAGTTCAGGTTAAAACAGAAGAGAAGGATGGTTATAACGCAGTCCAGTTAGGGTTTGACCCTAAAAAATTAACTAAGTTTACCTTGCCTATGATAGGACATTTTTTGAAAGCTGGTTTAGATACAGGTTTTTATCTTTTGAAGGAATTTAAAGTTGAAAATCCCCAAGAGTTTATGCCTGGGCAGGTTTTAACCTTGTCTGATTTGGGTTTGGAGAAGGGTATAAAGGTAGATTTGGTTGGGATTACTAAGGGAAGAGGTTTTACCGGAACGATAAAGAGATGGAATTTTCAACGTCAACCCATGAGTCATGGTGCCAAAAAGGTTCATCGTAAAAGAGGTTCAAGTGGTGCTAACACTTTCCCAGGAAGGGTAATTAAAGGGACAAAGATGGCAGGTCATTATGGAGTTGAAAGAGTTACGATAAAAAACCTTACCGTAGTTGATATAGACCCTGAAAAAAACCTCCTTTTAGTAAAGGGTGGTGTTCCTGGATGGAACAATGGATATGTAATGGTTTATTTTAAATAAAGGGGAGTTAAGAGATGGAGGCTATAAAAGCTAAAGTAATCGACGCCAGTGCTAAGATAATAGGAGAGATGGATCTGCCTCTTGATATTTATGGTGTCTATCCTAAGGAAGGTATTTTGCATGAGATAGTTAGATGGCAAATGGCGAGATGGAGGGCTGGCACAGCTTGTACCAAGACAAGGGGAGAGGTAAGAGGAGGAGGAAGGAAACCTTGGCCTCAAAAACATACCGGAAGGGCACGTCAAGGTTCTATCAGAGCTCCTCAATGGGTTGGTGGTGGTGTAGTCCATGGTCCTAAGCCAAGAAGTTATGAATTTAAATTAAATAAAAAGGTTAGAAGATTAGGGTTAAAAATGGCTCTTTCTTCAAGGGCTTTGACAAATAAAATCTTTGTAGCAGAAGGTTTCCCTGTGGCTGAACAACCCAAAACCAAGCTTCTTAAGTCTTATTTAGAGACGTTAGGGATCAATGAGGCGCTTATCATAGTTCCTGAAAGAAATTTAACTTTAGAAAAAAGTGCTTCTAATCTTCCTAAAGTTAAGGTATTGGCTGTTGAAGGATTAAACGTTTATGATATCTTAAATCACGAAAACTTAATAGTTTCTAAGGAAGCCTTAGAAAAAATAGAGGAACGTTTAAGGAGATAGAAGATGAAAGACCCAAGAAAGGTTATCTTAGCTCCTATCATTAACGAAAAGTCTATGCTTTTAAAGGAAAAAAATAATCAGGTTTCTTTTTGGGTAGACCCAGCGGCTAATAAGATAGAAATCAAGCAGGCAGTAGAAAAACTGTTTGATGTAAAGGTAGTAGACGTGCAAACGATAAGGGTAAAAGGAAAACCTAAGGGTGGATACAGAAATCCTGGAAAAACATCGTTAAGAAAAAAGGCCATAGTCAGGCTTCAGCCTGGGCAGACGATAGAATTTTTTGAAACCATATAAGAGGTGATAAGAGATGCCTATAAAGAAGTGTAAGCCTACCTCTCCTGGTAGAAGGTTTCAAACCTATTTGGTTAACCCAGAACTTACCAAAAAAGAGCCAGAAAAATCTTTAGTTGAGCCTTTAAAGAAGTCAGGTGGGAGAAACAATTATGGAAGGGTTACCATAAGGTTTAGAGGAGGAGGGCATAAAAGGCTTTATCGTATCATAGATTTTAAAAGGGATAAGGATAATGTACCAGCTAAGGTGGTTGCTTTAGAGTATGATCCTAATAGGTCTGCTAATATAGCTTTGTTGCAGTATGCAGACGGAGAAAAGAGATATATCATAGCACCTGTGGGTCTTAAAGTAGGTGATGTGGTGATGTCTGGAGATAGTGTAGAGATTAAGGTAGGGAATGCTTTATTTCTTAAAAACATTCCTGTAGGTACTATGGTGCATAATGTAGAACTTAGGCCTAAAAAAGGCGGGCAATTAGCTAGAAGTGCTGGATCTTTTGCTCAAGTTCTTGGAAAAGAAGGTGATTATGTGATTTTAAGGTTGCCCTCTGGTGAGATAAGAAAAGTCCATGGGAATTGCAAGGCTACCATCGGTCAAGTAGGGAATCTTGAATGGGAAAACGTGATGCTTGGTAAGGCAGGAAGGTTGAGATGGCTTGGTAGAAAGCCTCATGTACGTGGTATAGCCATGAATCCTGTAGATCATCCTCTTGGTGGTGGAGAAGGAAGGTCTCATGGTGGAAGACATCCTTGTTCTCCTTGGGGATGGTTATGTAAAGGTCGTAAGACCCGTAAGAAAAAGGCATCTGATAAGTTTATACTTAGAAGAAAGGGTTAATTAGTTAGGAGGTGCTTTAAAAATGCCAAGGTCTAAGAAAAAAGGTCCTTTTGTGGACGACCATTTATTAAAAAAGGTTTTGGCAGCAAGAGAAACAGGAGATAAAAAACCTATAAAGACTTGGAGTAGAAGGTCTACTATCGTTCCTGAAATGGTAGGGTTGACCTTTGCGGTTCATAATGGACATAAGTTTATACCGGTTTATGTAACGGAAAACATGGTTGGACATAAGTTGGGTGAGTTTGCTCCTACCAGAACCTATAAAGGACATCCTGCAGATAAGGGAAAAGTAAAAGGAGTAAAGAAGAAATAAAAAGGAGATAGGATATGAAGGCTCGAGCTACTGCGAAATATGTTTTGATTTCTCCTTATAAGGCAAGGTTGGTAGTAGATTTAATAAGAGGAAAAAAGATAGATGAGGCTCTAAACATTTTAGCCTTTACCCCCAAAAAAGCAGCAAGAATTGTTAAGAAAGTTTTGGAGAGTGCTATAGCTAATGCAGAAAACAACTACGGTATGGATGTGGATAAACTTTATGTGGCAGAGGCCTACGTAAATGAAGGTCCTCGTCTTAAAAGGATTTGGCCAAGGGCATGGGGGAGGGCAAGTAGGATCTTAAGAAGGATGAGCCATATTACGGTGGTGGTAGAAGAAAAAGAAGAAAAAAGTAAAAAGAGGAGGTAAGCCTTGGGGCAGAAAGTTAATCCTATTGGGTTGAGAATCGGTATTACCAGAACTTGGGATTCTCGTTGGGTTGCTAAACCTTCAGAATTTCCTAAATACGTATATGAGGATTATTTGATAAGAAAATTTTTGAAAGAGAAATACTTTCATGCTGGGATATCTAAGATTGATATAGAGAGGGCAGCTAACAAGGTTAGGGTGATTATCTATTCGGCTCGTCCAGGAATAGTGATAGGTAAGAAAGGCGCTGAGATAGAAAAGATAAAAAATGAGTTAGGTAAGTTGATCAAGGAAAGAGAGTTTGAAGTTTTGGTGAACGAGGTTAGGAGACCAGAGCTTGAGGCCCAGTTAGTAGCAGAAAACATAGCTACCCAAATAGAAAGAAGGGTTTCTTTTAGAAGGGCGATGAAAAGAGCTGTTTCTTTGGTGATGCGTTTTGGGGCTCAAGGGGTTAAGGTTCAGTGTTCTGGAAGACTTGGAGGTGCTGAAATAGCGAGGAGTGAATGGTATAGGGTTGGAAGAGTTCCTCTTTCTACTTTAAGGGCTGACATAGACTACGGTTTTGCTACCGCAGTAACTAAATATGGAAGTATAGGGGTAAAGGTTTGGATTTTTAAAGGAGAAGTTTTACCTGAAAAAGAAGGGCAGGAAAGGTTAGTTATCTAAAAAAAATATAGGGGTGAGAAGACATGTTGCTCCAACCTAAAAAAACTAAATACAGGAAGCAACAAAAAGGAAGGGTTAGAGGAAAAGCCACCAGTGGGCATACGGTTGAGTTTGGAGAATATGGGTTAAAGGTTCTTGAAGGTGGTTGGTTGACTGCAAGACAGATAGAGGCAGGCCGTGTAGCTATAGTCAGGGTAGCAAAAAAGGGAGCTAAGGTTTGGATCAGGGTTTTTCCAGACAAACCGATTACCAAAAAACCTGCAGAAACCCGTATGGGAAAGGGTAAAGGAGCTGTGGAAGAGTGGGTAGCTGTAGTTAAGCCAGGTAAGGTTATCTATGAGATTGCAGGTGTTCCCGAAGAGGTGGCTAAAGAAGCTTTAAGAATGGCTGCCAGTAAGATGCCTTTTAAATGTAAAATAGTTAGTAGGGAGGAATTTTAATGAAGGCCCGTGATTTGAGGGAGTTGTCCATCCCTGAGTTAAAAGAAAAGTTGGCAAGTTTAAGAGAAGAGCTTTTTAATCTCAGGTTTCAGAAAACTATTTACAAACTTGAAAACCCTATGAGAATTAGGCAGGTTAAAAGAGATATTGCTAAAGTTTTGACAGTTATAAGAGAAAAAGAACTTAACATACGATAGGGTGAGGATGGATATGAGTGGAAAAAAAAGTTTTATAGGGACAGTAGTTAGTGATAAGATGGATAAGACTGTAGTGGTGATGGTAGAAACTTTGGTAAAACATCCTCTTTACGGAAAATACATCAAAAGAAGAAAAAAATATATGGCTCACGATGAAAATAACGAATGTAAGATAGGTGATAAGGTTTTGATCGAAGAGACAAGGCCCCTTTCTCGTAGAAAAAGATGGAGGGTAAGAGAGATCATAGAGAAGGCCAAAGTGTTAGAGGTTAAAGAGGATTTAGAAGGGGGTGAATAAGAATGATTCAGCAGCAGACTTATTTAAACGTAGCTGATAATTCTGGGGCTAAAAAGATAATGTGTATAAGGGTTTTAGGTGGTTCTCACAGGAAGTATGGAAGTGTAGGGGATATAATAGTTGCTTCAGTAAAAGAAGCTATTCCTAATTCAAAAGTAAAAGAGGGAGATGTAGTTAAAGCTGTGATTGTTAGAACAAAAAAAGAAGTTGCAAGACCAGACGGAACTCACATAAGGTTTGACGAAAACGCAGCTGTTTTAATCAATCAGTATAAAGAGCCGATAGGGACTCGTATTTTTGGACCTGTAGCCAGAGAACTTAGGGCTAAAGGTTTTATGAAAATCATTTCTTTAGCCCCTGAAGTTATATAAAAGGAGTTTGACCATGATAAAGCGCGGGATAAATAAAAAAGCACCTAAACCTCATGAAGTTAAATTACATGTAAGAAAAAACGATATGGTAGTTGTTATAGCAGGTAAGGATAAAGGAAAGATAGGGAAAGTTTTAAAGGTATTCCCGAGGAAAGGAAGGGCTGTGGTTGAAGGGGTGAATTTAGTTAAGAGACATATGAAGCCTACTCCTTACAGCAGTGGGGGCATAGTTGAAAAACCAGCACCTGTACATATTTCTAACTTGATGGTTTATTGTCCTAAATGTAAAAAGGGTGTAAAGATAGGTCGAAAGTTTTTAGAGGATGGAACCAAGGTTAGGTTTTGTAAAAAATGTGGAGAAATCATCGAGGTGAAGGAGTAAGACATGAGCTGGTTAAAAGATTATTACAAAAATGAAGTGATTGCAAGATTAAGAGAGAGATTTGGTTATAAAAACATACATCAGGTACCTAAATTAGAGAAAATAAGTGTTAATATGGGGTTAAACGAGGCGGTGGCAAACCCTAAGATTATAGACCAGGCTATGGTAGAGTTAGCTCAACTTACTGGGCAAAAGCCCAAGGTATGTAAGGCGAGGAAATCGATAGCAGGGTTTAAGTTAAGAAAAGGTATGCCTATCGGGGTGATGGTAACCCTGAGAGGCGATAGAATGTACGATTTTCTCACCAGAGTTATAAACATTGCTTTGCCCAGGACCAAGGATTTCAAAGGTCTTTCTAAGTCTGGTTTTGATGGAAGAGGTAATTATACTTTTGGTATAAACGACCATACGATTTTCCCTGAGATTGACAGCAGTAAAGTAGACAAGATTAAAGGTTTAAGCATAACCATCGTTACCACAGCCAAAACTGATGAAGAGGCTTATGCTTTACTAAAAGAGTTAGGAATGCCATTTAGGGGGTAATTTTATATGCCAAGAAAAGCTCAAAGAGAAAAAGCAAAGAGGAAGCTCAAGTTTCAAGTTCGTCACAGAAATAGATGTTCTGTTTGTGGACGTGCCAGGGCGTATATAAGAAGGTTTGGGCTTTGCAGGATGTGTTTTAGAAAGTTGGCTTCAGAGGCTAAAATCCCTGGGGTTAGGAAAGCTAGCTGGTAAGGAGGAAAAGAGGTATGATGACAGACCCTATAGCAGATATGCTAACCAGGATAAAAAATGCTCTTCAGAGCAGGCAAAAAACGGTAGTTGTCCCGTCTTCTAAAATCAAGCTTGCAATCTTGAAAATATTGAAAGAAGAGGGATATATAGAGGATTTTATCTATCATGATGAAAAACCTCAGGGCAAGATAGAGATCGTCTTAAAGTATGATGAGTTGAAGAGACCGGTTATTTCTGGTATAAAGAGGGTAAGCAAACCAGGAAGAAGAATATATAGAGGATATAAAGATTTACCCAGAGTTTTGGACGGGCTTGGGATTGCTATAGTTTCAACCTCTCAAGGTATCATGACAGATCATCAGGCAAGACGCCTTAAGGTAGGCGGTGAAGTTATTTGTGAAATTTGGTAAAGGGGTGACTGGTTATGGGAGAAGTTTCTCGTGTAGGAAGAAAACCAATAAAAATTCCCAATGGAGTAAAGTTTTATTTAAAAGAAGACGGTTTTATGGTAGCTGAAGGACCTAAAGGGAGGCTTGAAAAAAAGCTTCCTCCATTGGTTAAGGTAGTGGTAGAAGGAGACACGATTATAGTGCAGCAAGATGAGGTAAGAAAAAAATTAAAAAACAAGGCCAAAGCTTTTCAAGGTTTAACCAGGGCTTTGATAAACAACATGGTAACAGGGGTTACTCAAGGTTTTCAAAGAGCTTTAGATATCGTAGGTTTAGGATATAAAGCTGAGGTAAAGGGAGACGAGATAGTTTTTAGTTTGGGATATTCTCATCCGATAAATTTTAAACTTCCCAAAGGTATTACAGCTAAGGCAGAAAGAGGTACAGGAGAAGTACAGGTTAGGTTAACTTTAGAAGGCATAGATAAAGAGTTGTTAGGTCAAGTAGCTGCAAACATTAGAAAGTTAAGACCACCTGAGCCATATAAAGGAAAAGGTATCAGGTATGCTGATGAGGTTATTTACAGAAAGGCTGGTAAATCTGGTAAAAAGTAAAACCTTTAGGGAGAGGTAATCCATGGCAGAGTTGAGAAAAAGAGAAAAAAAGGTTGAGGCAAGGTTAAAAAGAAAAAAAAGGGTAAGAAAAAAAGTCTTTGGTACTCCTGAAAGACCGAGACTTAGTGTATATAAAAGTTTAAATCATATTTATGCCCAAATCATAGATGATGTTACAGGACATACTTTGGTAGCAGCTTCTTCTCTTTCTCCAGAGATAAGGGAAAAAATCGCTGAGTTTAGATCTAAGGGTGGAAAGATAGAAGTAGCTAAAGCGGTAGGAGAGCTTATAGCCAAAAAGGCTTTAGAAAAAGGGATTACCAAGGTGGTTTTTGACAGAGGTGGTTTTAAATACCACGGAAGAATTAAAGCCCTTGCTGATGCAGCCAGAGCTGCAGGTTTACAATTCTAAAAGGAGGGAAGGCTTTGGTTAGAGGCACTGAAGAATTTGTAGAAAAAATAATACAAATAAGTCGAGTTACTAAGGTAACCAAAGGTGGTAAAAGACTTAGGTTTTCCGCTTTGGTGATAGTTGGAGACGGAAAAGGTAGGGTAGGCTATGGGTTAGGAAAGGCTCCTGAGGTGCCTGATGCTATAAGGAAAGCCATAGAAAAAGCCAAGAAAAGTTTGATTCAAGTGCCTATCATAGGAGGAACTATACCCCATTCTATCACAACCAAGTTTGGGGCAAGTACCATTCTTTTAAAACCTGCTAAACCAGGTACAGGAGTTATCGCAGGTGGTACGGTGCGTGCTATCATGGATGCAGTAGGCATTACAGATGTGGTTACTAAATGTATAGGAAGTAGTAATCCTCATAATTTGGTTAAGGCTACTTTTAGGGCACTTTCACAGCTTCAAGGTTTAGATTATGTGGCTAAGAAAAGAGGAAAAACCTTTGAAGACCTAAAGAGGGAGATGAGGGTATGAAAAAGCTTAAGATAACTTTAGTTAGAAGTAGGTATGGGAGGACACCTAATCAAAGAGAAAACTTGAAAGGATTAGGTTTAAAAAAGATAGGTCAGACTGTTTTGAGAGAAGATACTCCCATGATAAGGGGTATGATAAAAAAAGTAAGCCATTTAGTTAAGGTGGAGGAAGTCGATGAATAAGGTTATAGACTTAGAAGAGTTAAAACCCTTTGCTGGTTCAAAACATAGAGAAAAAAGGGTGGGAAGAGGTCATGGTTCTGGTCATGGTAAGACCTCTTGTAAGGGACATAAAGGGCAGAAAGCTCGTAGAGGTTTAGACATTCATCCTTGGTTTGAAGGTGGTCAGACTTCTTTAATCAGAAGGGTTCCTAAGAGAGGTTTTAATAACGTATTCAAAAAAGAGTATGTAGTGGTAAACGTAAAAGATCTAGCAGAAAGGTTTGAGCCTAATGCAGTAGTAGATTTAGAGAGTTTACGATTAAAAGGATTGGTAAAAGGAAAAAATAAGTTGGTTAAACTTTTGGGTGAGGGAGAGATAGATAAGGCTTTGACAGTTAAAGTGCATGCGATTTCTAAAACCGCTAAAGAAAAGATTGAGAAGGCAGGCGGCAAGGTAGAGATAGTTAAGGCATAGTTTTTGGAGATAAGCGGTAGTGAACGGAAGAGAAAATCTTTTAAGTTTAGCTAATATTCCTGAGTTAAAAAGAAGACTTTTCTATCTTTTTTTAGGTTTAGCTATTTATAGATTTTCTATCCATATACCTACTCCAGGTATCGACGGAGAGGCATTTTTAAGTCTTTTTCAACAGGCAGGTGGGACTATCTTTGGTTTTATGGATATTTTTTCTGGAGGTGCTTTAAGAAGGTTTTCTATTTGTGCTCTTGGTGTGATGCCTTATATCAGTGCTTCGATCATCTTGCAACTTATGACTGTGGTTTATCCTACGATAAAAGAACTTTATAAAGAAGGCCCAGAAGGAAAAAGAAAGATAGCTTATTATACCAGGTATTTAACAGTTCTTATATGTTTGATACAAGGATTTGGTATAGCTATAGGTTTGGAACGAATGACAGCTCCTAACGGTGTTCCTATAGTTTCTGACCCAGGATGGACTTTTAGGATAGTTACCACTGTTAGTTTGACGGCTGGAACGATGTTTTTGGTATGGTTAGGTGAACAGATGACGGAGCATGGGATCGGGAATGGAATTTCTATGATAATATTTTCAGGTATTGTAGCCGGTATCTTCCCAGCTATCTCAAGGACGATAAAGTTCGTCCAAACAGGTGAGTTTTCAGTATTTTATCTTCTTTTAATTTTAGTGTTGTTAATAGGAATTTTGGCTTTTACTTGTTTTATGGAGATGTCTCAGAGAAGGATCCCTATCCATTATGCACGAAGACAGGTAGGAAGACAGGTAGTAGGTGGTCAAACAAGCTATTTACCTTTAAAAATAAACACCGCAGGGGTTATTCCTCCTATTTTTGCTTCAGCGATTTTAATGTTTCCTGCTACATTAGCCAGTTTTGTTCCTATTTCTGCGTTTAAACAGGCAAGTGACTTTTTAAGGCCTGGTGCTATCCTTTATGAGGCTATTTTTGCTGCATTGATTATCTTTTTTTGCTATTTTTATACTGCAGTGGTTTTTAATCCTAAAGAGGTGGCTGACAATCTTAAGAAATGGGGTGGTTTTATCCCAGGGATAAGGCCAGGTAAGGCTACTGAGGAATTTTTAGACAAGGTGCTTAACAGGATTACGTTTATAGGTGCTCTTTATGTAGCTTTTATTTGTGTTATTCCCAGTTTTTTTATTACCAAACTAAACCTGCCTTTTTATTTTGGAGGCACCTCCTTGCTGATCGTGGTAGGAGTAGCTTTAGATATTATGGGACAGATAGAGGCTCATCTTATTTCCAGGCAGTATGAGAGTTTTATCAAACAAAGCAAACTAAAAATTAAATAAGGGGGTGGGGTATGAACATAGTTTTCTTAGGACCACCAGGAGCGGGGAAGGGAACTCAGGCTAAGATTTTGGTAGAAAAGTATGGTATTCCTCAGATCTCTACAGGAGACATGTTGAGAGAACATGTAGCTAAAGGTACAGAGTTAGGGTTAAAAGCTAAGGAATATATGGAAAAAGGACAGCTTGTTCCTGATGAGGTTATCCTTGGGATGGTTAAAGAACGTCTTAGTCAACCTGACGCTCAAAAAGGATTTATTTTAGATGGATTTCCAAGAACAGTTGCTCAAGCTGAAGCCTTAGATAAAATGTTAGAAGAAATGGGGAGAAAGCTTGAAGTAGCTTTAGCTTTGATAGTACCTGATGAAGAGCTTGTCCTTAGGCTTACCGGCAGAAGAACTTGTAAAAATTGTGGAATGATGTATCATATAAAATTTAAACCTCCCAAAGTAGAAGGTAAATGTGACGCTTGTGGAGGAGAGCTTTATCAAAGAGCAGACGATAACGAAGAGACTGTAAGAAATAGGTTAAAGGTTTACCATGAATCTACAGCTCCCCTTATTGAGTATTATAAAGGTAAGGGTATTTTAGCTGAGATTGATGGAAGCAAGAGTATAGAAGAGATAACTCAACAAATTATAAATATTTTAGAAAAGAAATAAAATTGTATAATTCTTATCTTAAAAAAAGAGCGATACTTAAGACCCAGGCAGAGATAGAGATTTTACGTAAGGCTAATGCTATAGTAATGGAGGTTCTTCTTAGGCTAAAAGAGGAAGTAAAGCCTGGGGTTAGTGCCTGGGAGTTTGAAGAGTTAGCTTTAAGCCTTTGTGAAAAGAAGGGAGTAAAACCGGCTTTTAAAGGGTATAGGGGATATCCCTATGCCCTTTGTGTATCTATAAACGAAGAAATAGTGCATGGTATGCCTAAGAAAGAAAAGGTTTTAAAAGAAGGAGATTTGGTGAGCTTTGATTTTGGTGTGGTCTATGAAGGTTATGTAGGGGATGCTGCTTTGACTGTTGGTGTGGGAAGGGTTTCGGAAAAAGCAGAAAGGTTGATGAAGGTTACAGAAGAGGCCCTTTATAAGGGTATTGAAAAAGCTCATTTTGGTAATAAAATAGGGGACATCTCTTTTGCTATTCAATCCCATGTGGAAAGGCATGGGTTTAACGTTATAAAAGAATTTGTTGGCCATGGAGTAGGAAGAAGTTTGCATGAGCCTCCAGAGGTGCCTAATTGGGGTAGACCAGGAAGGGGGCCAAAGATTGAGGTAGGGATGGTTTTAGCTATAGAGCCTATGGTTTCTGCAGGAGATCCGAGAGTAGAGATTTTGTTGGATGGTTGGACTGCTGTAACTAAAGATAGAAGTTTGGCAGCCCATTTTGAACATTCAATAGCTATAACTCCTAAGGGACCAGAAATTTTATCAAAGGTGTAGTTATGGCAAAAGATGACGTAATCCTTTTAGAAGGAAAGGTGATAGAACCTCTTCCTAATGCAATGTTTAGGGTTGAGTTAGAGACAGGTAATAAAATTTTGGCTCATATTTCTGGGAAGATGAGGATGCATTACATTAGAATTTTGCCTGGAGATACAGTAGTGGTAGAGTTGTCTCCTTATGATTTGACAAGGGGTAGGATAGTTTATAGAGGCAGTTTAAAAGATTATAAAGGGGGTTAGTGTTTATGAAGGTTAGTCCTTCGGTTAAAAAAAGGTGTAGAAAGTGTAAGATCATAAAGAGAAAAGGTGTGGTAAGGGTAATTTGTGAGATACCTAAGCATAAACAAAGGCAAGGTTAGGAGGAAAAATTATGCCTAAGATCGCTGGAGTTGACATTCCAGAAAACAAACCTGTAGAGGTTGCACTTACTTATATTTATGGTGTAGGAAGAACTTTGGCTCAAAAAGCTTGTACCAAAGCCGGGATAGACTGGTTTAGAAAGGTAAGGGATCTTTCTGAAGAAGAGATTAACCGTTTGAGGCAGATTATTGAAAAGGAGTATGTGGTAGAAGGAGATCTGAGAAAAGAGGTCAGACAGAACATTCAGAGGCTTATGGCCATAGGTTGTTATAGAGGTTTGAGGCATAAGATGGGGCTTCCTGTAAGGGGACAAAAGACAAGGTCCAATGCCAGGACAAGAAAAGGTCCCAGACCAGGTTCCTTAAGAAGGAAGAAGAAATAAGGAGGGATAGAAGGTGGCTAAACCTAAAAAGAAAAAAATTAAAAAGTCTGTGGCAGAAGGTATAATCCATATTCATTCTACTTTCAACAATACTATCATTACAATAACAGACAAACAAGGAAATGTTCTTTCTTGGGCCAGTGGTGGAACCGAAGGTTTTAAGGGAACAAGAAAGGGGACACCTTTTGCTGCTCAATTGGCTATGCAGTCAGCCTTAAAAAAGGCTCAATCATATGGTTTGAAAGAGGTTTGGGTATATGTAAAGGGTCCTGGTCCAGGGAGAGAGGCTGCTTTAAGGGCTCTGCAAGGATCTGGGCTTAAAGTAACTCTTATAAAAGACGTTACTCCCATACCTCATGATGGGTGTCGTCCACCTAAGAGAAGAAGGGTCTAAGGATATAAAAAAGAAAGTTAAGGAGGTTAGGTAAGGTGGCTAGATATACTGAGGCAAGATGCAGACTTTGTAGAAGAGAAGGGATGAAGCTTTTTTTAAAAGGAGATAGATGTTATACAGATAAATGTGCTTTTGAAAGAAGGAGTTATCCTCCTGGGCAACATGGACCTCAGCAGGTGAGGCTAAAACTTTCAGACTATGGAATCCGTTTAAGGGAAAAACAAAAAGTAAAGAGAATTTATGGTATTTCTGAGAAACAGATGAGGATGTATTATGAAAGGGCAACTAAAATGCCTGGTCAGGCAGGTCATAATCTTCTTCAGTTGTTAGAAAGAAGGTTGGATAATGTAATCTATCGCTTAGGTTTTGCATCTTCAAGAAATCAGGCAAGACAATATGTAAATCACGGATTTTTTAAGGTGAACGGAAGAAATGTAGATATTCCCTCTTATCTGGTAAAGCCGGGAGACGTGATCGAGCTTAAAGAGAAGTATAGAAACAATCCTCAGGTTTTAGAAAGTTTAGAGACAGTTATCAGAAGAGGGGTCCCTTCTTGGCTTGAGTTGGATGCCGAAGGTTTTAAAGGTGTTGTTAAAGGGTTACCTACTCGAGATGAAATTACCATGCCTATTCAGGAAAGCTACATAATTGAGTTTTATGCTAGGTAAACTTCAGCTTTATAAGGTGGTAAGACTATAAAAATTAAAAGAGGTAAAAGTACCGATGAAGAAGGAAATAGAGCTTATTAAGCCTGAAGAGATTCGAGTTCATAAGGATAGTCAGTTTCCTTATTATGGGAAGTTTGTTATAGAGCCTTTAGAAAGAGGATATGGAATTACCCTGGGGAACGCCTTAAGAAGGGTTCTACTTTCCTCTATACCTGGTTATTCTGTCACTGAGGTAAGGATAGAAGGTGCTTCTCACGAGTTTACCAGTTTGCCTGGAGTGGTTGAGGATGTAACGGAGATCATCTTAAACTTAAAGGGGGTAAGGTTTAAACTCGAAGGAGATGGTCCTTTTTATTTTAAGCTTGAAAAAATAGGAGAAGGCGAGGTAAAGGCAGGAGATATTCAGGTTGAAGATAAGGGGGTTATATTAAATCCTGAGGTTCACATAGCTACTTTAACCAAAGATGGTAAGTTGTTGATGGAGATTAAGGTAGAAAAAGGGAGAGGTTACGCTCCAGCAGAATATAACAAAAATAATGAAATAGGGGTTATTCTGGTTGATGGTTTGTTTTCCCCTATTACCAAGGTAAATTTCACGGTTACTCAGGCTCGTGTAGGGAAAAGTAGTGATTACGACAGTTTGGTGTTAGAGATATATACAGACGGGACGATAGACCCTAAAGAAGCTTTGGTTAAGGCTGCTAAGATTTTAGTAGAACAGTTTATGGTATTTTTAGGTGAAGAAAAAATAGGGTTAGAGACAACCCCTTCAGATGTTAGTACTACCCAGAATGTTTTAAATCTTCCTATAGAAGAGCTTGATCTTTCTGGCAGGGCATATAATTGTTTGAAGGCTGCTAACATAAACTATGTAGGCCAGTTGGTCCAAAAGACCGAATCTGAACTTTTAAAGCTTAGAAGTTTTGGTAAGAAATCTTTAGACGAAATAGTAGAAAAACTTAACAGGTTTAACCTAAAGCTTGGCATGACAGACCTTAAGTGGAAACCTCCAAAAGATTAGAAAGTAAGGAGAGGAGAAGATGAGGCATAGGAAAGTTAGTAGAAGATTGGGTAGAGATACAGAACATCATTGGGCGATTATGAGAAATCAGGTGAGAGATCTTTTAAAACATGGTAAGGTTGTTACTACCATAGCTAAAGCTAAGGAGTTAAGAAGGGTTGCAGAGAGGATGATAACCTTGGCAAAAAAAGGTGACCTTGTCGCCAGAAGAAGGGCGTTAAGTTTTATCAATGACAAAGAAGTGGTAAGAAAGCTTTTTAAAGACTTAAGAGAGAAGTTTTTAGACAGGTCAGGTGGATATACCCGAATTATTAAGATTGGCCCAAGACAAGGCGATGCTTCTATGATGGTGTTGGTGGAGTTGGTAGAAGAAAAGGTTTCTGCTAAATCTGGTAAAAAGAAAGGAGAAAGGCTTAAAAAGGTGTTGGAATTTATAGAAAAGAAGAAAAAACAGTATGGGGTAAAACCTCAAGAAGAAAAATCAACTGTCGAAAAGACAGCTCAAGAAGATAGCTCGGTTGAGGGGGCTCAAGAAATTCAAGTTTAACCATAGATCTTTCTTTTCCCCCCTTCGGGGGGGGGTCTTTTTATGAATGTTTTAACCTTAGGTCAAGAAAAGATTACCGAATTTATAACCCTTCTTGCCTTTCCTGAAAAAGAAAAGGAACGTCTTCTTTCTTTTTTAAGAAAATTTTCTCACAGAGACGATTTTTTTATAGTAGGTGGCGCGGTAAGGGATTTCTTTTTAGGTAAAAGGATTTTAGACCTTGATTTATGTGTAAAAGAAGACGTAGAGGCTTTAGCTCTTTTTGCTAAAGAGTATCTTGGATATCATTTGGTTTCCCTTGCTCCAGAGTTAGGTATCTACAGAGTTGCTAAAGGAGAAAATAGCTTAGATTTAACCCTTTTTAGAGGAAAAACTTTAGAGGAGGACCTTAGGGCCAGAGACTTTACTTTTAATGCGATGGCCATTCCTGTAAGCTCTCTTTTTTCTGAAAGTTTAAAGGTAGTAGACCCTTTTGATGGATGTTCACATCTTATCGCAGGTAAGATAAAGACCATAGGGGAAGCGAACGTAATCGAAGATCCTCTAAGAATTCTTAGGGGTTATCGATTTTTTGCTCAAGGAATAGGGGAAATAGAAGAAGAGACAAGGAGAATTTTTAAACTTCACAGAAAGAAGCTTTTATCTTGCGCAAAAGAGAGAATTTTACAAGAGCTTAGTTATATCCTTCTTTCAGATAAATGTTATGAAACTTTTAAGCTGATGGATGAAGATGGAGTCCTGGGAGAGCTTTTTCCGTTTTTTGAGAAAACAAAAGGGGTGGCACAACCAAGTTTTCATCATTTAGACGTTTGGGGCCATCTTTTAGAAAGTCTTAAATGGGCTGAAAAGATATTAAAAAATCCTGAGGATTACTTAGATTTAGAAAAAACAGAGGATTTTCATAAAGAGGAAGTGGTAATACCTGTGAAATTGGCAAGCCTTTTTCATGATTTGGGTAAGGCTTTTACGTTTGGAAGAAATGAAGAAAGGATAACTTTTTATGGTCATGAAAAGGTTTCAGCAGAACTCTTTAAAGAGAGTTTTGAAAATTATCGGTTAAAAAAAGATTTACTTCATAAGACCTATGTGTTGATAAAAAACCATATGAGGCCTTTTCATCTGTTAAATGAAAAGGAAAAAGGTACTCTAACTATAAGGGCCAAAAGACATCTTTTAACCGATGTGCCATATTGGCTTGAACTTTTTGTGGTGGCTATGGCTGATTCTTATGCTAGTCAAGGACCAGATAAAGAACCAGATTACGAAGAGAGGCTTAAGGCTTTCTTCTTTGAGCTTAAAGAACTTAAAGCTGAGATGGAAAGCATGTCTCAAAAGAGAAGATTTATTACCGGCCAAGATTTGATAAGTTTAGGATTAAAACCAGGACCTATGTTTAAAGAGATCTTGCAAGAGATAGAGTTGCTTTTTTTAGAAAAAAAGATACATAACAAGGAGGAAGCCTTAGACTTAATCAAGTCAAGGTATCTAAACTTGTAAAAATGAAAAATTAAGTTAAGGTAAAAGTAAAAAATCCTTAGAAAGGGGTAAAAAGATGAGGGTAGAAGTAGAGAATTTAAGCGAAGTGGAAAAAATTTTAAAGGTAGAGGTGCCAGAAGAGGTTGTTCAGTCAGCCATAAAAGAGGTTACCAATGAACTAAAGAAAAAGGCTAAGGTTAAGGGATTTAGAGAGGGTAAGGTCCCTGAGTATTTAGTAAAAAAGCTATTTAAAGAAGAGATAGAGGGTAGAGCAATAGATAAGTTGATTGAAAAAACTCTTTATGAAGCTATTAAAGAAGCTAAACTAGAGCCTCTCTTAAGGCCAAAAGTGGAAGAGTTAGGAGAACTTAAGGAAGGAGAAAAGTTTAATTATTCTGTGTTGGTGGAAATAAGGCCTGAGTTTGAGTTGAAAAAAGAAGATTATCTTGGGTTAGAGGTAGAAAAAGAAAAAGATGAAGTAAAGGAGGAAGAGGTAGAAAGATTGGTAGATGAGTTGAGGTATTCCTTTGGACAACTTAAAAAGATAGAAGATGAAGAACCTATTGCTGAAAGGTATGTAGCTGTTATAAGCTTTGAAGCCTATGATGAGAATGGGCTTATTCCAGGGCATCAGGCAGAAGCACTGTTTGTAGACGTAGGAACTGGAGAGTTTAACAGAGAAGTAGAAGAAGCTTTGGTAGGAAAAAAGTTAGGAGATAGGTTTAGTATAGAAGTAGAGTATCCTGCAGAGGGGTTGAACCCACTTCTTGCTGGAAAAAAAGTAAAATATGAGATAGAGGTAAAAGAGATTTATAAAAGAGAGTTGCAGGAACTGACCGATGAGTTTATAAAAAATCTTAACATAGGTTTTGAAACTGTTGAGGCCTTAAAGGAGTCAGTCAGAAAAAGATTGTTAGAGGAAAAAAAGAGAAAAAACGAAAATGCGGTGAA
Organism: Thermodesulfobacterium thermophilum DSM 1276; assembly: GCF_000421605.1. Lineage (GTDB taxonomy): Bacteria > Desulfobacterota > Thermodesulfobacteria > Thermodesulfobacteriales > Thermodesulfobacteriaceae > Thermodesulfobacterium > Thermodesulfobacterium thermophilum. Next base: position 18,890 of record NZ_ATXI01000015.1, read on the forward strand.
AGAAAGGGTGTTAGAAAAGATTCTTGAAAAAGTGGATATAAAAGTTCCTGCAAGGTATGTAGAATTAAAACTTTATCAGTTGATAGAGCAAATAAAAGAAGGCTTAGAAAGAGATGGTTTCAGTTTTGAGGCATTAAATATTTCCATGGAAAAATTAAAAGAGAAGTTACAACCCATAGCAGAGAGACAGGCTAAGGAAGAGCTAATCCTTGAAAAGATTTCAGAGATAGAAAACATAGAAATACCTCAGGAAGAAATAGACAAAACAGTGGAAGCTATTTCCCAAGGGTTGAAACTTTCCGTAGAAGAGGCCAGAAATATCGTCTTTTTTAACATTTTGCCTAAAAAATTAGCAGAAAAAACCTTAAACTTTTTGATAGAGAATGCTAAAGTGATTGAGAAGGAGAGTTAAGTATGAGTTATTATATCCCCATAGTGGTGGAACAGACAGGGAGAGGGGAAAGAGCTTATGATATTTATTCTCGTTTACTTAAAGAGAGAATTATTTTTTTAGGTACAGCCATAGACGAACAGGTAGCTAACTTAGTTATAGCTCAACTTCTTTTTTTAGAGGCAGAGGACCCTGATAAAGACATCATGCTTTACATAAACTCTCCAGGTGGGCTGGTTACCGCAGGGCTCGCAATTTATGATACTATGCAGTACATAAAGCCGGATGTTTGTACTATCTGTGTAGGTCAAGCTGCAAGCATGGCAGCTGTGCTTTTGGCAGCAGGAGCTAAAGGTAAACGTTATGCCCTTCCACATTCAAGAATTATGCTTCATCAACCTATCGGGGCTTTTCAAGGACAGGCAACTGATGTAGAAATACAGGCCAAAGAGATCCTTAGATTAAGGGAAATGCTTAACGAAATTTTAACCCAGCATACCAACCAACCTAAGGACAAAATTAAGCAAGATACAGAAAGAGATTTTTATATGTCTCCGCAAGAAGCTCTTGAATATGGAGTAATAGACAATATTTTAAATAAAAGGACGGGGTAGGTATAGTTATGGGGTCAAAAGACCAGGAACTAAGGTGTTCTTTTTGTGGGAAACCACAGTCTGAAGTGCGCAAGTTGATTGCAGGGTCTTCAGCTTATATTTGTAATGAATGTGTAGAGCTGTGTAATGAAATTTTAGAAGAGGAATACGAGCGGATAAACCTTAAAGAAGACAGCGCACTTCCCAAGCCATCTGAAATTAAGGCTTATTTAGACCAGTATGTAGTAGGACAAGAGAGGGCGAAGAAAATCCTTTCTGTGGCTGTCTACAACCATTATAAAAGAATAGAATATGAGAAAAACTTTAAACATAAATTCAAAGACGTAGAAATCCAGAAAACCAACATTTTTTTGATAGGGCCTACTGGTTCTGGTAAAACCCTTATGGCTCAAACATTGGCTAAGTTTTTGAGGGTACCTTTTACGATAGCCGATGCTACTCCTTTGACCGAAGCGGGTTATGTAGGAGAGGATGTGGAAAATATTCTACTTTATCTTTTACAAGCAGCTAACTATGACCTTGAGTTGGCTCAAAGAGGGATTGTTTACATAGACGAGATAGACAAGATCGCTAAGAAAAGCGAGGGCCCATCTATTACCAGGGATGTTTCAGGAGAAGGGGTACAACAAGCTTTACTCAAGATTTTAGAAGGTACTTTGGCTAACATTCCCCCTAAGGGTGGTAGAAAGCATCCTCAACAAGAATACATCAGAATGGACACCACCAACATTCTTTTTATCTGTGGTGGGGCTTTTGTAGGTTTAGAAGACATCATTAAAAAAAGGATAGGTAAAGGTTCTATCGGTTTTGGGGCAGAGGTAAAAAGTGTTAAAGATTTAACTTTAGGAGAGATACTTTCTCAAGTCCAACCAGAAGACCTTATCAAGTTTGGTTTTATCCCTGAGTTTGTAGGTAGGATACCGGTAATTGCTACTTTGGATGAGCTTTCTGTGGATGATTTGGTTAAAATCTTAGTAGAGCCTAAAAATTCAATTATTAAACAATATCAAAAACTTTTTGAGATAGAAGGGGTTGAACTTAAGTTTACCGAGGGAGCCTTGAGGTTGGTAGCAGAAGAGGCATATAAAAGGAAAACTGGGGCCAGAGGGCTTAGGGCTATCATAGAAGAGGTGATGATAGACGTAATGTATGAACTCCCCTCCTTAGGAGATGTAAAAGAATGTGTGGTTACCGAAGAGGTGGTCTTGAAAAAGGAAAGACCCATCTTAATTTTTAATAGAAAAAAGATAAAGGAGGGGTAATTAATCTTATGGAAACTCAATTAAAAACTTTACCTTTGCTCCCATTAAGGGAGATAGTAGTTTTCCCTAATACAGTAGTACCTTTATTTATTGGGAGAGCTAAAAGTATAATTGCCATAGAAAAAGCTTATGCAGGTGATAAATTTATCTTTCTTTCTGCTCAGAAAGACGCTAAAATAGACAATCCTACAGAAGAGGAAATCTATAAGGTAGGAACCATCTGCCGTATTTTGCAGCTTCTTAAACTTCCCGATGGTACTTTAAAGATCCTGGTAGAAGGTCTTAACAGAGGAAGGATTGTAAGGTTTCTTGACAATACAGACTTTTTTATGGTTGAGGTTGAACTTAAAACCGAGGTTTTAGAGAACGATGTAGAAACTTTAGCTCTTTTTAAACTCTGTAAAGAGTCGTTAGAGGAGTATTCTTCTTATAACAAAAAGCTCAATTTAGATGCAGTTTCTAATCTTTTGGAAATTGAGGATATAGCAGAGTTTAGCGACCGTTTAGCCGCTATTTTAAACCTTAAATTAGAACAAAAACAAAAACTTCTTGAGACGATAAGCGTTAAAAAACGTTTGGAGATCTTACTTAACTATCTTAGAGGTGAAATAGAGGTTATAAAAACTGAGGCTCGTATCAGAGAAAGGGTCAAAAAGCAGATGGAAAAGACCCAGAGAGACTATTATCTCCAGGAACAGATGAAAGCCATCCAGAAAGAGCTGGGTGAGCGTGAAGATGGAAGAAAAGACCTGGCAGATTTAGAGAAGAGAATTAAAAAGAAAAAGCTTCCTAAAGAAGTAGCAGATATAGTAAAGAAAGAGTTTAACAAACTTTCGATGATGTCTCCTATGTCTGCAGAGGCTACGGTAGTCAGAAACTATATAGACTGGTTGTTAAGCCTTCCTTGGTATGAAAAAACTAAGGACAACATAGACTTAGAAAAGGTAGAAATTTTACTTAACAAAAATCACTATGGATTAGAAAAACCTAAACAGAGGATTATAGAGCATCTTGCAGTGCAAAAGCTTACTAAATCTATCAAAGGACCTATTCTTTGTTTTGTAGGACCTCCTGGAGTGGGAAAGACTTCTTTAGCTAAATCTATAGCTGAGGCGATAGGAAGAAGGTTTGTAAGGTTATCCTTGGGTGGCGTGAGGGATGAAGCAGAGATCAGAGGACATAGAAGAACTTATGTAGGAGCTTTACCTGGCAAGATTATTCAGGGCATGAGAAAGGCAGGTACCATCAATCCCCTCTTCTGTTTAGATGAGGTAGATAAGATAGGTATGGACTTTAGAGGTGATCCAGCGGCTGCTTTGTTAGAAGTTTTAGACCCAGAACAAAATTTTGCCTTCCAGGACCATTATTTAGAAGTAGCCTATGACCTTTCCAAGGTACTTTTTATCACTACAGCTAACTCTCTTCATACTATTCCTGCACCTCTTCTTGACAGAATGGAAATTATAGAACTTCCCGGTTATACTGAAGAAGAAAAGTTAGAAATAGCGAAGAACTATCTTCTTCCAAGACAGCTTTCTGCTCACGGATTAAAACCTGAGATGGTACCTATTACTGAAAAAGCTTTGCTTGAGATAATTAGAAGGTATACCAGAGAAGCTGGGGTAAGAAATTTAGAAAGAGAAATCGCTAACCTTTGTAGAAAAATAGCCAGAGATGTGGCTAAAAATCCTGAGGAGTTTAAACCGATAAAGATAGGGGTTTCTAAGTTAGAAAAGTTTTTAGGTGTACCTAAATACAGGTATGGGATCGCTGAAGAGAAACCTCAAGTAGGAATTGCTACAGGTCTTGCCTGGACTGAAACTGGAGGAGCTTTGCTTCAGATAGAAGCGGTTATCATGCCAGGTAAGGGGAACCTTCAGATAACCGGAAAACTTGGTGAGGTCATGCAAGAGTCAGTACAAGCAGCCATGAGTTATGTAAGGTCAAGGGCTCTTCAGCTTGGACTACCTTTAGATTTTTATAGAAAGATAGACATTCATGTCCATGTACCTGAAGGAGCTATCCCAAAAGATGGGCCAAGTGCAGGTATTACCATCGCAACCGCAATAGTTTCAGCCCTTTTAAAAATACCGGTGAAAAATACCGTAGCGATGACCGGTGAGATTACTTTAAGGGGTAGGGTCCTTCCTATAGGAGGACTCAAGGAAAAATTGCTTGCAGCCATAAGAGGTGGGATTAAGACAGTACTTATTCCTAAAGAAAACGAAAAGGATTTAAAGGAAATAAATCCCAAGATACTGAAAGATTTAGAGGTTATCTTGGTGGACAATGTGGATGAAGTTTTAAAGCTTGCGTTAGACCTTCAAGATAGTTCGAAACTATTCAAAGAAGCTCCAACCTTAGATGTATGGGAATTGGTAGACTTGCAGCAAAAACTTGCAGAAAAAACCATAGCTTTAGAACATTAAGTATAAGAATAGGTCTACTTATTTATTAGGGTTTCTACCGGGGTTAATTCCTCGGTAGAAATCTTTTTATCTACAGAAGTTATCATCTTTAGATTTGGGATTCTAATTTTTTATAATTAGAAAATCCATCGAAAATTAACATTTAATAAAAAAATTCATCGAAAATCAGCATTTAAATTCATTCTGTTTCTGAAAATTTTCGCTTCTATACCTTGACTAAAGAAAAAAAAACATATAAAAATTATTTTTATAAAACATACAAATAATTTTTTGTTAATATTAGCTATTATCGATATTAACTTTAGTTTAGAGAAAAAAGGGACTACTATGAGGCTTCAATTTAGATTTAAAGTTAACAAACTTCCTATACTTTATCGACACAGATTTATGGCTTTGATAAAAGAAGCTATATCCAATCAAGATATTCGTTATAAGAAGTTGCTTTATCCAGATAAAAAAGCTGTTTTTTCTAAAGTAGTAAAACCCTTTACTTTTGCGGTGGTTTTTCCAAAAAATAAAAAAATAAAAAAAGAAAAAATACAGATAGATGAATCAACCTTTATTGAAGATTCGGTCTTTTATTTTCCAGCAGACTCCTATATATCTTTTTTTATGAGTTCTTTTGATTTAGAGTTTATGATTAATCTTTATAACGGTCTACTTGAGCTTAGTAGTTTTGATTTTGGAGGAGGTATTATTCTTCATCATCAAAGAACACATCTCATTAAAGAAAAGAAAATTAACTCTAATGAAGTAATATTTAAAACCCTATCACCTATTCTGATTGAAAGTAAAGATGGTACTCCCTTACTTCCAATTGATGGACAACTGGATGATTTTAATCTGCATTTTAATGAAATTCATAAAAGAATTTTTAAAGATATAAGAGGCAAGGAACCTATGGAGGAGTTTTATCTTGAACCAATATTAATAAAAAAAACAGTTGTCAAACACACATTAAAAGGATTTAGAGAGCAGACAGGAAAACCTTACATGATGCTTACGTGTTTTGATGGTTGTTTCAAATTAAAAGGAAATCCAGAGGATTTGCAGTTGCTATATCAAGCAGGAGCAGGCTTAAGGACAGGTCAGGGCTTTGGCATGGTGGAAGTTGTATAGATGGATAAAAAAGAAAAAAATCTTAATAAACTAAAGCCTCTCTTCTGGGAGCATGAATGGAATTCTGTAAAGAAAAACTTAAACTCTCCTTTTGTAATAGCAAGAGTTCTTGAAATGGGAAATCCCGAGCAGTTTAAAATTTTAGTTTCAGTAGTAGGTGATGACAAGATTATAAAATTTTTACAAGAAAGTGGTGACAGATTACTTTCCAGAAAGTCATTGAATTTTTGGAGAATTTACTATGAGAAAAAGGCTAAAAAAAGAGCATAGAAATTCTGTCCTTTCCCTCTTTTATTATTCCTATGAGTTATTAAAGGAAAGACAGAAACTTGATATGATTGAACTTGCAAGTCTTGAGGATATCCTTGCAATGAAAACATCTGCTATCCTTCAGAGAGGAAGCAAGAAAGATTTTGTTGATGTATATTTTATTTTAAAAGAACTAAAAATAAACTGTGAACAGTTAATAAGAATTTTTCAGCAGAAATACGGAAACTTTAATCCTTTAATAATAAAAAAGGTTCTTACATATTTTGAAGACGCTGATAAAGAGGGAGAGTTGAAAATGATAAAAAAGATATCCTGGGATAAAATAAAGAAGTATTTTATAAAGGAGTTTGTAGAGGTATAGGATATGTCAATAGGAAGTAGAATGAACTGGTGGCTGGATTTAGGAATGGTTTATTGTTATGAATTGAACCAAAGTGGCAATTTATCTGATCCTGAAATCCCAACTCGGTTGTTTAAAGTAGCATCTAATATAGTTGATAGGATAGGTGAAAAGAGAAATCCATATCTTTCAATTATAAATACGACTCTTTTAAACAATTATATTGCAAATCCCAAAAATAAATCCAAAAGGCAAAGCGAAGAGGATATTAAAAGTCTCTTTAGTACAAAACCAGAACCTGCAGAGATTAATTGTAGTTTTTGTGGTCAAATGACAACAAAAAATAAAGACAGTATTGCCGGGCGTAAATGGATTGTCTCAGGTGGCTGGGAGGGTTCACCTCTTTATGCTGGCGGAGGTTATATTGCACCAAGAATATGTTTAAATTGTAGAAGGTTATCTTTATTGGCTGCATTTAAGGCATATGAATTATTTGTAAAAGAAAAATTGCCATTCATCATCTATAATCCTGATATTCAGTTATATAAGAAGCTTCTGGATAATTTACTTCTCAGAAAAGATTTAAATCTGAATTTTGAAAGATCTTCATCAATTTTTCTTTCTCTTGGAAGTTTGCTGGTTTATCCTAATTTTGACAGGCGAGGAAATATAGAGAGTTTTGATTTACGGCCTCTCTTGCCTAAGGCTTCTTTAATGTTAATGAATCTGTCAGGTTTATTGAGAACAAAAGGTAAAGAACAATATATTTTAGAGATTGTTGAAAAGTATCGGGATAAAGCAGGAGCAAAATTAGTATCAGATTTTCTTATGAAGCAGTCTAAATTATCTTCAGATGAGGTTGTTATAGCATTTTATGCCTTTGTTAAAGCTTATAAAGGAGGTATTGGTATGACAAAAGAGTTTTTTGATCTCGGCAAAAAACTTGGAAATGAATTAGGTGATAAGGCTTATTCTTCAGCATTAAAACTATATAAATCTCTCAAGGATCCTACACAACTTCAAAAGCAAGTAATAGGAATATATATTTATCTAAAACAGCCGATCCCACCTGAACTTACAAAAATAACTGAGAACGATGAATATGCACTTGCATTTATTATGGGTATAATGAACACAATTAAAGGATAAGGAGGCTTAAACATGAAAGGAGTAACATTAACAATGGTTGTTAAATTTACAGGAACTCCTTCAATGGGAGAAGGGCTTGGTGGTAATATTAATCCTATGAAAGTATTGACAACAGATATAGGCGACTTTCCCTATCTCTCACCCAATGCAATATTAAAACAGCCCTTGATGGAGTATTTTGTAAAAGAAAAGAAATGGCAGTTTGAATTTCGTAAAAATATAAATATAGCTCCTAAGAAAAAAGCCACGGATAAACCTCCGCTTCAAATAACAAGCTTTGCAGATGAAGATCCATTTGCTGATATATTTGGATATTTATTTACAAGAAAAAAAACTGGAGGAGGTAAAAAAGAAAAGAGTGAAGAAGAAAGTGTTGGATCGGAAGAAGCACCAGAGGAAACACGAAAAAGGAAATCTCCTCTTGGCGTCTCTTATGCTATAGGCTTGATGGGCTTTAAAAATTGTCTTGATTATAGAACCAATCTCGGACTGGTCGAATTGTCAGGCTCAAAAGGAGAAGGACAGATGATTTTCCAGAGAGAAATAGACATGAACTATTTTGTTTATACGCTTAATCTTGATTTACAGCGTATTGGTAAAGAGGAAAATAAAGACAAGAATAACGAGGTTAACACAGATGAGAAGTTAAATAGGGTTAAGGCAATTTTAGAAGCGATACCCTATATTGCTATCCATAGAAATGGCGCTTTAGTGGGTACTCTAAGACCTCATCTTGTTGTGGGTGGTGTTTTTGAAAAGAAGTTTCCATATTTTATTGACTCAATTGTATGGGATAAAAATAAGAATGCGGTCAAAGCTAAGGCTATTAATGACATTATTGATGAATATGAACTTAAATCAGACGATAATAATTTATTAGTCTTTGGTATCCATGAGGGCTTTCCATTGGATGGGCAAGTGAATATTAAAACTATGTTACCCAAGAAGGCAATAGATAAAGTTGTAGATTTTATAGAGAAAAATAAGGAAAAAATATGGAAAACAACATAAAAATCATCAAAATAAATATCTGGGGACAGACAGCGCATTTTAGGATATATGGCAACCAGAATTTTTGCGATTCTTATCCTTTACCGCCACCTTCAACAGTGCTTGGAATATTAAGGGAAGCTCTCGGTGAAAGACCACCAGAGCCTTTAACCCTTGCAATCAAGGGATGGTTTAAAGGAGTATTCTTTGACTACCAGACCTTTCTACATGGTGCAATTGAGCTGGATAGTAAAAAGGGCTGGTGGGTGAGGAGAAAAATTAATCGGTATTCGGACGCAAAAAAAGGCGATGATGTACAGCTAAACCCTTTATATGTTAAGATTTTATTCAAACCACAATATACTATATATCTTTTTACACCTGAGCACCATAATTATTACCTATCAAAACTCAAGGATCCTCAAGGCTTTATTTCTCTCGGTAGAAGTGAAGATATAGCAATGTTTAAAACTGTCTCTGTTAGTGCTGAAAAGAAAAAGGCTGAAAAAAAGGATAAGATAAAAATTGAAAATTCCTATCTACCAAGAGAGTTATATGGCTCGACACCTTTGTTTTTACCAGTTTCTCATTTGAAAGATAGGAACCTGAAGATGGAAAAGATTTATTATATTCAGCAATCTGTGTCTTATTATGAAGGCGAATATTGGAAAACTTCTGATGGCGATTGTTTTTTATGGCTATTAGAATACAAAGATACGATAAACGGGAATTTGCCAATATTATTGGGGTAGAAAAATGCAAAGAATTTTAGCTAAAAGCAATCCTGAAAAAGAGTTGTACGAACATACACTTGAAGTGATTCAGTGTGCTGAAAGAGAGATTTACAATTTACGATTACTTGGATTGAATATTGACAATACTATGGAAAAGGCTATTAAGATTTGTTGTTTTGCACATGATTTGGGTAAGGTTTCAAGAGCCTTTCAGGACTCCTTATCGGGAAGTAGAAAATATATCCCTCATAATCTCTTATCGGTAGCTTTTCTTAAAACCATCTTTGACCAAATAAGCGATATTCCGGATCAATTAAAAAATAAGATAATCTATGCAGTAGGTTTTCACCACAAAAATTTTTTAGAGCTTAGTGATTTCATTAATGATTCAAAAAGAGCAGGGACCGACGGGCTTGAAGATGAACTCATTGATATAGAGACAAATAGGCTCCATCTGCTTAAGCCTATGCAGGAATTATTCAAAGAATATTTCAATGCTGATATTAAATTTAGCATAGATTACAGTATTATCGATAAACTAAAAGACATAATTTTTGATTTAAATCCATTTGATAAAGAAATTGTACACCTTAAAGGGATTTTACATAGGGCAGATCATATAGCATCTGCTGGAATAAATGAAGAATCAAAGATATATCTAAACTCTGAAGCATACAAGACTCTTAAACTTAAAATTACTCCTAAAAAATTTCAGGAAGAAATTGTTAATAAAGGAGAATCTCTTCTTCTTATTGCTCCTACTGGAAGTGGCAAGACCGAGGCTGCTTTATGTTGGGCAGGAAACAGAAAAGGAAAGATTATTTTTACCCTGCCTACAAGAGCCTCTGTTAATGCCGCATTTAGGAAGTTACAAAAATATTATGGTGATGATGTCGGCATACTTCATGGTGAAGCGGGCAGATTTATTTATTCAACTTTAAGGAGGGAATATGATGAAACAGAAGCATTAGAGGAAAGCATTTATGAAGTAAATCTCTGTAAAAATTTATTAAAGCCAATTGTAGTAACAACAATTGATCAGATTTTTTCATTTGCACTTAGAGTGCATCAGTATGAAAAGGTTCTTATGGGACTTTACGGTGCAAATATTGTTTTAGACGAAATAGATTCATATTCTCCATATACTATTGAAATATTGAAACAGAGCCTTAAAATAGCACGTCAATTTGACATAAACTTTTTAATTATGTCTGCGACAATCCCGGATATTCTGAAAGAGGAACTTAAAAAAGAAGGAATTGTGTCGGAAGAATATATCCCAGAATGGGAAGAGATAGAACTAAAAAATGAATCTAATCATGAAATACAAATTATTAATGATGATATTATTAATTGCTACAAAACCATAAAAGATCTTTCTAATGGTGAACGAGAAAGTATCCTTATTGTTTGTAATACCATTAAAAAGGCGGTTTACGTTTATGAAAAGTTAAAAGATCTGTCACCCAAACTTTATCATTCATTGTTTACTTTTGATGACAGGGAAATTAAAGAAGCAGAAATAGCTCAAGCTGACCATAACGGCAGAAGTACAGGTATATGGATTACAACTCAAGTAGTAGAGGTTTCTCTTGATTTAGATTTTGATGTATTGATAACAGAAGCTGCACCTGTGAATGCTTTAATACAAAGAATGGGTAGATGTTATCGTAAGCGTAAAGGTGTAGGGAAAGTCTTTATCTATTCAAAATCTATAAATGATAACAGTAACAGAGAATTTTATCCGTATGGAGAGCTTGCAATTAAAGAGAGTTTAAAGGCATTTGAAGGGAACAATGGTGTTTTAACTTGGCAAGAAAAGTTGAAGATTTTAAACAATTACTTTAAGAAATATTGGCAAAGTAAAAAAATTATTGATGAGAAGACGAGAGCAAAGAATATTGTTGGAGCTTTTCTAAGTTCTGACCTCACAATGCTTGAAACAGTTAGTAACAACGAGGTAAGCAGATTTTTAAGGGATTCTGGCGTTTTATTCAATGTAATTCCTGTATCAAAATTAGAAGACTCAGAAATAGAGAAGCTTAATGGGAACTATAAATGGAGAGACAGGGATGAAAAGTTGACCTTTTTGTATCAGATAAGAGGTAAAATAATTTCTGTTCCAATATATAGTTTACTAAAATTCAGGTCGTTTTTTGAGGAGACAAGATACGGTATGTTTCTGGCTCATTTAGACTACAATAGCGAGACAGGACTTAATCTTAAAACTTTACCTTCAAATTTTGGATAACTAATGTCTACCTTCTTCATCCTTGAATCAGTTAACAATCTAAAATTTCCATATCGCCTGACTATCAGGCAGGGTGAAAAGGTGCTTCTTGCTCTAAGGGTTCAGGATAGATGGCCAGGGCAAAAGGGGAATATCTTTTGTATAAGAGAGGACAACAAAGAGCTTGACCCACCTGTTGAGGAAATTGAAAGAGTCCCTGTTGTCTCATTAAAGCGTTATGGAAAAAGATTAGCTATTGTTCTTGATAGACCTATAAATAAACGTTGCGATTTTCTTTTTTTAAAAAAGAAGTATAAAACCAAAGAAGGTGAATACGAACAGATATTCTGGAGGACTCAAAGGGCTCTTACTGAAAGGAGACCAAGGGTTAAGCTCAGTACTTACCACAAAGGCAAACTAAATTTGATAGTGGATGCAAATGAAAGATATCCCTGGAAATTTCCTGATTCTGAAATAAAGAAAGACAAACTACCTGTAGGTGATTATGCATTGATTAACGAAACAGGCATAGTTGCAGTGGTAGAGAGAAAGACTTTTGACAATCTTCTTGCTGAATTGGGCAGAATGTCTGCTTTTCATCAGCAACTTGGAGAGCTTGAAGCATACAGGTATGCAGCAGTAGTAATAGAGGCAAATTACTCTGATTTCCTTAATCCTAAAAAGATTAAATTTTATACTCCAGCTTTTGCCGCCAAGGCTATTGCTGAGCTTTATGCGATGCATCCAAATCTCGCCATAGTATTTGCAGGTAATCGTAAACTTGCAAATGAATGGGCTTATAGATTTTTTTGTGCTATAAATGCTCATGAAAATGATACCCCACATGCAAAAGTCTCTGAAGTGATTGAAGAATACAGAGCCTCTCAGGAAACCAGGGGAGGGTTATATTTCGAATTAAGAAAGAGCATCATTGAAGGATTTCAAGAAGAGTTTACACTTTCAGAAATAAAAGAAAAATTTCCACATGCATCTGTTTCAACCATAAGAAAACTGCTTAATGATTTAAATAAAGAGGGTGTTATTACAAAGTACACCAAAGGCAGGAAAAGCTATTGGAAAAAAATAAATAAAGCTGATGAATGAATTAAAAGAAGATAGCTTTGACTTTCAAACACTTAAAACCAATGGTATCAAAGTAAACTATCTCTATGTTTGCGAGCGCAAGCTCTGGCTTTTTGACAGGGGAATCCAGATGGAGTCAAAATCTGACAGAGTTCTTATGGGGAAACTTCTTGGAGAGTATTCATACCCAAGAGATGAAAAAAAGGAAATACTTATTGACAACCTGATAAACATAGACATCGTTGGAGACAGTAACATAAGAGAAGTTAAATACAGCAACCGTCTTGCCCATGCTGATAGAATTCAGATACTTTATTATCTATACTATTTAAAACAACTCGGCATCGAAAAGCGAGGTATTATTAACTATCCTAAAATGAGGAAAAAGGAAGAAGTTGTTCTCACAACGGAAGCAGAATTAGAAGTTGAACAGGCTTTAATCAAAGTTCATGAAATAACTAAAAAAGATAAACCGCCAGCACTTCAGAAAAAACCATATTGCCCTAAATGTGCATATTATGAATTTTGCTGGGGGTAAAACCTATGTAGGAGGCTTTTTATGAAGACTGTAACTTTAAAAATCAAAACCATTACTCCAACATTCATGGGTGGTGGTGACGGAAAGTTTGACGAGATAAGGACATCTGAGATTAAAGGTATGTTGAGATGGTGGTTCAGAGCACTGGCTGGTAGTTTTGTAGGAAATGACTATAAAGAATTAAAAAAATACGAAGGGAGATTTTTTGGTATAGCCGATGCTAAAAAAAGCAGTCAAAAAAGTAAATTTAAATTACTAATAACTAACAGTAAGCTGAATTTTATAAATAGAAATACATCTGGCATTCCCCTAAATGGATATACCTATCTTGGCATTGGCAATGTCATTTTCAAATGGCAAAAAGAAAGTAGAAATTTTATTCCAAATCCGAATAAATCAGGCATACAGGGCAATGTATTAATAGATGCTGGTTCTACTTTTGATTTAGAGTTTTTCTTTTATCCAGGCACCACCAAAGAAGAAATAAATCTCATCACAGGCTCTTTCTATCTTGCAACAGCACTTGGAGGATTTGGCTTGAGGGCAAGAAAGTGTTTTGGTAGCTGGCAGATTATAAAGAATGAAGGCTTGGATTTAGTATTTAATCCAACGGACTATACTAAAGAGGGTATAGAAAAGAATATAGGACACTTAAAAGGTATTCTTAATAAAGAATTTAGCAATCCAACTCCTGCCACTGAATATCCTGCTATTGATGATTCACAATTTATTTTTGAAGTGATACAAACCAATGAAACAGACTATAAAGCTCTCTTAGATAATTTTGGGAAACATTATCGTGGCTTCAGGGTTTGTGCAGAAAAGCCTAAACCCGGAGTTCCAGGAACAGGGATTCATACAACGGATTTTGATTATTTAATCAATGCAAATAAGCCAAAAAACTGTGATGGGCTTCAAAATTTTAGAAATTACAAAGTAAGGAATGCCCTCTTTGGACTTAATATCGTATATCCCAATAAGAAAATTCTTAGGCTTGAAAGACCTAAAGACAACAATGAAAAAGAAATTTTAAGGCGAGCTTCTCCGATATGGTTCAGTGTAAAGGAGATTTATAATAAATTAAATCTTCATATTGTGCTTTTTAAATCTCGATTTGCTCCTGAAAATAGCAAAGTAAAATTTGATAATAGAGAGGCTCAGGTTGAGGAATATACATTTCTTGAACAAAGATTTATACCCTACATTAAAAAAAGTTTAGGAGGGTAAAATGTCTGATTATCTTTGTCTTATAACTATTCCTTCAATTGGAAAGCTTATTAAATATTCAAGGAGGACAGAGGACCTCTGGGCTGGTAGCATGATTGTGGCAAGTCTTATAAAGAGCTTTATATCAGAGATAAAAAATAAATATGCTGGAAGAATAGAACTAATATTTCCATCATCTGTTAGTAAAGACCAAAACTCTGATTTTGCTGATATTTCAAATAAAGTTCTTTTTAAAGTTCTCAAATCAAATGAAAAAGAAATAAAGGCTATAGCAGGAGAGATAGAAGCAATTACTTATAAAGGGCTTAGTGACTTAGTTGATAGTATTTTTCGTAAATGTGGGATTAATATCGATGATTATAAAGTTCTCGCTTATCATCAGGCAAAAAGTACAATCAAACTATTCTGGGCTGCCCTTCCAGTTGAAGGAGATTATAAAGCTACAAGGCAGCATCTTGATGCATTTACTGGATATTTAAAGGATGCATATATAAAAAATGATGAAGTGTTTCAAAGTTATAAGTTGATTAAGCGACAGAAACCTGAAAGTTCGTTTGATAATTATCAGAACACAGAAGACTATGAAAAATATTGCAGAGGAGCATATACCTGTACAGTTTGTAAAGAAAATACCATTATAGGGGCAACTGAGAAAGATTACAAAGGAAGCGATTTCTGGAGGCAATACTGGAAAAACCACAAAGCAAAATTTAAAGAAGGTGAAAGACTCTGTGGCTTCTGTCTTATTAAAAGATTCTTAGCAGAATATTTAAAAAAACAGTCCTTTCCTTCTACAAGCGAGATGGCCGCTACAGTGTTTAAGAAACAGGTGATTGATAATTCAGAGGCACTTGAGGAATTAACTCGTATTTTTGAGCAAGTAATTAATAAATTACCCCGAGGCAATTCTGTGAAGAAGTTGGGAGAGGAATTCAAAAAGAAATCTAATCAAAAAAATATAGAACTTCTCAAAATTGATGGTGAGTGGTTTATGATTGACACGTGGAAAAATCCAAATACTTATGCTGTATATGGTATAAATGACGATGAGGCAAAAAGAGTATGTTCACAACTGGAGGATTTTTATAAATCTCATAAAAAACCATCTGAGATGTACGCCATCTTCAAACTTGATGGGGACAACATGGGAGCAAAGATTTCAGCTCTTGACAAAAAAGGACATAAAAAATTGAGCGAATTACAATATAGTTTTGTAGAGAAAGCAAAAGAATTTATCTACGAATACTATGGTGCTCCAGTTTACATTGGAGGGGATGATATTTTTGCATTTTTGCCTGTTGAGTATGTTCTTGAGTGTGCAAAGTCAATCAGGAGTGAATATGAAGTCCACATGAAGGAAATTGCAAGCCAGTTATCGGGCTCACATAGTTTTACTATGTCAGGAGCTATATTAGTTGCCCATCATCTCCTACCTTTACAGTATTTAATCAAAGAACTTTATGAAATTGAAAAAGAAGCAAAATCCCAGAAAGGCAAAGACTCAATTGGCATAAAATTTATCAAACACTCCCTTTCATCAGATGAGGTAATATTGAAATGGGATAAACTTAGCGAGTTTGAAAGATTAAGGGATATACCAAAATCGTTTATCTATCAATTAAGTAGTGTATCAAATGTTTTTGAAGATAAGGATGGTTTAAATGAATTTCATGCACGACAGGCTTTCATAAGGAGCCTATTAAAAAGAAAAGTGAAATCGGACAGAATAGAGGGAATTATAGATCAGCTTATTGAGGTTGACAAATTATTAAATTTTAATCGTTTAAGTTCGTTGTTAAGTATACTTCATGTAATCAAAGGAGGAGATTAAAGATGGAAAAATCAATTTTTCTTTATCCTCTTGGGGATCTGAGTAAATATAGAGAAATTACATATATTTATAATTCGGAGGAAAATAAATCTAAACTTCCAATTCTGTGGCTTTGTGAGAAACTAGAAAATGTTGAAAAAATAGTATTTGTTATTACAAAAAAATTGCAGAAAGATTACTATCTACTCTTTGAAAATCTTTGCGAATTTTTGCTCAATAAAAGAATTGACGAGGTGTTTGAAAAAGATATAATTAAGCGTTTTAAACGAAAAGAGAATTATGAAGAACATAAAAGTCTTTTTTGTGAGACTTTAAAATCAAAAACTAACTTCACATATGATTTTTTAGTTATTGATGAAGATAACCTTGTATCTTTTGTAGCTAATTTAAAGACATTTATGGAAAAACATATTGACAATATTTTTCATATAGACATTACTCATGGATACCGGTTTATACCTATGTTTTTAACAATAGTGGTATCACTTCTTAAAAATGCAGGTTTACCTATCAAGCTTGGAGAGATATTATATGCCTTCGGTGAAACTTCAGCAAAAAACAGAGTTATAAGTCTTAAGGAATATATGGGTGTTATGGATTGGTCACACGGTATTTTCACATTTAAAAACAGTGCAAATATTAGACCTATTGCAGAGTTTTTACAGGGCTTAATGAATGATATTTCCGAAACACTGAATACTCTTCAATCTTCCCTTGATATGAATCTTTCTCCTAAAATAAAGGAAACCTTAAAAGAATTAAAAATAAAAATTAATGATTGTAAATTTGAGAATGATGTATATTCACTAGTTTTAGAAGAAATAAGAAAAATGCTTGGTGAATTTAAGAGCAATGGTTCTCAATCTGAATTTGAGTTTTCCCTTGCAAAGTGGCATTTAGAGAATAAGAGATACCTTCATGGATACGTCGCATTGATTGAGTCTTTAGTAACTAAACTCTGTGAGGCATATAAACTTAATTCGTCTAAAAGAGAAGACAGGGAAATAGCTAAAGCAATTCTCATACCAATAAAAGAAAATCACCAAAATGAAGAATACAAACAATTTATTGATAAGTACATTAAAGGCAATGCTGCTTTGTATGATATTCAGAAACCATTAAGTATATTATTCAATGAATTAAGCAATATAAGAAATTGCTTTGCTCACATAAAAGATTTATCTGAAGATGAGGCAAATAAAATCTATAAAAATTCAATTAAATTAGCCGAACATTTGACTCCTTCAACTTTAAGTAAGAAGATTAAATGGGAGAAGTTTGAAGCAATATTTGAAGATATAGAAAGATTGCCGAACCTTTTAGTAGTAGAAAAGCTTAGAGAACTGTCAAATATTTATAAAAACCTAAGCAAGGAGCAAGGCAATGTATAACTATCTTATAAAACCAATTGATTTATTCATATTAGGCAATCCTTCCCCCTTTAACAGTGCTGAACAGACCTACAGAGCCTCAGAAAAAATTATAAATCCTATACCTTTTTTCGGAGCACTTAGAAAAAAGTTTAAGGATGCACAGATTAATTTTATATCCTTGATTAGTAAAAATAAATTTCTTTTTCCCTTACCATTTGATATTGTGAAGACTGATACCGATTATAAACAGGGAATATTAAAGAGAACTGCTTCATCTAAGTTTGTATCTGACTCAGAGGATGAATATTGGGTCAGTTTTGGAGAAGAAAAAATTCATAGAGAATTTGATAGATATATTGATTCTTACTTTATGGACAAATATTTGCTCAGTGAATTTGAAGTGGAGAATATTAAAACCTCGGAGCCAATCAAAACAGAAAAAAGAATCGGCATAAAGATAGATAGACAAAAGAGGACTACAGAAGAAGGATTTTTATACTTTGAAGAGTATCTCAGATTTAAAGAGGATTCTGCTTTTTATATCAAAACTAACTTTAAAGCTTCAGAAAAGACAATCAAACTTGGTGGTGAATCAAGGATGGCTATTTTAGAAGAAATAGAAATAGCTATTGAAGATGAATTTGTAAATATTGATCGCATTCAAGAACATATTATCAATAATGGTCTTTTTAAGCTAATACTTCTTACACCTACTAACGGTCCATGTGAAATATCTGGAGCAAGGATGATTGCTAAGGTAGTAGAAAGACCCTATGTTTACTCAGGCTGGTTAAGAAAGGATAAGGACGCCTTTCCATCAAGGCTATTCAACCTCATAAAACCGGGTGCTGTTTTTTATTACAGAATTGAAAACAGTAATAGAGAAGAGTTTGTAAAATCCCTTTTTAATAGATTCTGGCTAAAGCCTGCATTTTTTAAACCTGATTTTCCATACTTTGAAAGCTTAGATGGGATAAATCCACTATGTTTAGGATTAACAATAATAGGCACAGTTAAGGAGGTTAGCTATGAGTAATTTAGCTGTATTTTACCATTTTTACACATCTCTACACTTTGGTAGCGGCACAACATTAAGTTACATTGATCTTCCAGTAGAAAGGGAATCTCATACGAACTATCCTGTAATGCCGTCAACGGGAATTAAAGGTGTATTCAGGGCATGTTATCAGCAAACATACGGAGAAGAAAAAGCTGAAAGCATTTTTGGTAAAGGAGATGAAGAAGGAAAACTCACATTCGTTGACGGACGAATACTATTCTTCCCTGTAAAATCTGCAAGAGGAGTTTTTGTATGGATTACCTGTCCTATGGTTTTGCAAAGATTTGAAAGGGATATGAAAATTATAAAATCTGATTTTAAAATTAATTTTCTGGCAAGCCTTAATTTTGATAATGATGAGGTGGCTTATGTTTCAAGTGATAGAATTACAGTCAATGATTTTTTAATTCTTGAAGAACTGAGTTTAAAAAAAAAGAATAACATTGATTTTAATTGGATTGACCAGCTTAAGATTGGTATAGATAAATCAAGAATAGCGGTTATTTCTGATAATATGTTTTCATATTTTGTCAAGAATGCAACTGAGATAAATGCAAGAATTAGAATTGACCAAGAGAAAGGAACCGTTGAAGAAGGGGCACTATGGTATGAAGAACTCGTGCCAGCGGAATCTGTATTTTATAGCCTTGTAATTGAAAGGAGTAAGGATAGTTGTAAGGATTTACAGCAATTCATTAAGACTTACAATAATCAGATTTTCCAGTTTGGTGGAAATGAAACCCTTGGCCGTGGTTTTGCAAAAGTAATTCTATATGGAGGGGAGAAAAATGGCTAAGACTCTTGAACAAAAAAGGGCAGAATATGCATATAAGATTGTTGAAAGAGTAAAAGATCAAAGCTATGCATCAGATTTTTCATCGCTCGTATCAAAGATGCATTCATATATACTAACAAACGGTCTTGGAAACACCCTGGCTTTTCTATTTTCAAAGGGCAAAGAGCACCATCTTCTTATCGCTGGCATAATGGCTGACTGGATACTGAGAAAGTGCAAAATTGTTTCTACTAACGGTTTTGATAGGTTTAATGATCACTGGATTTTTAATAGTGATAAAGTCAAAAGCAAATTAGGTGATATTTTGAATGGCCTTGTTCTGGAACTAGATGTATATCATTACTCTGTGGTTACAAATGAACTACTTTCTCTTTTCATCTGGCTCAAGCGGTTTTCAGATGGAATTATTGAAAAAGGAGGTAAGTAAATGTATTTAGTTCCTAATAATTCAAAGATCTCTAATAATTTTCTACCTGATAATCCGCTTTTACTAATGAATAAGTTTATAAAAATAATTAATGTGAATGACAATAGTAAACTGGAAATTTTAAAAATTGATAAAGCAAAAACAGAGATTTTTAGAAGCTTGAAAAGTGATATTATTTTGAGAAATATGAAAAAGCTTTTTTCTGAAATAAATAAAAAAATGAAGATTATTGCTAAATCTTATTCCTTATTCACCTCTTCTCGACTTATTGTGGGTCTTGGCTCAACCTCAGTGCTTGAGACATCAATAAAACTTCACCACATCTATGGAGTGCCATACATACCTTCAACTGCTATTAAAGGACTCTTGAGGGCATACAAACTCTGGAAGCTTGCTGACTGGGATATGGAGCTTTTCAGCGCATTTGAGTATGCAATTAAATTAGTTTATGAGAAATGTAAAGAGCCAGAAAAGGAGTTTTGCGAAAGACTAAACAATATCCAGAAAAAAGAATTAAAGCCTGAGGCAAATATTTTGTTGGACAAGACAGAGATGATTTTTAAAAAGAAGAACGAATTATTTGAAATTTTACAAATCTTCGGCAGTCAGGTAAATAGAGGAAGCCTAATAGTTTTTGATGCCTATCCTGAGCAGTTGAATGGTTTTGAAATTGACATAATGAACCCCCACTACCCTGACTACTACCAGGATAATCAACCGCCTGCAGATTGGCAGAATCCAAATCCTGTAAAGTTTCTTGTTTTACCTGCGGGAACCAGATTTAATTTTTACTTTTTAAATCCCTATGAGCAGCTTGAAAGTGATCTGAAAAATGCTTTACAACTACTTGGAATAGGTGCAAAAACAGCTCTTGGGTATGGAGTTTTTCAATCATGAGAAACTATTATATTTTCTCAAATGGAAGGCTGAGACGGAAGGATAACACCATTTACATAGAAAACGAGCAGGGTGACAAAAAAGCCATACCCATTGAAGATGTAGATACCATCCATGTTTTTGGAGAAGTTGATCTAAACACGAAACTTCTTAATTTTCTCTGCCAGCACGGAAAGACTGTACATTTTTACAACTACTATGGATTTTACTCTGGAAGCCTTATGCCAAGAGACAGAAACGTATCAGGGCATCTTTTAGTAAAACAGGTTGAACATTATCTTGACCAAGAACGCAGATTTTATCTTGCTTTTTCCTTTGTAGAGGGTGCAATCTTTCACATGTTAAGAAATCTAAGAGAATATAAAAATACTGAAGGATTTCAGGAAAAAATCAAAAAAGAGTTAACCAATGCCGTTGAGGCAAAAAACATCAGTGAGCTTATGGGATGTGAGGGTAGGGCAAGAGATGTTTATTATGAGGCATTCAATACTATCTTAAAATCAGATTTTTCAATGGAAAAAAGAGAGAAAAGACCTCCTACAAATCCCGTTAATGCTTTAATTTCCTTTGCAAACAGCATGATTTACACAACAGTGTTGAATGAGATATATCATACCCAGCTGAACCCTACAATAAGCTATCTTCATGAGCCAGGGCACAGGCGATACTCTCTAAGTCTTGATATTGCAGAGATATTTAAACCTCTCATAGCAGACCCAATTATATTTAAATTGATAAACAACAACATGCTCAGGCTTGATGACTTTGAGGAAGATGTAAATTATTGCTATCTGAATGACAGTGGTAGAAAAAAGTTTATCAAAGAGTTTGACCAGAAGCTTACCACAACGATAAAGCACAGAAAAATGAAAAGAAAGGTTTCTTATAGGAGTTTGATTAGGATTGAGTGTTACAAGTTGATTAAACATTTGATAGGAGATGAAGTATATAAACCTTTTAAGGCTTGGTGGTGATATATGCCGTATTTGATTGTTACCTATGATATAGGAGAAGAAAGGCTAAATAAAGTGAGAAAAATTCTTAAAAAATACTTTATGTGGGTTCAGAATTCGGTTTTTGAGGGAGAGATTAGTGAGGGAAAGTTATTAAAGTGCAAGTTAGAGCTGGAAAAGGTAATCGATAAAGAAAATGATTCTATATATTTTTACAGTCTTGAGAACAGGTTGAACTACAGAAAAACAGTCCTCGGAATTGAAAAGGATATGACAGGGAATATTTTATGATTTTGCATCGAACCTGGTTTTCTGCCAAAATTTGAATAAACTTAATGAATGCTACATAATGAAGATATTTTTTATTAGCTTTTTTAAAATCGATTGAAGGTTTGATGCAGATAAAATCAAATCTAGGTTGTAGATAAAATTATAGATTGTTTTAAAATTTTTATGTATAAAGCTTTTGCATGTAATTTTATGTTCTTTGACAATTGGGTTTCATCTGAACCATGTGGGATATAAAGTTAAAAAGAAAGTATCTTCAAGTGTTGACCTACTTGGTTTCATCTGAACCATGTGGGATATAAAGCTCTTCTTCATTTTTAGCAAAATATTGATAAAGCAAGTTTCATCTGAACCATGTGGGATATAAAGTCTGCTGATGCGGTAATAACATTACTAATCGCCTTTCAGTTTCATCTGAACCATGTGGGATATAAAGAATCATGCAAGGCCACAAAAGCATTTAATCTTGTTGTGTTTCATCTGAACCATGTGGGATATAAAGACTT
>NZ_ATXI01000016.1 GCF_000421605.1 Thermodesulfobacterium thermophilum DSM 1276
CAAAGAGGCTCTAAAAAGGATTTTTATGACCTTTGGTTTCTCATGAAAAGACATAATTGGAGTTTAAAGTATGTAATAGAGTTAGCTAAAACTAAATATCCAACCTTATCTATCGGTGTTATTTTAAAAAGTATTATCTATTTTGAAGATGCTGAAAAGGAGTCTTATGAAGATATAGACAAAAATTGGTCTAAAATAAAGGAGTTTTTCGTAGGGGAGGAGAAGAGATTGGTGACAAGTATTTAAAATTAGAATTATAATTAATAACGATGAGGAACGAGGCTGATACACGGGCTACCTTAATAGAACCGAAATTAAAATCTGCTGGCTGGCTTGATACCCAAATAAAACGAGAATATTACTATCAAAAAGATTATATATACACACCTGGTAGAATTATCCTTGTTGGTGATAGGATTAAACGAGGAGAAGGACGTAGGGTTGATTATCTTTTAAGAATAACTGAGTCATTTCCTATAGCTGTTGTCGAAGCGAAACCAGAATCTGAACCCGCAGAATCTGGACTGGAACAAGCCAAACGGTATGCTAAGGATTTAGGTTTAGTCTTTGCTTACTCTACTAACGGACATGAGATTATAGAATTTGATTTCTTTATAAATTCAAGTCGGAAGCTTGAAAGCTTTCCATCTCCTCAAGAATTATTACACCGTTGGTTGCTAAATGTAGGCATAGACCGCGACATGTTTAAAATTTCGGAATCTCAGTCTAGCTATATATTTGATAAATATTCAAACCCTCTGCTCCATCCTTATTGTCCTGAAAATATTTGCGGTAAACGTCCCTTTTATTTTCAAGAAGTAGCTATAAGAGAAGTTATAAAACGAATAATGTTAGGGCAAAAGAGGATACATTTGACTATGGCTACAGGCACCGGTAAAACCTTTGTTGCTTTCCAAATTGTTTGGAAGCTTATAAAGTCAGGCTGGTTACAACGTCAACATCCAGACCGTCCTCCAAGAATTTTATTCCTTGCGGATCGCATTGTTCTTAGAGATCAAACATATAACACCTTTTCGCCCTTTGCGGATGGCAGAAATGAACCACGTTGTAAAATTGAGGGGCATCCTCCTAATTTGACAAAAGATCTATACTTTGGAATATACCAAACCCTCTGGAGCCCCGACGATAATGGGATTAGACTTTTTCAAAAGTTTCCTAAAGATTTTTTCGATTTAGTAATCATAGATGAGTGCCATCGTTCAGGATGGGGCACTTGGAAAGAAATATTAGATCATTTCAGCTCATCTATTCATTTAGGCATGACAGCTACTCCGAGGCAGGACGAAAATATTGACACCTATGCATATTTTTGTGCGGAAGAAACGGAAGTGTATATAGACCCAGAAAAACCCGAACTCGGAAAATGGCGCCCCCCTGCCTATCAGTATAGTTTAGGGCAAGGAATTGAGGATGGATTTCTTGCTACCTATAAAGTTCATCGTGTTAGAACTACTATAGATTTAACAGGTTTGCGTCTTGAGGATGCAATGGAACAGGGTGCAGAGGTTTTTATTCCTGAAGATGTAGAACCTCGGGAAATTTATACCACTCCACAATTTGAGAGGGAGATAACTCTCCCGGATCGAACAAAAGCAATGGTTAAGCATTTAGCGGGATTGCTTAGGAAGTTCGGAAAAATGGAAAAAACTATGGTTTTTTGCGTTGATATGGAGCATGCTCGTTTGGTGGCGCGCCTCTTGCAAGACGAATTCGGACCGGAGACTGGCTTATCAGATTATGCCGTCCCTATTATTTCTGAAGAGGGAGAAGAAGCAAGAAAGGCTCTCGAAGCTTTTGCCGATTCTGACAAAACCAGTCCTGTCGTTGCTACTACCGCTGAATTGCTTTCTACAGGTGTTGATGTGCCTTCCTGTAGGAATATCGTTTTCATGAAGACCATTTCATCACCTATTCTTTTCAAACAGATAATTGGACGGGGCAGTAGAATAGACCCCACAACGGGAAAATACTGGTTTCGTATAATTGATTATACAGGAGCTACAAGGCTTTTTGATGAATGGGATAGACCTCCATTACCACCTCCTGAACCAATTAAAGGTCCCTTAACTGCAAAGCTTGCTGGAAAGGTCTTTCATGTAAATACTGGGGAGTTGATAGTTGGCGCTCGAGTAAGCGTAAGAATTGGACCTAATAATCAAATTGGTCCTATTTTAACCAACGAAAACGGTGAATTTTATTTTGAAAAACTACCAGCTGGGCGCTTACAATTAATTGTTGACGCAAGCAAGTTTATTGGT
Organism: Thermodesulfobacterium thermophilum DSM 1276; assembly: GCF_000421605.1. GTDB lineage: Bacteria > Desulfobacterota > Thermodesulfobacteria > Thermodesulfobacteriales > Thermodesulfobacteriaceae > Thermodesulfobacterium > Thermodesulfobacterium thermophilum. Next base: position 2,280 of record NZ_ATXI01000016.1, read on the forward strand.
CGGACTATCAATGTGGAAACTATTCCGGATGAGCTTATTTGGATAGATGTGCCTTTAAAGCCTGAAAAACAAAGAGGGGGTAAGATAAAGGTTGAAGGGCTTGAGGTTAGCATTGCAGATGAAGCGGTGTTTGTGATAGAAGCAACGGGTCAACAGTTAACCTTGGAGGAATACAAGGATTATACTCGGCGTTTTATATTAGATTCTACTCCTACCATTAATACTTTTAAAGAGGTTTGGGTTGACCCCGAGAGGCGTCGTGCTTTCATTAACGAACTACGAAAAAGAAGTATTCATCCTGAAGTATTAGCAGAGGTTTTAGGTTGTCCCGAAGCTGATACCTTTGACCTTCTTGCCCATATCGCCTTTGGTGAGCCTCTTAGAACCAGAAGTGAAAGAGTAACGGCTTTTAAAAATAGAGAGCAGAAGTTTATTCAAAGCTTTAGCGAGCTTGCAAGAAAAGTGATTTTAGAACTCTTAGAAAAATACAGAGTTGGAGGCATCGAGCAGTTAGACCCAGCCATATTCGGAGTATCGCCTTTTAGAGAATGGGGAGGAGCTATTAAAATTAGCCAATGGTTTGGCGGAATAGATGCTCTAAGGAATGCACTTTTAAAAGTTCAAAAGAAAATTTATATAGAAGAACCTTTATCGTAAAATAAAAGGAGGACCAGATGAATGGACAAACTCGGGAAACTCTTGCTAATGAGATCTGGAGAGCCTGCGATATCCTCCGTAGTGATAATAATTGCACTGGTGCCATGGAATACATTGAGCACTTATCTTGGCTTCTTTTTCTCAAGTTTCTTGATGCTCAAGAAGAGGAATGGGAAGCACAAGCCAAGCTCGCAGGAAGAACATATGAACGGATTTTAGACGGAGACTTACGCTGGAGTGCCTGGGCAACCAAAGATTGGCCTGCCGATAAGCTTCTTGAGTTTGTCCACGGAAGACTTATCCCCTATTTGCAAAGTCTTGGAGGAGACCCTTTAAGGGATACTATACGGAGTATTTTTGCTGAACGCAATGTTATAGTTTGTGCCTCTGGATATAATCTCAAGGAAGTGCTTCAAATTATTGATAAAATAGACTTTCACAACCAGGATGACATTTTCACTGTCTCTCAGGTGTATGAAGAACTTTTACGGCGGCTTGGCAATGAGAACCAGCTTGCTGGAGAGTTTTACACACCCCGTCCAGTTGTTCGCTTTGTGGTGGAAGTTGTTGACCCAAAAATTGGAGAAACTGTCTACGACCCAGCTTGCGGAAGTTGTGGCTTTTTAGTGCAAGCTTATCTATGGATGAAAAGATACGAAAAAACCTTGGAAGACCATAAAATCCTTCAGGAGCGCACCTTTTACGGGCAGGAAAAGAAGCCTATTCCTGCCCTACTTGGTTTAATGAACATGGTTTTGCATGGTATAACCGCTCCTCGAGTAATTAGAAAAAATACCTTAGAAGAAAATATCCGTAATCCTTCTGAGCGTTATGATGTTATCCTTACCAATCCTCCTTTTGGAGGAAAGGAAGGAAAGCATATTCAGTCAAATTTCCCTATTAAATCTTCAAGGACAGAGCTTCTTTTCTTACAACATATTATGAAAAAGCTTAAACCAAAAGATGGGGCTCGCTGCGGGATGGTTGTCCCGGAAGGAACGCTTTTTAGCGGAGGAGCCTTTGCTTCTGTTAAAAAAGAACTTTTAGAACAATTCAACCTTCACACTATAGTTAGTCTTCCTCCAGGAACTTTTGCTCCTTATTCAAATGATGTTAAGACCGCTCTAATCTTCTTTGAACGACCTGGACCCACGAAGGAGATTTGGTATTATGAACTACCTTTACCAGAGGGATTAAAAAAATTTAACAAAACTAATCCTATCAAGGATGAGCATTTTAATGAAGCTCGGGAGCTTTATAAAGCTTGGTTAGCTTATCGTAAAGGCGAAGGACCACGTGAAGCTTGCCTCTCAGAACGCTCATGGATAGTCTCTGTTGAAGAAATCAAGGCTAAAGGGTATGACCTTAGCGCAAGAAATCCAAACAGAAAAGAAGCTGTAGACTTGCCATCTCCTGTTGAAATTCTCTCAAGCTTATTAGAAAGGGAAAGAGAGATTTTAGATACTCTTGATGAGCTTAATGAGATTTTGGGGAATAATTACAAGTAAGGAGAATTGGCATGATTGAAGGACCATATAAACTTCCAAAAGGCTGGCATTGGGTGAGGCTAGGGGAAGTGTGTATTATTAATCCAAGGCGCCCTCGCATATTTCGAGAGCCAAACAGACCAATTTCATTTATTCCTATGTCAGCTATTGATGAGGAAACTGGAACAATTACCGCCCCCGAGGTACGCCCATTTAAGGAACTTAGCAAAGGCTATACTTACTTTGAAGAAAATGATATTCTTTTTGCTAAGATTACTCCTTGTATGGAAAATGGGAAAGTAGCTATTGCACGAGGTTTAACTGATCGAATTGGATTTGGGTCAACAGAATTTCATGTTTTACGTCCTAAATCAAGTGTACTTTCTGAATGGATATGGTTATTTATTAGAAGAAAACAGTTTCGTGAAGATGCAAAAAAATTTTTCCGAGGCGGAGTAGGTCAACAAAGAGTACCGCAAGAATTTCTTGAACATTATCCAATCCCACTCCCACCCCTTGATGAGCAAAAACGAATTGTAGCGCGTGTTGAAGAGCTGATGAGTAGAATAAAAGAAGTCAAAAAGTTAAGAGAAGAAACAAAAAAACAGACCGAACTCCTTTGGCAATCAGTCCTTGCAGAAACTTTTCCACAACCTGGGGCACAACTTCCAAATGGTTGGCGTTGGGTTAAGCTGGGAGAGATTTGTATCTATAATTCAGGTATTTGGGGACCTGAAGCTTCTGATCAAAATGAAGGATTTCCAATCGTTCGTTCAACTGAAATAGATGGTTTTTTAATAAAGCCTTCCTCTGCGTCCGTTAGATTGGTCCCTAAAACCAAATATAAATATTATAAACTCGAAACTGGGGATATACTTGTGAACAAATCCAGTGGAAGTCCTCATTTAGTAGGTTGGTCAGCAATTTTTGAGGATCCAAATGATGGAAGAATTTACTTGTTTTCTAATTTTATGTTACGCTTGAGAGTTAATAAAACTATCATTGAACCTTGGTTTTTGTTATTTTATTTACATAATCCTATATCACGTTCTTTATATTTGAAGGCACAGGATACGACATCCGGACTTCGCAATCTACGAGTTAAAGAGTTTTTATCATTACTCATCCCCCTTCCACCTCTTGAGGAACAAAAACGCATAGCTAATTACTTACAGGAAGTGCATGAAAAGATACAAGAGCTTAAAGAAGTTCAAGCCAGAACAGAAGAAGAAATCAAACTTTTAGAACAATCTATCTTAGAAAAAGCCTTCCGCGGCGAACTGTAGACTAAAGTAAAGTGAAAAAAGAAAAAGATTTATTTGGAAATATTATTGAACGTAAAGTAACATATTGGGTTTTTCATGATGAAAGCATTCCAAGTAAAAGATGGTTTATAATTGGATTACTTTTCGTAAAAGCAGAATATTTACAAAAGGTAGAACAAGCACTTAACTACTTGGTAGAAAAAGAAAATTATAAAGGTGAAATTCATTTTTCACGCTTACCTAAAAAATTTCAAGGAGAATATGGACCAAAGGCGCGCATAGCACTAAATTGGCTTAAGGCTTTTGAAGAAGGACTTTCTGATTATGCAAAATTTAGTGCTTTAGCAGTTGATCGTTTCTCTCCAGCTTATGATTATTCAAGATTCACTAAAGAATATCATGCTTACAATAGATTTACAGCAATGGCATTAAAGGGAGCAATTGCATGGCTACTTGGTCCAGAAAATTTAGATAAACTTTCTATAGTTTTTGTATCTGATGCAAAATTCCGAATGAGTCGTCCTGAAGAAGGATGGATTGATAACTTTGAGAAATATATTCCTTATCGCGCTCAATTAGATTCATATCTAAGTCGTTTGGAAGGTAAGAAATATCCTTTTGTTAAAATTGAAAAATTAGAAACAGAAGATTCTTCAAGAAACATTTTACTTCAATTTTGTGATATCCTATTAGGCGCAACGCAAATGGCAATAGTAGCTGGATCTACTAAAGAAACTAAAATAAAACTTGGTAAAATGATTGTTAAATAGCATAAAGATTTATTTCTCCCCCCATGGGAACAAACTTTTAATTTACAAAGAAAATTCCATTTATGGGCTTTTCCTGATAAAAATGGAGCTCCATATACTAACATTGATTTTGCTCTAAAAAAAATAATGATGGACAATTAAATCTACTTTTTTAGAATGCTCTCACTATGAGCTTATTTAGAAAGGTACTAATTATTCACATTGATTCCGTAAGACTACCCACCCTCTCATTCACAAACCGACTAAAACTCTCTAACATCTTTTCTCTTAAGTCTTCGGGTTTTTGAGAGAAAAGAGGTGCGAAAGAGGGGTCAAGGGTTTTTCCTGCCTTCTCGGCTCGCTCAATAAGCTCAGAACTTTTGCTCGGTTTTATAGCCTCTGTCCGAACAAAAAAGTTAACAAGCCGAACAAACCTCTTCCTATCTCCCTCGCTAACCTCCTTCTTCTCCTCAACAGCCTCCTCAAAGGTCATGCAAAGCTTCTTCAACTCATCAAGCAAAGGAATCTGAACCTGCTTCTGCACAATCTCTTCCAAAAGATGAAATTCATGGGATAGCTGGTCATACTTTGCGTTAGAAAAATCGCGATGAAGAACCATCTCCCTAAACCAAAAGGAAAACTCTTTGCGCAAAAGGTCAACAAGATGCATAAAATCAAACCGCTCTCGAAGAGAATCTAAAAGCTCTTCAATGGGCTCAAGCTTGTAGAGAAGAGGTCTTTGAAAGATATGAAGAAGCGCTATGGCAAAAATAAGGGGCTTAAAGTTTATCTGCTTATCCCCAACGATTATGACTTCCTCTGCCTCGTAATCCCTCTCGTAAGCCTTAAAGATGTTTTCTAACCAGTTGAGAGTATAGAGTTCCACGCTTCCCTCAGGCTTTTTCTTAGCATACTAACCGTCGGAACTTTCACGAGCATGCCCTGCTCATCAATAAAGAACCTTCAACTAAAACCACCCATCTCAAGGGGCTGAAAGGTTTCTCCGTTTATGATTATGGTTGGAGAACCTTTAAACCCCCTCTTCTCAGCATCAACTGGGTCTAAAACCTCGATCTTTAGCTCAGCGGGGATCACTTCCATCTCAAGAGCTTCCTTCAAATTTCTTTCTACCTGCTCCTTTGTAGGACAATTCGGAGCAAAGTAGACCTCAACTTTTAGCCTTTTATCCTCCATGGAGCACCTCCTCTAAGGCTTCAGATAACTTTTCTTTTAAGCTTTCCTCATCAATCTTCTCAAGAAGGGTCCCTTGAGCAAGCTCAGGTCTTCCCCCGCCTTTAAGACCAATCTTCTTTGAGAGGGCAAGAAAGATATCCTTGGCTGAAACCTTTGAGCTTAAATCTTTTGTTACCATGCAGATGGCTTGGATCTTTCCATCCTTTTCTGAGGCTAAAAAGATAACCCCTGAGCCAAGCTTTTGTTTTATAAAGTCTCCGCACTCCCTAAGCTCATCCATCTTTTCCACGGGCACATACCCAACAAAGAGCGAGATTTCTCCAACCTTTACCACAGAAGAAAGCTTCCTTGCCAACTCATCCCTTAAGTTTCCTCCCTTCCACCTCTTTAACTCTGCCTTAAGGTCTTCCATCTCCTTTAGGAGTTGCTCAACCCTCTTTTCCAGGTCCTGAGGGGATGTCTTAAGAAGGATTGTTAATCTTTCAAGCCTATCCTCAAGGTCTCTCACATACTGGTAAGCAAGGTCACCGCAGATGGCGGTAATCCTTCTTACTCCGCTTGCTACCGAGCCTTCGCTAATGACCTTGAAAAACCCGATATCTCCAGTTCTCTTAACATGCGTTCCTCCGCAGAATTCGCAAGAAACATCGTTAATCCTTACAACCCGCACGATGTCGCCATACTTTTCCTCAAAAAAGGCAAGAGCTCCTAACTTTTCTGCCTCCTCACGGGGCATCCACTTCGTCTCAACCTCATAGTTTTCAAGGATCCAGCGGTTAACGAGGTCCTCGACCTTCTTTAGCTCTTCCGGCTTTAGGGCTGAAAAATGGGTAAAGTCAAAGCGAAGCCTTCCCTCTTCAACCAAGGAACCATACTGCCTCACATGAGAGCCAAGCACTTGCCTTAGGGCAGAATGCAAAAGATGCGTTGCGGTATGATGCCTCATGATGCGCCTTCTTCTTTCAACATCTACCTTTAGCTCAACCTCATCGCCGACCTCAATCCTTCCTTCAAGGAGTTTTATCCGGTGAATGATAAGCTCTGATGCTTTTTCTGCATCCACAACTTGGGCTTTTCCTTTTTCTCCCACTACCAGCCCAACATCAGCAACCTGCCCACCACCTTCAGGATAAAAGGGAGTCTTATCCACAACGAGGATATCATCTATGAGGGCAAGGACCTTAGCCTTTGTGGAGAATTCTTCGTAGCCTACAAACTCTGTCTTCACTCCTTGGGAGATAAGCTCTTTTATGGCAGGGGGCAAGGTCTCTAAGGCTCCCTTCCAGGTTTGCCTGCTTTTCTCCCTTGCCTCTTCCCTAAGTCTTTCAAAGCCTTCAAGGTCTAAGCTAAACCCAAGGGGGAGCACATAGTCCCGCACTAAATCGTAAGGGAAGCCATAGGTATCGTAAAGCTTGAAAAGAAGCTCGGCGGGAATAGTCTGTGCTCCCTTTTCTTTCAATCTTTCAACCTCTTCTGCTAAGACTTCAAGTCCAGTGTTTAAGGTCTCTAAAAAGCGTTCTTCTTCATGCTTTAGCACCTTCTCAATCAAGGGGGCATTTTCTTTAATTTCAGGATAGATGTCTCCATACTCTTCTATAAGAGGTGGCAAAAGCTTGTAAAGGAAGGGCTCGTTTAGACCGAGGAGCTTTCCAAAGCGTTCAGCTCTACGGATAATCCTCCGAAGGACATAGCCACGCCCCTCGTTTGAGGGGATGATGCCCTCTGCGATGATGAAGGCTGAGGCTCTAAAATGGTCTGCGATCACTCGGAAGGCAACCTCAGTGTCCCCCACCATGTCATCCTGAGCCCCCTTTCTGTCATCCCGAGCGAAGCGAGGGACCCCCTCCTTAAGAGCTTTGCTCTCTTTATAAGCTACTCCAGAGAGCTCAGAAATTTTTTGCATGAGCCCGGCAAAAAGGTCGGTGTCAAAGTTTGTTGGAACTCCTTGGACGACAGCGGTTATCCTTTCAAGCCCAATTCCCGTGTCTATGCAGGGCTTTGGAAGGGGGATAAGCTTTCCATCCTTTGTCCTTTCATACTGCATAAAGACAAGGTTCCAGACTTCTAAAAAGCGGTCGCAATCGCAACCAGGCTGGCAATCGGGCTTTTTCCTAAGACAAAACCTTCATCGTGAAGCTTCTCAGCAATAGCTTTATCTAAAAGACGGTAAATCAAGCCCTGAAGTATTTCATTGTAATGAAGAGGTAGAAGCAAATTTTTGGTAAATGAAAAAGTTAAACTTAATCTCATTTTTGCAAACAAATTAACACTTTAAAAAATTTTATATAATAAAATCTTTATAAAAGTCAAATGTTTTTTATAATACCCTAATTTGCCGATAGAGAATAAAAGAAAAAATTTTTCTGTAATCTTTAAACTTAAAAAATTTTCATAAAACATATTTCTCCCATAAACTTCTATCGACAAATTAAGGTCAATTATTTTTTATAAACATTACGAAAATTATATCTACACAGATTGAAAGCTCATAACCTGAAAATTTAGCAAAACCTAACCTCACTGGATAAAAATTATAACTATGATAAATTAAAAAGTTATATAATCAGATTTAAGCGGGGAGACTTAAAATGTTGAAAAAATTGTTTTGGATAGTATTTTTTATCATCCTGTTTTTAGGAGGTTTTAGTATGCCAGGAGAAGCTAAAAAATCTGATTACATAGTAGACAAGGTGGTAGAAAAAAAACTTGCAAACGGGCTTACGGTACTTTTTTATCCCTATGAAAGAGAAGACGTGGTAACTGTTAAGCTTTGTGTTAAAGTCGGTAGTGCTTATGAAAATGAAAAACAGGCAGGGATTACCCATCTTATAGAACACATGATCTTTAAAGGCACCGAATCCAAAAAGCCAGAGGATATCGTAGGTGAAATCGAAGCCCTTGGTGGCTACATGAACGCCTTTACCTCTTTTGATTATACCTGTTATTACACAACCGGCCCAACCAAGATCTTAGAAAAATCCTTAGATATACTTTCTGACATAGTGTTTCATCCTTATTTTGACCCTAAAGAGTTAGAAAGAGAAAAAGAAGTAGTGGTTGAAGAGATGAAAATGAGGCTTGACAATCCTCATGTAGTGCTTTTTGAAGAGGTTATGAAGGCCTCTTATCAAAAGTATCCTTACAGACGTCCTATCATCGGTTATGAAGAAACCGTAAGGTCTTTTAAAAGAGAAGATCTTTTGTCCTTTATCAACCAGTTTTATACTCCGGAAAATATGCTGCTTTCAGTGGTAGGAAAGATTCCTCAGGATGAGCTCTTTTCTCTAATAAATAAATACTTTACCAACCTTCCCAAACGAAAGTTAAAAAAAGTGAAATTCCCTGAAGAACCCTTTACAGAAAAACCAAAGTTAGTCTGGGTAGAAAGGCCGGTTAAAGAAGGATACTTTGTGTTTACTTTACCTGGAGCCTCTTTTAGGGAAGAAGACGCACCTCTCTTAGACCTGCTTGTACAGGCCTTAGGAGGAGGAGAATCTTCCAGACTTTACGTAAGATTAAAAAGGGAATTAAACTTAGTAAAGACTATCTCTATGTCTGCTTTTTCTCCAGTAGGACCTGGTTTGATAGAAATCTATGGCACCGCAGACCCAGAAAAGTTTAAAGACATAGTCTCTCATCTGATAAACGAGCTTGAAGAAATCAAAAATTTAGGTATTACTGAAGAAGAGTTACAGAAAGCTAAAGTACAGCTACTTTCTGATTTTGTGTTTGATGCAGAAACCTCTGATGGTCTTTCAAGCACCCTTTCGTCTTTTCAACTAAAAAGAGGAAATTATAGGGACATCCTGTGGTATAAAAACAAGATAGAGCAAGCAACGGTTGAAGACCTAAAAAAGGTAGCGAAAAAGTACTTTAATTTTGATAAACTGGTAGGTGGTTTTCTGTCTGAAAAAAGGCTTTTTGATGAAGAAGATTTTAAAAAATTGATCTCTGTAAAAAAAGATTCTCCTGTTAAATTCTTTACCTTAGAAAATAAACTAAAGGTCATCGTCTATCCTCAGAAGGATTTACCCACCGTAGGAATCACCTTAGCCTTTCCAGGAGGTTTGAGGTTTGAGAACCCTCAAACTAATGGACTTTTTCAAGCATTAACCCTTCTTTGGACAAGAGGAACTCAAAAATACTCTGCAGAGGAAATTGCCTCTAAGCTTGAGGCCTTAGGTGCTACCATAAAAGGTTTTTCTGGAAGAAATACCTTTGGGTTAAAAGCACTCTCCCTTTCTTCTAACTTTGACCAAACCTTAGAGCTTTTTAAGGAAATCTTGCTAACCCCTACTTTTAAAGAAGAGGAGTGTGAAAAAGCTCGACCTGAACTTATTTCTATGATTTTTATGCAAGAAGACAATCCTATAAGCTTAGCGGTTAATCAGTTTTTAAAAATTCTCTTTCCTGATCATCCATATGGGTTAAACATAGCAGGTGACTTAAATTTTTATCAAAACTTTAAAGCCGAAGACCTAAGACAGGCTTATCAAAAATTCGTTACTCCTGAAAAGGCCGTATTAACCGTGGTAGGGGACGTAGACCCCTTTATCCTAAAACAAAAACTCGAATCCTATCTAAAGGACTGGAAAGCCTCAAAGGTAAGAGTTAAAGAAGAAGAAGAAGAAGAAGAACCTAAACTCCCTTCTCAGAAGACCCAAAAAATAAAAAAAGAAACCTTCCAGAACCAAATTTTACTTGGATTTCAAACCCCTGGTCTTAATTCAAAGGAAAAACTGGTATTAGAAATCTTAAGCAGTGCTCTTTCAGGCCAAGACGGAAGGCTATTTAGGATTTTAAGAGATGAACGCTCCCTTGCCTATAGCGTTACCTCATTTACGGTGTTTTATCCTAAAAAATCTGCCTTTGTGCTTTACATAGGTTGTTCTCCGGAAAAAGAAGAGGCTGCGATAGCAGGTTTTTGGGAAATTTTGGAAGAAATTTCCCAAAAAGGGTTAACCTCAGAAGAGATAGAAAGGGCTAAAAACAGACTTTTAGGTAAACTTAAACTTGGCTTACAAAGCAACCTTACAAAAGCCGAAGACATGGCAGTAAATGAGGTCTTAAACCTTGGATGGGACTATAGCCAAAAGTACGAAAACATGTTACAATCTATCAAGCAAGAAGACATCCAAAAGTTTATAAAAACCTACCTAAAAAAAGACAACGCGGTGCTTTTTATTTTAGGAAAATAAAATTTTTAGAATTTATAAATGGAAATAAACTTTATAACTGAAAACGAAGAAGAAACCATAAAATTAGGCCGAAGGATTGCCAAGCTTTTAAAGCCCGGAGACTTAATCCTTCTTTATGGAGACCTAGGTTGTGGAAAAACCACCTTTGTAAAAGGGGTTGCAGAAGGTTTATTGGTAGACCCAGAGGTTTATGTAACCAGTCCTACCTTTTCTTTAATCAATGTGTATGAAGGAAAATATACTATCTACCACGTCGACCTTTACCGTTTAGAACATATAGAGTTAGAAGAGTTAGGACTTCATGAATTTTTAAATGAAGGTATTGTGATCATTGAATGGGCTGACCGCCTTAACGATTCATTAAAAGAAGATTTTTTAGAAGTTTATTTTAAATATCTGGACCTCACAAAAAGAAAGATAACCTTTATCGGTTACGGAGAATGGCAAGAGCTCCTAAGAGAACTGGATAAGGATGAGTTATCAACTTGATAGGAAAACGCTCTAAAAGAAAATCCATCTTAGGATTGTTAAAATAACCTGTTAAAAACTTATCTAAAAAATTATTTTTTGCCAAAAACTCTTTCAATCCTGCTATCAAACCACCTGTGAGATAAATGCCTCCTTCTGGCAAAAAAGTAAGGGCTAATTCTGAGGTCTTTCTTCCTAAAAGTTCTAACATCGTCTCAACTATCTTTAGAGCCTTTTCTTCTCCCTTTTTAGCAAGATTAAAAATTTCTTCAGGGGATAAAGTTTGGTTGAAATAAAACTGATACCACAGAGAAACAGCTTTTCCTGACAAAGCTTTTTCCCAGCACTTTTCTTCGTTTAGAGTTCCCAAGTATTCTAAAAAAGCATATTCTTCTTTTTTTAAAGGGCAAAAAGGAGTATGTCCGTTTTCTGAAGGTAGAACTATACCTTCATCTATTAATACTGAAATACCTAAACCTGTACCTGGTGCCAAAAACACCCGGGGGAACTTCTTTTTAGTTTTTCCCTTTTTTAAAGTTTTTAGGTCTTTATTAGACAAAAAAGAAGAACCCAGAGCTAACCCATAAAGGTCGTTTACCAAGAAAACTTCTTTAAAGTTAAACTTTTTCTTTAAATCATTTACAGAAATTTCCCATCCCAAGTTGGTCAATCTGGCTTTATCTTCAAAAACTGGCCCAGCAACCGCTAAATAAATCTTTTCCGGTAGTTTTTCAAGAAAACCTTCCGAAAAATAACTTTGAATTATACTGTATAGATTTTGATGTTCTTTAGTTTTATAAACCTTGATGTTAAAAAACTTCTGATCTTTTAATATCCCTATCCTGGAATTAGTACCTCCTATGTCAGCTATCAACATTTTTTAAGATTGGTATAAAAACTACCCCCTTTACTTCTTGGTCTTTTTAACGTTTTCATAATAAGCGTTAAATTTATCTATCAATTTATCAGTATAATCAACCTTGGGTGCTACATAATATATTCCTGGTTGATTTTTTTCTAAAACAAGGTCGATACCTTCTTTTTGTACAAACTCTTTAAGCAACCCTTCTAACTCTTTAAAAACCGGGTCAAGAAGTTGTTTTTCATATTCTTGCATCTCATACTGTGCGTCTTCTTGAAGGCTTTTAAGTTCTCTTAACAGCTTTTGATACTCAGCTTGTTTTTTTTCTCTTGCCTCTTGAGAAAGAAGAGCACCCTTTTTTTCTAATTCTTCTTTAATTGTATCTAATTCTTTAGCCTTTGCTTGAACTTTTAAAGAAAGTTCTTCATATTTCTTTTGCAACTTTTGAATAATTTCTTCGCCGTACTTGGATTTATTAATCACTTTTTTGATGTCTATAACCCCTATTTTTAAACTGGGCTCAGCCTTGGCCTCATTAAAAAAACCAAAACCTAAAAAAAAGACCAAAAACATACTAATAAAAAACCTTTTCATAAAAACCTCCTATTTTAATTTAATTTATTATTAATTATCACAAAATCAACTCTTCTGTTGATAGCCCAACATGTTTCGTTAGAACACTTAGCTAAGGGTCTTTCTTCTCCAAAACTGATGGTGTTAATCCTTTCTTCATCTATTCCTAATTTAGTAAGCACTTTTTTTACCTCTTGAGCTCTTTTAGCACCTAAAGCCATGTTGTATTCGTTGGTACCTCTTTCATCACAGTTTCCCTGTAACTCAACCTTCAAATCTTTGTGCTCAAGAAGGTATTTAACGTTATGTTTGATAGGTTCCCACATATCTTCTTTTATGGAATAATCGTCATAATCAAAAAAAACTGCCTTAAGAGGAGGGGTGCTTCTTCCATAAACTTTCCATCTTTCCCAGTCTTCTTTTTCTGAATCTTTGAATTCTTCAGGAGAGAAAACCTGGTTCTGTTCTACTTCTGAAGGAGCTTTAGGCTGAGAGACAGAAGTTGTAGACTCTTTCTGAGATTGATAAACAGGAACTTGAGATTCTCCAACTATAGGAGGAACTTCCTTTTTTGCGCATCCAGAAAATAAAAGTATAACACCTATTAAAAGCCTCCACCATCTAACCATAGATCTCTCCTTATTCCCAGCAATACCCTACTATGTCTAATTCTAACAAAAACTCACCTAATAAAAACTCCAATTGTTTTCTAATATATCGCGTTATTTCATAAAGTAAAGTAAGCTCTTCGTTAAGCACCTGGGTTACTAAGGCATACTCTTCTTGCGTAAGTTTATTTAACAAACGACGACAAAAATAATCTCTGCAGATAAAAGGTCTGGCAAAGATTTTACATCCTGTAGGACCAACAAAAAAACATCTCAGAGGAATCTCTCTTTCCTTTGGAATGTCTTTTCTTAAAAAAAGGTTTAACAATAAAATGTTTATAGTAACTTCTGCCTCAATACCAGCCTTACAACAACCTTTTTTATCTATTACTGAGCAAACATAACATTCGTTAAATGTTTCTAAATTTGACATCGTCTGGTTTGACAACAAAACTGCGTTTTCGTACCTTTTTAAAAGTTTTAAAAACTTTGAGTCTTTATAAAAATAGTCATTCCAGTGCTCAAAAAGCTCTTCAGCTGTGAGGATTTTTTCTTTCATCAAAGCAGTAGGATCTGGGTCTAAATTTTTAATCAGCTTTAAATTTTTTAACATAATTGGCCTTAATATAAAAATTTCTATAAAAAGATTTTAATTTAAAAGAAAAAAAATAAAAGATAAGATGATGATAAAACAGGTTGGTTTAAACAAAATGCTTATAAGGTCCAAAATATCAGAGATGGATGATTTTAAACTTTTGTCAAAAGGTTTAAAATAATCTTATTCAAAAGCATGTCGAAAACTTTTTAAAATTTAGACATAGTTTTGAACATGTTTTTGGTTTTTCTTTAGACAGAGATTTTGACCTTTGGATTGACGAAAATCGTTTTTTGAGCTAAAACTTATAAATTTAAAAACATCTTAAAGAGGCTTTTATGAAAAAAAGCTTAGACCCAAGAAAACTTTCTACCTGGGAGATAGCCTATCAAGCCGAAAAAAATCTAAAAAAGATTTTTGAACTTGCAGAGGAAATAGGACTTCTTCCGGAAGAGTTAATACCTTATGGTTATTACTTGGCTAAGGTCGACTATCAAAAGGTAATTCAAAGGTTAAAAACCAAACCTTACGGAAAATATATCGATGTTACCGCGATAGTACCTACTCCTTTTGGAGAAGGAAAGACTACCACCACGATAGGACTTATTCAGGGACTTGCTAAAAAAGGAAAAAGGGTAAGTGGTGCTATAAGACAGCCCTCTTCAGGCCCAACTTTTAACCTAAAAGGAGGAGGCACTGGCGGTGGTTTATCTCAGGTATTACCTTTAGATAAAATTGCTTTAGGACTTACAGGAGACATAAACGCGGTGATGAATGCCCATAACCTTGCTATGGTAGCTCTTACCTCAAGACTTCATCATGAAGAAACTTATACTGACGAAGAGCTTTCAAAAATAGGGATTAAAAGGCTAAACATAGACCCTAAAAGAGTAGAATTTCCCTGGATAATAGATTTTTGTGCTCAAGCATTGAGAAAAGTTTTGATAGGATTGGGAAATAAAAAGAACGGTGTTTTGATGGAAAGCAAATTTTGGATAGCCCCAGCTTCAGAACTTATGGCCATTCTTTCTATTGCTAAAAATTTAAAAGACCTAAGAGAGAGGGTCGGAAAGATTGTAGTAGCCTATGATAAAAGGGGAAATCCTATTACTACCGAAGACCTTGAGGTAGCAGGTGCGATGACTGCCTGGTTGGTAGAAGCTCTTAACCCAACCCTTGCACAAACCATAGAAGGACAACCTGTTTTTATACACACCGGACCTTTTGCTAACATCGCCCTTGGCCAGTCTTCTATCATCGCAGACTATTTAGGTCTAAAACTTTCCGAATATCATGTTACTGAGTCAGGATTTGGAGCAGAGATTGGCTATGAAAAATTTTGGAATATTAAGTGCAGGTTATCAGGTCTTATACCTCAGGCAGTAGTTTTGGTAACCACTTTAAGGGCCCTTAAGTACCATGGAGGAGCACCTCTTCCTAGGAAAAACCAGCCTCTTCCTTCAGAATACCAAAGTTTAAGACCAGACCTGGTAGAAAAAGGTTGTGAACTTTTAGCCCATTGTATAGAGATTATCCAAAGAAGTGGAATTAATCCAGTGGTGTGTATCAACCAGTTTATACATGATTTTAAAGAAGAAATAGAGGTGGTTAAAAGATTTTGTGAGGCCTTAGGGGTAACTGCGGTTTGTTCTAACCACTGGTTAAAAGGAGGAGAAGGAGCAGTAGAACTTGCTGAAGCGGTTATAGAGGCCTGTGAAAAACCGAATAGTTTTAACTTTCTTTACGACACAAAAAAGCCTCTTAAAGTTAAAATAGAAAAAATTGCAAAAGAAATCTATGGTGCAAAGGAGGTCTGCTTTACTACTTTAGCCAAAGAAAAATTGGAACAGCTTGAAAAAGAAGACCTTACAGAATTTTTTGTTTGTATGGCTAAAACCAGCCTTTCTCTTTCAGATAACCCTACACTTAGAGGTGTTCCTAAAGATTGGGTTTTCAATGTAAAAGATATCATGGTTTTTAGAGGAGCAAAGTTTGTTGTACCTGTTGCTGGTGAAATTAACCTTATGCCTGGTACAGTTTCTAATCCAGCTTTTCGCAAGATCGATGTAGATTTGAAAACTGGCAAAATCATAGGTCTTGAATAAAGGAGAGAGATTATGGAGCCGTTAATATTAAAAGGGTCAGAGATAGCCAAAAACTTGAGAGAACAAATCAAAGAAGAGGTAAGAACATTAAAGGAACAATATGGGCTTATTCCTGGTCTTGTTACCATCTTGGTAGGACAAAATCCTGCCTCTGTTTCTTATGTTACATCCAAACAAAGGGTAGCTAAAGAACTTGGTTTTTACTCGGTGCAAGAAAACCTTCCAGAGGATATCTCAGAAAAGGACCTTTTAGACCTTATAGAGAAATACAACCAGGACCCATCCATCCACGGTATCTTGGTGCAGCTACCTCTTCCTAAACATATAGACGAAAAAAAGGTGATCTGCGCTATCAACCCTAAAAAGGATGTCGACGGTTTCCATCCCTTTAATTTAGGAAGGTTGGTTATGGGACATCCTACCTTTATTCCATGCACACCCTATGGAATTCTGTTTCTTTTAAAAGAAGCTGATATAGAGGTAGAAGGAAAAGAGGTGGTTATCATAGGAAGAAGTAACATCGTAGGAAAACCCTTAGCCCTCCTTCTTATGCAGAAACTTAAACCTGTAGGAAACGCAACGGTAACGGTGTGTCATACCGCTACCAAAGACCTTGCTTTTCATACTAAAAGGGCAGATATCTTGATAGTGGCAGCAGGTAGACCAAAATTTATTTCAGGGGATATGGTGAAAGAAGGGGTAGTGGTTATAGATGTTGGGGTTAACAGGATTGGGACCACTCCTGAGGGTAAACCGATTCTTTGTGGAGATGTAGATTTCGAAAGTGTTAAAGAGAAGGCCTCGGTTATTACCCCGGTTCCCGGTGGAGTTGGTCCTATGACGATTACTATGTTGATGAAAAACACGTTAGAAGCTGCAAAAGCAAGCCAAGGTCTTTCTGAAGAAATTCAGTTTTAGCTAAAATTCAAGCCTCGAACAGATTTTATCGATAGTCTTTTAGTATAAAATATGTTATAATAGTTTTTTGAAATTTATACGATCGAGGGATAACATTGGAAAGTACTAAAGATCAGCTAAAAAGCTTTGGTTTGCATCTAATTAAAGATTATGGGCTAAACCTTTTAGAGTTTAAAGGTGAAATTTTTAAGATAGATGAGGCTTTATCCTCAGGAAAAACGATAAATTTAACGAAACCAGAAAATCTTCTTTTTTTGGCTCAAAGTTTAGGCTTAGAAACTAACATTCCTGAAAGGATTTTACTGGCAAAAATCATCGAAAATCTTTTCAATCTGTTTTTTACCAAAAATTTAACAGAAGAGTTTGAAAAATTTTTTTCTGATGAGGTTTTATCTAAGTTTAAAAAAGAAGGGCTTTTACTTGAAGGAATAGAAAGAGAAATAGTTTGGACCTACGAAAAGTTTCTCAGAACCGAAGAAAAAGAAGAACTTACTAAAAGCTTGATAAAACTTTCTCTTACCTATGTTTTTGGTTTAGCATTATTTAGGTCATACTTTAAGGAGTTATTTTTTTCTAAAGGGAATTTAAACGGTTTAACCTGTGAAGACCTGATGTATGCCCTTGGAGGAACTTTCAGGGCCTCTTTAAGTCCGATCAACGAAAACCTTAAAGCAGGCAATCTAAAAGGACTGGCATTTTTTAATCATCTTCCTTTAGAAGAGTCATATCTTTCTTTGGTTAAAAAACTATTACATCAAAATATCTGGATATGGACTGTAGACAGCAATGAAGGAACCTTAGATTTAGACCTTATTAAAGAAGCAGGAGAAGGGCTGAGAGAATTTTTAGAAGCCTTTGGTTTGCCTCCGGTTTTATGTTTAAGGGATGAAGTTGAGATTTTTTCTGTTGTGTTAGAGATGCTTAGTGCCGGAGGGTTGTTTAAAGAGCTTTCAGAGATACCTTTAGTTGCGGTCTACTGTAGTAAAAACAGCTTAGAAACCGTTAATCCTGGGCTTTTAGTTCCTGCTTTTTCAGGTTTAGGTTTAGAAGTTTTAGCCATAGGGAAGGACTTTTTACCTTTTAAATTGCTTGATGAAAAGGTTAAGGTATTTGAAGAAGGTCTTGCCGACCAGATTTTACAGGAAATCATAGAGAGGATAGAAACAAAAAGAAAGACTTTAGGAATTCACCAGCCAAAGCCAAGGGTGCTTTTTGATATGGAAATGCGAAGGTCTCTTTCTTCTTCAGAACACATGTCTTTTTACCAACAAATATTGTTAGAAAGGTTTAAAAACACTTTTTCCTCTGAAATGCTTCCGGTTAAACGGGCTGAAATTTTTAGAGAAAGGTGTATCAACTGTTTTAATTGTGTAAAGATTTGTCCTTTTTCAGCCATGTCTATCGACCATGTGGCTAATAGTATATTGGTAGACCTAAAGAAATGCACAGGTTGTGGCATCTGTATCGGTGAGTGTCCTTCTGAGGCGATCTATCTTCAAGTAATCTAAGGTTACGGAGGCTTGATGAAAGGAAAAACTCTGATGTTTGTTTGTAGAGAGCTTGGTTCAGAAGATGGGATTAAGGATAGAGAAGATATAGTTTTAAAGACCTTAGATTGTGCAGGAGATTTAACTGTTTTTGAGGTGCTGAAAGCTTTGGAAGAGGGTTTTCAGCAGGTTTTTGTGGTAGGGTGTAAAAAAGGAACGTGTAAAAGTAGGATCGGGAACTTAAGGGCAGAAAAAAGGATGGCTACGGTAAGAAGATATTTAGGAAAATGGGCTGAAGGATATAGACTGGAGATGGTTTATCTTAATAAAGAAAAAGGTCAAACTTTATTAGATCAGATTCTTAAAGCTTAACGGAGAAAAGGTTATGGTAATTACAGAATTAAAACCTATAGAAAAGATTTGGCAAAACATAGCAGACTTTCGTAAGGTTCTGGTTTTAGGATGTAGGGGGTGTTCAGGGATTTGCTCAACTGGAGGAGATCGAGAGGTAAAGTTGCTGGTCTCGGCATTAAACCTTATAGCAGAAAACGAAGGGAAAAACTTTATTGCTCTCGGACAAACCCTTATTAGGCAGTGTGACCCTGTTGCTTTGAAGGTGTTGCCTGAGTTTCTTAAAGAGGTTGAAGCGGTAGTCAGTTTAGCTTGTGGAGTAGGGGTAAACTTGATAGCTGACCTTTATCCTGATTTAAAGGTTTATCCTGGAACAGATACTTTATTTATAGGAGCCCATGTTGGATTTGGTGTTTGGGAGGAGAAGTGTCGGGCTTGTGGGGATTGTTTTATCGATAAAACCGCAGGTCTTTGTCCTATAGCAAGGTGCCCAAAAGGTCTTTTAAACGGGCCTTGTGGAGGGTCTCAAACAGAAAGGTGTGAGGTGAACCCTGAAATACCCTGTGTTTGGTATGAAATTATCATCAGGCTTGAAAAAAGAGGAGAACTTGCAAGCCTTGATGAAATAATAGGTCCAAAGGATTGGAGATTAACCTTTGGCGAAGGCCCAAGAAAAAGACAAAGAGAAGACTTAACCTTTTAAAGAGGAGAGCTTGCGTGAAATTTAGAAGCAATTTAGAAAGGGTTTTAAAGTCTGGTTATATGGCCATTACTTGTGAGCTTGCACCTCCGAAGCATGCAAGCCTTGAGCCGTTAAAAAAGAAAGCCCGCGTGCTTAAAGGTTATGTAGATGCTGCAAACATAACCGACTGTCAGGTTGCCATGGTAAGGCTTTCAAGCTTAGCTGGTTGTTTGGCTATTATGTTAGAGGGGATAGAACCTATCCTTCAGATGACCTGCCGAGATAGAAACCGCATAGCCATGCAGTCTGACCTTCTTGGGGCTTGGGCTTTAGGGATAAGAAATGTTTTTTGTACCACAGGAGACCATCCTACGTTTGGTGATCATCCTCAGGCTAAGCCTGTGTTTGATTTAGATTCTGTGCAACTGGTGGCTATGGTTAATCAACTTAAGCAAGGGAGGTTTTTAAACGGACAGGAGATAAAAGGAGAAAATCCTCGATTTTTTATCGGGGCAACAGAAAATCCTTTTGCTGACCCTTCAGAGTATAGAGTAAGAAGACTTGCTAAAAAAATCAAAGCAGGGGCTGAGTTTATTCAAACTCAGCTGGTTTATGATGTAACCAAGTTTAAGCAGTTCATGTATATCGCCCACAACGAAGGTCTTACAGAAAAGGCCTATATCTTAGCAGGAATAGTACCTCCCAAATCTTTTCGGATGATAGACTACATCAAAAGTCACCTGCCAGGTTCTTGTGTGCCTGAAGATCTGGTTAAAAGAATGCGCGAGGCTAAAGACCCTTTAGAAGAAGGTATAAAAATAGCTGTAGAACTGATAGAACAAATAAAAGAAATCCCTGGAGTAAAGGGATTTCATCTTATGGCTATAGGCTGGGAAGAATACCTTCCTGAAATTCTTAAAAAAACTGGCTTTTATCCTCGTCCATTTTCTCAAGATTTGTTACCAGAAGATACTAAGACCTTTTCTTTGAGAGAACAAGAAAAAAAGCACTTAGAAGAAGAAATAAAAAATTTAAAAGAGCATCTTTTAAGACTTGAAAGTTTAATTACCGGAAAAAAAGAAATAAAAGAAGAAGATTCAGAAAAAGTCAGTATTACGATAGAGACACCAAAAGAAAAAACTACTGCAGTAGTAGAGGATCTTACAAAAACCTCTCCATCCTCCTTGGCACCTGCTAAAGAAGAAAGCCTGACAGGTGAAAAATCCAGGCTAAAAGTTTTATATCGTAGCTTATCTGAAAGGGCTAAGGGTCTTCCAGAAGACCTTTATCGTGAACCTGCTTCTGGCAGGATTAGAGAGGTTGTTTTTGGAAAAGGCGATAAAGCGTTAAAAGTTGGAGGTGCTGAGGCCTTACCCTTTCACAGTTTTGAGGGTAGTTTAGGTCAACCTTTAAGGATAGCGATGGAGGTGTTAGACGTTGTTCCTGAGGATTTTCCAGAGGTGCTTGCTAAATATTTTAAAGATGTGTGGGATGACCCTGGGTCCTGGGCTAAAAAATGTGTAGAAGAGTATGGGGCTGAGGCGATCGCTGTTTATTTGTTAGGGATAGACCCGAACTATTTAAATTTAGGGGCAGACCATGCCAAAAGGGTTATAGAAAAGGTTAAAAAAGCGGTAGATGTGCCTTTGATCATATGGGGGTGTGATAACGCCGAAAAAGACACCGAGGTGCTTAGAGAGGTGGCTGAGGTAATTAAGGATGATAACATCCTTTTTGGCCCTATAGTTGAAGATAACTACCGTACTTTAGGGGCAGTAGCCTTAGGTTATCAACTGCCTGTGATAGCTCAAAGCCCTATAGACGTTAACATAGCTAAACAGCTAAACATTTTGCTTGAAAATCTTGGAGTGCCTTTAGAAAAGATTATCATGGACCCTTCAGTAGGTGCCCTTGGGTATGGACTTGAATATACCTATTCTGTGATGGAAAGGATAAGGCTTGCAGCCCTTTATTCTAACGACGTAAAACTGCAAAATCCCTTTATCTGCAACGTAGGTAGAGAGGTCTGGAAGACTAAAGAAACCAGTCTTCCTTCTGATGAATTCATGGGAGAGGCTGAGATGAGAGGGGTTATGATGGAGGTTATTACTGCCGTGTCCCTTGCGTTAGCAGGAGGCGAATTGTTTATTCTCAGGCATCCTAAGTCCTTAGAGTTGACTAAAAGGGTATTAAATCTTTTATGGACTTCAAGTGAACAAAAACCGTAAGAGGTAAGTAATGTCTAAAATAGTCTGTGAGTTGGGTATAAAAGGTTCCTATTTACTTTTTGAGAGGGCGTTAGAGGAATATGAACAGGCGGTAAAAACCTTTGGTAAAGAAAAACCCATAGGTTTCCCGAATACTGCTTATTTTTTACCCATAATCTATGCTATCTTAGGTTATCCGGTTAAAAAACTGGGGGATTGTGGAGAGGTTTTAGAAGAAATAAAGAAGCTTTTACCTAAGGAGACTTCTTCTGAATTTTTTTACTGGGGCAAGGCCTTAGATGCAGGGTTGGTTGCGCTTTTTTCTGAAGAAATTATCGAGGCTATTAGATATCTAAAACAGCCGGACTTTTATTGTTATTCAGAAGACCCAGGGGAAGGGAAGCTTTGGCTTGGGGCGGCAGATGATGTTGTTTTTAGGAAAAGAGGGGTTGAGTTTGTAGATGGAACTGCTCCTGGTTTTGCGGCTATTCTTGGGACTCCTGAAGATATAGAAAGTGCAATCAACATAATAAGAGACCTTCAAGAAAAAAATCTGTATGTGTTTTTGCATGGAACAGGGCAAGGGGTGAGTTTGGCAGAAAGTCTTTTGCAACAAGGGGTTCAGCTTGGCTGGTCCACTCGACTGGTGCCCTTTGGGCCAGAGGTAACCTCAGTAGCCTTTGCCATAGGGTTTGCTTGTAGAGTGGCTATGTCTTTTGGAGGGGTAAAGCCAGGAGAAGGGCCTAAGAACCTTCTTTATAATAAGAACAGAACCTTTGCTTTTGCGTTGTCCTTTGGTGCTCCTTCTTTAGAGGTTGCAGCAACCGCACTTGGGGTCTTTAACTGGGGATGTCCAGTGATAACCGATGTAGAACTTCCTGAAATAAAGGTGCCAGGGGTATGTCTTTATGAACATCTTGTCTCAAAAGTGCCCCTTGACAGGATGGTAGATACAGCTTTAGAGGTAAGAGGGCTTAAGATCACCTCGGTTAAGCTTGACATTCCTGTAGCTTATGCCGCTTCTTTTGAGGGAGAAAGGGTTAGAAAGGAAGACCTCTATCTTGAATGTGGAGGAGGAAGGACCTTAGGGGTTGAGTTGCTGGTTTCAAGGCCTTTAGACGAAATAGAAGACGGAAAGATCGAGGTATTTGGTCCAGATATCCCAGACCTAAAAAAACTTGAAGAAAAAGGCCCTCCTTATAGATTGCCTTTAGCGGTGGTGGTTGAAGTAGCCGGGGCTAACATGCAAGAAGATTTTGAGCCTATCATAGAGAGACAGTTTCACTATTTTATAAACTATGCCCAGGGGATTATGCATGTAGGCCAAAGAAATCTGATGTGGCTTCGGATATCTAAGCAAGCTGTAGAAAAAGGGTTTACGTTTAAACATTTAGGATTAATCCTATATGCCAAGATAAAGGAAAAGTTTAGTGCCATAGTAGATAAATTGCAGGTAAAAATCTACACCCAAGAATCTGAGGTTAAAAATGTGCTAGAGCAGGCTAAGGAGGTTTATCGGGGTAGAGATGAGAGACTTTCAGGGTTGGTTGACGAAAAGGTGGATGTGTTTTATTCCTGTACGTTATGTCAGAGTTTTGCTCCATCTCATGTGTGTGTGATAACCCCTGAAAGGGTGGGTATGTGTGGGGCTTATAACTGGCTTGACGGAAAGGCGGGTTATGAGATCAATCCCACAGGTCCCAACCAACCTATTCCTAAAGGAGAATGCTTAGACCCGGTTCTTGGATATTTTTCAGGGGTAAACGAGTTTGTCAAAGAGGCTTCCCGTGGAAAAATAGAGAAAGTGGCGCTTTATAGTATTATGAAAGACCCTATGACTGCCTGTGGATGTTTTGAGTGTATTGCTGCGGTACTTCCCGAGGTGAACGGGGTTATGGTGGTTAACCGGGATTATACAGGCCTTACCCCTACAGGCATGAAGTTTTCTACCATGGCAGGAATGGTAGGTGGTGGGGTACAAACACCAGGATTTTTAGGGGTGGCTAAACATTATATCGTATCTCCTAAGTTTTTGATGGCTGAAGGTGGGATAAAAAGGCTTGTGTGGATGCCTAAAAGTTTAAAAGAGGAACTTAAGGATAAACTAAAAATCATGGCAGAAAAGTTAGGAGTTCCTGATTTGATAGAAAAGATAGCAGACGAAACGATAGCTAACACAGAGGAAGAGATAAAAAAATGGGTAGAAAGGGTTAACCATCCTGTTTTAACCCTTCCTCCTCTGATGTGATGACAAAGAGATAAGCAACCTTTAAAGGGGTAGTTTAGATGGCACTCACCGGTATTCAAATCATGAAACTTCTTCCTAAGAAAAACTGTAAAGAATGTGGTTTCCCTACCTGTCTTGCCTTTGCGATGAAGGTAGCTGCAGGACAGGTAGAGATAGATAAGTGTCCTTACGTAGACCCTAAGGTTAAGGAAGAGATATCTGAGGCTACCGCTCCACCTATAAGAACGGTAGTGATAGGAACTCCAGAGGCTTCTTATAAGTTAGGAGGAGAAACCGTCCTTTTTAGACATGAAAAAAAGTTTGAAAATCTTCCTCTTATCGGAACCTATCTAAAAACCTCGATGGGAGAAGAAGAGATTTTAAGAAGAATTAGAGCCTACCAAACCTTAAAGTGGGAAAGGGTAGGCAATGTCCTAAAACCTGAAATAGTTTGCATCAAAGACGAGGGAGATAAAGAAAGGTTTATTAGTTTGGTAAAAAAAGTAAGGCAAAACTTGCCTGAGGTAGCGATAGTTTTAGCCTCTTCAGACTTATCTTTAATTAAAAACGCTATAGAGGTGTGTACCCCTTCAGTTCCACTTGTTTATCCAGGACAAGCAGAGGATCTATCTTCTTTTGTCAGTTTGGCTACAGAAAAAAAGGTGCCTTTAGTAGCTTCTGCGGTGACTTTAGGGGAGTTGGTGCGGTTGGTTGAAGGCTTAATTAACCAAGGATTGAAAGATCTGGTTTTAGATAGTGGAGCCCTTCATCCCAAGGAGCTTTTTGAAGATTTAGTAATCATAAGACGAGCAGCTGTGAAAAAACGCTTTAAACCCTTTGGGTTTCCGGTGATAACCTTTATGGATAGATATACAGAAGACCTGGTTGAGGAATATCTTTTAGCCAGCATCTATGTAGCAAAGTATGCAAGTATTATCTTGGTTTCAGACCTGAAGCCAGAGCTTTTGTTTCCATTAGTATTGGAAAGGTTTAATCTTTATTCAGACCCACAAAAACCTTTGGTAGTAGACGAAGGGATTTATCCTATAAACGGGCCGGATGAGTATTCCCCAGTAGTGGTGACCTGTAACTTTGCCTTGACATATTTTATCGTATCTGGGGAAATAGAAGGAAGTAGAGTGCCTTGCTGGCTTTTGATAAAGGATACAGACGGGCTCTCAGTTCTTACCGCCTGGGCTGCAGGTAAGTTTAACGCCGATAACATCGCAGAGTTTGTTAAAAAAACAGGTATTGCTGAAAAGATAAAACACAGAACATTGATGATACCAGGTTATGTGGCTATCATCAAGGGAGAGCTTGAGGAGGAGCTCGGAGGTTGGGAGGTAGTGATAGGGCCAAGAGAAGCAAACGGGCTTCCTGTAGCCCTAAGAGAATTGGCTAAAAGATTAAAGCCTTAAAAATTTTTAGGTTAATCGCTGAGGAGGAAAGATGAAGGAAAAAGTAGTTTGTGTAGGTGAAAGCATAAATGTGATGTCTAAAACCATAGGCCCGGCTATAAAGGCAAGAGACCCAGAACCAATAAAAAGGATGGCAAGAGAGCAAAAGGAGTTAGGAGCTGACTATTTAGACCTTAACATAGGACCAGCTAAAAAGGATGGGAAGGACCTTGCGGTTTGGATAGTAAGCTTGGTTGAGTCTGAGGTGGACCTTCCTGTATCCTTAGATACTACCAATGAAGAGGCTATGGCTGCAGGACTTAAGGTTTCGAAAAAACCACAGAGGTTTTTGATGAATTCTATTTCTGCCCAAAAAGAAAGGATGGAAAAACTCATCCCTCTTGCGGCAGAGGCTGGATGTGAGGTTGTAGCTCTTTTATGGGGAGACGAAGGATTACCAAGAGATGCAAACGAAAGGGCCTCTTTAGCCGTAGACCTTATCATGAAACTCAACGAGGCAGGGATCCCTAATGAAAAAATCTGGGTAGACCCAATCATCACCCCTATTACCTTAGGGGCAGACCAAATAGTTGAGGCTTTAAATTTTCTTTCGATGCTTCAAGACCTTGCTCCAGGGGCCAAAAGCATAGTAGGACTTTCTAACGTTTCTAACGGAATTAACCCTAAACTAAGACCTTACCTTAACCGAGTGCTTCTTATGATGCTTATGAAGTATGATCTTTATGCAGCCATCCTTAATGTCTATGATAGAGAGCTGGTAGAGATAGCTAAAGGCTTGCATCCAGATTGGGTAAACCTGGTAGGAAGGATTATGGATGGAGAAGAAATGGCCCCTAAGGATTTAACCCCCAAGGAAATGGAAATTTATAAAACTACGCAGGTGCTTCTTGGTAAAACCATCTTTTCGGAGTTTTGGTTAGAACTCTGATGAAACCAGAACTTCTTGACGTCCAAAGTCTGCCACCTGAAGAGAAAATAGACATAGATAAAGTAGGTATCAAGGGATTTAAATATCCTGTCACAGTCCTTGACAGAGAAAAGGGATTGCAGCATACGGTAGCAGAGCTCAATCTTTATGTAGACCTACCTTCTAAGTTCAAAGGTACTCATATGAGCCGGTTTATAGAGGTGATAAACGAGTTTAAAGGGGAGATTCACGTAAAAAACGTAATCAAACTTTTAAAAAAACTTGCTCAAAGACTTTCAGCCAAAAGTGCACACTTAGAGATGTTTTTCCCTTATTTTTTGCAAAAAAAGGCACCTGTTACCCAGATTTCTTCTCTGATAGAATACCAGGGGATTTTGTTGGCTTCCTATTCCGAAGGCAAAAAGGACCTGGTGATTGGGGCCAAGGTACCGGTGATGACCCTTTGTCCTTGTTCTAAATCTATCAGTCAGTTTTCAGCCCATAACCAAAGAAGCTTGATTACCCTTAAGGTACGGTTTAAGGAGTTTATCTGGTTGGAAGAGCTGATAGAGATTGCAGAAGCTTCTGCCTCAAGCCCGGTTTATTCCCTTTTGAAAAGACCAGACGAAAAGTTTGTTACTGAGTTCGCCTATCAAAACCCGCGTTTTGTAGAGGATGTAGTCAGAGGGATAGCCAAACGGCTCTGGGAACATCCTGAGGTGAAATGGTTTTTCGTAGAGGTAGAAAACTTTGAGTCTATCCATGCCCACAACGCCTATGCCTGTATCGAAAGAACCAAAATTGGTTCATAAAACCTATGAAAATTATCTCTTCAAGGTCAAACCCCACTTTTAAATTTCTTAAAGCTCTTAAAGAAACTAAAGGCAGAAAACAACATCAGGCCTTTCTGGTAGAAGGAGTTTCTTTTGTTAGAGAACTTTTAGACCAGGAAAGAGACAAAGTACTCTGGGTGGTTCTGGAAAAGAGAAGTCTTCCCAAACTTGAGCCTTTGTTAAAAAAGGCAGAAGAGGCAGAAATTCCGATCTTAGTCTTAGAAGAAACTCTTTTTAAAGAATTGGTTGTCTCAGAGACCCCTCAAGGAGTTTTAGCGGTCGTTAAAATTCCTATTTTTGAGGACTTATCAGAGAGGTTAGAGAGTACCCCTTGTTGTGTGGTAGTGCTTGAAGAAATACAGGATCCTTCTAATGTAGGGGCAATAATAAGGACGGCAGCAGCGGTTGGGGTGGCTTGTGTGTTTTATACCAGGGGTACGGCAGACCCTTTTTCTCCAAAGGCCGTTAGGGCAAGTGCTGGAGCTGTCCTAAATGTTCCTCTGATAAAGGTTGAAAAATTTATAGAACTTGCTGAGGACCTAAAAAAAAGAGGTTTTAGACTAACGGCTACGGTGGTTAAGGGAGGTGAGGACCTTTTTTCCTTTTCTTTTCCTCCAAAAACAGCCCTTTTGTTTGGAAACGAGGCAAAAGGACTTTCTAAAGAGGGGATGGCAGCCTCAAACTATAGGCTAACCATCCCTATCGTAGGCAAATTAGAATCTCTAAACGTAGCAGTAGCAGCAGGTATAGTCCTCTATCAATGGCTAAAGGATAGACTTAATGTAGTTAAACCCTAAATCAAAGGCCTTTAAGTTTACCTGATGAAGTTTTTCAGGTAAAAGTTCAAGCATAGCCTCAACAAGAGCCTCTCTGTTTAAAGGAAATATCTCAAGAGCAGTTGCTGCACCTAACATTACCATATTTAGCGCTTTGACAGACCCAGCTTCTTTGGCTAACTCTTCTCCAGGCACCAAAAAAACTTGATTGAAGTAAGAAGTCATTTCTTCAAAAAAGGGGTTCAAATCAGGATAGTTAGCCGATCCCTCTTTTACAGCAAAGGGTAATATAGGGTCTTTACTTATTATAAATTTAGTTTCTTTTTTAGCCCTTTTAACAAACCTTAAGGCTTCAGCAGGTTCAAAGGCTACTATAAAATCTGCTTCTCCTTCTGAGGTGTAAGGACTTTTGCCAAAAAGGCAAATAGAGCTTTCTACCACACCTCCTCTCTGTGCCATCCCATGGACTTCAGAAACGATAACAGGAATGTCAGCCTTAAGGCAGGCCTCTCCTAACACTCTGGTAAAAAGGATGATACCCTGTCCTCCTACACCTACCACTAACCCTTTTATCTTTTTCATGGTCTAACTCCCTTTTTGAGATTTAGTTTTATATAAGATACAAGGAGCTTTAGCGATGATTACCGAAAGCTCCTGTTTTTCAAGTAAAGGCTGAATAAGTTCTTTAGCCTCTTCTTTTTTGTAAGGGTTTATTACCACATAAGGGATATCAAGGGCCTCAACTATTTTTTGTATAGGTATGGTTGGATGGTCCTGGATGATAGGTGATTTTATCGTTTGAGAAGGCACAGGTTGATGTCCAGTCATGGCAGTGGTGTCATTGTCAAGGACCACCAGCGTAAAATTATGTTTGTTAAACTTAGCGTTGACCAGAGGAGAAAGCCCTGCATGAAAGAAAGTTGAATCTCCGATAAAAGCCACCACCCTTTGGTCTGTAGCTACATCAAAACCACAAGGAGTTCCCACACTCGAACCCATACAAAGCAAATAGTCTGCCATATTTAATGGGGGTTGAATCCCTAAGGTATAACACCCTATGTCTGTAGGATAAATAGTCCGTTCCTCTATTCCCATCTCTTGTAAAACTTCTTTTATGAGTTTATAAGTTTCTCTGTGAGGACATCCCTGGCAAAGAACCGGAGGTCTTGCCGGAAGTTTGTCCGAAAAATCGAAAGGAGGAACTTCAACGGTAAACCTTTTTAGGTTGAAGGCATTAGCTAAAGCCTCCTTTACTTGGGTAGGGGTAAACTCAAAATACCTGGGTAAAAGCTTTTCTTTTTTACCTAAAATCTTGGTTTTAAGACCATGAGTATAAGCAAGAGCTCTCAAGTTTTCTTCTAAATAGGGCTCAAGCTCTTCTACCACCACACAGGTTTCCACTTGAGAAAGGAATTCTAAAGCTAACTTTTCTGGGAAAGGATGGGTAAACGTAAGGATAAGTAAAGAAACCTCATCCTGTAGACCCAAATCTTCGAGGGCATCTATTACGTAATTTACCGCAACCCCAGAGGCACAGATCCCTAATTTCCCCTTGGGTATAAACTGGTTAAAATTAAACGAGCTGGCTAAGTTTTGAAGTTCTTCTAATTTTTCTAAAAGGAGTTTATGTTGTTTTCTGGCAACAGCAGGGACAGGTACAAACCTAAAGGGGTCTTTTTTAAAGAATCCTTTTTTAAAGGTTGTATAAAAATCAAAAGGGATAGCTCCTACCTCTACCACACCTCTGGCATGAGATACCCTGGTAGTAGTTCTCAAAAGCACAGGTAGTTTAAACTTTTCTGAAAGGGAAAAAGCTTCTTTGGTAAGGACATAAGCAGTATGAGGGTCAAAAGCCTCAAGCATAGGCACTTGAGCAAGCTTAGCATAATAACGGTTGTCTTGTTCGTTTTGGCTGGAATGACAAGAAGGATCATCTGCGGTAACCACCACCAACCCTCCTTCCACCCCTACATAGGCAAGAGACATAAAAGCATCGCTTGCCACGTTTAACCCTACATGTTTCATACAAGTAATAGATCGTAGTCCGCAGGCAGAAGCAGCCCCAACGATTTCCATAGCCACTTTTTCGTTTACAGCAAATTCAAAATAAAGGCCAGACAAATCCTTTTGCATCTGAAAAAGGTTGTTTCCTATCTCAGACGAAGGAGTCCCAGGATAGGCAGCACCAACCTGGACACGACTTTCTACAGCCCCTCGAACAATTGCTTCATTACCCAACAGAAATTTTTTACAGTTATCGCCTTTTAAGATAGGATGCATAAGACCCTCCAAAAATTAAACTTTTAATTATTTAGTGTTTTGTTTTTAAAAATAGAATAGTAGTATAATACGTTTTTTACATAACTTTGGGTTTCTGGATAAGGAGGTATTCCCCTATAGATTTTTACTTTTTCAGGACCGGCATTGTAAGCTGCAAGTGCTAAACTTAGATCCTG
The DNA here is from genome assembly GCF_000421605.1 of Thermodesulfobacterium thermophilum DSM 1276. Classification (GTDB taxonomy): domain Bacteria; phylum Desulfobacterota; class Thermodesulfobacteria; order Thermodesulfobacteriales; family Thermodesulfobacteriaceae; genus Thermodesulfobacterium; species Thermodesulfobacterium thermophilum. The sequence continues at coordinate 32,303 of NZ_ATXI01000016.1, forward strand.
AAACTCATCTATAAGCATCCTTAGGTATTTAGCTCCACCTTTAAGGTTTTCTAAGGGATGATAAGGGTCTTCAACCCCTACCAACCTTGCGGTTTGAGGCATAAGTTGCATAATACCCATAGCCCCTTTGGGAGAAACAGCCCTTGGGTTAAAAGAAGATTCAACCTTGGCAATTGCTTTAAGAAGTGCAGGGTCAAGAGAAAATGCCTGAGCTACCTTTTCAAACCAGCTTTCGTATTCTCCCGGTAGTTTGGCATAATTGGCAGAATAAGGGAACTTAGCTCCTAAGGATTTAAAGTTTAAGTTTTTGGGTTTTTCTTTAATATAAAGTTGGCAGTAGGAAACATTTAGCTTTTGATTACTAAAGAAAATCTCACCTGTCTCAGGATTTTCACACCTGTAGATATGTGCTTGAGCACAGGAAGAAAGGAAATGAAAGAAAATTAGTAATTTTAAGAAAAAAAATTTGGAGTTAATTGCTGAAAGTAATAAAATTTCTCTTTTTCTCATAATTGTTAAATTATAACATAAGATAAATAAGTCCGTCAAGGCCCGTATTAGATCATAAAAATGCCCCTGAAATAAAGATTGTTAGATCAAAAATCTGTCCCTGAAGTTAAAATTCCTCCCTGAAATTACATCCTTTAATGGAACAGGAATGCTCCACTTACTCTCCTCCCAAAAGAGGTAGACCCCGTAAATATCACGTCCTCCACTACGAAATCGTAAAAATCACCTGAAAAATGCTTCTTTGTCCCTGCGCTGAAAGACTCCATCCCGTATTACCGTCAACCATTGATATCCTCTTAAAAGAAGGCCTCTTAAAACACTACGATCTTGAAATAATCAACGAAACTAAGGGACTCTCCTTTGGGACTCTAAAGAGGATCATCATCAAATTTAAAAAGCCTACCTTCAGAAAAAGATACAAAGGGCAAGCCTTCATCTATCATCAAGTTCCGATATCCGCTGATTTTGGGAAGTATGCTAAAAAAGTAGGGGCGGTTAGGGCCTGTGGCTTTGGAAAAAATCTTGAGAGCATGAAACTTATTGATAAGATAGCCCATCAAAGGATTTTCTTTCCGGTGGAACAATATCATCAGGGCAACGATAAGAGCATTTTAAGGGTTTTGTTTGAGAAGGCTCTATCTGATAATGGGATCAAGGTATTTCGTTCAAGGCCTTACAAGAAAAACGATAATGCCCATGTGGAGCAGAAGGGAGGGGATAAGGTGAAGTATAAGGTAATAGACAAGAGGGGTAGGGTAATCAAGAAGATTTATGATCAAGCGAAAACACCATACCAGAGGCTAATGGAGATTTCAGTTGTGTCGGAGGAAGTAAAGGAAGCTTTGAGGAAGAGTTATGAGGGATTATCACTTGTTGGATTGAAGAGGAGGCTTGATGAATTGCTTGCTCAATTACTTGGAGGTAAATTAAAAAGGAGAGATGTTCGGGGACAGAAAAATGATCTAACAAATTACAATTTCGGGGACATCCATTTTTGATCTAACACGTGGGGAGATCATGGATGATTATAAATTTTTATCGGCAATTTAGGGAAATTAAATAAACTTGACAATATTATTTTTATATGTTATGTTAAATTTTAACAAAAAATTTCAAAAGTTTTCTAAATCTTATGGAATTTTTTAAAAAATCCGAAAAATTAATAATAGTATCTAATCGTTTGCCTTTTTCTGTAAAATCTGACTTAAGTCTTTCTAAAAGTCCTGGGGGTTTAGTTTCTGGGATTGAGACTTTTTTAAAAAAATCTGGGATTGAAAATTATGTATGGATTGGATGGCCAGGAGCCAATTTGAATAAAAAAAATTTTGAGTTAGTAAAAACTAAGGCTAAAAAACTTAATTGCTATCCTGTTTTTATTTCTCATAAATTGTTAGAAAAATTTTACAATGGTTTTTGTAACAAAATACTTTGGCCTCTATTTCACAGTCTTCCCAGTTACGCGGTATATGATGAAAACTATTGGAAAAATTATATCGTTGTAAATGAAATATTTTGTGAAGAAACTCTAAAACATGTTACTGAAGATTCAGTAGTATGGATACACGATTATCATCTTATGCTTCTGCCTCAAATGTTAAAAAAGAAAGCTCCCAATGCCTTAATAGGCTTTTTCTTGCACATTCCCTTTCCTCCCCCTGAGATTTTTATGCAGCTTCCATGGAGAAAAGAAATTTTAGAAGGTCTTTTGGGTTGTGATTTAATAGGTTTTCATACTTATGAGTACACTGCTAATTTTTTAAGAACCATTTCTTGTATGCTGGGCTTAGATCATAAGATGGGAGAGATCGTGTATCAGAATAGGATTATTAAAGTAGAGACCTTCCCTATGGGAATCGATTTTGATTTATTCCATAATGCCTGCGAGAAAGTAAAAATTAAAAAATTAGTTAACAAAATCAAAAAACGATTTAAAAATCAGAAGATAGTATTTTCAGTAGATAGGCTTGATTATACTAAAGGAATCTACAATCGTCTTTTGGCTTATGAAGAACTTTTAGAAAGAAGACCTGATCTTCACGAAAAAGTTGTTTTAATTATGGTTGTTGTTCCCTCAAGAGAGGGAGTAGAACATTATCAAAGAATGAAAAAACAATTAGAAGAAAAAATAAGTGAGATAAACGGAAAATTTGGCAAGATAGATTGGATTCCGGTTTTGTATTACTATAGATTTCTTAACTTTGAGGAGCTTGTTGCTCATTACTTAGCAGTTGATGTAATACTTGTTACGCCTTTAAAGGATGGTATGAACCTTATTGCTAAAGAGTTTATAGCTTCAAGAAAAGACCAAAGAGGTGTTCTAATTCTTTCAGAATTTGCAGGATCTGCAAAGGAGTTGGGGGAAGCCTTTATCGTAAATCCAAATTCTATCCGTGAACTTTCTTATGCCATAGAAAACGCTCTTGAAATTTCAGAAGAAGAACAAAGAGAAAGAATTAGAATAATGCAAGAAAGGTTAAAAAGGTACGACATAGTGAAGTGGGGAAAAGACTTTTTCTATACTCTAACAGATGTAAAAGAAAGAAAAATAGCTTTAAAAACCAAGTTATTAACTACCGAAATAATAAACCAAATTAAAAAATCTTTCGAAAAAGCGTCTTCTCGAATACTTTTTTTGGACTATGATGGAACCTTAGTTCCTTTGGTAAGTAAACCTTATTTAGCTTCCCCAGATGAGGAGTTAAAAAATCTTTTAAAAGCACTTTCTAATATTCCTAATACTGATGTAGTAATTATCTCTGGAAGAAAAAAAGAGGATTTAGTAAACTGGTTTGACGGAATAAGGCTTAACTTTATTTCTGAGCATGGAATGTTTATAAAAAAATATAACAAGGACTGGGAAACGCTTTTACATTTTCCTAAAGAATTCGTAAGAGACTTCAAAGAAAAGATTAAAAACATTCTGGAAACTTATGTAGATCGATTACCAAGATCTTTTATTGAAGAGAAAGAATTTTCTATAGTTTTTCATTACAGAAATGCAGATCAAGAATTAGCAAGTTTAAGAGTAGCAGAACTAATTGACGAACTCCTGATAGTAACAAGTAACTTAAATCTTAATTTAATAAGAGGAAATAAAGTGATTGAAATAAGACCTGCAGGAATAAACAAGGGAATAGCTGCTAACGTATTTTTAAAGGAAAAAAACTACGATTTTATTCTTGCAGTAGGAGATGATACCACAGATGAAGATTTATTTAGAGATCTTCCTGAAAATGCTATCACCATAAGAGTGGGAATTGGAAAGTCTTTTGCTAAATACAGTGTAGAATCTTATTCAAAAGTAAGAAAATTATTAAATGCTTTGGTAACCAGTGAATAAGCCTTTTATTTTTAAATCTGAGTTTTGGGTTCCTCAGTATACAGGAATAAAGGTTTATTCTATAAAGGAGTTTATAGAGGCACTTAAAATAGTTGATGAGTTTTCTATTTTTTATCACCTATACATAAACATTTTTAACTATCACAATTTACCTACATTTTACAACAATAGTTTTTCTTACTGGTTATATAAAAACGGTCATTTTTTACTTGCAGAAAAACTCTCTGTAATTGATCCCTTAGAATACTATGATTTAGAAGAACTGAGGAATGTTCTTGTTCAAACTCTTGAAGAAAATTACAACCCAACTGAAGATAAAAGTGGACAAGAAGCTTTTTATTTTAGCAAAGCTGAAAGAGAAATCATAGAGAGTGTAGATGTTGCTAATAACTTAGATAAGTTTTTAGAGGGGATTAAAAAATCAAGCATAAATTCTGTTTTTTATCATCTTGTAACTTCAAGAATAGAAAACAAAACTCTTATAAATGACTATTCTGCCTGGCTTACCAATTTAGGAGAAGCTAAAAAAGCAGAAAAAATAACTAAATTAGATGTTTATAGTATGAATCTGTATAAGATAAAAAATAAGATAATAAAAATTTTGGAAGAAAAGGAATGATTGAGGAATACATACCCTTTGTAGGCGAAGAAACGATCGAAGAGTTGTTTATTTTAAGTAAGAAACTGAATGGGGTAAAAGTCCTTCATGTTAACTCTACTTATAAAGGTGGTGGTGTTGCTGAAATTTTACACAGAATGGTTCCTCTTATGAATGCACTTGGAGTTAAAACAGACTGGAAGGTGTTTAAGGGAGACAAAAAATTTTTTTCTTTTACCAAAAAACTTCACAACCTACTTCACTTAGGATATGGTGAAAAAATCAGGAGTGAAGAGATTGTTCATTATTTAAAAATAACTTATGAAAATTTTAAAGAAATAGACACAGAAAACTATGATGTAGTTTTCATTCATGATCCTCAACCTATGGGTCTTGTGATTAAAAAATTGCCAGGGCAAAAATGGATCTGGAGATGCCACATAGATACTTCGAGTCCTGATCCCAATGCTTGGAACTTTCTTGAAAATTTTTTAAACGCTTATGATGTTTGTATTTTTCATATGCCTGAATTTGTTTATGAAAGGATAGAAATTCCTACTTATATAATTTCTCCTTCAATAGATCCGTTGCATCCTAAAAACATAGAATTGTCTCAAGAAGAAATTTTTCAAACTTTAACCAAATTTGGGATAGATCCAGAAAAACCTCTTATTCTTCAGGTTTCTCGTTTTGACAGATTAAAAGATCCCTTTGGAGTATTATCAGCTTTTAGAATTGTAAGAAAAAAATACGATTGTCAACTTGCTTTTGTAGGTTCTTTCGCAGAAGATGATCCAGAAGGAGAGGAAGTGTATAAGGAACTTTTAAACCTTACTTCAGATGATAAAGAGGTGTTTGTTTTAAATCTCCCACCTGATAGTTATAGAGAAGTAAATGCCTTTCAAAGAGGAGCAACAGTTGTTGTTCAAAAATCTTTAAAAGAGGGTTTTGGGCTTGTTGTTTCAGAAGCAATGTGGAAAGAAAAACCAGTTATTGGATCCAATGTGGGTGGGATAAAAAGACAAATAATACACGGTATCACTGGATATTTAATAAACAGTGTAGAAGGATTAGCAATGCGAATAAAACAACTTCTTGCTAATGAATATTTTAGAAAAGAAATGGGATATTATGGTAAAGAAAGAGTAAAACATAGGTTTTTAATCATTCGCCATTTAAAGGATTATTTTCTAATTATTTCTAAAATTTTAAACTCAAAGTCCTAAAAATCGTCAATCTTGCTTTTTTCTCTTAAAAAACTAAATTTCATAAGGAGTCAACTATCAGTAAATAGGTTTTAAGCATGAGATACCTCACAAATAGAAACATAACCTTGGGAATAAGAACTCAAACTTAGATTAAAATAAGTCCCATTTTTGCAAATGCCATAAATCACCCTGATAAGCTTGTTTATTACTGCTACCATCGCCTTTTTATAGCTCTTAAATTCCTTCTTTTTGCGCAAAAAATACTCTCTGAAATAAGGTTCCCAGGTTACTACTCCTACTGCCATCTGAAAAAGGATGTTTTTAAGCCAAGGACTTCCTTGCTTGGATATGTGTTTATTCACCCTAAACTTGCCAGACTGTTTTATTACTGGGTCTGTGCCAGCATATTTTATAAGTTTTTTGCACTGGAAAATCTAAGAACGTCTTTTACTTCAGCGAGAAAATGGGCTGCAAGTTTTGGAGATATGCTTTTGATCGAGGAGATAAGCTTTATTTGTTGGTTTTGGTCGTGATCTATTTCTTCAAGGAGCATATTTTCGAGTTTTTGGATTCTTGGTTCAAGGAAGAGACACTTTTCGATGTAGAAGATGAGGGTTTGAGAAAGATAGGGGTTGTGGATACCGATAGAGTTTTTAGCAAGGTTTATAATGTCTTCAGGGGAGAAGGAAGGGGTTCTACCTTTTGGGGAGGCGTTGATGATATTGGAGAGGTCTTTGGGAGAGGCTTTTTTGAGATAGTGGGCTCCTGGGAAGTTAAGGAGGATGTTAAGGAAGGAGAGGGTAAAGATGTTGAAATGTTTTTCAGCTTCGGGGAAGAGCACAGAGAGAGCGTATTTGATTTGTGTTTTAGCTTCAGAGAGTTCTTTTTTGAGTTTTTGGATGAGACGAGAGAGGTTTCTCAGGTGATGATCTGGTGGGGACACTTGTCAAGAGAATTGTGTCTCCTTATAAAATCTCTTTACAAACATTTGCCTCAATTCGTATAAAGCAGACTTAATTAAAGGAAGTGGTTTTT
>NZ_ATXI01000017.1 GCF_000421605.1 Thermodesulfobacterium thermophilum DSM 1276
TTAAAAATTTTAAGGAAAACTGGGGAGATAAGGTATACCCTTACTTTTGCTAACACCATCACCTATCAGGGTAAGCCAGCAGGTTTTGTGGTTTTGATAGACATTACCAGGCAGAAGAGGCTTGAAAACATAGTTTTGATGCTTAGAGAGGTTAACCAGACGATAACCAGTTCCCTTACTGAAGAGGAGGTTTTTGAGAAGATTTGTAAAAACCTGGTAGAAAAGATAGGGCTTAGGTTTGTTTGGGTAGGATTTCCGGATTGGGAGACATTACTTATCAAGCCTAAGTATTACTATGGATATGAGGCAGGACTTTTTGAAAAAATCAGGGTTTCCGTAAGTGGAGATGTTCCTGAGGGAAGAGAGGCTTTGGGTACAGCATTAAGAGAAAACAGAATTGTCATAATTTCTGACATAAGAACTGACCCTTGTTTTTGTCCTTGGAGGGAAGAGGCTTTGAAGAGGCAGTATCTTTCAGTAGCAGGGATACCTATCTATAGAGATGGTAATCCTTATTGTGTGTTAGGGCTTTATGCCAAGGAGTCCAATTTTTTTACCGATGAGACTTTAGAGCTTTTAGAGGAGCTTAAAGGGAGACATCGAGTTTGCGTTAAAGAGGATAGAGGAGATTAGAAACAATGTTATCATCTCTCAAGCTCTTCTTAAATCTCCTGCAGCTGTAATGATTTTAGATGAGAAAGGTAAGATAGTTTTCTGTAACGAGACAGTGTTGAGGGGATGTGGTATGTCTTTTGATGAGATTGTTGGGCAATCTATAGAGATGTTTGGTTTTAAGCTATCTGATGGTTCTGATTTTTATCCTGTATTTTTGAAGTTTGTATCTCAAGAAGGAGATAAATTTGAGGATGTATTGTTTTGTCCTATAAGAAAAAGATATATAGAGATGAAGGTCTATCCCATAGAGGTTGGAGGAGGGGTAAGAAGGTTTATTTTTTTAGGCAGGAATGTTAGTGAGCAGCGAAAGTTGATAGCAAAGTTAAAGAGGGTTATCTTAGGGGATCCTCTCACAGGTCTTTTGAATGTTGAAGGTTTTGAGAAAGAGGTTAATAAGATTTTAGGTGAAGTGGTTGAGGGGTTTTTGGTAGTTATAGACATATTTAACTTTACTTACATCAACCGGACTTATGGTTTTGAGGTAGGGAATAGGGTTTTAAAGGAGATTGGTAAGGTTTTACAGGGTATTTTCCCAGGAAGTAAGGATTTGATAGCTCGACTTGGGGCAGATGAGTTTGGATGTTTTCTGAGGAAGGAAGATTATGAAGATGTTAGGGGATTGATAGACAAGCTTAGTTTGCTTAGGGAGATAAAGGTAAAGATAGATGAAGAAGAAGTAGTGGTTGCTACTAACATGGGTATTAGTTATTATCCAAGAGACGGGAGAGATGTAAAAGACCTATTAGAGAAGGCTTCATTGGCGTTAAGTGAGGCTAAGAGGGGAGGAGCAGGTGAGTTGAGTTTTTTTGCTTCATATATGGAGTTAAAAGCCCAGAAGATTATATCTTTAGACCAATTGTTAGAAAAAGCTTTAGAAAATAGGTGGTTTGTGTTTTACTATCAGCCATATTTTAGGGCAGAGGATTTGAGTTTGGCGGGGATAGAGGCATTGGTGAGGATAAAGGTAGACGGTAAGATTTATAATCCTTCGGAGTTTATAGATTATTTGGAGAGAAGCAGGTTTTTACCTAAGTTTGAGGAGTGGATGTTTGAAGAGATAGAGAAAAAGGTAAGGAGGTTTAGGGTTCCGATTTCAGTTAATATATCAGGGAGGTCGTTTAGTAAGAAGGGGTTTGTTGAGAGGTTTTTAAATAAGTTTAGTGGTAAGATGGTGAATTTAGAGATAACAGAGAGGGTGTTTATAGAGGATGTGGGGTATGCGAGTGAGGTGATAAGGAGGATGAGAGAGAAGGGGATAGGGGTTTTGATAGATGATTTTGGGACAGGGTATTGTGCGTTAAGTTATTTAAGGGATTTACCTGTAGATGTAATAAAGGTGGACAGGAGTTTTATACAAGGTGTGGTTGAAAACAAGAGGGATAAAGATTTGGTTGAGGTAATCGTGTTATTGGCAAAGAGGTTAGGGATAGAAAGTTTAGCAGAGGGGGTTGAAACAGAGGAACAGCTTGCTATAATAAGAAAATTAGAGTTTAATTATGTGCAAGGATTTTTGTTTGAGAAGCCGCTGCCTGAAGAAGAACTCCTTTTAAAATATCCACAGCTTGCCGGGGTGGCGGAATAGGTAGACGCGCTGGATTCAGGATCCAGTGGAGATACCTCCGTGCGGGTTCAAGTCCCGCCCCCGGCACCATTCCTAAGGTGTAAAACACCCTTTCAGACATCTATTCCCTACCACACTCACCACACGTAAACCCCTTCAATAAACCTATCAATCACCCATATTTTTTAAATAGGGCAGGTTACTACTGGTAGGTCATACCATCCTCCTACAAACTAACCTCTCAAATCATTCCCTGCCCTGTAGCCTATTCTATTAAAGATCTATTTTAACAAGGCAAATTGTTTTAAGAGATAATTTTTGAAAAATAAGGGGTAAGTTGTTTTCTCTATGTCCAAAAAGTCTTAATTCCCTTTTTACTGTTATCGTTTTGACTGTTTGAATGATTTTGGAGTAAAAGAACGGGTAGAAGAATATTTTGAATTTTCCTAAGGATTTAGGATTGCATAGTGCTTAAATACAAGGTATTATTAACTTTAAAAAAGTTGGTTGAAAAAGTGAAGAAAAATTCTTTTTATGTTAGTTATTTGTCGATGAAAGGGTTTTTTTATGATTAAGGTTGAAGGGCTTGTTAAATACTATGGGAAGGTCAAGGCAGTTGATGGGGTAAGTTTTGAGATAAAATCAGGAGAGATTTTTGGACTTCTTGGTCCAAACGGTGCAGGAAAAACTACCATAGTAAAAATTTTAACTACTTTAACCAAGCCTGATGCTGGGAGATGTTTTATCAACGGTTTTGATGTGATAGAAAAGGCCTATGAAATAAAAAAATTTATCGGTGTGGTTCCTCAGGAAAATAACTTAGATAGAGATTTGACAGTATACGAGAATATGTTTATCTATGGAAAACTTCATAAAATAAGTCAGTTAAAAGAAAAAATCAAAGATTTGTTAGAAAATGTAGGCCTTTGGGAGAGAAAGGATGCCTTAGTTTCTAAACTTTCAGGTGGGATGCAAAGGAGGCTTCTTCTGGCAAGGGCGTTGCTTTCAGACCCACAGGTTTTGTTTTTAGACGAACCATCTATCGGACTTGACCCTCAGATAAGAAGACATCTTTGGGAAATAATAAAAAGAATAAAAAAACAAAACAAAACGGTATTTCTTACCACCCATTACATAGAAGAGGCAGAGGCTCTTTGTGATAGGGTAGGTATCTTATCCAAAGGAAGGCTAATAGCCCTTGGTACTCCTTCAGCGCTTAAACAATCAGTAGGGCTTTTTACCGTAGAATATACAGATAAAGAAGGAAGGCTAAAACTGTGGACTTTTAAGACTAAAGAAGAAGCCTATGAATTTGCTAAGAAAAACGAATTGCCTGTGATTATCAGAGAGACTAATTTGGAAGACATTTTTATCAAACTTACAGGAGAAAGGATAGAATGATGGATTGGTATCCTGTGTTTTTGAGAGAACTTTTGATTTTTAGAAGAAGACTTTTAAAGTTTGGATATCTCCTTTCTGCCATGATGCTCCCTATTATCTATTTTATCGTTTTTGGCCTTGGGCTTGGAAGGATGGTTCAGATGGAAGGTAAAAGTTATCTCGGTTTTCTTATCCCAGGATTGGTAGCCATGACCTCTATGACCAACTCTTATACCTGGATTGCCAACTCTATAAACCTTAATCGACTTTATTTTAAAACCTTTCAAGTGTTGTACCTTGCTCCTATTTCTTACAGTGCCATAATCATCGGAGAGGTGCTTGCTGGAATGTTAAAGGGACTTTTTGCCGCAAGCTTGATCATCGTTGTGGGATTTTTGACTTATCCTAACTTTGGGTTATCCATACCTTTTTTGTTGGCTCTTTTGCTAAACTGTTTTTTGTTTGCAAGCCTTGGTTTTTTGGTAGGAATGTCTGCTAAAGGCCATGAAGAAACAGCTACGTATTTTAACTTTTTCATCCTTCCTATGGGGTTTTTCTGCGGAACCTTTTTTCCGATAGAACGTATCCCTGAATTTTTAAAACCTGTGGTTTTTGTGTTACCTCTTACCTATACAAACATCCTTATAAGAAAGGAAACCTTCGATACTTGGTCCTTAGGATGTGTTTTAGTCCTTGTTTTTTATTGTGTTATTTTGTTTGGGTTGGGATTTAGAGTGATTAAGAATTATAGTGAATAGCCAAGATTTAGATATTAAGGATTTTTAAACAAAAGAAAAATCCCAGATACGATGAGAAAGACAGCTAAGATTTTTACAATATGCAACTCTTCTTTTAAAAACAAGATAGCAAACAGAGTAGAAACCAAAGGATATACCGAGGTTAGCGGAACTATTTGAGAGGCATTTTGGGATTTAAGCAGGGTAAAATAGGTTAACATCCCCAAAAAGCCTCCTAAGATCCCGCTTAACGATAATACGGCTATATTTTTAAGGTTTAGTACTTCTGGTTTAAACGCCCCTGTGAGAAAAACAGCTAAGCTTAATCCTATAAGAGCGGCAGAGGTCCTGATGAAAAGCGCTAAAAGAGGGTCTACGTTTTTAAGACCTATTTTTTCTATGATCGGACATATTCCCCAAAGGGTTATGGTAAGAAGCCAAAGTATTAACGTTGATTTTTCCATGATTTTTAAATACTACCTATACTGGTAATCCCTAAAATCAGATTGGTGAACCAGTTTAATATAGGGTAGATAAACTTGCTAAGCACACCGGTTATGGCTAAAATTAAAATAAAGATAAACCCAAACATTTCAAGTCTTAGGTAGTTAAATCTCCAGGTTTTTGGTAAAAATTTAACAATAACCTTACTCCCGTCTAAAGGGGGAATAGGCAAAAGGTTAAAGATAGCCAGACCAAGATTTATTTTTATACCTAAAAAGCACATTAGGGCAAGAGGTTGGGAAATCACAAAAGAGGAGTAGTTTAAATTTAAGCCATAAAATAAATGAAAAAGGAACCCAAAGATAAAGGCAAGCAAGATGTTGGATAAAGGTCCAGCTATAGAAACAAGAGCCATGTCCCTCCAGGGGTTTTTAAAATAGTTGGGGTTGATAGGTACTGGTTTGGCCCAGCCTATGGCTTGGGTAAGAAACAAAGTTAACGTTCCAAAAAAATCAAGATGTTTAATAGGGTTTAAGCTAAGCCTTTTTGCGAGTTTAGGGGTAGGATCCCCTAAAAGATAAGCTACAAGGCCATGAGAAAACTCATGGACCGTCAAGGCCAGCAACAAAACAGGTGTTAAAAGGATAAAAACCTTGGGGTCAAACATTAAAATTTCAACTTAGAAATTTCTTTTAGGTTTTTCAAGATAGAGACCGCCATCTTTACCTGAAAATCTTCTTCAGGAGAGGTCCAAGGTTTTAGTAAATCCTCTTCGTCTTTGTCCTTAGGTTTTTCTTTAGTAGTAGCTTCAACCATCGCAGGTATTTCTATGTCAGGAGAGATACCGATTTTATCGATGCAAACTCCACTTGGGGTGTAATAAAAAGCAGTAGTTAGTTTTACAGCGTATCCGTCATCAAGAGGGATAACAGTTTGGACCCTTCCTTTACCAAAACTTTTCTGACCAAGGACAAGGGCTCTTTTATGGTCCTTTAACGCACCGGTGACTATTTCAGAGGCTGAGGCTGTGCCGTGGTTTATAAGGATTACGATAGGATAATGGTGTTTTCTGTTAGAGGGGTTAGGTTTGGCTTCAAACACCATTCCTGAATCTTTAGACTTCCCCTTTATAGAAACAATCACTCCTTTTTCCAAAAATTCATCTGCTACATCTATAGCCGAGGATAAAAGTCCTCCTGGATTATATCTAAGGTCTAATACTATACCTTTTAGTTCCTTTTTCTCAAGCTCTTCCAAAGCATCTATCAACTCTTGATGGGTTTTTTCTTGAAAGTTGGTAATTCTCACGTAGACGTAGCCAGGCTCAAGAACCTTAACCTTAACACTTTTTATAGGAATCACATCCCTAACCAGGGTGAGTTCTTTTATGTCTTTATCGTTCCTGAGAATGGTTATTTTTACCTTTGTTCCTTTAGGACCTCTTAAGAGTTTAACCGCCTCTGTAAGACTCATCCCTTTGGTAGGTTTATCTTCTATCTTTAAAATTTTATCTCCTGGCTTGATACCTGCTTTCCAAGCAGGAGTATCTTCTATCGGGGCAACGACAGTGATTACGTCGTCTTTTATGGTAATCTCGATCCCAATACCGGTAAAGGTTCCCTTGGTTTCTATCTCAAGCTCCTTGAACTCCTCAGGCTTCATCAAAGAAGAATAAGGGTCTAAAGAATTTAGCATTCCATTTATAGCTCCATAGATAAGGTCCTTAGGTGAAACCTCTATTACATAGTTGTCTTCTATGAGTTTTAACACCTGAGAAAAGAGCTTTAAATACTTATATATTTCATCGTTTTTTTCTTTGCTAAATCCGTTTGAAAAGGCTATGATTATTAAAAGAATAACTCCAACTAAGGGGTAAAATAACTTTTTATTTTTTAACATTTTCATAAAAACCCCTTTTTCGATAATATTTACTTTCCAATTAAAACCTAAATTACAGGTTTTTCAAGGTGAGGTTATGGGTTGATTTAAAAATTTTTATATGTTATTTTTAAAAAAGTTTTTTAAACTAACCCAAAGGAGTGAGGAATGAGGTCAATATGGGATTTTATTTCTTCGATTAAGGTTGCCATAGTTTTATTTTTCCTTATAGCTTTTTTCTCCATTTTAGGAACTATTATTCCTCAGGTTCAACCTTCAGATTTTTACTTGATGAAATACGGACCATCCTTAGGCCGGTTGATCCTTGCTTTTCAGCTTGATGATTTTTATCATTCTGTATGGTACATATTTTTACTGTTCTTTTTCATGGTAAACCTTGTTAGCTGTTCGATAAAAAGAGTTAAGTTTAGCTGGAGGCTTTTTAAGAAAGATCCGACAGAGGTTGACCCCCATAAATTGCCTAATTCCCAGGAAACAAGAGTAAAAAAAGATTTTTCTCAACTGATAAATTTATTACAAACCTTAGGGTTTAAACAGAAGGAAACTTCAGAAGGAGTTTTGTTTTATCAGGATAAAAATCGTATAGGGTATTTAGCGGTATATTTAGTCCATTTTTCTTTGGTTCTGATAATAGCAGGGGCTATCGTAGGTGCTATTTGGGGTTTTAGAGGTAACATGTATTTATTAGAAGGGGAAACCTCTAATCAGGTTAACCTTTTTAGAAGAAATAACCCTGTGATCCTTGATTTTTCTGTGAAACTTAATAAGTTTACGATGGAAATTTATCCAGACGGGACTCCTAAAGAGTATGTTTCAAATGTGACTTTTATAGAAAAAAACAATAAAACAGTAGATGCTTTAATCAAGGTTAACCAGCCGGCTAAATATAAGGGAATTACCTTTTATCAAGCAAGCTATGAAGAATTGCCTAAATTTACTATAAGAGTAAGTATAGACGGGAAAACCTTCGAAAAACAGGTTGATCCTACGGTACCTGCAGAAATAGGTGATAGATACGTGCTTATCCTTGATGCCTATATGGCTCATCAAGGTTTTGTGGTAGCTAAGTTTAATCTATTAGATCAAGAAACAGGGGAAGGGGACGAGATTTTCGCTATCGAGGGTAAAGTCTCAGAGTTTAAGATAGGTAAAAATGTAGGGAAACTTGAACTTAAAGGCCCGGTTGATAAGTTTTACATGAGCGTGCTTCAAGTTAAAAAAGACCCAGGAGTTTGGTTGGTTTACGCAGGTTTTCTGTTGATGATCTTTGGGTTGATAGGAGTATATTTTCTTGATCCTAAAACCCTTTGGGTTTTTCTGAAAAGAGAAGAAAAAGAAACTTTTATAAAGATCGGTGGGATGATAAAAAGAGATAAAAGCGGTCTTAACCTAAGTTTAAACGAACTTTTAAAGAAATTAGAATCTTAATTACCCTGTTTATCTTTTAGATTTGATTTTTTTCTTTTTTAGTTCTTTTTAGGACTGTCCTTTCTAAATTTTCAACAAATGTTTGCGTTTAATCTTGACTTTTTATATCTCTTTTTTAAACTAATTTCTTAAAGGGCTTAGAAAAGATCAAGGAGGTTTAAGGAATGAGATGGTCAAGAAGAGATTTTTTGAAGGTAGTTGCTGCTTCTGGAGGAATTGGAGTTGTAGGGGCTACTCAGGTAGATAGATTATTAGGTTTAGGGCGTAAACCCGAAGGTAAACCGGTATATGTTCCTACGGTTTGTGAAATGTGTTTTTGGAGATGTGGGGTTATGGCAAAGGTAGTAGACGGAAAGGTGGTTAAGCTTGACGGACATCCTGCACATCCTCAATCAAGAGGTAAACTTTGTGCCAGAGGTCATGGAGGAATAGGGCTTCTTTATGACCCAGACAGGCTAAAACATCCTTTGATAAGGGTTGGACAAAGAGGAGAGGGTAAGTTTAAAAAGGCTTCGTGGGATGAGGCTCTAAATTATGTAGCAGAAAAGATGCTTAAGATTAAAGAAACTTATGGTCCTGAGTCTGTAGCCCTCTTTACCCATGGAACTATATCTACTTATTTTGTTCATCTTTTATGGGCCTATGGTTCTCCTAATTTGGGTATGCCTTCTTATGCCCTTTGTAGAGGGGCAAGAGACATAGCCTTTAAACTTACCTTTGGGGCACCTGTGGGTAATCCAGAAAGGGTAGATTTAAAGAATAGTAAAGTTATCGTATTGATGGGGTTTCATATAGGAGAAAATGCACATAACTCCATGTGTCAGGAGTTTGCAGAGGCTGTTGGAAAGGGAGCTACAGTTATCGTAGTAGACCCAAGGTTTTCTACCGCAGCAAGTAAGGCTAAATACTGGCTTCCTATCAAACCAGCTACTGACCTTGCCCTACTTTTGGCCTGGATAAACGTAATAATAACAGAGGGGCTTTATGACAGAGAGTATGTGGCTAAATATACCGAAGGATTTGAAAAACTGGCTGAAGCAGTTAAAGAATATACTCCTCAATGGGCTGAAAAAGAAACAGACATACCTGCTTCTTTGATCATAGAGACAGCAAGAATTATGGGTAAAAACAAACCTTCTGTATTAATTCATCCTGGAAGACATACTGCCTGGTATGGAGACAATACTCAAAGGGTAAGAGCGATAGCTATTCTTACTGCCCTTTTAGGAGCTTATGGAAGGCCAGGGGGTATATATCTTCCACCAAAGAATCCTTTGCCTTATTATGGTTTTGGAGACTTTTGTGGAATTCCTTATCCAGAAAATCAAAAACCTGAGATACATAAAGGTCCTTACCCCTTTACCAGAGAAGAAGGAGTTATACCTGAGATTATAAAAACAACTCTTACTGAAAAACCTTATCCTATAAAAGGATGGTTGATTACAGGGACTAACCTTATTAAATCTACCCCCAACCAGAGGGATACCATCGAGGCTATTAAGAAGTTAGACCTTGTAGTAGCGGTTGATATGATGCCCTTTGATCATGTGCTTTATGCAGATGTGGTTCTCCCAGAGTGTACCTATTTAGAAAGATATGACGATATTTTTGTGGTAAAAGAAAGAAGTATAGGGGTAGCCTTGAGACAATCTGTGGTTAATCCGATGTATGATACCAAACCTGGTTGGTGGATAGCAAAAGAGTTAGGAGTAAGGCTCGGTTTAAAGGAATATTTTCCTTATAATGATTTTGAAGATTTTCTTAAGGCTAAATGTGAGGCTCTTGGATTAAACTTTGAAGAGCTTAAACAGAAAGGTTATATAGAGATACCAGGCACTGCCAATCCTTACATCAATGAGGCTTCTGAGTTTAAATTTAAAACTCCTTCTGGCAAGATAGAACTCTATAGCAAGCAATTAGAGGAAGCAGGGTTTCCTCCTATTCCTACCTATACCAGACATGAACAACCACCTAAAGGGTATTTTAGACTTATTTATGGTAGGGTACCTGTGCATACCTTCTCAAGGACTACCAACAATCCTTCTTTATGGGAGCTTATGAAAGAAAATGCTGCCTGGGTTAACGCTAAGGTGGCTAAACAATTAAGACTTAAAAACGGAGATTATGTGGTGCTTGTTAACCAGGATGGAGTTAAAAGCAATAAGGTTAAGCTAAAGGTTACCGAAAGGATTAGGCCAGATTGTGTTTATGTCCCTCATGGGTTTGGAAGTTTTTCTCCTATGCTAAAAAGAGCTTATTTAAACGGTGCAGACGACCAACAGCTGATAACCAGATATGCTGTAGACCCGATTTCTGGAAGTGTGGGAATGAGGGTTAATTTTGTTAAGATAGAGAAGGCTTAAAAGGAGGTGACATAAAATGCCAAGATATGCTATGGTTATAGATGTAGAAAAATGTGTAGGGTGTATGGCTTGTGTTATAGCCTGTAAAAAGGAGAATAAGGTAGCAGAGGGTTATTTTAGGACAAGGGTGGTAGAAGAGGTCAGAGGAGAGTTTCCCAACCTCAGGATGGAACTCAGGTCAGAACTTTGTAATCACTGTGAAATTGCTCCTTGTATAGATGCTTGTCCTACCAGAGCTTCTCACAGGGCAAAAGATGGAACCGTTCAAATAGACCATAAAAAGTGTATTGGATGTAAAGCCTGTATTTTGGCCTGTCCTTATGATGCAAGATACATTCGTCCTGATGGAACAGCTGATAAGTGTACTTTTTGTCAGCACAGACTAAAAGAAGGAAAATTACCTGCTTGTGTAGAAACTTGTTTAGGAAAATCGAGGATTTTTGGAGATTTAGATGACCCTGAAAGTGAGGTGTCTAAACTTTTAAGGACCCACGATGCTGCTGTAAGGCTTGAATGGGCAGGTACTAAACCTCGTATTTTTTACGTTAACAAAAGATTCCCAGGGGGGTTTTAACCATGGTAGAAATAACCATTACCGGGACCAACTCTATTACTTTTCCTCATTTTGAGGTATGGGACTGGAGGATAGTGTTATATCTATTTTTAGGAGGATTGGCTGCAGGAACCTTGGTTATGTGTTCTATCGCCAACCTTAGGCCTACCAAAACAGTAGAAGAGTTAGCCAAATGTGTAAGAGCTCCTTTGATTGCCTTTGTCATGCTTGCTGTAGGTGCTCTTTTTATCATCCTTGAAATTAAAGCCCCATGGCATCTTTACTGGGGATATTTGACCTTTCAGCCTCTTTCTCTTATGTCTTGGGGTACTTGGGGTGTTCCTTTAGTTCTTTTTTTTAATGCTTTATACATCCTTGCTGTGTTGCCTGAAGAACAAAAACATTATTTAAGGTTTGAATTTTTGAAAAGATTTTCAGATAGGCTAAAACCAAAAATGAGACTGATTGCCAAAATTAACTTTGTGGCTGGTATTTTTTTAGCTATCTATACCGGTATTCTTTTAGCCTCTTTTTTGGCTGTTCCGTTGTGGAATAACGCAACCCTTCCCATTTTGTTTTTGGTTTCTGCTCTTTCAGCAGGAGCAGCTTTGATAGTTATCATAGCCAAGGATGTAGAAATCAAGTATCTTTTTACAAAAATAGACGTATGGCTTATCGTCATAGAACTTTTGCTTATACCTCTTTATTTCTATGGGTTATATGTTTCTTCTGCACCTTACAAAAGGGCGTTAGAACCTTTCTTTTCGTTTAAAGGAGAGTATTTTATTTATACCCTTGCCTTGATACTAATCTTTTTATTTTTACCTCTTGCCTTACGTATGAAAATCGGAGAAATTACCGAGTTTGAAGAGCACGGACTTCCTCATCAGTTTACCAGAGGTCAAATTTTGAGGATGAACATAGCTGCTATACTGGTAATTGCAGGAACTCTAATCTTGAGAGGGGCTATAGTTTATGCTGGACAACTTATTAAGCTGAGTATATATTAAAATTAATATATGATAACCTTTTAGAACTAAACTCAAAAGTTCTTGCATTTTTAAGTTTATACTCTAAACTTATCTAAGCAAAAAATTAAGGGAGTAGTATATGAAAAGATTGTCGGTAGATCTGGGATGGGGAGATCCGATTGTTATTGAAACTGGAGAATATGCTAAGTTTGCTGACGGGTCAGTTGTAGTAAGACAGGGGGATACAGCTGTTTTGGTAACAGCAGTTATAGGGCAGTCTTTGGTAGAAGGGGTAGATTTTACCCCCCTTTCGGTAGACTATAGAGAGCAGTCTTCAGCATGGGGGAAGATACCTGGAGGTTTTATAAAAAGAGAAGGGAAACCTACAGATAGAGAAATTTTGGTATCTCGGGTTATAGACAGGTCTGTTAGACCTCTTTTTCCTGAAGGTTTTTTTTATGATGTGGTGGTGACAGCCTTAACCCTTTCGGCTGATGAAAAATATGACCCAGACGTATTAGCTATTACTGGGGCTTCAGCTGCTTTGATGCTGTCTCAAGCACCGTTTGAAGGCCCTATCGCAGGTTTTAGGGTTGTAAGAGTAAACGGAGAGTTTATTTTAAATCCCACCTATGAGCAAAGACAACAGGCAGACTTAGAGCTGATTGTGTCCTGCTCTGAAGATGCTATCGTGATGGTAGAAGGAGGAGGAAAAGAGGTAGAAGAAGAGGCTGTTCTTGAGGCGCTTTATTTGGTTTTAGATAGAACTAAACCCTTGATAGAGGCTCAAAAGAAACTTATAGAAGACTTAGGAAAACCTAAGGTGAATGTAGAGTTGCCTTCTGATTGGTTAAATATTATAGAAACCTTAAACAGTTTTGCTAAACCAAGAATTGCAGAGGCTTTAAGCATACAAGATAAACTTCAAAGGAAGGCTGCGTTATCTCAAATTTTTGAAGAATTTGTCAATCAGTATGAAACCATAACCTTGCAGAAAGTTTTACTGGGGTATCAGTATAAAAAACTGATAAGCAAGGTAATGAGAGAGAAACTTTTTAAAGAGGGTAAAAGGATTGACGGAAGAACCCCTGATGAGATAAGGCCTATAGATATTAAGATCCATCCCTTTGAGAGACCTCATGGGAGTGCAGTTTTTACCAGAGGACAAACCCAGGTTTTTGCCAGTGTTACCTTAGGTTCAAGAGAAGAGGCTCAGTTGGTAGAAAGTATTTATGAGGGAGAGGTTTTTAAGAGGTTTATGCTTCATTATAACTTTCCTCCTTTTTGCACCGGAGAAGCCAGACCTTGGGGACCCCCGAGAAGAAGGGAGATAGGTCATGGGGCTTTAGCTGAAAGGGCTTTAGAACCTTTAATTCCAGAGGAAGAGGGTTTTCCTTATATAATCAGGGTGGTAGCTAACGTTTTTGAATCAAACGGTTCTTCCTCCATGGCAACGGTTTGTGCCGGTTCTTTAGCATTGTTTGATGCAGGAGTTCCTATTTCTAAGCATGTAGCAGGGATTGCGATGGGGCTTGTTTTAGAAGAGGGAAAATCTTTAGTAATCACAGATATTTTAGGAGAAGAAGACCAGCTTGGGGATATGGATTTTAAGGTAGCTGGCACTAAGGATGGGATTACCAGTATTCAGATGGATATTAAGACTAAGGGGCTTTCTAAAGAGGTTTTAGCCGAGGCTCTTTCAAAGGCTAAAAAGGCAAGAGATTTTATCTTGGATAAGATGTATGAGGCTATACCTGAACCAAGAAAGACCCTTTCTCCCTATGCTCCAAAGATCGAAATCATAACCGTTCCTGAAGATAAAACCCATCTTATAATAGGTCCAGGGGGAAAGACAGTTAAGGAGATCAAAGAAAAAACAAATACCAGCATCTGGGTGTTAGAGGGAGGTAAAGTCAGTATTACTGGACAAACTCAAGAAGAGGTAGATTTAGCGAAAAAACTGATAGAAGCTCTTGTATCTGAGGTAGAAATAGGCAAGATTTATGAAGGAAAGATAACCAGGGTAGAGCCCTATGGACTTTTTATTGAGGTTTTGCCAGGTAAGATAGGTCTTTTACATGTTTCAAAAATGGTAAACCCTCCAAAGGATTTGAAAAGCGTTTATAACGTAGGTGAGGTGGTGCGGGTTAAGGTAATAGAGATAGACGATCTTGGGAGACCTAAGTTTACCGATCAGTTTTAAAATTGGCTAAAAAACAAAATGGAAAAAAAAGACAGAGAATACTTTGAAAAAGTAAAAGAAACTTTTGATTATTTAAAAAAAATCGCTCCTTTCCAACCAGAGATCATCATAACCTTAGGCACAGGTCTTTCTTCTTTGGGGGATAGAGTCAACAAATTGGCTGTTTTCCCTTATCGTGACCTGCCTAACTTTCCTCGGTCTACAGTAGAAACCCATAGAGGAGAACTTGTTTTTGGAATTTTAGAAAACAAAAAGGTAGCTGTTTTACAGGGAAGATTTCACTTTTATGAAGGTTATTCAGCGAAAGAGATAACCTTTCCTTTAAGGGTTTTAAGTCTTTTTAGACCTAAACTATACTTAGTGTCTAACGCCGCAGGAGGGCTAAACCTAAACTTTAAACCTGGTGACTTGATGGTGATAAAAGACCATATAAACCTGATCCCTGATAATCCTCTTAGAGGACTAAATAACGAAGAATGGGGACCAAGATTTCCTGATATGTCATGTGCTTACGATAAAGAAATGAGAGAGCTTTTTAAAAAAGTTGCGTTAGATCTTGGAGAAGATATAAGGGAAGGGGTATATGTAGCTGTTCCAGGTCCAAGTCTTGAAACTCCTGCTGAAACAAGGTTTTTACGGATGATAGGGGCAGATGCTGTTGGTATGTCTACTGTGCCAGAGGTGATAGTGGCAGTTCATGCAGGATTAAAGGTTTTGGGTATTTCTGTTATTTCAAACGTAAATGATCCAGATAACTTTGCCCCTATTCTTTTTTCTGAGGTGGTTGAGCAGTCTAAAAAGGCAGAAAAACGGTTAGAAAAACTTATAAGAGAATTTTTAAGGAAACTCTGTTTATAACCATGGCTAAGTTGCTTATTAATTATGCTCCTTTTGAGATAAGAGTAGGTCTGGTAGAAAACGGGCAGTTGGTTGAATTTTATGTAGAAAGGCCCTCAGAAAAAGGTTTAGTAGGTAATATTTACAAAGGAAAGGTGGTCAGGGTAGTTCCTGGTATTAACTCTGCTTTTCTTGACCTTGGTCTTGCCCGCACAGCTTTTTTGTTTGGTGATGACATCATGCCTTCTTCAGAAATAGAGTGGGAAAAAGATACAGTTTTTATGGCAAATCTGCATGAAGTATTGAAAGAAGGGCAAGAAATCCTTGTGCAGGTGATCAAAGAACCTTTAGGAAATAAGGGAGCGAGGGTTTCTACCAACTTAACTCTACCTGGACACTATCTGGTTTATCTCCCTTACATGAATAGAATAGGTATTTCAAGAAAAATAAGGGATGAAAAGGAAAGAATAAGGCTGAGAGAAATTTTAGAGAAGATAAAGCCACCAAACACAGGTTGGATTATAAGGACAGCTGCAGTCGGTGCTACGGAAGAAGAGCTTAAGGCAGAGATGGATTTTTTGCTGTGTCTTTGGGGGGAAATAAAAGAAAAAGCTGAAAAAATGAAGGCTCCGGCTCTGGTGTATGAAGAGCTAAACATCGCCCTTCGTGCCATAAGAGACTTATTTACCAAAGACATCTCAGAGATAGTGGTAGACGATAAGGATTTTTTTAGAGAGATTAAAAATTTTTTAGAACGTTATTTTCCTAATTTAGCTCCCTATGTAGAACTTTATCAAGGAAAAGAAGATATTTTTTTAGCCCATGGAATCCAGATCGATATAAAGAAAATTCTTTCTCGTAAGGTTTGGCTCAAGTCAGGTGGTTTTATCGTGATAGAACCTTGTGAGGCCTTTACTGCCATAGACGTGAACACAGGAAGGTATACCGGTACCAAAGAATTAGAAGAAACTGTTTATAAGATAAACTTAGAGGCTGCCGAAGAAATTGCCTATCAACTAAGACTTAGAAATATAGGTGGATTAATTATCATAGACTTTATAGATATGGAAAATCCAGAACACCAAGAGTTAGTGGTGCAAACGTTAAAAGAAGCTTTAAAAAAGGATAAAGCTAAAAATAGTTTTCTACCTATTTCTGCGTTTGGTATTTTACAAATGACCCGCGAAAGGAAAAGAGATTCTCTTTATAAGATCTTTTTAGAAAGCTGCCCTTATTGTCATGGTGAGGGGAGTATCAAAAGTAAAAAGACAATCTACTATGAAATTTTAAGAAGGCTTATCAAAATGGCACCTCATATCAAAAACAAAAAAATAGAGATCGAAATCCATCCTGACCTTTCAGAAATCATAGGTGAGGAAATTCATTACCTTGAAGACTTAGAGAAAAAATATGGATTTAGTACCACTTTAAAGCCAAATAAAGAATTTTTAGTCTATGAATATAAATTTCACATTTTAAATTAATCTGAGTATGGATAAAAAGCCAGCAGTTTTTCTTGACAGAGACGGTACTATCAACGAAGAAATGGGTTATATCAATGACCTCTCTAGGGTCCGTTTTTTACCTGGAGTAGCCGAAGGTTTAAAACTACTACAAGACAGAGGGTTTAAGCTTATCGTTATCACCAACCAGAGCGGACCAGCAAGAGGATATTTCCCAGAATATTTGGTTTTTGAGGTGAACCAGCTTATCGCAAGAAGACTTGCTAAAAAAGGTGTTAAACTGGATGATTTTTTTGTTTGTTTGCATGGTCCAAATGAAGGGTGTAATTGTCGAAAACCAAACCCTGGTTTGGTTTTACAGGCTTTAGAAAAATATCCGATAGACCTTGAGAAGTCTTATTTTGTCGGGGATAAAATTGTAGACGTTGAGACTGGAAAAAGATTAGGGATAAAGACCATTCTTGTTTTAACAGGATATGGTAAGGGTGAGTTAAAGTATGTAGCCCCCAAAAAGGGGATTTATCCTGACTGGGTTGCTAAAGACCTGAAAGAAGCTGCTGAAATCATCATAAAAAACCTTTAATAAAGTTTGATGAAGATTCTTTTGGTAAAGCTTTCAGCCTTGGGAGATGTAGTGCAAACCCTTCCATGTTTAACCCTTATAAAACAACATCATCCTCAAAGTATCATCGACTGGGTGGTAGACGAAAGAAACGCAGAGGTCTTAAGAGGACATCCTTATTTAAGGAAGGTAATAGTTTTTTCTAAAAAAGACCTTAAGAACCCTGGTAAACTGAAAGCTTTTATCAGAAATTTGAGAGAAGAAACTTACGATTTAGCCATAGATTATCAGGGGCTTTTTAAAAGTGGGATAGTAATAGGTTTAACTAAAGCTAAGTTTAAAGTGGGGTTTGAAAATCACCGTGAGTTAAGCCCTATTTTTTACAACATAAAACTTCCTAGCTATGACCCTGAGATCCACGCAGTAAAACGTTATTTAAACTTAACCAAACAGGCAATACGTCTTATATATCAAGGTTTTGAAGAAATGGTAGACAGCATTCCTGAAGCGGTTTTGCCAGGATTGTTCCCTCCGTTAGATCTGGTTGAAAAACCATACATAGTTTTTATTCCTTCTGCCAGATGGAAAACTAAATGGTGGATCTTTTCTCATTGGGAAAAACTCATAGAGTTAACTTTAAAGGCATATCCCGAAATTAAGATTTATCTTACAGGGGGCCCCAAGGAAGAGGAATTAAAAAACTGGGCAGGTTTGATGGAAGAAAAACACCGAGAGGTAAAATCTTTGGTAGGAAAAATGAGGTTAAAAGAGTTGATAGGCCTTATTCAAAAAAGTAAACTTGTGGTAACCGTTGATACAGGCCCTATGCATATTGCCTCAGCTTTAAAAGTTCCTACCATAGCTCTATTTGGACCTACCTCTCCTTACAGAACAGGTCCTTGGGGAGGTGATTTTAAAATTTTACAAAGTAGATTAAAATGCAGCCCATGTTTTAAAAAGAAATGTTCTCAGTGGGATTGTATGAAATCTATCTTACCTGAAGAAGTTTTTCAGGCAATTAAAGAAAAATTAGGTCAACTACATTTTTGAAAGGTTTGATAGAGGTTTCTGTAAAGAGAGGAGGTTTCAAGTAATTGTCGATGGGTGCCTTGAGAAACGATTTCGCCTTTTTCAAACACAAAAATAAGGTCAGCCTTAGTGACGGTTGAAAGCCTGTGGGCTATGATGATGATGGTGTGTCTTCCTTTTAAACGGTCTAAAGCCTCTTGAATAGCCTCTTCGGTAATGGCATCAAGCTGACTTGTGGCTTCGTCTAAAATGATGATAGGTGGTTTTTTGAGAAAAACCCTGGCAAGAGCTATTCTTTGCTTTTGACCACCTGAAAGATTAAAACCTTCTTCTCCTAATACGGTATCATACCCTTTAGGAAGGGTTAAGATAAAATCGTGGGCTTTAGCTAACTTGCAGGCTTCTATGATTTCTTTTTCTGAAGCCTCAGGTTTTGAGATAAGAAGGTTTTCTTTTATGCTAAGGTTAAACAAAAAAGGTTCCTGAAGGACCATTCCGAAAAGATTTCTCAAACTAACGATTTCAAACTCTTTGAGGTTTGTATTGTCTAAGAGTATTTCCCCCTTTTGAGGTTCTAAGAACCTTGGGAGGAGGGAAGCTAAAGTGGTTTTACCAGAACCACTTGGGCCAACGAAGGCAATAAGCTTATTAGCAGGTAAGAAAAGATTGATGTTTTTTAGCGTCCAGTCTGGGCTTGAAATATAACGAAAATATAATTCGTTAAAGGTAAAGCCTTGTTTAGGGGGAAGAGCCTTTAGGTTTCCTCCTGTTTCAACCGGAAGGTTAAGGACCTCTTCTATCCTTACCCAGGCACCTTGAGCCTCTTTTAAATATGTGTAGGCTCTGGAAAGCTTTCTTATAGGGTTAAAAATAAGTAGGATAGCCGTTAATACAGATAGAAAACTTCCAGGGCTCATAGCACCATTGATGGTAAGAAAACCTCCATATCCTATAACCAGAGCACCACCTATTCCTGTAACTACATCTACTAAACTTTTAGATCCTTCTCTGTATTTGGTAATTTTAAGGCTCCATCTGTAAAAGCGCTCAAGCTCTTTAGAAAAGAGTTCTATTACCTTTTCTGGAGAAGGACTAAGTTTTATTTCTTTTATTCCCTGCAAAAGTTCTTGCATCTTGTGGGTTAATTCTCCGGTAGAAGCCTGGGCAAGCTTTCTTGCTTTTCGGGTTTTAGCCCCTAAGGCTTTACTACCAAAGATGATTACCGGGAAGGTAATAAAGGCTAACAATGTGAGGTCCCAGCGTTGATACAGCGCAACCCCTATCAATACTAACACTGAAAAGGAGCTTTGAAAAATAGTAGTTAACGCTTCACCTAAGATGGGCTCTATCTGAGCGGTGTCATTTATCACCTTTGACACAGCCTGTCCATGTGTTTGTACTGCTATTTTCTCTACAGGAAGATAAAGAAACTTTTGGAACAATCTCAACCTAAGGTTATTTATCACCCCTGCAGAGACGGCTTTCATAAAATACGCTTGAAGCAAGGAAGTAATTCCCATCAAGCTAAAGACTACTACCATCAAAAGAGGAACAAGAAAAAAATACTCGTGATGTTTTTCAACAAAAACAAAATTAAAGATAGGTTTAATAGCCCAGGTGCTTGCTCCTGTGATTAAAGAACTAACCACCGCAAAAAAAAGCCCTAACAGAAAAGTTTTCCAAAAGGGTTTAAGAAAAGATAAAATCTTTTTTAAGAAAGAAAAAAGTTCGGAAGACAAAGAAACTCCTATGTTTACAGGATATTCTTATCTTATTTCTTTGGCAAGTTGAACAAGCCTTGCTACCCTTTCTTCTATAGGTGGGTGGGTAGAAAGAAGCTTAAAAAGGGTTTTTCCTGAAAGAGGGTTTACGATAAACATCTGAGCCTTGGCAGGATTTATGTCCATAGGATAGGCTCTGTTCCAATTTTCAAGCTTTTCTAAAGCACGAGCTAAAGCTAAAGGATTTTTGATGATTTTAGCGCCTGTTTCGTCTGCTAAAAACTCTCTACTTCTACTTATAGCTAACTGAATAAGAGTAGCGGCTATAGGGATGATAATAATAGCCACCAAAGTAACCACAATGGCAAGAGGATTATTGTTTTCTTCCTCATCTCTGCTAAAACCACCAAATATCATCGCCCACTGGGCCATGTGAGCTAAATAGGTGATAGCACCAACCAGCACAGCTGCGATCGTTGAAATCAAAATGTCTCGGTTTTTGATGTGAGCTATTTCATGGGCTATGACCCCTTTAAGCTCTTCAGGGGTAAGAAGTTTTCTAATCCCTGCGGTTACCGCAACTACTCCATTTTTTGGATTTCTACCAGTAGCAAATGCATTAGGAGTTTCTACAGGAATAACATAAACCTTAGGTTTAGGAATCCCAGCTCTTCTTGCTACCTCCTCTACCATAGCATGAAGCTCAGGATCTTCGTGTTTTTCTACAGGAATAGCACCACTTGTAGCCAAAACGATTTTATCAGAAAAAAAGTAGGCGATAAAGTTCATCAAACCAGCCATGATAAGGGCTATAGTCATTCCTGTTTGTCCACCTATTAGTTTACCTACAAAGATAAAAAGAACGGTAAGAATAGCTAAAAACAAAAAAGTCCTAAAAACATTTAACATAAATCTTCCCCCCTAAAACTTGCAAATTTTATTTAGAAAAATAAATTAAATAAAAATTTACAAATGTCAAGGGATAGAGAGGGTTAAAGGGATAGAGGTAGGTTTTAAGGTTAAAGAGAGTTTTAATTAGAACCATAAAGGATATCCAGAAATGCTTAACGAAATAAAGTTACCAAAGATAGAGTTAGAAGATTTTTTAGGAATAGACCTTGCAGGTTCTCCTAAAAAGCCTACAGGGTTAGCCTACATTAAGGATAAGGTTTTGCTCACCCAATTGGTTTATGAAGATGAGCTACTTCTTGAAAAAGCAGTAAAGTTTAAATATGTTTATATAGATGCCCCTTTAAGTTTGCCTTATGGTAGGTGTGATATAGAACAACGAAATGAGTATCATTTTAGAGAATGCGATCTGAAACTTCGAGAGTTGAAGATTAAATTTTTTCCCATTACCCTTGGAGGTATGAGAAAACTTACTGAACGAGGTATGAAACTAAGAGATTTCTTAATAGCTAAGGATATCGAGGTTTACGAGGTCTTTCCCGGAGCGTTTTATGATGTTTATCATATAAAAAGAAAAGATAAAAAGGCTATTTTAGACTTTTTTAAAAAGTTTTTGTCTCACTTAGAGGTTTTTATAGAAAATAGGCCCTATACGCAAGACGAACTTGATAGCATAGCTTGTTTATTAACAGGAATTTTGCAAAAAACGGGGCTGGCTTTAGAATTAAAAGGTATAGACGGATGTATCATAATCCCTAATCCTTTAGCTAATAAACCTTAAAGGGGTAAAAGTTATGAATAGAAAAGAAGAACTTGTAAAAGAAGTTGTAGAGCTGATAAAACAAGGTGGGATAGTAGCTTTTACCGGAGCTGGGATCTCGGTAGAAAGTGGGATACCCCCTTTTAGAGGAGCCAAAGGTCTCTGGACTAAGTATAATCCTGAAGAATATGCTTATATAGAGACTTTTATAAAGAATCCTGAAAAAGTATGGATGATGCTAAGAGAGATGTACCAGTGTTTTAAAGAGGCAACCCCCAATCCTGCCCATTTAGTTCTGGCAGAGCTTGAAAATAGAGGCTATCTTGAAGGAGTAATAACTCAAAACATAGACAACCTTCACCAAAAAGCTGGAAGTAAAAAAGTAATAGAGCTTCATGGAAGTGGAGAAAGTTTAGTATGCCTTAATTGTGGGAAAAAATATCGTTTTACCGAGGAGTTTCTAAAGATGTTTCCCTGTCCTAAATGTGAAAAATGTGGTAAAGCCTTAAAACCTGAAATCGTATTTTTTGGGGAACCACTTCCGGAAGAGGCTTTAAACCAAGCTTTTGAGTTAATAAAAAGGTGTAAAGCTCTTATTATTATAGGAACTTCAGGAGTAGTTTATCCTGCCGCTTATTTACCTTACGAAGCTAAGAGATCAGGTGCTAAAATAATAGAGGTCAATCCTGAAGAAAGTGCTTATACTGAAAGTATTACCGATTACTTTTTTAAGGAAAGGGCAGGAGAGTTTTTCGAGGAGTTTAAAAGGTTTTTAGAAGGATAAAATACACACTAAATTAGGTTGCATTAACCTAAAAAACTGTTATATTTTAAAGTGTATGCGCCCGTAGCTCAATCGGATAGAGCATTGGACTACGAATCCAAAGGTTGCAGGTTCGAGTCCTGCCGGGCGCGTGTTTTCTTAAAATCAAAATCGCTTTTTAAGAATCTCCTTGTTCCGATAATTTTCCGATAATCAATTTTTGTCTGAAACTGGCTGAAATCAAATTTGATTTTGTTCAGGTGGTTAATTAAAAAATAGGTATGGCTTTATACTGGCGCTGCAAAAACTGCAGAAGCGTGAATTCTGAAAAGGCTGAGGCATGCAAAAAATGTGGAAGTTTTGAAGCTTCAGGTTATGAAGTTCAAATCATGATTGGAAGGACGCTAGTGAGAAAGAGTTTTAGAGCAGGTGAGTATGAGCTTGCAAAGACTGTTGAACTTGAGCTAAGAAAGAAGCAAGAGCTTGTAAGAATTGCTGAAAAGCTAAAAAGCGTTGATGAGGGGTTAAGCAAGCTTTTAGGAGATAACAGCTTTCAAAAAGGAAACTTTGTAAAGGTCAAAATTTTCTGGAATAAATATTTTCTCTGGATGAAGAGTAATAAAAAAGAATCAACGGTGAGAGAAAGAATTACGCGCTGGAAAAAGTATCTCAAGCCCTTTTTAGGAGAAAAAACTCTTGCTGAGATAACCCCAGCACTTGTTGAAAAATACAAAACGGAAAAGTTGAAACAGGGTTATTCCCCTGCAAGCATTAACAGGGACATAGCACTTTTAAGGCACATGCTTTCAATGGCGGTGAAGTGGGGGTATCTGAAAGAGCATCCTTTGAAGGGAAAGATTGAAATGCTGAGAGAAGTTCCTATCAGGCAGTGGACTTTTTTGACAAGAGAAGAATACGAAGCTGTTTTTGAAAATTTGAGTGAAACTTACAGGGATCTGTATCAGTTTCTCGTTTTAACTGGAGCAAGACTGGGAGAAGCATTAAATCTTAGGTGGAAGGACATCATGTGGGAGGCTGGAGTTGCATATCTTCGTGATTCAAAAGCCAACCGCCCAAGGGTGATAGTTTTGTCTGATTGTGTTATAGACATGCTTGATGAAAGAAAAAGAAAACTGAATGCAAAAGAAGACGAAAGAGTCTTTAAGCATTCGGATTCGGAGTTCAGGAGGGCGTTCAAAAGGGCTTTGAAATCTGCTGGACTTCCTGAGAGCATTAGAATTCACGATTTACGGCATACTTTTGCAAGCTGGCTTGCCATTAAGGGCGTTCCGATTCAGCAAATCAAAGAGCTTTTAGGGCATTCTCAGATCACAACCACGCTGAGATATGCTCATCTCAACCCTGAGACATTACGTAGGGTTGTTAATACACTTGAAAGCTTTGAGGAAAAGATAACTAATGACAGAAAAGTAGTTGACTTTAATAAGTATTTGAAAAAGAAAACTTTGAAATCAGCATAAGCCCCTGCTCTGCAGGGGCTTTTTTGTTTCTACTTTTTCAGCTTTATTTTTTTGATAATCAAAAATGCAGCAACAGCAATTAAAGCTAAAACTACAAAGAACTTTGCAAAAGAAAATGATTTTTCACTTTTATTTACTTTCATAGTTTGAGTCTCTTTTTTTGCGTTTTCAAGAACTTTTGAGATTTTTTCTATTTTTTGAGGCTCTTTTTCAAGAGTGCTTAAAAGAGATTTGATTTGAGCTTTGTCAAATTTAATTTTAGCTACTCTGAGCTTGTGAAAATCTTTAAATTTTGTTGATTCTAAAGCAGACTTGTTTTCAAGCTCAGACAAAGTTTTTAAGATTTTAACTCTTTCATTGATAAAAATTTTAACTTCTTCGGGAGGAATAGAGACAAAAGAAAAAGGATCAATCAAAACTGGAAGCTCAGGATAAGCTTTTGCTAAGAAGTAATAGTTTAAAAAATCTTTAAGCTTTCCCTGCTTTGCAAGATCGGAGAGAAAGTTAGTTAAAATAAAAAAATCTGATAATCTCAGATCTTCTTGAGAAAACTGCAAAACGTTTGTTAAGAAGTCATAAAAGAAATAAGTTGTTAAGTCAACTCTTTGCTCATCTGCAAGTTTTTTTGTAGTAGAGAGCATTTTTTCTTTTAAAAGTGAAAATTCAGAATCAGCACTCTGAGAAATTCCAAAAAAGTCTTTTAAAATTTTTAAAAGATAATCTGCTTTCTGAGAAAAGTTCATCGTTTTTTTGACTGAAAGAGAAGCTGTTTTTTCTGCACTTTCAAGAGTTTCAAGCTTCAAAAAAGGAAGCTCTACATAAGTAATTTCTCCAACATAGTTTATGCAGGGTTCAGCACAAATGAGATCACCGAAAAAGCTTTTAGAGGCAAATTTCTTCCATGAAGCTTTTCTGGGAGTGTCAAGATTTACTGAAAATTTTAAACTCCCTTGTGAGCATTCGCAGGCTGAAATAGAACACTCACAAGTGAACCCGTTTAAATTAAGCGGCGGGTTGGTTCTGATTGAAAAACTTAAAGCTTGAGAAAAAGTTAAGCTTAAAAAGAGAAGCATCAGAAATAAAAGTTTGTTTTTCATAGCTCCCTCTTTTTTTTTATTTTAGTTCTTCTTTCATTCTTTTTTCTAAGTCTGTTGAGTTTGAAGTTTCATTGAAAGCTTTTTCAAGCTGAGATTCAAGCTCTTTTACTTTCTGTCTTCTCTCTTCAAGCTTTGCTTGAGCTTGCTTTTCTTCTTCTGCTGCTTGCTTTTGCCTATCTGTCCAGTAATCATTTTTCAAACTATACGGGTTTTTCATCATCTCTGAAAAATCTTTGTCAAATCTTGCACTTTCACGCTCTAAATAAGCTTGATGTTCTGACTGCTTGACAACTACAAAAAAGAAAAGAACAGCAAGACCAGGAGCTACTAAGAATAAAGTTTTGAATAAATTATTCATAAGCTACCCCCTCTTCTTCAGGAGCTTGAGCTTCGTCTTTTTTCTTTCTCATTCTTTGAGCTTTCTCTTGATTCATCCTGTAAAGTCTGTCATAGCCGTAAACTTCAACGACAATGTGATGAATCAATTTGTAAATTTCTCTTTCATCATCTCCCTGCAAAAAGGCAGCAAGAACCTTTTTCCCTATTTCTTTTTCAACTAACCGTCTTGCGTTTTTGATGAGATCCTGAATCTTCTGAAGCTCTTCTACTTTTTTAGCAATGTTTACTTTTCCCATGCTGCACCTCCTTAATGTTTTTTTTATTTAAATTAATATTAAGAGCAAAACTAAAAGCAAAACAGGAGAAAACAATAAACAGAGAAACAAAAAGCTGTAAAGAATGCGTTTTTTCGTCTCAGGAAAAAGGGTTCCATGCGGGCTGTAAAGCTCTTTTATAGCTTTAGAGAATTCTTCTTCAGATTTAAAGAAAAATTTCCAAGGAAGAGTTTTTAAAATGCAAAATACATAAAACAAAAAATCAAAGTATCTAAGCTTAGATAACTTCATCGCTTTCCTCCTCTTTAAAAAGTTTTTTTACTTTTAAAGTTGTAAAGCAAAGCTTAATTTCATTTTCAGAAAGAAGTTTAAACTCTTTGCACCATGTGCCACAGAAAAGGCCGCCTGCACCCAGGGAGCAGTAAACAGGATAAAACCCTTTTTCATTTCCTCTTCTAAGCTTGAGAAAAAGAAAACCTTTTTCGTTAATTTTCGCAATCATTTTTTACTCAATTTTTGTTTCTGTATTATTATTAACCAGATCAAACTTAAAAATTGGATTTAAATCAACAGCAATATTTTTCCCTTGAAAAGAGAAAAAGGGGATTCTAACCTGAGCAATAGGATAATGAAGCATTTTTAAATAAGCCGTCAAATCTTGTAAAGTAGCAATCTGCGAAGGCAGTATAAGCTTTTCTACTTTTCTTCTTCTCTGCAGTGACAAACCATCTCTTAAATCCTCAGGGCCCATAGAAAGACTTTCATCCGTTTCAAGAATTTCTGTCTCTCCAAAGGTTTTTGACATAACTTCAGCTGAACGAGGATCATTCACAGCAAAGCATACGATAGTAGAGCAGTTATTCAGAATTGAAAAAGCACTTTCTCTGTAAACTCTTTCAAGCTGATTGAAGTCTTGTAGAGCTATTATAAGAGAAAGCCCTTTTGAGCGCCCCTGTTCCAGCCCCTGAAGGATTGAGGAGAGCTTTTGAAGAGTTACGAACTCATCAATAACTAAATAAATTCTTCTGTTATAATTTTCATGCAAAGATAAAACATGTCTTATCGTTGTATCAATAAATAAAGAGAGTAAAGGTTTTAGCGTGTCTCTCAATTTAGGATACCCAACCAGAAAAAGAAAAGAGCTTTCTTCACTTTCAATAAAACTTTTAATTGAAAAATTTGAAGCTAAATGTCTCGTGTAGTAAAAACAATTTGTATACTGCCTCATCGTGCTAAGAACGTCACTTGCAACTTTAGAACCTTTATCGTGCCCCTGTAAATACCCCAGGGCTCTTTTAGCAGCCTCAATGCCCTGGTTGACTGCAGCTTGCATTAGAGAAAGCATTTCTCCCTCAGACAGAGAGACATGATCCCAAATCGCTTGATTTGTTTCAAGATTCATTCTCTTTAAGTAATGAATGATAGAAGCAAAAATGTCTCTTGCACCATCTATCCAGAATTTGTCCTCTTTAGTAGTTAGAGGAATAAGTGAGCTTGCTACTGCATCAACGTCTGCATGCGTTTCTATTTCAGAAAGCAGGCTCCAGTGCAGGGTTCTTGTGTCAAGAGGATTGAAAATAAAATCTTTTTCAGGATCGTAAAAACATGATACATAGTCACCCTTAAAATCATAAATCAGAGCTTTTGCTTTCTGTTTTCTAATCTTATCAATGAGAGAATAAATAAGCCTTGTTTTTCCTGTTCCTGAGCGGCCTACGACAAAAAAGTGCCTGCACTCAGCTGAGCGGGGAACAGGCACTTTGCCGATGAAAAAGCGCTGTTCTAAGTATTCTTCAAATGTCATTCTGTCCCTCCTTATTTTAGATTTTTGAACTCTTTCTTAACATCATTCATGACTAACTTTTTTAGCTCATCTTCACTGATAAGTTTTGAGCCTCTCAAAAACTCATCTCTCATTATGCTTTTTGCTTTAAGCTTGAACTTTGCAAGCATGACAGGATACAACAACCAAAGCGGAGTGGTGAGCAAGTAATACATTACGAATCTGCCAAAAAGGAGTTTTAAAGCCTTTAAAAAAAGGCTGAACTGAAAAGAGAATAAAAGCTCAATCAAGAGAGAAAAGATTTCTTCATGCATAAAGTAAAGTAAAAGCAAAGTCAACAAAAGCTGAGAGAAAAAGATAATAAAAGTAATAGTTAAATGCATTTTTGCTGTCATTTGAACAGAATGCCACCATGCCTCAAAGCCTTTGTAAGCTTTAGCTTCTTTATAAGCCTCAGGCATGTTTTTCCTCCTGCAGAAGTTTCTTAATAAACTCTGCAATTTCTTTTCTCTTTTCTGGAAGCACTACGATTTTTTGAGAAAGCTTTTCAAGAGCATTTAAAACATGCAAGTAGCTGCTTTCTGCTTTAGCTTTCTCTCTCAGCTCTTTGATGTAAGCGTCAAAATCTGCTCTCTCTCTTTCAAGAACGATGAGCTTTTTAGCAAGCTCTTCAAGAGCAATGAGAATTAAATAACAGCCCTGACAGGTAGGTAAAGTTTTTTCAGGTTCTTTTTTCTGTTCTTTACTTTCTTCTTGCTTTTGAACTTTTTCTTTGATGTGTAAGTAGATTAACTCATTAAGCTTTTGATTAAGCAAGTCAAAATAAGAAACGATTTCTTTAAGCTCTTTAGTTTTCTTCTCTTCATAAGAAACGATGAGCTTTTTCAGAAAATCAGAATAAGTGAGCCCTAAGCCTTTGGCTCTTCTTTTGAATTCTATCAGCAAATTATCTTCAAGATAAACAGGAGAGTATTTTTGCTTTGTTCCCATTTTTTGCTCCTGTAAAATTTTTTTACTTTTATATTAACCACTGCAGTTTTTTAAAATCTAAGATAGCTATCTAAGATATGTTAGCCCTTATATGGCAAGAGATAGCTTATTTCTATCTAAGACTGCTATCTTAGATAACATTTTACAGCCCTTATTTTCCGTGGCATTCAGGGTATGCCTTTTTGGTTGCCACTTGTAGTGGCGGGGTGTGTATGAGAAAAAAGCGAAGCGGGGCGTCAAGTAAACTTTTAGCTGGAGAGCTGATTTTAAAATAAAACAACTTCTGGAGCGTAGAAAAGTTAATAAAAAAGCTCTTTTGCTTTTCCCTTTAAGCGGTTTAAAGCTTTTGTTTTTAGCACGGAGCAATTTTAAGGCACGGAGCATTCAAAAGAAAAGTTGAACCTGCAGCGAAGTGGAGCGCAAGCGGAACGGAGCTGCAGGGAGTGCGGAGCGAAGCGGAGCACAGGAAAAAAGAGCGTTGCAAAAGTAAAGAGCATTTTTGTTTAAGCACCAAGCGTTGAAAGAGAAGAGTTTTTTTCCTTGACTACTTGTTCTTTTTTTAGACACTTGTCAAGAGAATTGTGTCTCCTTATAAAATCTCTT
>NZ_ATXI01000018.1 GCF_000421605.1 Thermodesulfobacterium thermophilum DSM 1276
AATGAAAGTGAAGCATAAGGTAATAGATGAGAGAGGTAGAGTGATAAAGAAGGTTTATGATCAGGCGAAGACGCCATACCAGAGGATCATGGAGAGTTCAGCTGTGCCCGAGGAAGTAAAAGAAGCTTTAAAGGAACATTATAACAGGTTATCCCTGGTAGAATTAAAAAAGAAACTTGATGAATTGCTTATCCGATTATTTGGAGGTAAAATGAAGGGGAAAATTTTTCAGGGACAGAAAAATGATCTAACTAATCAACATTTCAGGGACATATATTTTTGATCTAACACGACCAACATCTTGTTGTGCATACATGTTTTTACAGAGGATATCCAAAAAGATTGAAGAATGGTTAAATTAAATAAAGGAGGTGCTTCATGCCATGGAGACATTTATTGGGGAAACTAAATTAGTTTTGCTACAAGGAGATATAACATATTTATATTATATCTTCCTTTTTCCAAATTTTTTCATGGTCCAGCCAAGTATCTTACTTACCACAAAATTTTATGGGATGACATGCCTCAGTCTAAAGGAAGTGAAATAGAAAAACTTATAGAAAGACAACTGGGCTACCAGGTAGGATGGTCTGGCCCTCATGTAAAACCTGAAAAAACCTGGCTTGAAAACGCACAAAACTAAATCGATAAGACCGAAAAAGGAGGTAAACATGAGTCTTTGCAACTTTATAAGACAGGAATTAGAAGAAAAAAAAACAGAGAAGATAAGGTATGTTTTAAAGAACTTTCTAAACCTGGGAAGGAACCTCTGTTCAAATTAGAAGAAAAAGAAATGTTACAAATTCCTGGCATAGAAGAGATTAAAGATCAAACTCCTGAAAATTGGTATCAAACCTATAATTTAAGTTTAGACGGCTACAGCATGTTCCCTCAGCCAGATCCTATCTCTCAAGAGGAAAAGGCAAAAATAGTAAAGAGGTTTTTAAGCGGCCTTAAAAAGTTGCTTAACCCAAAGTCTAACTGGACCTTTATAAGACCTCTTAAGCTTTCTTTAGAAAATTGTGTAAGGTGTAACACCTGTGCTGATGCTTGTCATCTATACTTAGCAAGTGGCCGTAAAGAGGTCTACCGTCCTAACTTCAGGTCAGAAATATTAAGAAAGATCTACGAAAAACATTTTACTTTAACCGGCAAGCTGAATGCCTTGTTAGGAGAAGAAATAGACATTACTTATGATCTCATAAGAAGGCTTTTTGAATTAGCTTATAGGTGTACTCTTTGTAGAAGGTGTGTTCTTTATTGCCCTATAGGAGTAGATAATGGGCTTATAGCAAGAGAGCTTAGGAAACTTTTTAGTCATTTAGTCAAGAATTAGGGTGGGCTCCTCCTGAGGTTCATCAAAAGGGAACAAGGCTTCATCTAAAGGCTGGTTCTTCAACTGGGATGAACCCTCAAGGTATAAAAGATACTATATCCTTTTTGGAAGAAGAAATAGCAGAAAAAACCGGCAAAAAAATCAAAATTCCTGTAGATAAAAAAGGGGGAGAGTATCTTTTTATACACAATGCTGGGGAGTACATTTCCTGGCCAGACCACATGGAGGCCTTTTTTATCTTATTTGATGCCGCAGGTATTAACTATACCATAAGCAGTGAACCCTTGGGGTATGATGGAGTTAACTACGGTGCATGGTATGACGATGTGGAACTGGCAAGAATTGCGGTAAATCACCTAAAGATAGCACATTCTTTAGGGGTAAAAAAGATCCTGGTTGGTGAATGTGGCCATGCACACAAGGTTTTCTGCGTAATACTGGATCGATTACTTCCTGCAAGCTCGCCTTTAGCTGAAATAAAAAGAGAAAGCTGCCTTCCTTTAGTTTGGGAAATAGTTAAAAGTGGAAAACTTAAACTTGACCCTTCTCGCAACGACTTTTACTTTACTCTACATGACTCCTGCAACATAGTAAGGCTTATGGGAATTGTAAAGCCTCAGAGAGAGGTTTTAAACAGGATAGTTCCACAAGGAAGGATTAGAGAGATGAACCCCAATGGGGTTAAAAACTATTGCTGTGGAGGAGGAAGTGGGTTTGCTATCATGGGAAGTTTAAACTTTCCAACCTTTCGCAAAAAAGTAGGCATCAAAGTCAAACTTTGCCAAATAATGGAAACCTTTCACGATGTCCTTAAAGAAGATAAAATAAAACTGGTAGTAGCCACCTGCTCTAACTGTAAAGGAACCATAAGGGAGATGGAACATACTTATCACCTATTTGAAAAGTATAAAATAACCCATTGCGGACTGGTAGACCTGGTAGTAAATGCCATGGTAGACATACCCCCATTTTTAAACTTTGAAGAAATGTTGTAAAATCTTATAATGTAAGACTATTTAAAAATTTCCGAAGGGGGATTAGATGGAAGAAAAAACCAAAATCAAGACTAAACTCCAGAACTTGATGGTTTTCAACATTTTAATCTTGTTTTTGCTTAACATAGTCTTTTTATACCTCTCTTGGAAAGTACAACCTGGTATCAAAGAAAAACCTCTCAAAGATTTTTTGACCTACGGAACGCTCATTTTATCCCTTTTTTCTTTTATAGCAGTTCTGGTTGAGCTGGTCTGGGGATGGAGGGTTATCGACAACATAGGAAAAAGTGCCCAAGAACTCAAAAGGGTTTTAGCTACCCTTCATAAAGGAGATTTTACGGTTGACATAAGGGTTTACGGTAACGATGAGCTTGGGGTAGCCTCTCAACTTCTCCATGAGATAATACTTAAAAGAAGAAAATTTTTCTCTCAGGCCAAGGATATTTCAGAAAATCTCTTTAGTTATTCTACAACCATATCTAAGGTCTCAACAGAGCTAACAGAAAACCTAAGGTTTTTAACCGAAAAATCATCTCAGATGACTATGTTTGCCAACCATATTTCTGAAGCCCTGTCTAACATCGTTCAAAACCTATCCCAAATACGAGATTTTAGCAGTGAAACCTCTGATAGTTCTAAAGAGGGGATGGAGTTTTCTTTTTATCTCTCACAAGAAATAAACGGTCTAAAAGACATCTTTGAGAG
The DNA here is from genome assembly GCF_000421605.1 of Thermodesulfobacterium thermophilum DSM 1276. GTDB lineage: Bacteria > Desulfobacterota > Thermodesulfobacteria > Thermodesulfobacteriales > Thermodesulfobacteriaceae > Thermodesulfobacterium > Thermodesulfobacterium thermophilum. The sequence goes on from NZ_ATXI01000018.1 coordinate 3,037, forward strand.
GTTAGGGGTGGTGGTTAATGAATTAAGAAAAAGTTCAGACCATATAGGTTCTATCGTGATGTTGATAAAAGACATAGCTGAACAGACCAACCTATTAGCCCTTAATGCAACTATCGAGGCAGCAAGAGCTGGAGAACATGGCAAGGGATTTGCCGTTGTGGCTGAAGAAGTAAGGAAATTAGCTGATAATACCACCAAAGCTACAGATAAAATCGAAGAGGTTATAAAAGAAATACAAGTGAAAGTCTTTTCAGTAGAAGATTCCCTAAAAGGCTCTATAGAAAAGGTTAATAAAGGAGCAGAAATGGCTCAACAAACTGAAAACATGTTAAAAGACATCTATGAAAAGACCCAAGAATTAAAGGAAAAAATAAACTTTATTGCTTCTTCAAGTGAGGACATCTCTGTGAATATCGAAAACATCTCTAAGGATCTCAATGAAATAGCAGAAAAAGTAAAGGCCCTTTATACAGCTCAAGAAAACACAAGCCTGGTAGCCTCTCAAGTGCTAAAAGAAAGTGAAACCTTAAAAGAAGCTGTGGGGCTACATAAAGCTAAAAATTAGGTTTACTTCACAGCCTGATATAAGGTTACTATACCAAAGGTTAAAGGACTATAGGTTACCTCTGAAAAACCTGAGGTTAAGAGCATTTCTCTTATAGCCTCAGGAGACGGGAAAGCCTTTATAGAATCGGCTAAATACATATAAGCCTCTTTGTCTCCGGTTAAAGCCCCTCCTAAAAGGGGCATATAATAACTCAGGTAAAAATCATAAAATCTTTGCACTAAAAAATTTTTAGGCCAAGAAAATTCAAGGATGATTAGCTTTCCTCCTGGTTTTAAAACCCTAAAAAACTCTTTTATAGCTTTTTCCTTGTTAGGTAGATTCCTTAACCCAAAGGCTATGCTAATCCCCCCAAAATGGTCGTTCTTGAAAGGTAGTTCCTCTGCATCTCCACAAACAGGATAGATAAAGGTATCTTTTATTCGAGGTTTACCGAAGGCAAGCATCTCAAAGCTAAAGTCTAAGGCAAAGGTTTTAGCTAAATTACTCTTTCGATAGACCTCTAAGGTTAGGGTAAAAGGTCCACAACAAAGGTCAAGCAGAGGAGGAGAGGCTTCAGCTAACAATAAAGCAACTTTACGTCTCCATAATCTGTCTTGACCTAAACTTCCTATAAGGTTTACCAGGTCATACCTTCGAACTATCCGGTCAAACTTGTTTTTAACAAAGTTTTTTTCAACCTTCATTTTTCACCCTTATCCTATGGGGAAAAAGTTGAGCTCAGGCATATAAGATATAAGTTTTTTCTTGTATAAAATCTCGCAAAAATATAGATATGCCCTTTGTTTTAACCCTGAAAAATCATACTCTAAATGGGTTAGATAGTTGTATACAAAATCCTTAGGGAGATGAAGATGGGAATGGGTTACCACCTCTTTTAAGTTCGAAAAAGCTTTAGCCCTGGCAGAATACAGATTTAAACAAAAATCAGCCAGTGCTTGTTTAAAGGATATAAACTCCTTTTTTAGAATAAACAAAGCAAAAACAAACGGAAAATGCGTATATTTTAACCACAGTTCTGCAAGGTCAGTGATATCATACCTCTCATCTTTCTTATGCTGAAGGATTAAAGCCTCATCTCCTATAGCTAAATAGCCCTTTAATTCTTCTCTCTCTTGGTCTGAAAGAGCTCCCCAATTTTTAGAAAGTTCTACATACTTAGGTTTTACCCCTATAAACTCTTCAAGTAAAACCCTTAAAAGCCAAAAAGAACTTTCGGTCTCTGGGGTTATCCCTACGGGTTGCCCGTCAAGGTCTTGAAGGTCCTCTTTATGATAAAGCACTACACTTTTTACCTCTCCTACAGCACTTATCGATAGGTCTGGTAAAAGGTAAAATTCTTGAGGATTTTTAGCATAGACTATACTTGAACTTAAGCTTGCACACAAAACATTCTGTCTAAGAAGTTGATTAAGCTTCTTAGGAACCTCTAACATAAGTTCTATTCTTTGATTTTCCTTAGGAAGGTAAAAAAGTAAGGGGAGTGTGTTTATGTAAAGAGGAATCCCTATTTTCAGCTTATTCATAAATCCTATATCTAACCTCCTTTTTAGAGTTTATAAGAGATACTATCATCTCTTTAGGATCTTCTGTTAAGTAATCAAATACCTCAATTACAAGAAGGTTAGTTAGATATCCAGGAACAATTGCCCCAAGGTTTTCATATCCTAAAATTTTAGCTCCCTTTAAGGTAGCCATCTGAATAAATATTTCAGGAGATACTTCAGGGAAGGCTGAATAAAGGGTCTTCAACTCTTCCCAGATAGATAAAGAGGTATTGCTGGCTAAACTATCTGTTCCTATCCCTACTTCAAGACCTGCTTTTAACAATAAAGGTAAGTTAGGAAGACCTACCCCTGTAAAAACATTACTTCTGGGACAAACACAAACATTAGGCTTATAGGTTTTAAGAACCTCTAAATCTTCTTCGTCTAACTGGACAACATGGACTAACAAAGTTTTGTAATCAAGAAGATTTAAATTAGCTAAGTATTTTATCGGGCTTATCCCAGGAGGAGAAAAGCTTTCGTTCCATTGATTTCTTTCTTCTAACAAGTGTTTTATTGGGCCGTCGCCAGTCTTAAAAAACTCTACCTCTTCTTTAGACTCTGCACAATGGATACAAAAAACCTGATTTCTTTTTCTGGTGTAGGCTTTTATTGCCTGAAGAAGTAAAGGAGAAACGGTATAAGAAGCGTGAGCTGAATAGGTAAACTTAAACCTTGAGTCCAAATCTTGCTTATCAAGAGGTTGCAGCTTAACCCCTCCTTTAAAATTTATAATTTCTCGAAACACATAACCATATAAAGGGCTTCCTTTAAGAATGTCTAAAGTAAGCCCTGAATTTGTGACCTCTCCAACAAGCCCTATCCCCTCTTTCCATAACTCTGAAATCCCCAATTTTGCGCCTTCTTTTAACTCTATCAGAGTAGTTTCTTCCTTTAGTTTAATTATCTGTTTTACCCAAGTTATAAAATTTTCCGAAGGTTTGATCCTAAACCTAAAACTGGTGAGTTCAAGATGGGTATGAAGGTTGGTTAAACAGGGAAGGATCACCGCTTCTTCAAAATCTATCAACTTAGCTCCTACAGTTTCTTTAGACAGGGTTGAAAACTCCCCAACCCTAACAATCTTCCCCTCTCTAATCTCTACGGCTCCGTCTAAAATCGGAGGCAAGACTACAGGGACTACCCATTTAGCGCGAAGTAAAAAATGATGATAAGGAAGAACTTGAATTTCTTTCATGCTTATTCTAAAAGGGTATAATCCATCCTTCTTCTTTTAGGAATATAACCTGCAGATAAGATATGATGTCTGATCTCCTCTTCACTCATCCTATGAGAAACCCCGGCAGCAGCTACTACGTTTTCCTCTATCATGGTAGAACCAAAATCATTACCCCCAAATTCAAGAGCAATTTGAGCGATATGAGGACCTTGAGTAACCCAAGAAACCTGAATGTTTTTAACGTTATCAAGCACTATACGAGATACAGCTAACACTTTTAAATAATAGGCAGACCCTGCTTTTATCAGGTGATTCAACCCTGTGTTTTTAGGCTGAAAAGTCCAGGGAATAAACGCAGTAAAACCTCCTGTTTTGTCTTGGAGGGATCGTATCTTCAAAAGATGGTCTATAATTTCCTCTTGGGTCTCGATATGTCCAAACATCATGGTAGCGGTGGTTTTAAGTCCAAGGTTATGAGCCACCTCCATCACCTTTAACCATTCCTCTGTGGTAGCCTTGTTTGGTGAAATAAGGCATCTTACCCTATCTGAAAGAATCTCTGCCCCACCTCCAGGAATAGAGTCAAGACCTGCTTTGATTAACCTTTCCAAAACCTCCTCTATAGACAACCCAAATCGTTTACTGAAAAACACTATCTCAGGAGGAGAAAAACCATGAACATGCACTTGAGGAAAGTTGCTTTTAACAAAACGCAGCATGTCTTCATAAAAAGAAAAAGGTAGGTCAGGATGAAGTCCTCCTTGCAAAAGAATTTGATACCCACCTAAGCTTAAAGTCTCTTCTATCTTTTTTCCCAACTCTTCAAAAGAAAGCACATACCCATCTTTTGAACCTGGAGGCTTATAATAGGCACAAAACTTACATCCTGAAACACATATATTAGTGTAGTTAATATTTCGATCAACCACATAAGTTACCACCCGTTCAGGTTTAAGTCTAAACCTAACCTCTCGGGCTAACCATCCAAGCTCTTGAAGAGAGAATTTAAAAATTTCTAAAGCTTCTTCTTTGTTTAACCTAATTCCTTTTATCACCTTGTTCACTACTGCATCCTTTATCATCTTTCTATCCCTATTCTCTCCTTAAGTCCTTGATCAAAGTAATGTTTAATCTTTTTCATCTCAGTCACTAAGAAAGCTACCTCAACAAGACTTTTGGGGGCATCTCTTCCAGTAATGACTATTTCAACCTCTTCTGGCTTATTCCTTAAGACTTGCAAAACCTCTTTTTCTTCAACCAAACCCCAATTAAGAGCAAACGTAAACTCATCTAAAACAATTATATTATACTCTTTAGAAAATACCAGTCTTTTAGCTTCTTCCCAACCTTTTTGGATAATTTCTTTTAGATCAGAAGTTACTTCTGACACAAATCCCTTCGCCCCAAAGTGCTGATAATACAAATTATCGAAAGTCTTGAGGATTTTTACTTCAGAAGAGGTTCCATCCTTAAAAAACTGAAGAAAAGCCACCTTCAATCCAGCCCCTAAAGCTCTTATACTTAACCCCACAGCCGCGGTGGTCTTCCCTTTTCCATCTCCTGTATAGACCTGAACATACCCTCGAGCAAACATTTTCCCTCCTACTTAAAAAACATTATCAGAGAAACCCCTGTTAACATCAAACCTGCGGCTATCAGCCTTAATCCAAAATAAGACTCCTTAAAAAGGAGATAACCTAAAAACACCGAAAAAAGGATGCTTGTTCTTTTTAGGGCTATCATATAAGCAGTTTCAAGCTGACTTAAGGCTAACATATGACAATAACACATAAGGGCTTGAGTAAGGCCTACCAAGAATATGCCTTTGAGGTGAGTTTTTAAAAAAGACCATTCCTTTATTTTATAAAAAACCTTAACCACAAGTCCTGACGAAATCCCAAGCAAGGTAAAATAAAAAGAAGAAAACCACAAAGGGTCTGTTAGAAGAAGCCCTTTTTTCCCAAGAACAGACGTGATAGAATATATAAGAGCTACTTGTAGTAAAAGAAAGCTCCCTTTTTCCTTTTTGATGGCTTTGATTGGTTCTAACCACCCTAACCTCACAACAGGAAGATTGATCACATAACTACCAGCTACCACCAGTAAAATCCCCATAGCACCTTCAAAAGAGACCTTTTCTCCAAGTAAAAAATATCCTGTAAGAATGATAAAAACAGGGGTAAAAGAAAGAAAAGGCACAGAAACAGAAAGGGGAGAAACCTTTATTCCTTTCATATAAAGAAAGGTAGCTAAAATTTCTAAACCAAGCAAAATACCTACTACTACCATAAACTGAGGGGAAAAATATCCTACCCCTACACCTTTAAAAAAGGTAAGATACAAAAAAAGAGGCAAAAGGAAAGGCACACTCCCTACAGTCCTTGCAAACACCATGTAAGGAGTCCCTTTATCAGAAAAATATTTCTTATTTAAAGCATCGCTTAAAGCTACCAAGAATCCGGCAAGGAGAGCAAAGATAAATCCTATCATAGAGTGCCCAACTTAAAGCCCTTTCAGAGGGCAGGGATCACATAAAGGGGAGTTTTTTTTGCAAAAGCTTTTTCCACAGGCTACTAAAAGAGCATGGTATTCATTAAAAAGCTGCGGGTCTGGAGGGAGATTTTCCATAAAAAGGGCTTGGATTTCGTCATAAGTAGTTTCTTCAGGCACAAGAAAATGTCGGTTTAAGATTCTATAAGTATAGGCGTCAACCACGAAAACAGGAAGGTTGCCTCCATATAAAAGGATGCTGTCTATCGTCTCTTTGCCCAAACCTTTTATATTTAAAAGCTCTGCCCTTAAGTGCGAAATAGGCTTTTTAAACATAAGATCAAGGTTGCCTTGATAGTTTAACATCAAAAATTCTACAAAGGACTTAAGCCTTTTAGCTTTTAGGTTGTAAAAACCGCTTGGTTTGATAAGTTCAGCCAATTTCTCTACAGGAAGCTGATAAAGGGCCGGAGGACTAAGCAGTCCCTTTTGTTTTAAGTTGCTAATGGCTTTTTCTACGTTTTTCCAGGCAGCGTTCTGAGTAAGAATAGCCCCTACACAAACCTCAAAAGGGGTCTCAGCAGGCCACCAGTTTTGAGGCCCAAAAAACTCAAAAAGCCTCTGATAAATCTCTTGTAATACCTCTGATATCTTTCTGGTCATACCTCTAAACTCACCACCTCCGTACCCCAGGGGAAATCAAACACCCAAAATCCTTTAGCAAGCAATTCTTTTCTTATCTGGTCTGCTTCTTCAAAATTTCCTTTTTTTCTGGCTTCATCTCTTAATTGCACTAGCTTGAGTATTTCTTCGTCCATGACTTTTTTAGAAAACCTTAACACCTTTAACACCCTGTTAAGGGCTTGAAGATTTTCAAAAACCTTTTCTTTAAACTCGACACTAATCCCTTGCTTTAAATAAGGATAAAGTTTTTTTAAGAAAGAGATAAGCTCTGAAATAACCACAGGGGTGTTTAAATCCTCTTTTAAGGCCTTTTCCCAGCTTTTACCAAAATTTTCTAAAAAAGACCAAGTAGAAGGATCTTCTTTGTTATTTCTTGCTGAAGCCTCTATTAAACCAAGATGCTGGTCGATCTTTTGTAAAATTTTTGCACTTTCCTCAAGTCCTTTCCAACTAAAATTAAAGGGATTTCTGTAGTGAGTTCTTAAAAAGTAAAACCTTAGTTCTCTTCCGCTAAACCCTTTTGCCTTAATGTCTTCAACGGTTATCCTATTTTCTGAAGAAAGTTTTTTCCCCTGATAAAACACCATACCGGTATGAAGCCAGTAACGAGCACCCTCCTTTCCAGTCAATGCTTTTAAAACCGCCCTGGTGTTTTCATGATGAGGGAAAAGAAGGTCTATTCCACTTGTAAAGAAATCTATCTCCTCTCCTAAATACTTAAGTATCAAAGCAGCACAGTGGATATGCCAGGTAGGTCTGACCTTTCCGATCGAGGTATCTACAAAATACCCCTCCTTTAACTCAAGAATATGCACTCTTTTAAGCAAGGCAAAGTCAAAAGGTTCTTCTTTATCATATTCTTCAACGTCTATGGTAGCCCCAGGTTTTAAACGAGAAAGATCAACCTTAGAAAGTTTTCCGTAATCCTCAAGCCTGGAAATATCAAAATAAACACTCCCATATTTTACGTAAGCTTTATCTTTCTCAACCACCTTTAAAGCCAGGTCCGCCATTTCTGAAAGATGTTGGCTTACTTTGGGATAAAGGTCTGCCTTGCTAAGGTTTAAAAACTCAACATCTTGATAAAACTCGTCCTCTACTTTTATGGTTATCTCCTGTAAGGGGATTTTTTCTTCTAAGGCTTTTTTTATGGTTTTATCATCAAAATCGGTAAGATTAATCAGATGTCTCACCTGATAACCTTTAATCCTCAAATACTCTTTTAGCACGTCTGCAGTAATAAGCCTTCTATAAAGACCGATGTGAGGACGCAGATTTAAAGTAGGCCCGCAGGTGTATATCTTAATCTCAGAAGAATTTAGAGGAAAAAAGGGTTCTCTTTTTTCAGAAAGGGTATTAAAAACAATAAGGTATGCCTCTTCTCTTTTTTTGTCTTTTACCTCAAAAGACCAAAGGGGGGTAGAAAGATAACGCTCTCCCCCATCTGGAAAAATAACCACTATCAAACCTTGGTCTAAAGTTTCTGCCAGTTTTAAAGCTCCTGCCAAAGCTGCCCCTGAACTTATCCCGACAAAGATTCCTTCTTCCCGAGCAAGCCATCTTGCCCAGTAAAAGGCTTCTTCGTCTTCTACGTTGATTACCCTCTCAAGGAGTTTTTTATTATAAATACTCGGAGGGTAAGACTCTTTCATGTTCTTTAAGCCTTGGATCTTATGCTTTGGATAAGGTTCGATCCCTACTACTTTAAAAGGTAGATTGTGGTCTTTGGCAAACCGGGCTATTCCCATGGCTGTTCCTGTAGTTCCAAGCCCACATACCACATGAGTGACCCTACCCTCAGTGTCTCTCCAGATCTCTGGGCCTGTAGTATGATAGTGACTTTTCCAGTTAGCCTCGTTGTTAAACTGGTCTGGACAAAAATATTTGTCAGGCTCTTTCCTCAAAAGTTCATATACCGCCTCTATAGCACCGTCAGTACCTTTTTCTGCAGGAGTAAGAAGGATCTGAGCCCCAAAGGCCTGCATGATTTTTCTTCTTTCTATAGAGGCTGACTCAGACATAGCAATCATACATCTATACCCCTTAACCGCACAGACTAAAGAAAGGCCTATTCCTGTGTTTCCGCTTGACGCCTCTATGACTATTTTATCCTTAGTAAGAAGTCCTTTTTTCTCGGCATCTTCTATCATAAAAAGCGCTGGTCGATCCTTAATCGACCCACCTGGGTTCTGACTTTCGATTTTTCCCCAAATTTCTATCGAAGGCTTGACTTTTAGCTTGGATAGTTTAATTATTGGGGTATTACCTATTTTTTGCAAAACATTATGAAAACGCATAAACTCTTCCCCTCAACGTTAATTTTTCTATTTTACCTCTTATTATCATCTTTCCAAGCTTTTGCCACCTCTCCCTTACAGTTTATTCCTATAGTTCCTGACAAACACATTTATCTTAAAAATCAGACCTATACCATAAAGGAAGGTGACACCTTAGTTGATTTGGCAGTGACCTTTGAAGTAGGGTATCAACATTTATTGCTTGCCAACCCCGAAGTTGACCCCTGGCTTCCTAAAACCAACCAGACCATAATCATTCCTTATCAGATCTTAGTCCCTAAGGAATTTATTCTCAAATCCCAAGATCCCTATATTTTAGTAAACCTTCCAGAAATGAGACTTTATTTTTTTAATCCCCCTTTTATGTTTATAGCTCCCATTGGTATTGGAGATGAAGGGAAACTCCCTCCTTTAGACACCTACTTTATCAAAGGAAAAAAAGAAAAACCCTACTGGTATCCTCCTCCCTCTATCAAAGCTGAGGACCCAGCCCTTCCTGATGTAGTCCCCCCTGGACCTGAAAACCCCATGGGAGAATACGCCCTTTATCTATCAAAAGGACTTTATGCCATCCACGGAACCAACAAAATCTACAGCATCGGTCGAAGAAGCACCCATGGGTGCATTAGGATGTATCCTCAACATATCAAATTCTTATACAAAACCGTACCTATAGGTACCAAAGTTTTTATAGTTTATGAACCTTATAAAATCGCCGTAGAAAAAAACAAAATCTATCTTCAAGCCTTTCCTGACATAGAAAATAAAATCAAAAACCCTCTGGTTTATATCTTAAAGAAGCTAGACCAACTCTTAGGTGAAAAAGACTACAAGATAGACCTTTTAAAACTTGAAAAACAGTTTGAAAACCCTGACGGACTTGTCCATCAAATAGGAGAGGTTAAAATCTCTAAGTAGCTTAATCTGTAGTACAACTAAAATCTCTTTCTTTTAGAAACCAACAAAAAAGTTAAAGCCCTCTCCTCTATCTCTTCTACCAGACCAGAAGCATAAAGACTTTTTAAAGCCTCTATATGTAACCTGTGATGAGAAGAAGTCGCCTCTACCTCAGCGATCAAACATCCTCCTAAACCAAACAAATCTCCTACAAGGTCAAGCACCTTGTGTCTCACAAACTCGTCTTGACTTCTAAGACCTTCTGGATTTAACACCTTTTCTCCATCAAGAACGATAGCCGTTGAAAGATCCCCTCCTTTTAAAATGCCCTTCTTGATTCGCTCTAACAAAATGTCTTTAAAACCAAAAGTCCTAGCAAAACAAACCTCTCTGATATAATTGTTAGGATTGATTTCCAGTGAAATTTCTTGGTTTCCTATCACAGGATGGTCAAAAGAAATAGACGCTTTAATCTTCAAGGTGTCCGAAGGTTTAAACACGATAGTTCCATGCCCGTTTTTATAACTAAAAACTTTTTTTATTTTAAACTTCTTTTTGGGATAAAAGAGATATTGGTAGCCCTTTTCTTGGATTTGTCTTACCCAAGGATAAGCTGAACCATCTAAAAGAGGAACCTCCTCCCCATATACCCTGATGATGGCGTTATCTATCTGTAATCCGTGTAAGGCAGATAAAAGATGTTCCACTAAATAGATAATATGAGTTCCATCGGTAATCGCTGTAGCCCCGTCAAGACCGAATATATTCTCTATTTTTAAAGGGATCTCTGGTTTCTCAGGTAAATCTTCTCTCACAAAAATAATACCTGTATCTATCCCTGCTGGTTCTATCTCCACCTTTATGGTCTTACCTGTAAATATGCCCTGACCTTCTAAACTAACCTTTCCTGATAAAGTCTTTTGATACTGCATCAATCCTCCTCAAACTTAGGATATCTGAATAATTTTAAAGCAAAAAATATGCCTAAAAGTTCTAAGAAATTATTTAGGGTTTAAGGATAAAAAACAAAGGGAGGGTGATAAAAATTTTAAACACCTGTGTAGAATACTACACAGGTTGATTAAGTTCCCAAACCTTTTCCCCGATTACAGCTAAAACGGTTATTCCTTGAAGTTCTTTATTTAGAAAAGGGGTATTCTTACTTTTAGACTGAATAAGAGTTGGTTCTAACACGTACTGTTTATTTGGGTCAAAAACGATAAATTCTGCCTTTTTACCAGACTTAAAACTTGGAGGCTCTATGTTTATTACTTTAGCTGGGTTGGTTATCAAACATTCTGCTAGTCTTAAAGGATTCAGCCACCCTTCTTTTACCAAGCTCAAACTCAAGGGAAGTAAGGTTTGAAGTCCTATCATTCCTGGTGCAGCTAAGCTAAACTCTAACTCTTTTTCTAAAACGCTATGAGGAGCATGGTCACTGGCAATAACCTGTATCAACCCTTCTTTTAGAGCCTCTTTTATCGCCAAAACATCTTCTTCCTTTCTTAAAGGAGGGTTAACCTTGGCTAAAGTATTATATCCGTCTACCTCTTTTTCTGTTAGGTAAAAATAATGAGGACAGGTCTCGGCAGTAAAAGGAATGTTTTCTTCTTTAGCCCATCTTAAAAAAGTAATAACTTCTTTACAAGACAGATGGGCTAAATGTACCGGCTGTCTGGTTTCTTTAGCCAGAAGTAAATCTCTAACTACCGCAGACACCTCTGCAGACCAGGGTATGCCTTTTAGTCCTAACTTGGCTGAAAAGAAGCCTTCGTTTATCTGTCCTCCTTGAGAAAGGGTTGGGTCTTCACAATGGGAGATGACCGCAAGATTAAACTGTTTAGCGTAAAGCAAAGCCCTTTTCATTACCTCTGAGTTAGCCACCCATTTTCCGTCGTCAGATACCGCTACCACTCCTGCTTCTTTGAGCCTCCCAAACTCTGTAAGTTCTTCCCCTTTTTGACCTTTGGTGATACAACCGATAGGATATACCTTTACGTAACCTTTTTCTTCAGCCTTTTTAAGGATATAGCTGGTGATTTCTGGGGTATCGTTTGGGGGCACGGTGTTTGGCATGCAAGCAACCCTTAAAACCCCTCCATAAAGAGCAGCCCTGGTCCCGGTTTCTATGTCTTCTTTCCACTCCTGTCCTGGGTCTCGTAAATGGACATGAATGTCTACCAAACCAGGTAAAACCCACTTCTCTTCAGCCCAAAAAACTTTTGTATATTGGTCTGAAGGAATATCGTCTGCTATGCCTTTAATAATACCTTCCTCAACCAAAAGGTCTCCTATCTGGTCTATCCCCTGAGAAGGGTCTATTATCCTTCCTTTTTTAATGAGTAACTTCATAGGTTTTACCACCTGTTAAAAGTTTAAGAAGGATCGCCATCCTTATGGCTACGCCATTTTCTACCTGATCAAGGATAACTTGAAAAGAATATTGTTCTACCTCTGGAGAAAGCTCTACTCCCCAATTAATCGGGCCAGGATGCATAAGAAGGGCACCTTTTTTTATTAACTCTAACTCTTTAAAGGTTAACCCAAAAAAGGTCTGATATTCTGTAAAACTTGGGATAAGAGGTTTTCCGTGCCGTTCTCTTTGAACCCTTAGAGCAATCACTACGTCTGCATCTCTTATAGCTTCCTTAGGGTCATAACAAACCTTAAAACCCCCGGGATAAATTCTAAAATATTCCTCCTCTAAAGAGGTAGGCAAAAGGTGTGCAGGGCCTGAAACATATACCTTAGCTCCCATCTTTTGAAAAGCAAGTATATCTGACCTTGCTACCCGGCTATGTTTTATATCCCCTAAAATCGCTACCTTTATATCTGAAAAATCCCCCAACCTTTCTTTTACCGTAAGAAGGTCTAACAACGCCTGGGTAGGATGTTCATGTGTTCCATCTCCTGCGTTAACTACAGGAATATGTGCATGTTTGGCGATAAAATGAGGAGCTCCTTCCATCGGATGTCGTATAACTACAAGTTCTGCCCCTATAGCCTCTAAGTTTTTAACCGTATCAAGTAGACTTTCTCCTTTTTCTATACTTGAACCTTTTGCAGAAAAGGTTAGGGTGTCTGCGGAAAGGGCTTTTGCTGCCCTGTCAAAAGAAAACCTTGTTCTGGTAGAAGGTTCATAAAATAACAAAACAACCAACCGTCCTCTAAGGGTAGGTACCTTAGGAATAGGCCTTTTTAAAATCTCTTTAAGGGCCTCACCAAGTTCTAAAAAACTTTTTATTTCTTCTGAAGAAAGAGAGGCAATGTCTAAAACATGCTGAGGTTTAGAGGTTAAATCCATAAGTATTCCTTTATGTATTCTAAAGTCTCTTCTGGAGTTTCTACTATCTTAAAAAGCTCGATGTCCTTAGGGGAGATTTTGTTATTCATAAGCAGATAATCTTTAATCCAACTTTGAAGGGGAGTCCAGAAGTTTTTCCCTACCAAAGCTATAGGTACAGGTTTTATCTTTTTGGTCTGAACTAAAGTCAACACCTCAAACATCTCATCTAAGGTACCAAAACCACCAGGAAAAAAAACAAAAGCTACTGAATATTTTGCCATCATTACTTTTCTAACAAAAAAATATCTAAACTCCAGTTTTATATTAGCATAAGGATTCGGGGCCTGCTCGAAAGGAAGTTTAATGTTTAGACCTACAGAGTATCCTTTAGCCTCAGCTGCTCCTTTATTGGCAGCTTCCATGATACCTGGACCACCTCCAGTTATCACAGAAAAACCAGCCTTTACAAGCAACCTGCCTAACTCTACCGCTTTTTGATAATCTGGATGGTCAGGAGTGGTTCTGGCAGAACCAAAAATTGTCACCCCAGAATAAATCCGAGGTAGTACCTCAAACCCCTCTACAAACTCTGCAAGTATTTTAAAAAGTCGCCATGACTCTTTAGCTGCAAGACCTTCAAGAACATACTGTTTTTCTTCAAAAAGTTTTTCATTTACCAATTTTTCCATCTTAATCTAACCCCTTTAAACTCTAAATGTTTCTTTTAAGGTCTGTAAAGAATTAAATTCAAAAACTAAAAAATAACTGAAAAACCTTTCGCTAAGGCTGTTTAACACCTTTAATTCTTCAAAGGTTAGAACCTTTTTTTTCATAACCTTTTCCAAATCTTCCTTATTCTTAGACATTTTACTAAAAATTTTTAAAACCTCAACTTGTTCTGCTGAAAGTCTGAGATCTCCTTCTTGCCTACAGCGATAACAAATTATCCCTCCTTCTTTTACAGAAAAATAAAAAATCCTTTTAGGCTGATAACCACATCTTACGCAAACCTCTATCTGAGGGCTCCAACCTAAAAATCCAAACATTTTCCATTCAAAAAAAAACTTATGAAATAAGGTAAGTTTGGGTTCCTTATCTAAAAATTTAACCCAATCTTTAATGAAATTAAAATATTCTGCCTCTAACCCTTTAAAACTTACCTTAGAAAGCACCTCTCCCATATAAGAAAAAAATACATACTTTTCTAAGTTTCCCCATAGACTTTCTGGAATAAATATAAGGTCTGCCTTTTCTAAAATAGGAAGAGCACCTTTGAGGGTTTTTCTTAAATGAAGGTTAAGTAGATTAAACTCTTCAAGAAGGTTAACAAACCTTCTTTTACTCTTTTGGGCTCCTTTAGCTATCGCCCAGAGTTTTCCCTTAGGGGTTAAGGTTTCAACCAAAAGGTCTATTTCACCTATCCTTTCCTTAGAAAGGACTATCCCCTCAACAGAAAAGAGCATCTGATTTTAAAGATAAACCTTGACATACCTTTTTTCTTTTAACTCTTTAACCCATTTTTCTATAAACTTTTGAGCTTTTTCTTCAAAAAGTTTTTGTTTAAGTTTTGGCTTTAACTCCTCAAAAGAAGGAGGCTCGTTTTCTCCTTTTTTGGTTAATTTGATAAGGTAAAAACTATCTCCCACCTTAAAAGGTTTTGACAACTCCCCAGTATTCAACTCTTTAACCTTTTCTAAAACCCTTGGGTCAAGTTCTTCCTCTTTAAAACTTTCATTAAAAAAGCTTACTTTTTCCTTAGGAAGGCCTTTTATCAACTCTTCCAAAGGTTTTCCTTTAATAGATTCTTCATACACGGTGTTAGCTAGAGGTTCTTCCTTGGTGATAAGAACTGCAAGCCAGTACCTGAAAGATTTATCGTATTTTTTGATTTCCTCAGCATAAAGTGGCTTTAACTCATCATCCGTAACCACCACCTTTTCCTTTAACATAAACTGGACTAGCTTAATCTTAAGAAGATTTTCTTTGACCTTCTTCTTATATTCTTCTAAGGTTAAGCCTTTTTCTTTCAACGTTTGTTTAAAGTTATCTTCTCCTCCTGCGGCTTTAATCTCTTCCTTTAAATAGGCCTCTAACTCTTCGTCTTCTACCTTAAAACCGTATTTTTTAGCCTCTAAACCTACCAACGTATCCTCTATCCATTCGTTTAAAACCCTCTTTCTGATCTCTTCTTTTATCTTTTCTTTTTCCTCTAAAGGCATTTCTGGTTTTATAAACCTCTGATAAATCGGTGCACAAAGTTCCTCAAGCTCATACAAAGTCAAAAACTCCTCTCCTACCACCGCTACTATCTGATTTATTTTGGTTGCAGCCTGAAGATAAGAGCCCAAAAGTAGGACCAAGAAAAAACCACAAAATAATGACTTCAATAAAACTTTTTTTATAGTTCTTACATCCATAGTTTTTACATCTCCTCAAGACTTAGAGAAACGAACCTTCTTCCTCCGTTTACCTTTATCCCCAGCAAAACCGTTTTAGATTGAGCGGCTTTTTTGAGGCCTTTGATAAAATCTCTAAGATTAGAAACTTTAACTCCGTTTACCTCGTCGATAACCATCCCTGGGGTAAGGTTGGCGTAATCAGCCGGAGACTCAGGAATAACCTCGGTAATCACTACTCCTTTGGTTTGTTTTAACTCTAATCTTTTGGCAAGAGCTGGGGTAAGTTCTTCTACGTCAAACCCTAACTGTTCTAAAATTTCTTGAGCTTCTTCAACCTCTGCCCTTGAAAAAATAGCATTCTCTGGAGGAGATCCTACCACTACTTTAATCTTTTCAACCTGATTTCCTCTCACAACGTCAAGCATTACCTCTGTTCCTGGTTTGGTAATTAAAATATAACTTTTTAACTCTGAAGCATTCTTAACAGGTTTTCCGTTAAACCCTATAATAACATCCTTTTCTTTTAAGCCTGCTTTATAGGCCGGAGAGTTTGGAACTACCTCTGTTATTACTGCACCTTCGGTAACATTTTTAACCCCAAGCACCTTGGCCAGGTTAGGAGTTAAATCTTGAATGGTAACTCCTAAAAAACCTCTTTCGACCTTTCCTTTAGACTTAAGTTGTTCTACCACAGTTTTTACTATGTTACTTGGAATAGCAAACCCTATCCCCATGTATCCGCCAGAACGGCTGAAAATAGCAGTATTCATGCCAATAACTTCTCCTCTAAGATTGATAAGAGGACCACCTGAGTTACCAGGATTAATCGCTGCATCTGTCTGGATAAAATCCTCTACATCAGAAATTCCTATACCACTTCTGCTTTTAGCACTTATAACGCCTACAGTTATGGTGTGGGTAAGACCAAATGGGTTTCCGATAGCTATAACCCATTCCCCTGTTTTGATAAGGTCTGAATCCCCAAAAGAAAGGGTAGGAAGGTTTTTGGCATTAATCTTAAGTAATGCCACGTCAGATAAAGGGTCTGCCCCTATCTTTTCTGCAGAAAAAGTTCTGCCATCAAGAAGTTTTACTGTAATCTTCTGAGCTTGCTGAATTACATGATTGTTGGTTACGATATACCCGTCAGAAGAAACGATAAAACCTGAACCTGCACCTCTTTCTTTATATCTTGGTAAAGATGGAAAGTTTCTAAAGAAGGGATCTCTAAAAAAGTCAAAGGGGAAAGGAGTTGCTGCAACCGTCCTCTCAGTTTCTATGTAAACCACCGCTGGAGCAGCCTTTTCTGCCAAGTAGGAAAAGGCCTCAGAAAGCTTAAGCGCCATATTTAAACTTTCCTGGTTGACTATCTTTCCATCCTGAGCGATAAGCTTTGATTTAAAACTACTTTTTTCCCAGAAAGTCTTGCTGGCAAACCCTAAGGCAAAACAAAATAAAACAAGAAAGATGACTTTATACTGTTTAAAATATCGCTGAAGACCTAACCTCATCTATCTCCCCTCCCTTTTGCCCTTCTTTTCTTTGCTCAGCAAGCTTACTAACCACATAATCAAACACTTTTTTTAAATTTACCACATCCTCTTTATTATAAAGAATAAGCTTTCTTAGAGCATTTTTGTCTTTGGCTTCCACCCATCTTTGCCAAAGTTTTACCGCGTGATAACCATTCATACCCTCTGTTTCTCTTGCTATCCCAATAGCTTTTTCTATCTTCTTAAGCCCCCCATTTAACCCCACCAGTTTAGAGGCTAAATAAAGGTCTAAATGAACTACCGGCATCGAAACCTCAGGGAAACGTTTTTTGATAAACGGAAGATCAAACCTCTCCCCTCCAAAGGTAACCCAGATAGGAGAAACCTTTAGAAGAGAAAGAGAACGCTCTAAGTTTAACCCCTTAATAAAAGGTAAATATTTCCCTTGAGTATAGACCCCTATAAGGGTAATGTCGTTTTTTTCCTTAGATAGACCTTCTGTTTCTATGTCTAAAAACAATAAAGAGGTGGTGTTCTTAGCACAAAGAAAGCACAGGTCTACTAAATTTAAACTTTCTATACTTTTAAGTTCTACCATCTTCTTTCCTTTTAAAAGCGTATTTCTTAATACACCTTAGGAGAATATTTCTGAGAAAGCTTTTCTATCAACTCTTTCATCAAAGCCTCTTCCTTTTCCTCCCTTAAATCATTTTCTACCAGCTTTTTAGCTTGCTCAAAAGTTAAGGCCTTTGCAGGAATTTTCTTTTCTACTTTTATGAGATGATATCCATAGTTTGACCTCATAGGATGACTTACTTCTCCAGGTTTAAGGCTAAAGATCTTGGCTTCAAACTGAGGGTCTGTTTCTCCTCTTTTAATAACCCCTAAGCTTCCTCCCTTTCCCTTGGAATTAGGGTCATCTGAATAGGTTTTAGCCAACTCTTCAAACTTGGCACCTTTCAGGATCTGCGCCCTAATCTGATTAGCCCTTTTAAGCACCTTGTCTGCTTCTTCTTTTTTGGCATCTGAGGGAAGAGAAAGTAAAATATGCTTAAGTTCAACCGCCTCAGGTTCTACATATCTATCCTTATGTTTTTGATAATAATCTTTTAACTCTTCTTCGGTTATCTTAATATTTTCGAGTTTAGTTTTTAGGTATTTTTGCGCAAGAATTTGTTTTTCTATGTTGATTAAATCCCTTTGAACCTCAGGAAGCTTATCTATACCTTCTTCTTTAGCAGCCAACCCTAATAAACTTAAGGTTATCCATTTATCTATCAACGTCTTTTTAATCTTCTCTTTAGCCTCTGGAGAAGACTTAAGAATCTCCTGAACCTGAGGGTCCTGATTAAGAATCTTTTCGACCTCTTCTTCATAAAGCTTATATGGACCAACCTCTGCCAAAACCTTGGATTCTGCTCCATAAACCACCTGTATTCCCAGGATAAACATCCAAACCAAAAATCCCACTAACCAACCTTTTTTCATTTAAAACCTCCAATTATTTTATTTTAGTAAAAGGGCCAAAAAAGCCAGGACCAGCCACCCGTCCAGGGAAGACAAAAGAAGACTTGCCTAAAACAGTCCCTGGTTGTAAGACCGAATTACAACCTGTCTGGCAACCATCTCCTAAAATTGCCCCGAACTTTCTAAGTCCTGTTTTTATGGTCTCCCCCTCTATGTTTAACACTATCTCTTTTTTGTTAAACTTTAGATTAGCCAGCTTGGTTCCTGCCCCAAGGTTAACCTGCGCCCCGAGAATGCTATCTCCTACATAAGCAAAATGCGCAGCTTTAGCTTGAGCTAAAAAAATAGAGTTTTTTACCTCGGTGGTATGACCTACCACACAACCAGCCCCGGTATACACACTACCCCTTACATAAGCTCCTTGCCGAATTTCTGTGTTTTGTGAAAAATAGGCAGGACCCTCTATCATCGCAAAAGGCTCCACTTTTACCCCTTTTTCAAAGAAGATCTTCTCACTACCCAAAAACGCCCCTGCCATAAGGATAGCCCCTTCTACCCTTTCCCCCTTAAAATAATACCCCTCTTCTCCAAATTCCAGGTCTTTCAAAGGAATAACCTCTCCTTCTCCGGTAAGCAATACAGTTTCTGGTAAAGGACATCCCACCGGAATCTTTTTAGGAATAGGAGGAACGATATCGTTTAAAAAAGTCTTTAGTTTTTTTAAGGCCTCCCAGGGAAATTGACCTTCAAAAAGAGACGCTACTTTTTCTTTTTCCAAGCTTCCAAAAAAGTCTACTAATTTAATCATATTAGAAATAATTATAAACCTAAAAAAAGACTTGTCAAAACAAAAAAATTGATTAAAATTTGACCTGTAGACAAGTTCACTTTGCTTAAGTGCCCCTGTAGCTCAACAGGATAGAGCAGCGGCCTTCTAAGCCGTAGGTTGGGGGTTCGAGTCCCTCCGGGGGCG
This sequence comes from Thermodesulfobacterium thermophilum DSM 1276, assembly GCF_000421605.1. Classification (GTDB taxonomy): domain Bacteria; phylum Desulfobacterota; class Thermodesulfobacteria; order Thermodesulfobacteriales; family Thermodesulfobacteriaceae; genus Thermodesulfobacterium; species Thermodesulfobacterium thermophilum. Next base: position 22,315 of record NZ_ATXI01000018.1, read on the forward strand.
CTTTTTTTATTTTTAAAAATCCTTTCGGTTGAAACATATATCCTTTTGTTCCCCACCCCCTCCTTTTAAAGCTTGGAAGTTATATATTCTTCTCCCTAATTTCTCGATAAAAATTTATAATCATCCATAATCTCCCCATTTTCCAATTGCTCTAAACGATTTATAATATCACCCATTGGGTGAAAAAATTTTCTAAATCTAAGAGGGTGCCATTATGCCGCAAAACTCTCTTAACTTCAAAATCCTAAAAACTAACAAACCTATCACCCCTCGTTCAGGACTTGCTCTTGTTGATGCCTTCCTCAAAAACTCTGGAATAAAAACCTTAATAGACCAGCATATGCCTTTACCTGGTTCAAACAGAGGTTACACCCCCTGGCAATATGCAAGCAGAGAAACAGACAGCCAAGATGACTTACAAGGGGTTTCGTGGGTATAGACCCATGATTACGG
>NZ_ATXI01000019.1 GCF_000421605.1 Thermodesulfobacterium thermophilum DSM 1276
TTTAGTTTCGTTGATAACATTGGTGGAATAGTGTTTTAAAAGTCCTTCTTTGAGTAGAATATCAATGGTTGATGAAAGAACAGGGTGAAGTCTTTCGGCACAGGGGCAAAGAAGGATTTCCCAGCAGATTTTAACGATTTTCTGGTGAAGAATATGGTATTTTGGAGGACGTCCTTTTTTGGGTGAAAAATAGGTAGAACGCCTTTTGAAATACCTTTGGAAACGCTTTTTAGCGGCTTCTCTTGATAGTTGGGTGAGTTCACAAAATTGTGATAGTATTTGAGACTTTAATTTTTTTGATTTAGCTTGTTTGTATTGAGGGGCTAATTTTTCAAGTAACTTCATTTGAAACTCCTTTTCTGTAATCATTCTTTTCCTCCCTGCCCATTAAAGGTGGTAACAAGGAGGAATTTTAATTTCAGGGACAGAATTTTTGATCTAACAATCCTTATTTCAGGGACATTTTTATGATCTAATGCGAAATCTTGCTTGTTTTTTTATTTTTAGGTATAATTTAAATTTTAATCAAACCCTAAATTAGGGGTTATCTATGGTCTTTACCGAACTTTTGGCATGTTTAATCCCTAAACCTGCTCTAACCATCACCGGAAATACTACCTTTCAAGAAGTCATAGAAAAGATGAAACAGACAGGAGAGACCTTTGTGGTCCTTTTAGAGAACCATTTTCCCACAGGGATCTTTACAGAAAGAGACCTGATAAAATGTTTAGTAGCAGGTATTCCCTTAAATGAAAAGGTCAGAAACTTTGCACAAAAAAATCTGGTAAAAATACGTGAAGACCGTCCGTTAGCAGTAGCCCTTACCATCATGATAGAGTATGGTATAAGAAGGCTGATAGTGGTAGACCAAAAGGGAAACTATCGAGGGATAATAACCCACAAAGATATCTTTGAAATTTTAGACCCAGAGCTTTTCAAAAAAGAAATCACCGCAGCCCATTTTACTAAAAACAAATCTCTTTATTATCTCAATCCCGATTGTACTTTACAGGAAGCCTTAAGTTTGATGGTAGAAAAGAACATAGGGGCTGTGCCTATAGTTGATGAAAACAAAAAACCTGTAGGAATACTTACTGAAAAAGATTTCATCTTTAAACTGGAGTTGAGCAATCTTTCCGAAAAAATTGGCAACGTAGCCTTAAAAGAGGTCTACACAGCCTCTAAAAGCGACCCTATTTCACAAATAAAACTTAAGTTCAAAAATCTTAAGGTCAACCACTTAGTAATCGTTGATGAAGAGGGAAGGGCTGTAGGGATCATTTCGACTCGAGATTTATTAGGTATGGCTAAAGAAACCTATGCCTCTTATATGGAAAATAAGTTCAGACAAGCCAAAGACTTACTCTATATACTCCCTGAAATAGCGCTTGAAATCTTAGACTTAGGTTATGAACAGGTAATATACTGGGGAAATGCTAAAGCTCACGAAATTTTTGGGAAAACGATAGACGAAAAAAGTGTACTTGAGATTTTTGACCAAGAAGACTGGTACCGTGTATTCGGCAAAATAAAAAAACTTAACAAAGTCCATAAAGAAACTATAAAAAGTTTAAACGGACATATTTTTGAGGTTTCAGGCTCATACCTTAAACTTCACCTCGAAGGGGGAGGTAAAATCCATCTTGTTTTAAGAGATATCACCCATAACCATCGGTATTTAACCGAATTAAAATCCCATGCAGAGTTTATCCAAAAACTGATCAACTCTATCGACAGTTTAATTTTGGTGGTAGACCCTGAAGATGGAACCTTTAAGTTTTATAACCATACAGTGTTATCCTGTCTTGATTATGACCAAAAAGAGATGGCTTATAAAACCATCTATGACATCGTCTATCTGCCATATCAACAAATAAAAACCAACCTGCGGATGGTAGCCAACGAAGGAAAAGAAATAAAAGGAGAAAGGCTTTATCTTACTAAAAACAGAGAGAAAATACCGGTAGAAACCTATGCCTTTAGGTTGATCCTTGACAAACCTTATGTTGTGATCTCAAGCAAGTTAAAACCAATCTATCAACTTGAAACCCTTAACAAAGAATTAACCCTTTGTAAATCTCAGAAAGAAGCCCTTTCTGTTCTCTCTAAATATCTCTTAAACTTTATAGACACCCTTCAATTTTTGGAAATCTCTCCAGAAACAGGGGAGATCCTTTCAACCTATGTAGAAGGAGACCAAGATCTGTGGAAAGGTTGCATAGAGAATAAGGCTAACGAATGTAAAGCTTACAGCCATGGTATTTTGATAGAAAAAACAGAGATACTTTGTCCAAAGGTCAAAGCTGAAAAAGATTTAGACTTCTTTTGTTATCCTTTGATTTTAGAAGGAAGGGTGGTAGGGGTTTTTAGCCTTATAAGAAAGATGCCTTTAAATGACCTTGAAAAAGAAAACATCAAAAAGATGCTCAGCAACTTTTCTTTTTACTTTTTTAACCTCTATCTTATCAACAAACTAAAAGAGTTATCCCATACCGACTACCTTACCAAGGTTTATAACCGACTTTTTCTGCAAGAAGTATTAAGAAAAGAATTCAGTATATGGAAAAGGAAAGGGGGAACCTTTTCTATCGTTCTCGTAGACCTTGACAACTTTAAGGCTGTAAACGACAGGTTTGGACATTTTAACGGAGACCTCGTATTAAAACAAATAGCTAACATACTTAAAAATAACACAAGGGAGATGGACTTACTTGGCCGCTGGGGAGGGGAAGAATTTATGATCATCCTACCTCACACCGATAAGGATGAAGCCCGTAGACTGGCTGAAAGACTTAGACTTATCATCGAGGGGACACCTATCAATTTAGACGATAATACCATAAACATCACCGCAAGTTTTGGCGTAGCAAGCCTACCTGAAGACACAGATAACTTGGATGATCTATACAAAATAGCAGATCAAAGGCTTTACAAAGCTAAAAATCTGGGGAAAAATTTGGTAGTCTTTGAATAATCTATTCTTCACCTTCCTTACCTGAGAGGCTTTCTGAAATGGAGGCTGCTTTATCTGGAGGCATAGCGCTTAAAATACTTGCTACCTGGGAGCTTTTCAGCTGTGAAAGGATTTTAACAGCCATATCCTTGTCCATGTTTATCAACATGTCTGCAGCTTTAGAAGGTTTCATCTCAGAAATAGCCCTGACTAAAAGTTTGGTCCTTTCATCCTGGACTGCCTGGATCCTGTTTAGTTTTTCTTCTACTGAAGCCTCTAACTCTTTTAAAGAGGTTAGTTGCTCCTGAATACGGGCTTCTAAAAGTTTCAATTCCTCTTGTTTTAACCTTAACTCCTTTTCTTTATCACTAAGCCTTTGCCTTTCTACCTGTAGAAAATCTGCAAAATCAGGAGGACAACCTGCGGGTAATTTCTCTTCCTTTGCACTTAATTCATAAACATGCACCCCAAAAATCAGTAAAGCTAAAAACAACTTAAAAATCCCTAAACCAAACAAAAACAAAAAAAGATTTTTAGTTCTGGTAAGAAACCTCATGCTTTCTAAAGGTCTTAACCCTTTCTTTAGAATTTCCTCAAACTTATTTTTCATCTACTTTCCTCTTTTAAGCATCATAAGATCATCCATCTGCCGATAAAAATTTTTTAAACTTTCTTCATAAAAAAGTCTGTAAGTTTTATCCCTTAAAACCTCAGCTACCCTTTTTTCTTGATGGGTTTGCCTCAACTCCTCTAAAAGTAAGTCTAACTCCCTTTTTTGAGCTTCTATCTTTTTTTCTAACTGTTCTTTTTCCGAAAAAAAAACTTCTAACCTTTCTAAGTAGGCTTTTAATTCTTCTGCTGTTAAGACCTTTTCTGTCTGTAAATCTTTAAAATCTTCTTCTTTTTCCTTTATCATTTTTTCTTTTTCTGCCAAAAGGCTTTGATAAACCTGTTTAGCCTGTAACATCTTAGCTTTAGCTTGTTCTTCCTTTAGCTCCTTATACCAAGCTAAGGTCTTGAAAACCTTGAGTTTATTTTTCATTTTATCCTGCTAAAACATTCTTGAGAAGTGTTAGAGAAGTACCTAAATCATACTTTTCGTCCAAGTTTTGTCTCAAAAATTCTTTTAAAGGTTTTATCAAAGATAAAGCCCTATCTATTTCAGGGTTAGAACCTTTTACATAGGCACCTATGTTAATCAAGTCTTCGGCTTTTTTATAGGTAGCAAGCACAGAAATGGTTTGATAGGCCAATTCTAAATGTTCTTTGGGGACGATGTCCTTCATCAACCTGCTTATGCTGGCAAGGACATCTATCGGAGGATAATGCCCTTCATGGGCAAGATCTCTGGAAAGGACAATATGACCATCTACGATACTTCTAACTGCATCTGCGATCGGGTCGTTAAAATCATCTCCTTCAACCAGCACGGTATAGATAGCGGTGATGTCTCCTCCCCCAACCTTAGCTCCTGCCCTTTCAAGCACCTTAGGAAGCATGGCAAACACAGAAGGGGTATAACCTCTGGCAGTAGGAGGTTCTCCTGAGGCTAATCCTATTTCTCTTCCTGCCATACAAAATCTGGTAAGGGAATCCATAAGCAAAAGTACCCTTAAACCTTTATCTCTAAAATATTCAGCCAAACTCATAGCATAATAAGCTGCCCTTATCCTCATAGAAGGAGCCTCATCAGAAGTAGCCACAACCACCACCGATTTTTTAATACTCTCCCTCAAGTCCCTTTCGATAAACTCTCTTACCTCACGTCCTCTCTCTCCTATCAAGGCTATCACGTTAACATCAGCCTCTGTATATCTGGCGATCATCCCAAGCAAAGTACTTTTTCCAACCCCAGAGCCTGCCATGATAGCCATCCTCTGGCCCCTTCCTATCGTCAAAAGGGCATTTATAGCTTTTACCCCTACGTCTAAAATCTCTTTTATAGGAGCTCTTTCCAGAGGTTTTAAAGGTTCTCCATAAAGAGGATATAAGTCTGAAGCCTTTGGAGATAGACCCTGGTCTAAAGGTTCTCCTAAGGCATTAACTATCCTTCCTAAAAATTTTTCTCCTACCGGGGCATAAGAAGACCCTAAGGGATAAACCTTAGCCCCAACCTCTATCCCCTTTAACTCTCCTAAGGCTGTAAGGATAAAACGATTATCGTTAAAACCTACTACCTCAGCCAAAACTCTCTTTTCCTGGCCTTCAACCTTACAAAGGTCTCCTACCTTTAAAAAAGGCCCTGTACTTTCTACAGTCAACCCTAACACCTTGGTAACATAGCCATAAACCTCAAAAGGTAGAATATTATCTAACCTTTTTAAATAAACCTCTAAATCTTTAACCCTCATCCTTAAAAAGCTCCTCTAAAAGCCTTTCCCATCTCTTTTCTAAGGTGGCATCAACCACACCTAAAGCAGTTTCTATAAAAACCCCTCCCTTAGAAATATTAGGATCAGCGATAAGATTGATTTTCGAGGAAAGACCAACTAACTGAGGAAGATTTTCCTTTATAAAAACAAACTCCTCAGGGTTAACCTTTAGGGTAATTTCTATTCCTTCAGCTATATAATTTAAAGCCTCTTTTATCAAGTTAAGGGTGGTTTCTTTTTCCATGGTTATTTCTTTTAAAACCATCTTTTGAGCAATCTTTAACGCTAAGGTTAAAACCTCTTTATCCAGGTTTAAAACAAGAGTTTGGGCCTCTTTCGCTAAATTTTTTAAAAATTCGGAAACTTCTTCCAACTTAAGCTGAAATTCCCTTTTTAGAGCTTCCTCTAACTCTTGATATTTAGTCTTTAGCTCTTCTTCAACCTTTACCTTTCCTTCTTCGTATCCTCTGGTTAATCCCTCATGATACCCTGCCTGGAACCCCTCAGTTTTCCCCAACTCAAATCCCTGCTGATATCCCTTTTCATAAGCCTCTTTAAGCCTTTGTTCTAACAACTCTTCTGGAGAAACAGTAGAGGCTTTTTTGTTAGAATCTTTGTTGGTTTCTTCCTGTTCTCTAAGGATAGATTTAAAGCTTTCCTCTTCTGAGGGAGTTAGATCTGGAGTTAAAAGTTCAAAACAAGAAATTTTATGACTCTTCAGTACCTTAGACAAACTCCTCCTCACCTTTACTAAGGATGATCTTACCTTCTTGCTCTAACTTTTTAGCCACCCTGATGATGTTTTGCTGAGCCTTTTCTACTTCACTAATCCTTACAGGACCCATCATTTCAAGCTCTTCTTTCATAAGGTCTGCTGCTCGTTTACTCATGTTCCGGAAGAACTTTTCTCTGATCTCAGGTGAAGCCCCTTTTAAAGCCAATTTCAAATCATCAGTAGAAATCTCTCTAAGCAAGGTTTGAATAGCAAAGTCGTCCACGTTGAGAAAGTCTTCGAACGTAAACAGATATTTTCTGATTTCTTCTGCTAAGGCTGGGTTTTCGTCTTCTATCTCACTTAAGATTTCATCTTCCAGTTCTCTTCCTGCATGTGAAAGAACCTCTGCTGCTTTTTCTGGTCCTCCGATTTTTTTACCCAAAGCTCCTCCCACACTCTGAAGTTCACTTTCTAAGGCATCACTTATCTCTTTAACGATCTCTGGGTCTACCTTGTTTAAAAGCGCTATTCTTAAAAGTACTTCAGCCCTAAGCTTGTCAGGTAGAAACTGTAAAACCTGTCCTGAGAGTTCTGAGTCTAAGTGAACCAAAATTATGGCAACAGTCTGAGGATGTTCGTTTGATAAAAAACTCGCTATAGTTTTAGGGTCAAGCTTTTTAAGTTTCTTAAAGGTTTCTGGCCCTATCTCCTTTTTAATTTCTTCAAAAATTTCTTTTCCTTTTTCACCATAAGCCCTGATAAGTGACTGTTTCAAAAAATCTTCAGGAGAAATGGTCACATCTCCTAACATTTCCTTAGCTTCGATATTAGCCTCTTCAAGTACTTTTTTTACTGCTTCAGCAGGGATGTACTCAATCCTTGCCATCTCTATACCGATACGTTTTATGTCGTCTTCGTCTAAATATTTATAAACCTGAGAGGTAAACTCATCTCCCATCAACATGAGAAAAATAGCTGCCTTTTGAGGACCTGTAAGCTTATCAGGGTTTATTTTAGCCATAACCTATTACCCAGCCTCTGCCAAAGCCTTCTTTCTTTCTTCTAAACTTTCTTCTAAAAGCCATTTTTTAACCAACATAGCAGCCTTTTCAGGTTGACTGTGTATAATACCTAAGGCTATCTCCTGTGGTAAAGGCCCCTCCTCTTCAGCAACCTTAGCTTCTAAAGTAGGAGGAACAGCCTCTGCAACTGGTTCTATACCTGGAGCTGGTGCAGGCTTAGGAGCGATACTCTTTAGCAATGGTCGTATCACCAGAAGATAAAGCACTATCAAACCTAAAATCAACAATAAAGGTTTATAAAATTTACCTACATAATCCATCATCCCAGGTTTCACCACCGGTGGTTTTGAAAATTCTTTAGCCTCAACCTTAACCTCATCTCCTCTATCTGGATTATATCCAATAGCACCTTTTACCAAATTTTCCAACCATACCACCTTTTCTGTAGAGTTATCTGGAAGGACTGACTTGTCAACCAACACCGCTACACTTATTTTTTTAATACCTCCTGGCGAAATTTCAAGGTTTCTTACCTTTTTACTGACCTCATAGTTTCTAACCATCCTCTTCTTAGAATAAGTTTCTCCCTGGCTTTGCTCTGGGGAGGTTGCCTCAAACTTTTGTTCCAGAGTTCCTTTAACCCCTGCCACCCCTCCTTCAGCAGGGCCCCTGGAGGTCTTTTGCTCTTCTTCTGCCTCTTCAGAAACCACCGCGGTACCTTCTGGGTCGTAGGTCTCTTCTAACAGCTTTTCCTTATCAAAAGAAAGATCTACCGCAACCTGAGCTACCACTTTACCCGGACCTAAAGCCTTTTCTAACATGTCTTCTATCTTGGTCTTAAACTCCTCTTCTATCTTTTTTTTGTAAGCAAGCTGAGTGGTGGTAAACTCCTCTTCTTCAGAAGGCAGTTTGATGCTTTTCCCGGTGGTGGCATCTACGATGGTTACATTCTTTGGGTCAAGCTTAGGAACTGCCCCACTTACAAAATTGATGATGCCTCTTATTTGACTGGGAGTAAGTTCATATCCAGGAAGAAGTTCTATCAAAACCGAGGCCTTAGGAGGTTTTTCTTCCTCGATAAAAAGGCTTTCCTTAGGCATAGCTAAGTGGACTCTGACTGACTTTATCCCTTTTATTCCTTGAATACTTCTTGCCAGCTCACCCTCTAAAGCTCGCTGGTAGTTCACCTTTTCCTGAAACTCAGTAAGACCCATCTGTTCTTTATCGAAAAGCTCAAACCCTGGACCTCGATACCCACCTACCAGCCCTTTTCCTGCTATCTCCATACGAAGCTCAGGCACTTTATCCTTAGGAACGTAAATACTTCCATCTGGGTCAACCTTGTAGGGAATCTTCTGTTCCTTTAAATATTGAATAATCTGATGATTGGTAACTTCATCCATCCCCCGGTAAAGTAAACCCCAACTTGGTTTAGAAATAAACCAAACCCCTAAAACCAAAAGTAGGGTAAGCCCTAAGCTACCCCCTATCAACATAAAGCGTTTTCGGTTATCTAACCTTGTCCAAAAATCCTTTAGTTGAGCTGGCAACTCCCTAAGATTCGGCATAGCCATACCAAACTTCCCCTAAGACGTTAGATTTGCATCCTCATGATTTCTTGATAAGCCTCAAGCACCTTATTCCTTATTCTCAAAAGAAGTTTAAAATTGGTATCAGCCTTGGAAATACTTAAAGCTACATCAGAAAGGTCTATATCTTCTCCTTTGGCCAAAGCCTCGATAGCAGCCAGAGCCTTTTTCTGAGAATCATCCACCTCTTTTAATTTGTCCATCAAAAAATCTTTAAAACTTAGGCCTTCTACCTTATCCTTCTGAATAAGGTTATCAACCTTTTGATAGTTACCTAACAACGAGGGATTAACCTTCATAGGTTTATTTCACCTCCATTTTATTTTAAAAGCTCTAAAGTTCTCTGGGTCATACTTTTAGAGGTAGACAACACAGAAAGATTAGCCTCATAAGCCCTGCCTGCAGAAAGAAGCTCAACCATCTCGGTAATCACATCTACGTTAGGATATTTAACAATTCCCCTTGAATCTGCATCTGGATGTCCTGGGTCGTAAACCTCCTTAAAAGGAGCTTTGCTATCCTCTATCTTTTCTACTTTTACCAGCCTTAACGGACTCTCCTTTGAATCCTTTGGATTAAAAGGGACAGCCTTTAAAACTACATTTTTGGCCTTATAAGGACCTCCTTCTAAGGTGCGCGTAACTTGAGCGTTAGCAATGTTGGTAGCTGCTACGTTTAACCTGGTTCTTTGTGCAAAAAGCCCACTTGCAACAACCTTAGAAACATCTAAAAGCCTCATCCTTATTTACCTCCCTCGGTAATAGCCTCTTTTAACCTTTCTAACTCCTTGGCTAAAGCCTGCAACGTAGCTTCATACATCAACTGATTCTCTGTAAGAGCACTTATCTCCTCTTCCAAGCTCACGTTGTTAGGAGTACCTAAGGTTTGCCATCTCTCTGAAGTTTCTGTCAAATTTTTGACAAGTGATTCTTTTCCGGTAAGATGTTTAGGCCTGGTGGTTTTAAGGTTAGGTTCGTTTGAAAGATAGGTCTTCATAATCTTTTCAAAGGGTAAGTCCCTTCTCTGATAACCGGGGGTATCAACATTGGCTATGTTTGAGGCAAGCAAGCTATGTCTCTTAGCCCTTAAATTTAGAGCTAATCTTACCGTGTTAAAAGTCTTTTCAAATAAGCCCCACATTCCTTAAAACCTCCGTTCGAAACCTTTTTCGTTTTCATATTGTTTTAACTTGTTTCTTAGGGTCCTAACCGTAATTCCTAAAAGCTCAGCTGCCTTAGTTTTATTACCTTTAGCTACCTCTAAAGCCTTCATGATAGCCTCTTTCTCAAGTACCTCTAAAGGTTTTACCTCTGGCTCTGTCTGTTTATTATCAAAATTTATGCCTAAATTACGGGCTAAACTTTCATGCTGAGAAAAAGGATCTATCAGATGTTTAACCTCTATCAAACCTCCTTCACAGGTAAGCACCGCCCTTTCTATCATGTTCTTTAACTCTCTTACGTTCCCAGGAAAAGAATAATCCATCAAAAACCTTTGAGCCTCCTCAGAAAAACCCTGTAAACTCTTTTTGTACATACGGGAAAAATTTTCCAGAAAAAATTTTGACAAAAATTTGACGTCTTCCTTTCTTTCTCTTAACGGAGGAATTTTGACGGTTATGACGTTTAATCTATAAAACAGGTCTGACCTAAACCTCCCTTCCTTGACCTCCTTTTCTATGTCTCTGTTGGTTGCCGCTAAAAACCTAACATCTACCTTAATAGGATGGTATCCCCCAAGTCTATCAACCTCACCTTCTTGCAAAACCCTGAGCAGTTTACTTTGAAGGGAAGGATGCATTTCAGCTATTTCGTCTAAAAAAAGGGTGCCTCCTTCTGCCAATTCTATCTTACCTTTTTTTCTAAAATTAGCCCCTGAAAAAGCTCCTTTTTCATAGCCAAACAGTTCTGACTCAAGAAGGGTTTCTGGAAGGGCAGCACAGTTGATAGCGATAAAAGGCCCAAACCTTCGTGGGCTTTTTTGATGTATATACTTAGCAAGAAGTTCTTTTCCTGTACCAGATTCCCCTAACAAAAGAACAGGAGCTTTACTTTGGGCTACTACTTCAAGCTTTTTTAAAATGTCTAACATGTAAGGGTTTTTTGTAAGGAAGGTTTCTTCTTGCCACAAGATTCTTTTATCTTCTAAAGCAAAAAGCACGGTTTTTTCTATCAGTTCAAGAGGGGTAGAAAGAAGCTTAAAATCATAAGCGCCATGCTTTACAAATTCAACGGCATCCTCTAAGTCTGCCTTTTCTGCTAAAAAGACGATGTTTTTGAAACCTTGTTTAAAAAGTCTGTTTAACACCTCTAAGTTTTTTGTCTGTTCATACTCTAATTCATAGACCAAAACATCTATGTTGTTTGGGTCTACCTTGGGAAATATTTCTTCTTGAGAAAACAAGATAGTTTCTATCCCTCTTTCTGTTAAAAGGTCTTTTAAAAGTTTTACCTCTACGCCTTTACCGATTAAAACAACCATTCCCTTCATCTTTATCCTAAAAAACCAGTTTTTGGGCCTTTTCTACCAGTTCTTTGTTTTTTTTATAAACCTCAGCAAGTTCTTTTTCTAAATCAGAAGCTTCAGCTAACCTTTCCCATAGTTTATCTGCCGTTCCTACCTTTCCTTTTTTCTCCAAGTAATATATCTCTATCAAGGTTATTTTAGGTTCCTTAGGAAACCTTTGTTTAGCTACCTCCAAAGCTCTTTCAAAGGTTATGTTATCTTTACCCAAGGTTTCTAAAAGGAGAATTAGATAATCCTTAAGCTCTGGTTGAAAATAAGGGTTTTGAAGGTATGCCCATGCCTTTGCATACTGTTTGTTGTTAATAGCCTGTAAAAACATAAACCCAAGTAGGTTTTTTTTATAAAACTCTGATAGATTAGAAGAGAGCGCTTGAGAAAGGTATTTTTCTGCCTGACCTAAATTTCTTTTGATTTCATATAAAGTCCTTAGATAAAAATAAAAAGGATAGCTGGTTAAACTTTTTTCTTGGTAGCTTGAAATTAGGTACCCAAAAATCGAAGAAAACGTATCTATCTCACCTGTCTCTATAGCGGTAAAGCTCAAATTTAAAAGTAAAGAAGGTTTTAGTTCAGAGGGAACACCGATTTCGAAAGCCTTGATATACTCTAAGGTGGCCTTGGTAAAAAGTTTGTATTCGAAAAACATGTCACCTAAGAGGTAATAAGGTTGTCCACATTTGGCTTGGTTTAAGTACTCGCTATCTTCCTTTTCCAGAGATAAAACCTCGGCGATACGTTGAGCCTTAATCCCTTCCTTAAAAAGCTCAGAAATCGAAGTGCAGTAAAACTGGGTTACTTCCTTTAGATTTGAGCTTTCGGGAAAAGTTTTTAAAAACTCTAAAGAACTTTTTCTTAAAAGTGTATAATTTTTTAGGTCTGCAAGGACTCTTATTTCTACTAAATGGGCCTCTTCAGCCAAAGGGGTTTTAGCCATCTTAGCCTTTATCTGAGCAGCAAAGGAGAGTAAATCCTCTTTGGTTTGTTTGGGTAAAAGTTCCTTAATAAGTTCCTTTTCGTAGGCTATCTGATAAAGCCTGAACTTGGATATTAAACCGGGGATACCTTTATCCCAAAGGGTGATGATAAGCTGATACAAATTTTTGGCCTTTTCTCTTTCGCCCTTTTTAAAGTAGGCTTCAGCAAGTTTTAAAACGAGGTCTGGGGTCTCTTCTGGTGTTCCATAAACGTTTATGTAATAAAAAACCTTTGCCCTTGCTTCATCCACCTTCCCTTGACGCAAAAGATAAACTACCTGAGTTTTGTAGATCTCTCTTATAATTTTTTTTATCTCTTGAGATGAAACTTCTTTTAGCTCTTTTTCAGGTAAAAGCTTAAAATGATAAAGAAGTACCTTAGCCTCTTTTTTTTGAGCCTCATCACAGTAGGAATCGAGAAACTCCTTAACTTCTTTGGCTATCATAGAGCCTCTACCCAGCAAAAACATGGCTTTAAACCTAATAAGATCAGCCCTGCAGGCCTCACTTCGCCCTTTAGTCACAGAAGCTACCCGTTGAGCATAATCTACAGCCTCCTGTAAAAAACCCTCCTTTAATGCACTCTCTGCAATAAGCAAATTTTCCTCTGGTCTTAAAGAAAAAAGCTTAGGCATTTTTTTAGCAAGAAAAACCACCCTTTCATACTCTTTCCTCGCATAGGCATTTTTTATCTCTTGCAATAACTCCTCTCCCTTTTGCTGATAAGGAAGGGTAAAATTAAACAAAAGGGTTTGATTGGTTGCATTTGAGGTCTTTTCAGGTTGAGAAAACACTATAGGTACAAAACAAAGCAAAACTAAAAACAACAAAAAGCCGACAAGTTTTAACCCCTTAGACATCCTTTAATTATATAGCAAAACTTATACCAAGTTATATTTTTTAAGTTTTTCTATAAAGGTAGTTCGGTTGAGCTTAAGGAGCTTAGCAGCTTTAGTTTTTACCCCTGAAGCCTTTTCTAAGGCTTTTTTCAGGTAAAAAACCTCTATTTCTTTGATAAGGCTGGTCAAATCAATCCCTTCTTCGGTAAGGTCAGGCAAGCTTAAGCCCTCTTGGTTTGAAGAGATGGGAGATAAGGACACAGGGGTTCTGACAACCTCACTCTCCCCAGAAGTTAGAGAACTCCCAAAAGGATAAGAGAGGTCTTCAGGTTCTATAATCTCTTTATCAGTTAAAATTACCAGTCTTTCTACCAGATTTTCAAGCTCTCTTACGTTGCCTGGCCATCTATAATCTAAAAGTCTCTGGACAGGCTTTTCAGACAATCTTTTTAACGGCACTCCTTCTCTTTCACACACTTTTTTAAGAAAAAAATTAGCTAAAAGAACTATATCTTCTTTTCTTTTTCTGAGAGGAGGTATTTTTATAGGGATAACGTTTAACCTATAAAACAAATCTTCTCTAAACCTACCAGCTTCTACCTCTTTTTCTAAATCCTTGTTGGTTGCAGCGATAATCCTTACGTCTACCTTGATAGGCTGTTCTGCCCCTAACCTTTCTACTTGTCTTTCCTGAAGTACCCTTAAGAGTTTTGCCTGAAGTTTTGCGCTTAAATCACCTATTTCATCAAGAAATAGCGTCCCTTTGTTAGCTATTTCAAACTTACCAGGTTTGGTCTTGATAGCACCGGTAAAAGCCCCTTTTTCATAGCCAAAAAGTTCAGCCTCAAGCAACTCTTCTGGGATGGCAGCACAATTAATCGCTACAAAGGGCCCCTGACGCTTGCTGTTAAAATGTATGTATTTAGCCAGAACCTCCTTTCCTGTGCCTGACTCTCCTAAAATAAGGACAGTACTACTTGAAGGCGCTACCTTTTTGGCCAACTGATAGACTTCTTTCATCACCGGATTGTGAGTTTCTATCAAATAACTCATGAAAAATATTATATCATGTTTTTGACATATATGTCAAATTTTTGAAAAAATTTTTAGGTGTTATTTGTCGATAAACTTATGGGCATATTTTCTCACATGAGCTCCTTCAAGCACATGAAAGATCCTAATCTTTTCTAAAAGGTTTTTAGAAAAAGACCCTATAGGGAGGAAAATTACTTTTTTCCCCTGTCTGTAAGCCCAGTTTTTGGCAAAGGTTGAAGGAGGTTTTTTGGCTATATAAAGAACATACTTCTCAAGGCTATAGTCTATCGCAGCTAAAAGCAACCTTTCTGCCTTATTTTCTGCAAGAGAAAAAAGAGGGTCTGACCAGATGTCATAAACCCTTTTTGGGGGGTAAGTCAACATAAAACCTCCATATTTAGCCCTGGCTATTCCTGGACCTATCACCTTTTCTTTAGGGTCTGTAGCATAAAAGGCCATGTCAGACTCCTGATGGTGCTCTCCATGCCAGGTAAAATTCCAAGGATACTTTTCTTCTCCTGAAACAGGGTCTGGGTCTTCTTCAAAGATGATCACCAGGGAACCTATCTTGGCATTGGTCTGTGGGTCTTCTTTTATATAGATGGTTTCTTTAAAAAACCAGTTTCTGATGGTTTCCCGTATGTCAAGCCCATCTTTAAGAGAAGAGATAAAAGGTTCTATTTTTCTTAGGTTTTCTGTGATGACTTTAAGCCCTTTTTCTGAGGCTTTTTTACCAAAGGTTTCAACCACTATGTCTTCTGGTGGAAAAGAACAGATGGTTTTACCAGAAAATTTTTGAGCAAAGGTCTTTCTTTCTTCTCGAGAAGCAAACTTTTTTAAAAACCTAAGTCCTGCCCTTATACTTCTTATCTTTCTAAACAACCTGAGCCTTTTAACAGGCAGGTTTAACTCTTCAGGAGAAAGCTTGATCTCAGGATAAGCTATACCTTCTTTTTTTAATTCATAAGCTGTTGCTATCTCCCAGACCCAAAAGGCAAACTCGTCTCCTCCTACCCCTCTTGCCGCAACGATCAAATCAAGAAGCTCAGGGAAAAAAGCCCCTTTAATTAAAAGATAGTTTCTAAGAAACTGGCCCAATACCTTTAAATCTTTAGGAGAAAACTCAGTTCCGGTTTCGTCTTTAAACTTAGTTATGGCCTTTTTTAAAACCTCTTCCCAAAGAAAAACTCTTTCTATCCAAAAAGATGGGGCTTCTGCGACACGTTCCCGGTTTTCTTCGTAAAACTGTTGGAAAAACCCTGGCTCAGATAGTATTTCTCTTATACTTTGGATATGTAAACGATAAAGATTTATTTCTACATGCTGTTTTTGTGGGAAAAAACACAGGTTGTCCGGATTTTCTAAAGCCTTTAACACCCCTAAAACAAAGGCATAAGGCAAAACCACAGCAACCAAGCCTTCTTTTGCAAGTTGAGCCACTTTATTGGCTATATAACGCTCTTTAACCGTAACCTCAGGGATTACTCCCTGATTACCCCAACCAGAAATAAGAGTTTGGGTATAAGTCTGATAACCCATCGCAGGCAAAAAATAGGGAGAAAGAAATTTATCTATCTCAACAGAGCCTTCTTCTTTGCAGGGTAAATCTATAAAAAAAAGGTCTTTTTTATACTCTAAAGCATAGCGGGTAGCTTCAACCAAAGGACATAACGGGGAAACTATAAGGTACTCTAAGCTTCCGTCCTGGTAGTTAATTTCTAAGGTAGTAATGGTAGGAAGGATTTTTACGGCAGACAGCCATTTTTCTTTGATAAAAGGTGGAAGGACTAAAGCTACAGCCTCAGGGTTTAACCGGTGAAGTTCCTTAGAGATCCCTTGGGTAATCTCAAGATTTTCTGGGAAAAAAGGTAGTAGAAAAAGAGGAAACTTCCCCTGTTTTAGGTCAACCTTAAGCATCAGTCTAAAGGAAAAAGAGTAGGCTTTTTAAACTTTCTACCTTTTTCGATAAATTCTTTGAAAAAGACCAGAGCCTGTGGTCCTAAAATAAGAGAAATAGCCTCTTTTAAAACCTCTAAAACAGCTATCTGAGTAGCAGGAGAGGTTTGGTTTAAAAAAATCAATTTCTTAGCTACATACCTTCCTATGTTTACCCCATCTCTTACGCTGTAAGGCTCTCCATATTGATGGGTTATCTGAAGAAAATCTACGATATAATTTACCGTGGTCTCATCCAGCCAAGGAAGGTTAGTTTTAAGGATATATCTTTCCTCTTCAGCTTCAGGAAAATCTATAAAAATTTGAGGTTGAAGCCTTGATTGGATATATTCTGGAAGCTCAAAGGTAGAGGCATCTTCGTTCATCGTAACACAGAGCCTAAATTCTTTATGAGCCTTTATCTTAATCCCTGCAACCACAGACTCTACGTACCTTCTACTATCAAGAAGAGGGGCTAAAGAGGCCCAAGATTTTTCGCTCATCCTGTTTGCTTCATCGATAATAGCCACTCCTCCTTTAATCATCGCAGAAACAATGGGGCTTGCCATATATCTTATCTTTTTGTCCTCTGAAATAACAGGGGTAACGATAAGGTCTTCTGGTCTTGTGTCTACCGTAGCCTGAAAAATATAGACCGGCTTGTTAAGTTTTTTAGCAGCTAAATAAGCAAGGGTTGTCTTCCCTACCCCTGGTTTACCTACTAACCTGGGGGTAAGAGGTAAATCCTTTTCATCTACGGTTAGCCAGCAAGCAAGTATTTGGTCTAAAATACCTTTTCTTTCATAAACTGGAATGTCAAGCTCATCAGGATAGCTAAGATAAAGGGTTACACCATCTATTACCGCTGTTTCCATAAAAATTCCCTATACTAATGATATTATATTAAAAAATTCTACCACGAATTAACCGTTCAAGCAACGTTTTTTGCTTTAGGTCAAGATCCTAAAAAGAGATTTGACCTTAAGTATTTTTTGAATAAAATTTTTAATAAAAGACCTTACAAAAGGAGGCATTTGGATATGAAGAACCATAACAAAGGGGTAAAACTTTCTTCAGGTATAAAAGGATTAGATGAAATTTTATACGGAGGCTTTTTAGAGTATAATTCCTATCTTATCACAGGAGGTCCTGGGAACGGTAAAACTACCTTTTGTTTACATTTTCTTGAAGAAGGCAGTAAAAAAGGGGAACCATGTTTATTTGTAACCTTAGGTGAAAAAGAAGAACAGATAAGGAAAAATGCTGGCAAACTTGGGCTAAAGCTTGAAAATGTTCATTTTCTCGACTTAAGTCCATCTTCAAAGTTTTTTATAGAGCTGGAATACTATGATATATTTTCACCAGCGGAGGTAGAAAGAGAGCCTGTGACCCAGGCTATCAAAGAGAAAGTTGAAGCTTTAAAACCTAAAAGGGTGGTAATTGATTCTATGACTCACTTTAGATATTTGGCTACCGATGTCTTCCAGTTTCGAAGGCAGGTCTTATCTTTTCTTAGATTTCTTACAGAAAATGGGGCCACAGTGCTTTTTACAGCTGAAGCAAGTGCAGAGGCGCCTGACAGTGATTTAAGGTTTTTAGCTGATGGTATCATTGAACTATCCTTTTCTGAAATAGGGAGGCAATTAGAAGTAAAAAAATACAGAGGATCTGATTATTTTCCAGGTCAACATTACTATGAAATTAAAAACAACCGAGGTATAGTCGTCTTTCCAAGACTTCTTTTTACAGAAAAGGAGGTAAATATTAATTTTGAGAAGCTTTCGTCTGGTATACCAGAGATTGATGAGCTTCTTTACGGAGGTATTGAAAGAGGCACGGTAACCATCATATCAGGGCCATCAGGAACAGGTAAAACCACCCTTGGCCTACAGTTTATAAAAGAGGCCTCTGGGAGAGGGGAAAGAAGTGTGGTTTACACTTTTGAAGAATCGGTCGAGAAAATTATAGAAAGAGCTCTTTCAACTAACATACCCATAAAAAGTATGATAGATAAAGGCACCCTTGAAATTAAAAAAATAGAACCTCTAATCTACACTCCTTGCTCTTTTGCTCAATTAGTGAAAGAAGATGTAGAAAAGAGAAAAACTAAAATAGTTATGATAGATTCAACCTCTGGTTATAAACTTTCTGTTAGAGGTGCTGACCTTACCACCCACCTTCATGCCTTATGTAAGTATTTAAACAATCAGGGAGTCACTGTTTTCCTGCCTACAGAAACCAAAAAAATCACAGGAGAGTTTCAAATTGCCCAAGAAGACATAAGCTATCTTGCAGACAATGTAATCATTTTAAGATACATGGAAATTAAAGGAGAACTCCGGAGAGCAATAGGAGTTCTTAAAAAAAGGCTGGGAGATTTCGAAAAAACCCTAAGAGAATTTCAAATAACCAAATATGGTATAAAGGTAGGAGAGCCTCTCAAAAACATGCAAAATATTTTGTCTGGTGCACCAATTTCTATCGAAGAAACTTAAAATGAAAACTATTTTAATACTAAGTAAACTAATTAAAAATCTTGAGTTGATGGCTGATTTTTTACAAAAACAAGGATATAACACCATCAAAGCTTCCTCATATGAAGACCTGGATAAGATATTAATTGACCCTTATTTTGATATAGCTTTTATTGATATAGCAGGGTATGACAATAACATCTGGGATTACTGCGAAAAATTAAGGCTATTAAACAAACCCTTTTATATTCTATCCAGTTGTAATAATCCCAAAATCAACGAAGAAAGCCTAACAAGAGGTGCAAAAGGAGTTATTGTCAAACCGATAGTTATCAAAGAATTTTTAGCTATAATTAAATCTTTAGCAAGGTGAACTATGGAAAAGATACTAATTTTAGTTTCTAATAAAACAAACTATGCTTTACTTGTAAAAGAATTAAGCTCAAAATATACTATCATCAATGAAAAAAACGATATTAAGAATTTAAACTTTGACCTGATAATTATCGATGGAGTTGAGCTAAAGAAACGACAAAAAGAGCTCTTAGAAATCAAGAAAAAGGTCTTTCCCTTGTTTTTACCGGTGATTCTACTTACTACTAAAGACGACCTTAGTCTTGCGGAAAAAACGTTGTATGAAATCGTCGACGATTTGATCAGAATTCCTATAGAAAAAATAGAATTAAAGGCCAAACTTTATATCTTATTAAGAACCCGATTATATACTCTAATCCTTGAACAAGAGACAGTTAAAGACCCTCTTACTGGTGCTTACAACAAGCGATTTTTTTATAAAATGTTAGAAAACTCCTTTGAAGATTTTAAACGATATGAGAAGAAATTTAGTATCATCTTTATTGACATAGACAACTTTAAAAAAATAAACGATCAATACGGACATATAACAGGAGATTTGGTATTGAAAACTTTAGTTATGATAATAAAAAAGAATCTTAGAAAAAACGATTTAGTGTTTCGGTTTGGTGGAGAGGAATTTGTTGTATTACTTGCTGAAACAGACGCTCAACAAGCTATAGAAATAGCAGAAAGGATCCGAGAAGCGGTAGCTAAAGAACAAATTGAAATAAACCCAAACCAAACCCTTTCTATAACCATCAGCTGTGGGGTGGCAGCTATCAATAAGGATATAGTGACCCCTCAAGATTTGATAGAAATAGCAGATAATGCCATGTATAAAGCCAAAAAAGAAGGAAAAAATAGAGTTTGTTGTTTGTCTAATCTATGATAAAAGAACTTATTGAAGAAGCTGAAAAACTGTTGCCTGTATCTTTAGAAGCGGCAGAAGACTACGAAAAAAACAAAGATCTTATGCTCAATTTTGTTAACACACAGATGTCTAAAAGAAAAGACATTTTCTATTTAATCGGAGGAAACTCTTTACAGCTGATGTTTGATAATCATAGACATCACGTAAATTTTATGATCAATGTGTTTAAGTTTTCGATGTTTGAACTGCTTGTAAGAATGGTACCATGGGTTTACCGGTCTACCATAACCATGGCTTTACCTATGATTACTTTTTAGTTGAGTTAGAAACCTGGAAAGAGGCCATTAAAAAATTTCTTTCAAAACCAAACTCTGATGAAATAATGAAAACCTATGATTGGCTTATTGAAAAACACGAAAAAATGATAGATTTATCCAAAGATGAAGCTGTTTTCACCATAAAACTTGAAGGCGAATGGGAAGAAAAGAAAAATTAATTTCTTTATTACATCTTAGAAGGGGATTTTGAAAAAGCTTTAAAATTTACCAAAAAGATCGTAAAAAGACCAGAGGATCTTCAAGACTTTTATTTAAATATAATTCAACCTGCCCTTTATGATGTTGGAAACCTATGGGAACAAGGTAAAATCTCAGTAGCAGAAGAACATCTTGCCACCTCTATTGTAGGAAGAATTATAGCAAACCTCTATCTTCTATTTTCTAAAACCCAAAAAAGCAAACTTAGGGCTATTGTCACAGCTGCACCCAATGAATTCCATGAGCTTGGTTGCAGAATGGTAGCAGACTTTCTTGAGATGGATGGTTGGGATGTTTTATATTTAGGGGCTAATGTTCCTGAGGAAGAGTTGATTAAATTAGTAAAGAAAATTAAACCTAAATTAGTAGCTATTTCTGTTACCATGCCCTTCAATCTTATCAAGGCTAAAAAAATCATCGATTCATTGAAAAGTTTAGGAGATTATGTCCCTAAAATAATGGTAGGTGGCATTGCCTTCAATCTCATGCCTGATTTGTATAAAAAAATCGGTGCCGACTTCTGGGCTAAAGATGCCAAAGAAGCAGTAGAAGTCGCTCGAAAGATTAAAACTCTATGAATCTTTCTGATATACTCATAAAAATCAACGAAACCATAAACTTTTACCTTTTAGAACTGAGCAACATAGGGCTGGTTTTGATTGATAGAAAAGGGGAAATTTTAGATTGTAATAAAGGGTTCTTAAAAATAGTTGGACTGAGAGAAAAACCTATTAAGCAAAACATAAAAAATTTCTTAACCAAAAATAAACAAAAAATCTCTTTACCTAAAAATTCTTTTACTCAAATAGACCTTCTTCTCAACGTATCTGATAAAACTGAGATTTTATCAAGAGGTTACATTTTTTCTTGTAATAAACTTTATCTTATCATATTAGAGCACTATCGAATTACTTACAGTGAGTTGATCGAAAAGATGTCTAAACTAAACGACCAAATAGTTGACATTACAAGAGAGCTTGAAAAAAAGAACCTTCAGTTGTCAAATGCATTAGCTACAGTAAGAAAAATTATGAATACAGACCCTTTAACTGGTATTTTAAACAGAAGAGCTGGGAGTAGAATATAAATTGTGTCTTTTAATAAAATATTTTAGAGGCATAATAAAAATTTTTAATATTTTTTAAATTAATGATAACATAAAACCTAAAAGACTAAACTAACCAGGAGGTCTGTAAAATGAAAAACTTAGACTTAGATTTAGAAAAAGTTTTAAGTGAAATCTCAAAAATTGAATCAAAAGAGGGTATCAAAATGGCTGCTGCACTCCTCTTAAACGCTCTCATGAAAAAAGAAAGAGAAATATTCCTTAGAGATAGTATTGATAATAAAGCTAATGGTTACTATGAAAGACAACTTGCCTGTTTCTTAGGTAACCTTGGT
>NZ_ATXI01000020.1 GCF_000421605.1 Thermodesulfobacterium thermophilum DSM 1276
TCGGTAGTTGATTATTCACTAACTGGGAGGACAGTTGCTGAGTATTTGGACAGGCTTTGTGAGGTGTATGGGCCACCAAGGATTTTTAGGCGAGACGATGGGCCTGAGTTTAGGTCAAAGGAGTTTTGCAGGGTGATCATAAAAGGTGTCTCAAGATGGGGGCATATAATTAAAAGACTCTCTCATAATAACAGTCTCGTATATGGGGGCATCTCACTATATATCCACAAAATCCTTTGTAAGTCATATTGGCTGTCTGTTTTTTTTTGCTTGTATCTTGCCAGGTGCTGTACCCTTTGTTTGAACCAGGTAAAGGCATAAAATTATTTATTAAATCGTTTAGACAGATTGGAAAATAGGAAAAAATGAAAGATATAAATTTCTATCGGTAATTTAGGGTTGATATTTTTTTATCCTTTTTAAAAAGATAATTTTGAGGATTGAGAAAAATAATTTTAATAAAGAAAGGCAGGGCGAGAAAGATTGAGGTATTCAAAATATTTTCGAGGATGAAAAATTTTTTAAGATTTTAAAAGTTTTAGTATGCTTTTTGCAAATTCTTCTGCTGCTTGAGGACCAGAGCCTGTAACTACTTTTCCGTCAACTTCTACAGGTTTCCCTGTATATTCGGCTCCTTTCTCTTCTAAAACCTTACCTTCTGAGCTCCATACGGTTGCTTTTTTACCTTTTAATACTCCTGCTTCAGCTAATATTCTGGGAGCAAGACAAATCGCCCCTAAAACTTTTCCCTGAGAAAGAGCTTCTTTCGCAATTTTATGTGCTTTAGTATTATGAAAATATTCTTGAGCTCCTATACCTCCTACAAAAACGATAGCATCATAATCTTTTACCTCTACCTGGTCAAGTAAAATCTGAGGCGTTACCAAAGCCCCAAGCATCCCCTTAGCCGGCTTTAAAGAAGAGGAAGCTATTACTACCTCATAACCCTCTTTTTCAAAGAGTTCCTTAGGGATTAACAACTCCTCATCCCTAAAATTTTGATGAGCAATGATCATTAGGATTTTTTTAGAATTTTTAGCCAAAACTGAACCAGAAACAAGTAAAACCAAAGGGATTAAAAATAAAACCGATTTTAGTGCACTCATCGCCCCTCCCCCTTTTTTATTTTTCTATAATAATAATTTTAAACAAATTCTTTCTAAGAAGTCAATAAAGATTTACTTAGTTGATAAAGATTTGCAGAACAAAGGCTTCTAAATTTTGAAGGTCAAAAACCTACCACAAACCTACAAACTTACTAAATTTTGTCTGGTTGAAACACTGCTGAAAATGTTTGAGAAGGTAATGAAAGGGAGTATAAAGACTACCTGATGAAACTTATTACAGAAACTTAGTTGATGGCTGGGGGAGGAGGACTCGAACCTCCACTCGTGGATCCAGAGTCCACTGTCCTGCCAATTAGACGATCCCCCAACCGTCTGTTTAAATAAAACTTAAAATATTTTATGGTTTTGTCAATAGGTTAGGTTTTAAAATGAAAGGCTAAGGGTATCGTCCTTTTTGACCCAAGTCAAGGAAAAATTTTCTTTTCTAAATTATTTTATTTTCTATAAAAACTTAAAAAGGAGGTGCAAAGA
Source organism: Thermodesulfobacterium thermophilum DSM 1276 (assembly GCF_000421605.1). GTDB lineage: Bacteria > Desulfobacterota > Thermodesulfobacteria > Thermodesulfobacteriales > Thermodesulfobacteriaceae > Thermodesulfobacterium > Thermodesulfobacterium thermophilum. The sequence goes on from NZ_ATXI01000020.1 coordinate 1,599, forward strand.
TGTTTTGTAACCAGTGCGAACAAACCGCAGGAGGCAAGGCCTGTACAGTAAAAGGGGTATGTGGCAAAACCCCAGAAGCTGACCTTTTACAGGACTTACTAATCTATAACCTGGCCGGGCTCTCAGAGGCCTATCTTTTGGCTCAACCTAAAGGATATAACGACCCAGAAGTAGACTTTTTCATCCTGGAAGGAATGTTTGCAACCCTAACTAACGTCAATTTTGACCCTGAAAGAATTAAAGCTTATATCGAGGAAGCTTCTACCTTAACAGAAAAAATCGAAAACACCTACCAGGTAAAATCCTCGTTTGACAAAATCCCTACATCAAGCATGGATGAGTTGATAAACCTTGCTAAAGAATATGAAATAGACCCTAAGTTTAAAGAAGTTTGGGGAGAAGACATCTTTTCTCTTAAACTCTGTGTGCTCTATGGTTTAAAAGGTATCGCTGCCTATGCCTACCATGCCCATAAACTTGGGGTGTGGGACCAAAAGGTTTATCGCAAATTTAAACAGCTTTTGGTAGACGTTTATAAGGAAAAAGAAGACTTAGAGGCCTGGGTTAAAAGGGCTTTAGAGGTAGGAGAGTTAAACCTTAAAGTTATGGAACTTCTCGATAAGGCAAACACTCAAGTCTTTGGCCATCCTGTGCCTACCAAAGTGCCTCTTGGCACCAAAGCTGGAAAAGCCATCCTTGTTTCTGGACACGACTTAGAGGACCTCTATGAGCTGCTTAGACAGACAGAAGGAAGGGGCATCTATATCTATACCCATGGGGAGATGCTCCCTGCTCATGGCTATCCTGAGCTAAAAAAATTTCCTCATCTATACGGTAATTATGGAACTGCCTGGCAAAACCAGCAAAAAGAGTTTGTTAACTTTCCTGGACCTATCGTTATGACTACCAACTGCCTTATGCCTCCTAAGGAAGAATACAAAGACAGAGTTTTTACCTTAGGTCCGGTTGGGTTCTCAGGGGTAACTCATATAAAGGGTAAAGACTTTTCTGCGGTAATCGAAAAAGCCCTTTCTATGCCTGGGTTTACCGAAGACAATCCAGGGAAAGAGGTTATGGTTGGATTTGCCAGAAACGCAGTACTTTCTGTAGCAGACAAGGTAATAGAACTGGTTAAAGCAGGAAAAATTAAACATTTCTTCCTGGTAGGTGGCTGTGATGGGGCTAAACCAGGTCGTAACTACTACACCAAGTTTGTAGAAATAGTTCCTCAGGATGCCGTTATCCTCACCCTTGCTTGCGGAAAATACAGATTTTACGATAAAGACCTGGGAGATATCGAAGGTATACCGAGGCTTTTAGACATAGGGCAATGTAATGATGCCTATTCTGCCATTCAGATAGCCTTGGCTATGAGTCAGGCTTTTGGAGTAGGGGTAAACGAGCTTCCTCTTTCTTTGGTGGTCTCCTGGTATGAGCAAAAAGCAGTAGCCATCTTGCTTACCCTCTTATACCTTGGGATTAAAAACATCTTTCTTGGTCCAAGTTTGCCTGCCTTTCTGTCTGAAAACGTGGTCTCATTCTTAGCGGAAAACTATAACATAAGGCTTATCTCAGAGCCTGAAAAAGACCTGAGCTTGATGCTAAAGGCTTAAAATTACAAAACTAAAGCTTATTCTGTTGAGATTTTTAATCCTAAATAGAGGAAGGAACTTATTTCCTTCCTCTATTTTGTTATGTCTTTGGTACCCAATCTTACCAATTAGACAGAGCCCCAGGAGAGAAAAAAAGCTTTGGTTTGGGAAGTCTCACATTTCAAAAATTTATCCAGAAATATGGAATTAGTTACTTAGACTTCATAGCTGTACTGAAAAAAGGCAATCAATTCATCTTTCCAATGCCTTATCTCTATCCCAAGCCTTTTACATATTTTATCATTACTCATGGGAGAAAAGCGTGGTCTTTTGGCAGGAAGGTTAAAGTCAGATTGATAGGCAGGGTAGATAAACTTATCTATACCTTTAAGCCTAAAGTATTCCCTCGTCCATTCAAAGCGGGATGCATAGCCAGAATTCACAAGATGATAAAGCCCGGTAAGACCTTGTTCTATGGCTTTAAGGGTCACTTCTACAATGGTTCTTGTAGATGTTGGCACCGAAAACTCATCGCAGGCAATCCTCAAATATTCCTGATTTTTAGCCCACTGGTTAAGTTTATAAAGAAAGTTTTGCGTTCCCTCTCCGTATACCCAGCTTGTGCGAAAAATAAGGTAATTTTCCATGTTTTCCTGAATGAAACGCTCTCCCCAGAGTTTACTTTTTCCGTATTCATTCAAAGGGTTTGGCTCGTCTTCTTCTGTATAAAGCCCTTCCTTTGTACCATCAAAAACATAATCTGTTGAGAAGTGAATCAACAAAGCTTTTATGTCACTACAAACAACACTTAGGTTATACGGGCCTATGGCGTTAACCAAAAAAGCTCTTTCTTTTTCTTTCTCTGCACCATCGACGTTATTGTAAGCAGCACAGTTTATAACTATGGTTGGTTTTATTTCTTTAATTATCTTAAAAACTGCCTTAAAATCAGAAACATCAAGCTCTTCCCTTGAAAAATCTACAAACTCTGTACCTTTTTGTGTAAATTGTCTTATAAACTCTCTTGCTAACTGCCCTTTTGCCCCAGTTATGAGAATCTTCATGAATAAACCTTTTTCCAGAGTTCCTCAAGATCTCTTAGCTTAGCTTTAACCCAATCTATGTGTTCTAAATACCAACCCACCGTCTTTTTAAGCCCTTCTTCAAACTTAATCTTAGGCTCCCAACCAAGTTCAGTTCTTATTTTGGTTGCATCTGTAGCATACCTATAGTCATGCCCAGGTCTGTCTTTAACAAACCTTATAAGTGTTTCGTCTTTACCCAATAACCTCAGGATTTCCCTAACCACCTCTATGTTTCTTTTTTCTTCCCCACTTGAGATGTTGTAAATTTCACCCACAATACCTTGCTCCAAAATCATACCTATAGCTCTTGCGCAGTCATCTACGTAAAGCCATTCCCTTATGTTCATACCTGTGCCGTAAACAGGAATATGTTCGTTTTTAAGAGCTTTGAGTATAACCACAGGAATCAGCTTTTCTGGGTACTGCCAGGGTCCGTAGTTGTTTGAGGGTCTAACTGTGATAACAGGAAGGCCATAAGTTCTGTAATAGGCTCTTCCAAGCATGTCAGCACTTGCCTTGCTTACTGAATAGGGTGAGTTTGGGTTTAAAGGGGTGTCTTCTTTGAATTTTCCAGTCTCTCCTAATTCCCCATAAACCTCATCTGTAGATATATTTACAAATCTCTCTATCTTAAACTCCCTTGCAAGTTCTAAAAGATTTAAAGTTCCTTCTACGTTGGTTTTAACAAATTTCTGAGGTTCTAAAATTGACCTGTCTACATGAGTTTCCGCAGCAAAATGAACCACCACATCGGGACGAAAATCTTCAAAAACCTTCTTGAGGGCTGACATATCTGTTATATCTGCATGGTAGAATTCATACAAGCCTTCAATCGAAGATAGTCTCTCTAAATCTCCAGCATAAGTTAGTGCATCTACTACCCCTACGGTATACACAGAAGCATACAACCTGACAAAAGCACTACCAATAAACCCGGCACCACCTGTTACTAATACTTTCAAAGTAAATCCTCCTCTTTCAAGTCTCTTAATTTAGGAAGTTTAGCATCCTTCTGGGATAACACTATCCTATCTACCTGGTCCAAAGGCCATTTAATCGCTATGTCTTCGTCATTCCAAATAATACCAGCATCGTGCTCAGGGGAGTATTCAGCCCCTGAAACCTTATAAATAACATGAGCAAAATCTGAAAGAACTAAAAATCCGTGAGCAAATCCTTCTGGGATCCAAAGCATGTACCCGTTTTCTTCGGAAAGCTCAACAGCTACCCATTTTCCAAAGGTCGGACTATCTTTTCTTATGTCTACAGCTACATCAAATATTCTTCCTACTACGCATCTAACAAGCTTTCCTTGAACTTTAGGCTTTTTCTGGTAGTGAAGACCTCGTAGGACGCCTTTTATAGAATAGGAATGATTATCTTGAATAAAATCTACATTTATTCCTTCCACTTCAAATTCAGACCTTTTATAAGTTTCCATAAAATATCCTCTCTCGTCCCTAAATACCTTAGGAACAATAAGCACCACATCTGGAATAGCAAGTTTTTTAAAAGTAAAGGGCATTTAGCTTTCCTTAGTAAGGTTTATTAAATACTTTCCATAATCAGTCTTTTTCAAAGGCTCTGCAAGCTTTAAAAGTTGCTCCTTATCTATCCAGCCGTTTCTATAGGCTATCTCTTCTATACAGCCTATCATGAGTCCTGTTTTTTTCTCAATTGTTGCCACAAACTCTCCAGCTTCAAGGAAACTCTCATGGGTTCCAGCATCAAACCAGGCAAAGCCTCTTCCAAGAAGTTTAGCTTTCAACTTTCCTCTTTTTAGATATTCCTCGTTTACAGAAGTTATTTCTAACTCACCTCTGTGAGATGGTTTTATGGATTTAGCTATTTCAAAAACCTCGCTATCATAGAAATACATACCTACGACTGCGTAGTTTGACTTTGGCTTTTTAGGTTTCTCTTCCAAAGATAATACTCTCCCAGATTCGTCAAACTCAACTACACCAAACCTTTCTGGGTCATGCACATAGTAGGCAAAAACACAAGCCCCACCCTCTTTTCTCACTTCCTCTTTTGCAGAAAGCATTATTTTGGGAAGGTCATGCCCGAAAAATATGTTGTCTCCAAGCATGTAGAGTATACAATTCTGGTTTTTTAGATATAGTTCTGTCAGGATAAGTCCTTCTGCAAGTCCTCTTGGTCTTTCCTGAATCACATAATCTATCCTCATGCCAAGATGAGAACCATCACCTAAAAGCCTTTTGAAGTTTTCCACATCTTGAGGATTAACTACCAGAATCGTCTCTCTTATTCCGATAAGCATACTTAGAGATAGAGGGTAATAAATCATAGGTTTGTTGTAAATAGGAAGAAGATGTTTGTTAACAACGTGGGTAACTGGATAAAGCCTTGTCCCAGAGCCTCCAGCAAGGATAACGGATTTCATCTTTTTCCTCCCTGAAAAGTAAAATTCATTCCATTTGCTTTAAACTTTAAGATAGATATAAGCTTCAACGGGCTTCCACCAGTGGATATCGCAGGTGTGAGATTCATAGTTTTTGTATTCCTGCTCGTTGTAAGGGGCTGTATAGGTCTCGGTATGTGATTCTACAGTAGTCTGGTATATGGGACAGGCTTGCATTTTCTATCTCCATTATAATAGTGTTACATTATACCAAAAATTTTCTAACCTGAGAAGGCCAAGACACAGCTTAAGAAAAAGGATGTTTAAGAAGTTACGTCAAGGAGAAAGGTCTTAAGGTTTACTTTTCTTATCAATTTAAGTAAGAAACTTTTCGTTTGTCTGAGAATTCCTGCAGGTAGACTGAATTTAATTCAAGGGGGATGTTGAAAAACACCTTGAATATCACCTACAGGCCTTTTAATAAAGATTTGCCAAGTTGAGAGATGAGGTTAAAAGATTTATTGACACGATGAATCATTTAGAGAGGCTCATGAAGGAGATTAAGGGTAGGGCTAAAGTTATAGAGGTATTTACGGGTAGACCCAATTAGATAAACGATATGTCATCAAAGTTTATAAATTTCTATCGGCAATTTATGATATTATCCCTTGATTAAAAAACTTTTAAACTTATCATAAAAATAAAATATAGTATAAAAAAAATCCTTACAAGGAGGGATTTATGGTTGAGATTAAAAACATTTTAGTTCCTGTAGATTTTTCTGAGGTTTCTGAGTTTGTGGCTGAATGGGCTAAGGATCTTGCTAAAAAGCTTAATTCTAAAATTCATGTTGTCTTTGTTTTAGAAGATTTGGCTGCCTATGAAGGACTCTATGGTTCGGTAAAAACCCTTACAGACCTTGAAAATGTGCTTTTAGAAGGGGCTCAAAAGTCTATGGAAGACTTTATGAAGAAACACTTTGCTGACTATCCTGAGGCTCAGTCTATTATCGTAAAAGGCGACGTGGTTGAAAAGATCATCGAAAAAGGCGACGTGGTTGAAAAGATCATCGAAACCGGAGAAAAAGTCAAGGCAGACCTTATCGTAATGGGAACCCATGGGAAAAAAGGGCTTGATAGAATCCTCTTTGGAAGCGTAGCAAACGGTGTGGTAAAAAACTCTCCTATTCCTGTGTTGACTATTAACCCCTACAGGCTTAAAAAAGCTTAACCTACCTTTTTATACCTAAAAGTTTTTTGGCCTCCTCAGCTTCTTTACTTTTAGGATAGAGTTTTATGATACGTTTCAATAAGATGGTGTAGGCATCTTTATCTCCTAAGTTTTTAAAACTTAAAGCTTGTTTATACATGGCTGAGGCCTTTAAAGTCGCGGGAGCAGAGCTTTCTATAACCTTTTGATAGGACAAAATAGCGTCTTCGTAATCCTTTTTATTGTAATAAATTTCTCCCAGCCAATAATGACTCTGGGCTAAAAACTTGCCTTTAGGGTATTTTTGTAGATACTGTTTAAAGGCATTCATAGCTTCATCCCACTTTTTTTGCTGATAGAGGTCAAAAGCCTGGCTGTAGACCTCAGCCTCAGTTAGCTCTTTTTGAGGAGATCCTTGCTGTTTGGAAGCCTCTGTTTTAGCAGTCCCGTTAGAGGTAGCGTTACTTGAAGAAGTAAGGGTTTGAGGTTTGGTTTCCTGGGTTGCGTTAGATACAGTTTGGTTTGATGGTTTAGATGCAGTTTCGTTAGATACGCTTGAGGAAGTGGCTTGAGAAGAAGACCCCTTTTCTTCTAAAGATTTTACCTTTAATTCCAGGGCTTCTATTCTGGTTTTAAGCTCTTCTGATTGTTTGGTAAAGGTCTTATAAAGGTCTTCTTTTGAAGCCACAAGGTCCTCTACCTGAGAAGATATCTTAGCCTGAGAAGACTTAAGTTCCTCTATCTCAGCTAAGGCCTTGGTTTTTACCTCTAAAAGCAGGTCCTCGCTCAGTTTTTTTTCTAAGGCATTTATCCTTTCTTTTAACTGATTAAGTTCGTTTGCTATGGCCTTTTGGTTTTGCGATTGCTGTTGAAGGGTAGTTTCAAGGTTAAGGACCTTAACCTTTAGAGCTTGTATTTCATCTTGAGAGGCTACACACCCTCCTAACAAAAGACTAAAACCTAAACATCCAACATATAAAATCTTTTTCATCGCTTTCCTCCTGGTTAAGTTATGATAAAATCCGGTAAGCTTTTTTCTATTTCTTCTGTTAAATCAACAGGGATATCTCCCTCAAACCCTATTTTTTCCTCGCATAGATATTTTAAAGTAAACACAAGCAAAGGCAACTCTCTTTTCAGTTCTTCTTCGCGAATTTTTCTAAAGAGGGCGTTTTCTTCTCCTTCGAGTTTTTTAAGCCCTGAAAGATGGTATTTTAGAAGTTTGGCCTCAGTTTCTTCCCACAAAGGGATAAACTCAGGGGTACGAAGATTTAGTCTAAAGTAGGTGAGGGCTGGGCCTTCGTCAAGTTCAGGAGTTACCTGATGAAACATCGCCCCTGTTTCCATAGCCCTTGCGCTAATAAGCTGCCAGATAACCTCCTGCCAGGACCCTTTAGGACCTCCTGGAAGAGCTGGATGAAGATTGATCAACCTTAAGGACTTACAAAAGTCTTCTGAGGTAATCCACATATAACCAGCTAAAACCCCAAAGTCTATCTCCATATCAAGCCTTTTTAAAACCTCCGCGTGATACTCCTTTCTCCAGAGGTCCCTTTGAGCCTTTCTAAGCTCTGGTTTAAAGCGTTCAGCAGAAAAACAGATAACCTTAAGCCCCAGATCTTCCTTAGCTTCTTTTATCAGCCTTTCTGCCCATTCTCCTTCATCTGGTGCTTTGCTTACAAACACATATTCTAATCTGGCAGGTATGTTTCCCTTTTTTATCTCCGAATATACCACCCTTAGCAGGTCTAAAGCAGCCTTATCTCTTGCGGTAGTAAACCAACCTATCTTCTTATAGCTCATAGTCTATGCCTCCAAAAACCTTCTCCAGCCCTTGCCAAGGCTTAGGAACAAAGCATTCAAAATACTGGTAGATAGCATATCTGTCAGTCATCCCTGAAATATAATCAGCTATCAATCTCTCTTTAGGCTCATCAGGAAAAACCGATTTAGCCTTTATAAAATAAGGAATGTTCTCAAAATTTTTGTCATAAAACTCAAAAAGCTGTAAAAGCAGTCTTTTGGCTTTCTCAAACTCTTTTCTTACAGACTGGGAAAAATAGATTTTCTCAAACAAAAACTCTCTAAGCTCTGTCAAAGCACTAAGCACCTTATCTTCCATCACAATCTCAGAGTAGTTTGCCTCTCTGGTAGAATAAACGATACTTTTTACCAACGTAGAAATCCTTTGGGCATGGGTTTCTCCCAGGATTTTTTTAGAATTTTGAGGAAGGTCTTTTAAGTCTATCATCCCTGCTCTTAGAGCATCATCTACATCGTGGTTGACATAAGCTATCACATCTGAAACCCTTACTATCTCAGCTTCAAGAGTGCTTGGCTTATCAGATCCCTTACTTAGAATAGGTCCCATCCCTTTAGAATGTTTTAAAATACCCTCCTTTACCTCAAACGTAAGATTTAAGCCTCTTCCGTCTTTTTCCAGTTTCTCAACCACCCTCAAGCTCTGCTCATAGTGTCTAAAACCACCCTCTAAAAGCTCGTTTAAGACCTCTTCTCCTGCATGGCCAAAGGGAGTATGCCCAAGGTCATGCCCCAAAGCTATAGCCTCAGTCAGGGTCTCATTTAGATTTAAAGCCCTGGCTATAGTCCTTGCTATCTGAGCTACTTCCAAGGTGTGGGTAAGTCTCGTCCGATAATGATCTCCTTTAGGGGCTAAAAACACTTGGGTTTTATGTTTTAGCCTTCTAAAGGCCTTGGAATGAATAATCCGGTCCCGGTCCCTTTCAAAAGCCGTTCTTATCTCACACTCTTCTTCAGGATAAGTTCTTCCCCGGGAAAATCGGGACTTACAAGCTTTAGGTGCTAAGTAAAGCTCTTCAAAAGCCTCCTTTTCCTCTCTTATACTTATAGTACGGGTTTTCATCTTACATCAACTACCTTTATTTCTAAGGTGTTTCTGTAGGTGTTTACGTAAGGTTGACCTAAAACTAACCTTATCCTTTCATCTTCTACCACCTGGTTAAACCAGATAGCGATGATCTCATTTAGTCCTTTTTTAAGCACAAACTTAGAATGTTTATCCTTTAACAAAAATCTTTCTTTTACCTCGAAATTTCTGATAAGAATGTTTGGAGGGAGATGGGCCTCTCCGTAGGGATGGAGATAAGTTAAAGCCTTCAGGTTTTCTGGATGTAAAAGCTCTGCAAGTTCTACCTCAGCCTCAACATATACTATCTCTTTTTCAGGTTTAGAAACTAAAGTTAATTTTTTGATTTCGTCAGCTAAACGAGATTTTAGGGCCTCTATGTTATTAAGACTTACCTGAAATCCAAGTGCATGTTTATGTCCGCCATACTGAATAAGAAGGTCTTCGCACTTAGAAACTGCCTTAAAAAGATTAAGCCCCTCAGGGGCTCTTCCAGAGGCAAACCCTACTCCGTTTTCTATAGAAACAACGATAGCAGGAACCTGATACTGGTTTTTTAACCTATTAGCAATAAGTCCTAAAAGACCCTTGGGAAGATTTTCTGCAGCTAGAAAAATAAAAGGATAGCGTTCTATCTCTCTCTTAGCCAAATTCTCTAAAGAAGAAAGTATCTCTAACTCAAGCTCCTGGCGTCTCTGGTTGATACCCTCTATCTTAGTTAAAAGCTCCTTAGCCTTAGTTTCTTCGTTTTCTTTTAAAAATTGAAAAACCAACTCAGGGGTCCCCATCCTGCCTGCGGCGTTTATCTTAGGAATAACCCGATAAAGTAGGTCTTCTTCAGAAAGGGTTCCGTTTAGCCTTGAGTTTTCTATAAGAAGTTTTGTTGCCAAAAAAGAGGGGGAGGAAAGGTCTCTAAACCCGTAAAAGGTAATCGTGCGATTTTCTCCAAGCAGAGGCACCATGTCAGCTAAGGTAGCTAAACCCACAAGCTCAAGGTATTTTCGTATCTGAGGGATGTTGTCTCCTCTAAAAAACCCTTGCTCGTAAAAAAACTTTCTTAGAGCCCTTATCAGGGTAAAAGCTACCCCTGCCCCGCATAGATGATAAAAGGGAGAGCTTTTAGATGTAAGCTTTCCAGAAACCACGATGGTATCAGGTTTTTCGACTACCTCGTGATGGTCTGTAACTATCACATCTATTCCCAAGGCTTTAGCCTCGTTTACGGTATCAGCTGCAGAAATTCCCACATCTACCGTGATTAAAAGACTTACCCCTTTTTGTTTGAAGTAAGGCAAAAATTTGGCGTGAAAACCATAACCTTCTTTTTCCTTACTGGGAATAAGCCATTCAACCTTACAGCCAATACTTACCAAAAAATCATACAACACAAAGCTTCCGATAATGCCGTCAGCGTCTGAGTCTCCATAAATACCTATGGTCTCGTTAGAAATAGCTGCCTGATATATTCTTTTTACCGCAGGTAACATGTCAGGAATCAAAAAAGGGTCACCAAAATCGCTAAGCTGGGGGAAGAGAAAACGATAAGCTTCTTTTATGCTGGTAAAGCCTTTATTGATCAAGACTTGAGCAAGAAACGGGGTAAAAAACCCTTTGGTTACAAATTGTTTTAAAACTTCTAAATCGACCTGTTTATTAACCCAAACTTTGGTTGACGACATACAAAACTTATTGTATCATATCCAAAACAAAAGTAAAACGGTTTTAACATGGCAAAACCTAAAATTTTAATCACCGGTGGCTGCGGATATATAGGGTCTCATGTAGCCAAACTTTTAGTCCAAAATGGATATGAAGTGGTTATCATCGATAACCTTAGCACCACCGGAAAAAAAATCCCCTATGGCAAGTTTTATCAAGTAGACCTTGCCGTAGAAGAAAAGGTAGAAAAAATCTTAAAGGAAGAAAAACCTGAGGCTGTGATGCATTTTGCAGCCTCTATCGTGGTTCCTGAAAGTGTAGCTTTTCCTCTAAAATACTACCGCAATAACGTAGAAAATACCTTAAAACTTCTTTCAGCGATGAGCAGAGCCAAGGTTAAAAAGTTTGTTTTTTCCTCTTCAGCGGCGGTTTATGGTATACCAAAAACCATTCCTGTACCAGAGGACGCACCTTTAGAACCCATCAACCCTTATGGTAGAACCAAGGCGATGATAGAAAGGGTCTTAGAGGACCTTTCTCATGCAGAGGCTTTAGACTACATAGCCCTAAGATATTTTAACGTGGCAGGGGCAGACCCAGAGGCTGAGTTAGGACCAGCCTACAACCAGCCTACCCATCTTATCATAAGAGCCCTTAAAACCGCTAAAGGAGAATATCCCTATCTTGAAATCTATGGCACCAACTATCCTACCCCAGATGGGACCTGCATCAGAGACTACATCCATGTAATGGACTTAGCCGAGGCTCATATCCTTGCCTTAGAATACTTGCTTGATGGCGGAAAAAGCCTAGTTTTAAACTGTGGGTATGGGGTTGGGGTTTCGGTAAGACAGGTGGTAGAGGCTGTAAAAAAGGTCACAGGGGTTGACTTTAAAGTAATAGAGACAGAAAGACGTCCTGGAGACCCTCCGGTTTTGATTGCCGATAATCGAAAAATTAAGTCTCTTTTTTCCTGGGAACCTAAGTTTCAGAACTTAGAAATCATCATCCAACACGCCTGGGCTTGGGAACAAAAAATTAAATAAAGAGGATAGTAATGGAAAAACCCTTAGAAAGGGTAAAGATTGCCATAGTAGGTGGTGGCCCTGCAGGTATTGCCTGCGCGATAGAAGCCAAAGCTAAAGGGTTAGAGCCTGTGGTGGTTCTGGAAAAACATAAAGAGGTATGCTATACCATTTCCAAGTTTTACAAACCAGGGAAAAGGGTAGATGCTGATTACCGAGACAAAAACGTCAAACCCATAGGGCTCTGCTCGTTTGAGACAGAAACTAAAGAGGAGTTTTTAGAAAGGATTAATTCCTGGATAAAACAGTGGAAACTTGATGTAAGACTTAATTCTGAGGTTACCAACATAGTCAAGAATAACGGTGATTATGAAATCTGGGTAAAGGATAAGCCCACATTTTTGGCTGAGTTTGTAATCATTGCTATAGGTATCTTTTGTGCACCTAACAAACCAGAATATCCCATTCCTTCTGAACTAAAAAACAGGGTATTCTTTGAACCACCAGATGTAGCCTTAGAAAACAAAAAAATTTTAGTGGTAGGTGGAGGAAACACAGCAGCTGAGGTAAGTCTTCAGTTTTGTGACAAAAACGAGGTACATCTTTCTTACCGAAGGCCTTATTTTTTTAGGATAAACGAAACTAACCTAAACCTTCTTTATCAAAAAGAAAAAGAAGAAAAAATCAAACTTTTATTAGGGACAGACATAATTCAGATAGCCCCTGAAGGTGAAAAAATAAAGGTCTTCTTTAAAGATGAAACGACTGAGTTCTATGATGTTATCATCTACTGTTTAGGAGGAACCACTCCTAAAAATTTTCTAAAAAAAATCGGAATAGAGTTAGATGAAAAAGGAAATCCTATCCTAAACGAACATCTGGAAACCAACCTTCCTAAGATTTTTCTTGCAGGAGACCTTGCGGTCAAAGGAGGAAACATCCTTAAAGCCTTTAACTCAGCCCACACCATCATAGAAAAAATCACAGAATACGAAAAAAACAGGGCTTAAGAGCTAAGGATTACTAAATTATCTCTATGGATTACCTCTTTGTTAGGTCTTTCATCAGAGGAGAGAAGATTTTGCAAATCATAGGAAGAAAATGCAGTAAGGCCTTTGGCTATGATTTCTCCTTTCTGGTTTAAACATTCTACACAGGCACCCTTTGGGAATTCTCCTTCTATCTTTTGAATCCCTGGTAAAAGTAGACTTTTTCCTTTTTCTAATAAGGCCTTTTCAGCCCCTTCATCTATATAAATCCTACCTTCTGGTTTGATGTAGTATTTTATCCAAAGTTTTCTCATGCTGAGTTTTCTTTCTTCAGGCCAAAAGATGGTACCTATCTCTTGGCCTCCCCAAAACTTTTCCAAAATAAAAGGTTCCTTACCTGAGAGAAGAACCACAGGAATGCCCATAGAGTTTGCCATCTTAGCTGCCAGCAACTTTGAATACATCCCTCCCCTTCCTAGACTTCCAGGTTTTTTACCTGCCATCTTAAAAATCGTCTCATCTACTCTAAACACCTCAGATATCTTTTCAGCCTGGGGGTTTTCTCTTGGGTCCTCCTTATAAAGGGCATCTATGTCTGAAAGGATAACCAAAAGGTCTGCCTCGATGGTTCCTGCAACCAAAGCAGAAAGGGTATCGTTATCACTAAATCTTATCCCTTCTGTCGTAACTGTATCGTTTTCATTAACTATAGGAAGTATCCCCCATTTAAGCAAGGTCTCAAAGGTTTTTTTGGCGTTAAGGTAGCGTTCCCTCAGAGATAGGTCTTCTGCAGTAAGAAGAATTTGAGACACAAAAATACCGTATTGATTAAAAAGGTTTTCATAAGCCTGAATTAAAGCCGCCTGTCCTATAGATGCCAAGGCCTGTTTTTCACAAAGAGCAAGAGGCTTTTTATAAAACTTTAACTTTGCCCTTCCACAGGCAATCGCACCTGACGAAACCAGAGCTACCTTATACCCCTCTTTAACCTTTTTCTGAAGCTGATAAACCAAGTTTTCTAAAACTTCATAGTTTAATCCCTCATCCTGTTTGGTAATTACCGCACTACCAACCTTTACTACCATCCTTTTTACATTTTTTAAAACTTTTTTTAGTCTGGCTTGTCTATCCATAACTTTATTGTCCTTGAATGATCTCTTTGTCACTGGTCTGTAATATCTCGTTTATTTTTCTCCAAAGGGCATAAATCAACTGAACCACCCCTTGGCCTGATACCGCAGAGATAGGAAAAATCTTTGGTTGGTCTTCTTCAGGGAAAAGACACACGATTCTTTCTATCTCTTCTTGGTCTGCTATCGTATCTATCTTGTTTAAGGCTATAAAGTATTCCTTTTCTAATAAACGTGGGTTAAAAAGTCTGAGTTCTTCTTTAAGTACTTGATAATCCTTCAAGACCTCTTCTTTTTTGGTTATGTCAAGCACGTAGAGTAAAACCCTTGTGCGTTCGATATGTCTTAGAAAGTCATGCCCAAGACCAATCCCCTTATGAGCTCCTTCTATCAGCCCTGGGATATCAGCCACCACAAAAGACCCTCCTTCTAACAGACTTACCACCCCTAAATTAGGCTCAAGGGTAGTAAAAGGATAGTCGGCGATTTTGGGTTTAGCTGCAGAAATCCTGCTAAGAAGGGTAGATTTCCCAGCGTTAGGGAAACCAACCAGTCCTACATCTGCTATCAATTTTAACTCAAGCAGAATCCACCTTTCCTCTCCAGGGGTTCCTTTTTCAGCAATTCTTGGGGCCTGTCTGACCGGGGTAGCAAACCTTGCGTTCCCCCTGCCGCCTTTACCTCCTTTGGCTACTACCAGGGTTTGACCAGGAGTTACCAAATCACCTAAAACCTCTCCGGTTTCTGCATCTTTTACAACAGTACCTACAGGTACACGCAAGATAAGGTCTTCCCCATCTCTTCCTTTCATCTTTTTGCCCATCCCAGGGCGACCGTTCTCAGCCTTAAAATGTACCTGATGATAAAAATCATACAGGGTATGGACCTGAGGGTCTGCCATCAAGATAACATCCCCTCCATCCCCTCCGTCGCCTCCGTCTGGACCCCCCTTAGGCACGTATTTTTCCCGTCTAAAGCTTACACAGCCATCACCACCATTACCTGCCTTAACATAAATTTTTGCCTGATCTACAAATCTTGACATAACTTACTCTTTTACCTTCTCTTTTTCTTTTCTATCTATCAACTTAAAATACTTATCAAAAAGTTTGATAAGCTTATCGGTATTAAAAAGCTCTGGAGGGGTAGAAAGGTTGGCAAAAGGAATTTCAGCCCGAGCCTTTTCTCTATGCCCTCCTGCAGAACCGATGTCTTTAAAAAGTCTGTTAGCCATTTTTCCTGCATTTTTTCTATAACCATCACAACGAATGATGATAGTTAACACTTTCTTGTATTCACCCCCTACAAACACCCAAGAAGTTTCATACACCTTGTTGAAAAAATCAGCTATCAACACTAAAACATCAGTATTACTCACCTTCCCTACATAGGTAAACATCCTGTTTTTTCTAAACTTAAGCTGGTCTAAAGCAATCTTAAAATACCTGAGTTCAGACCGCCTCAAGCTTGAGCTCTCTATCTTGGAAAGAAGATGTTTGTTCATGTGTTTATAAAGGTTCTGAAAAGCCATTACATCATGGATGTTAGCACTTTTTTCAAAGTTGCTGGTGTCTGTTTTTATCCCGTAAACCAAAGCTGTAGCCAAGTAGACAGAGGGTTTGATTCTTAAAGTTTTTAAGTATTCATATAGAATGGTTGCCGTAGCACCATAATCAGGTCTGATGTCATAATACTTAGCCTCGATTTCGCTAAAAAGAGGGTGATGGTCTATCACCACATCCCAACTGATGTTTTTAAACTCCTCTCTATGAGAAGGTTGCGAGTCCACCAAAACAAATTTATCATGTTCTTCAAGCAGCCTAGGATAATACTTAACCAAGGGTATTTTCAAAACCTCTACCATCACTTTATTGTTAAGCCTGGTTATTTCGTTTATGTTGGCTATGGTTACTTTTTCTACCCGGTTTTGCAATATTCTTTTAAAGGCTAAAGCTGAAGCAAGAGAATCAGGGTCTGCCCAAATAACGATAAGCACCCTGTCTTTCTTCTCAAAAAGTTTCAGTAAATAACTTACCCGCTCCTTGTTAGACTTAAACCTAATCGTTTTATTGTTTGACTTTTTAGCCATAAAGTTTTATTTTTACTCATACATCAAAATAGAGGCTATCTCTTCCTGATAATTTTTTAAATTATAATACAAGTAAAAATCAAGGTCAATTTCCTTTTTCCCTTCTAACCAATCAAGCACCGGTTTACTTCCTACTAGAATGTCTATCGGACGTTTTTTTTCTTCAAACTCATAAGGAACGTTTGAAAAATCAAATTCTGAAAAACTCTCTTTTATAAACCTTAGCAAAATAAGGGTGGTTTTAACTGGTTGAAACCTTACAGGATCTTTCACGTATAGTTGAAAACCAAAACAACGGCTACCTTTCCATTTATCAAAGGTAGGCTCAAAAACAAAAGGCCTTAAAACTACATAATTTTTCTCTGAAAAATCTAATTTTTCCCAAAAATGAAGCACCTTTTCTATCCTTAAATAAGGGGCACCAAAAACCAGAAAGGGCAGGGTTGTGCCTCTACCTTCAGAAAGGTTTGTTCCTTCAAGCAACACCTGACCTGGATAAACAAGACTACACCACCAGGAAGGAAGGTTAGGGGAAGGTAAAACCCAAGGCCTCCCAAGTTCCTTCCATAACAAACTTTTCCTGTAACCCTTTACAGGAACTACCTCTAAATCCAAACCTAGAAAATGTCGTTTTTTAAACAGTAAGGCTAATTCTCCTATGGTTAAACCATGCCTTAAAGGTAAAGGGTCAAGGCCTACAAAGGATCTAAAATCTTCTTCTAAGTAAGGGCCTTCGATCTTTCCTCCTATCGGGTTTGGTCTGTCAAGGACTACTACTTTTTTCCCTAAGTTAAAACACACCTTAAGTAGCAAAAACATCGTCCAGATATAGGTATATACCCTACAGCCAACCTCCTGCAGGTCCACAAAAACCACATCTATGTCTTCTAAATGACAAGGTTCTGGCTCTAACCTTGGGCCATAAAGACTTATCACAGGGGTTTGGGTAAAGGGCTCCACTTCGTCATAAGACCCTATCATGTTAGCCTGTTTCTCTGAGTAAAGCCCATGCTGAGGGGAAAAGATAAGCCTGAAGTTTTTCCCAAAGGCCTGTTTAAACCTTATAAAGGTGGGGGTAAAGGTCTCATCAAGAGAGGCCTGATTGCAAAGAAGGGCAACCTTATACTTCTGATAAACTTGATAAAGCCCCTGAGAAAAAAACAGGTCTACGCCAAAAAGAGGTTTAAGAGGTTTTGCCATGGAAGTTCTGAGAAAGTTTTAGAGTTTGTATATAAGATTCTACTCCCTTAGCGATACCTTCAGCAAGCATCTCTAAATAATGAGGATTTTTAAGTCGTGACTCCTCTACAGGATTGGTTATGAATGACACCTCTACCAAAATAGCAGGCATCCTTGTACCTACCAAAACCAAGAAAGGAGCACACTTTACCCCTCGAGAAGTGGTATCAGGATAAAACCTTACTAAGGTTTGATGAAGATATTGGTTAACCTTTTCTGCCAAAAGCTTTGATTCTGAAAGTTTGGTGTTAGAAAGAACTGCCTTGATTAAATCTTGAAGGTCGCTTAAAGTTTTATCTGAAGCTGAGTTTTCAAGAGCTGCAACCCTCATAGACTCTGGGTCCGTGCTAAAGTTAAGATAATACACCTCGATACCTCTTGCGTTAGGGTTAGGAGAGGCGTTGGTATGGATAGAGATAAAAAGGTCACCTTTTTTGGAATTAGCTATTGCTGGCCTCTGGATTAAGGGGATAAAAACATCGGTATTCCTTGTTAAAATTACCTTTACCTCTGGCAAGCGCTCCTTAAGTTTTTGCGCTAACAGCTTAGCTACCTGAAGGTTGACTTCTTTTTCCTTTAGCCCTGTAGGTCCTACAGCCCCTGGGTCTTCACCCCCATGTCCTGGGTCTATTACTATCCTTTTTATCCCTAAACCAAACTGTCTCGCAAGATTTATGTATTCCTGCTTGTCCTCGGTCTGTTTTTTCTTAAAAGACAAACTCTTAGACTTTTTAGGTTTGGTAGCTATAACAGTAGAAGGCATCTTTTCTTCGCCGGTAAAATCAAGCACAAGCTGATGAGGGTCCTTTAACTTAAAAATTTTGTAAGAAGTAAGGCTTTTTAGGTCAACCACAACCCTTACTACGTTTTTATCAAACTGACCTACTCTTACCTTTTGTAGATGTACGTCCTTAAGTTCTATTTCCTTAGGAACTTTAGGGTCAAGATTTGCTGGATAGATGTCTACATAAATCCTTGGGGGACTTTTCAGGATGTTTGTCTGGTACTCAAAGTTTCCAGAAACACCGATGATAATCCTGGTATAGTCTTCTCCTGTTACCGGGGAAACCTCTAACACCCTTTTGGCATCAGCTACTAAAGCTGGAATAGGTTGAGCGTTTACCTTGGTTTCAGAACGCTTAGGTACCACTTGAGGGGCTAAAGTAATCTTAGGCTCTTGAGCGGTTCGATTTGAAGTATAAAATTCAAATGTTTCTCTCTTTTTTTTCTTCTTTTTAGCGATTTCTTTTTGAGTAGCAGGAGAAGATCGCTGAGGTAAAGGTTTTAGTTGAGCAAGATAAGCACTTTTAGGAAACCTTTGCTCAAGCCCCTTTTTATATCTTTCAGCAAGGTTTTTGTCAGATAACTCCTCACCATATATCTTAGCCAGCATATAATAGGCTTCTTCTGTCTCAGCTGAGTTAGAATAATAAGTCAAAAGTCTTTGATAATTCTTCACCGCTTGGTTAAGGTCTGATTTTCGAAAAGATTTGGTATAAGCCTGATAATACGCCTGGGCTACTCGTAACACTGCCTTAGGAGCTAAAGGGTTGTTTGGATAAAGGAGATAAAACCGCTTATATTCCTCTGCCAACCTCACCCATTGCTTTCGGCTAACCTTAGGACTGTTTTTTAAACCTTCAAACTTCTTTTCCAAAGCCTGAAAACTCGTCTCTTTTTCCTCTAAAGGTTTTGAAGGCTGAGATAAATAAGAATCTTCGTCCTCTTCCTTAGGTCGGATGATAAGTCTTTGGTTTGGGGTTAAAATTTCTGACCTAAGCCGATTAATTCTCTTAAGTTCCTCCTTAGAGACACGATATCTCTTTGCAATACTATCTAAACTTTCTCCCTTCTTTACGATATGGTAAACATATTCTTTTTTTTCTGTGGTTTTTAATTTTTCTCTGGTAGAGGTTTCATCCTTTTTGACCCCAACGATAAGCTTTTGTCCTACTAAAATTTTATCTTTTTTTAGGTTATTAAGCCGCTTTA
>NZ_ATXI01000021.1 GCF_000421605.1 Thermodesulfobacterium thermophilum DSM 1276
CAATTCCCATTTTTAAGGTCATGGTAGACATAGGGCAAGAACCACAAGCACCTTTTAATCTAACCTTCACCACTCCTTCTGGAGTAACTTCTACAAGCTCTACGTCTCCACCATCAGCCTGCAACATAGGTCTTACTTTAGCTAAGGCTTGTTCCACCGCATCTTTAATCATAAGAAATCCTCCTAATAAAAATTTTTCTTAAAATTTAATACATTTTTTCTTGACAGCAAGGTTTAATTTCAATAAAATAACAAATATACTCACTAATAGCGGAGGACAACATGAGAAGCGATCGGATTAAAAAAGGAATAGAAAGGGCTCCCCATAGGTCTTTACTCAGAGCGTTAGGGTTTACAGACAACGAACTAAACAAGCCTCTTATAGGAATTGCTAATTCTTTTAACGAGATCATCCCAGGGCATATACATCTAAGACAAATCGTAGAGGCAGTTAAAGCCGGGGTAAGAGAAGCAGGTGGGGTGCCTGTTGAGTTTGGGGTTATAGGGGTTTGTGATGGGATCGCCATGAACCATGAAGGGATGCGCTATTCTCTTCCAAGTAGAGACATCATCGCAGACTCTATAGAAATCATGGCCCATGCTCATGTCTTTGATGGTTTGGTACTGGTTACCAGCTGTGATAAGATCACCCCTGGCATGATGATGGCAGCTTTTAGGGTAAACATTCCTTCTATTATGATAGCAGGTGGCCCCATGCTTACAGGACTGTATAAAGGTCAGAAAGTTAACCTTATTTCTGTGTTTGAAGCCATCGGAAAGGTTCAGAAAAAAGCCATGACAGAAGAAGAGTTAAAAGAACTTGAGAGTTGTGCTTGTCCTACCTGTGGTTCTTGTGCGGGAATGTTTACTGCTAACTCGATGAACTGTTTGTCCGAGGCTATAGGAATAGCTTTACCAGGCAACGGAACCATCCCTGCCGTGTTTGCTGACCGTATCCGTTTAGCCAAGGAAACAGGAAGGAAAATCGTAGAGCTTGTAGAAAAAGGAATTACTCCAAGAAAGATCATCAACAGAAAGTCTTTTGAAAATGCTATAGCCGTTGATATGGCACTTGGGTGTTCCACTAACACAGTATTACATCTTATGGCTATAGCTAGAGAAGCTAAGGTAGACTTAGATTTGAAGGTGTTTGATGAAATTTCTAAAAAAACTCCAGTACTTGCTAAGCTTATCCCAGCAGGTTACCATAGCGTGGTAGACTTACATTTGGCTGGAGGGATACCAGCGGTTTTAAAGGAACTTTCTAAGTTGAACCTTATCCACCTGGATGTAAAAACAGTTTCAGGAAAAACATTAAAACAACTTTTAAAGGACGTAGAGGTTTTAGATAGAGAGGTTATAAGACCGGTAGAAAGTCCCTACCATAAAGAGGGTGGTATCGCCGTGCTTTATGGAAACTTAGCCCCTGAGGGAGCGGTGGTTAAGACCAGTGCCGTTTTGCCTGAGATGTTAAAACATACAGGGCCTGCAAGGGTTTTTGACTCTGAAGAAGAGGCCTATCAGGCTATCTTAGCCGGGAAGATTAAAAAAGGTGACGTTGTAGTCATAAGATATGAAGGCCCTAAGGGTGGTCCTGGGATGCGAGAGATGCTTTCTCCTACTTCAGCCATAGTAGGAATGGGTTTGGGTGGTTCTGTAGCCCTTATTACCGACGGAAGATTTAGTGGAGGCACTCAAGGGGCTTGTATAGGACATGTGTCTCCTGAGGCTGCAGAGGGAGGTCCTATTGCTTTGGTTAAAGAAGGAGATCTGATAGAAATAGACATACCCCAGAGAAAGCTTGAACTCAAAGTTTCAGAAAGGGAACTTGAGGAACGTAAGAAGAAATGGAAACCTTTGAAGAAAAAATTAGAAGGAGTATTGAAAAAATATCATAGTTTAGTATAATCAAGTTCAAGAGGGGCTATATTAGAATGAACGTCTTAAGGTTCTTAGGAAGAGGTTTTCTTAAGGTTCTCGAAGATTCAGGGGGAATTTTCCTCTTTTTTCTAAAGAGTTTGATTTATTTCTTTACTCCCCCTTTTCGACTCAAGCATTTAATTAAACATATGGAATTTATAGGGGTTAAGTCCTTTTTGGTAGTATTTCTTACCGCGCTTTTTTCTGGGATGGTTACAGCCTATCAGGTTAACATTGCTCTTTCCAAAGTAGGTTCTCAAAGTATCTTGGGTGGTGCTGTAGCTTTAACCCTTACCAGAGAATTAGGCCCTGTGCTTACCGCGATAGTGGTGGTAGCAAGAGCAGGTTCTGCTATCTGTGCAGAACTTGGAAGTATGAGAATTACAGAACAGATAGATGCTTTAAAAATAATGGCTGTTAACCCAATTCAGTATCTCGTCAGCCCAAGGCTTTGGGCTGCTATTTTAGTTTTACCCTTACTTACAGCCATAGCAGATTTGATTGGTATCGCCGGAGGTTATGTGGTAGGGGTTTTTTTGGTAAAAATAGACCCAGGGTTACTTACTGCCAGGATGACTGACATGGTAGAATTTAAAGACATCATGAGTGGTATCCTAAAATCTATCTTTTTTGGAGCTTTTTTGGTAAGTGTATGTGGATATAAGGGTTATAACGTAAGAGGAGGAGCTGAAGGGGTTGGAAGGGCTACTACCGAGGCGGTGGTGGTTTCTACCGTAGGTATTTTAGTGATGGATTACATCTTAACTACCTTTTTCTTTTAGAGGTATAGATGATAGTTATCAAGGGACTTAGAAAAAGTTTTAACGGATTTGAGGTGTTAAAAGGGGTAGACCTTACTATACCTGAAAACTGTATAACTTTTATCATGGGACAAAGTGGTACTGGAAAAAGTGTTCTTTTGAAACATATCGTAGGTTTAATTAAGCCTGATGCTGGAGAGATCTGGTTTGAAAACCAGGATATTACTAAACTTTCGGAAAAGGAGTTGCAAAAGGTTAGAAGAAATATAGGCTTCTTATTCCAAGAAGGAGCTTTATTTGATTCTATGACGGTGGGAGAAAACGTGGCTTTCCCTTTAAAAGAACATTTCAAGTTAAGCGCTAAAGAAATCAATTCTCAGGTAGAAGAACTTTTAGACGCTGTAGGACTTCTTGCCTCAAAGGATAAATTCCCCTCTGAACTTTCAGGAGGTATGAAAAAAAGGGCAGCTTTGGCTAGAACCCTTGCTTTAAAACCTAAGGTTATCCTTTTTGATGAACCTACCACCGGGCTTGACCCAATTTTACAGGTTTCGATCTTACAACTCATAAAGGACATAAAAGAAAAATACCAGCTTACCTGTGCTATCATAAGTCATGACGTAGCTTTAGCTTTAAAATTTGCAGATTATATCGTCTTTTTACATCAGGGTAGAATTTTAAAGTTTGGTACCCCTGATGAGATTAAGCAGGCAGAAGAAGAGTTTATTCAGAACTTTCTAAGAAGTGCTTTATTATAGGCTATAAGGAGGTGAAAACATGGCAGTAAAAGGCTCTACTGAGATAAAAGTTGGTTTTTTTGTTTTTATAGGTATTTTAGCCCTCCTTTATCTTACCTTTAAGTTAGGAGAAGAGGCTTTTACTCCAAAGGATAGCTATAAGCTTTATGCGGTTTTTGAAAACGTCTCAGGGCTTGCCAAAGGAGCCAAGATAGAGATGGCAGGGGTGAATATAGGGAAGGTAGGGAACATAGAGCTTACCCCTGAAGGAAAGGCTAAAGTAGAACTTTTAATCTATAGTAAATACAAAGTCCAGGAAGACGCAGAGGCTTATGTAAAAACTTATGGGGTATTAGGAGATAAATTTGTAGAGTTAAAGCCAGGATTTTCTAAGAACTATCTTAAGCCTGAAAGTATGATAGCCAATGCTCACAGTGCAGTCTCTGTGGATGATCTGTTGGCTAACATCGGACCTACGGTAGAAGGGTTAAAAGAGCTTTTAGGTACTGAGGAAGGTAGACAAAACTTAAAGATTTTAGTAGCAAACATAAAAGAAGCCTCAGAAAGTTTCAAAGGTATCGCCGCTAAAATAGAGAAAGGGCAAGGTAGTTTAGGAAAATTGGTTACAGATGATAGTTTATATGTAAACCTCAAAGAGACTACAGATCATCTAAAAGTCATAGCCAGACAAATAGAAAGCGGACAAGGGACCCTTGGAAAACTGGTTAAAGACGACCAACTTTACAAAACCCTTACCCAAACAGTGGCTAATTTAGAGAAAGTTTCAAAGAAACTTGAAAAAGGAGAGGGGATCTTAGGGAAACTGATCAATGACGACAGTCTCTACCAAGAATTAAAACAAATATCTACCAACCTAAAAGACATAACCGCACGGATAGAAAGAGGAGAAGGAACGTTAGGTAAACTTTTAAAAGATGATTCTCTTTATATAGAGGCTAAAAAGACCCTTAGAAGCGTTAACAGAGCAGCCAAAGGGGTAGAAGAGCAGGTTCCTATCAGCGTAATGGGTACAGTGGCTGGAGCTGCGATGAAATAAAAGATTAGAGGGTAAAAACAGCCTTAGCTTTAAACTTTTTTACCATAGGAAAGCTTTTGATTTCTATTTGATATTTATCAGATAGATTTTTGATAAAGTTTGGTAAGGTTTCTTCTGAAGGGAGGACTACGGTAAACCAGAAGTTAAGTCTATGTTCTCTGAGATAGGCATGGGTAACCTCTGGTAGTTCTGCTATTGCATAAACTATGTTTATCCTTTCTTCTGGGATAGAAGTTCCACATAAACAGGTATAATACCCTAATTTTATCGAGTTGACTGTGGCTCCAAAATGCCGAATAATTCCTTCTTTTTGGAGGTTTTTTAAAAATTCTATTATTTCTTCCTCTGAAAGGTCGAATTTTTTAGCCAAAGTTTCGAAAGGTTTTTCTTCTATAGGGAATTCTTGCTGTAGTAGGTTTAGTAGGGCATTTTTATCTTTTTGAGGAAGTGAAAACTTTTTTGCCATTTGTTTTTATCCCTTCTTTTAAGATTTGATTTTCTATGATAATATAAAAATCGATTGTTTACAACGGAGGCTTGATATGGAAATAAAGGCCAAAGAAATTTTTGAACTTCTGCCTCATCGCTACCCTTTTTTATTAATCGATAAAATTTTAGAGCTTGATAAAGAAGGTGAATACATAAAGGTGTTAAAAAACGTAACCATAAATGAGCCTTTTTTCCAGGGACATTTTCCAGGTAATCCCATAATGCCTGGTGTTTTAATTTTGGAGGCTATGGCACAGGCAGCGGCTGCTGGACTTAAGTTTATTTTCCCAGAGTATAAGGATAGGCTTTTTGTGTTTGCAGGGGCTGATAAGGTAAGGTTTAGACATCCGGTTTATCCTGGAGATACCTTAATCTTAGAAGCCAAGGGGTTTAAAAAGAAAGGACGTATTATTAAAACCTATGCGGTGGCTAAGGTAGGAGAAAAAGTAGTGGCTGAGGCAGAGTTAATTGCAGGATTGAGAGAGGAGGACTAAAGTTTATGGCTAAAATACATCCTACTGCCTATATAGATCCTTCTTCTGAGATAGAAGAGGGTGTAGAAATAGGACCTAACGTCTATATTGGCCCAAAGGTTTTTATAGGCAAAGGCACCATCATCAAGCCATATTCTTACATAGAAAAAAACACTAAAATTGGAGAAAACAACATAATCGGTCCATCTGCGGTTATTGGAACAGAC
The DNA here is from genome assembly GCF_000421605.1 of Thermodesulfobacterium thermophilum DSM 1276. GTDB lineage: Bacteria > Desulfobacterota > Thermodesulfobacteria > Thermodesulfobacteriales > Thermodesulfobacteriaceae > Thermodesulfobacterium > Thermodesulfobacterium thermophilum. The sequence continues at coordinate 5,665 of NZ_ATXI01000021.1, forward strand.
CCTCAGCATTTAGGATACAAAGGAGAAGAAACCTTTGTAGAGATCGGAAACGGTAATATTATCAGAGAGTTTGTTACCATCCATAGAGGGACTCCTTATGATGATGGCATTACCAGGATAGGTAATCATTGTCTTTTGATGGCCTATGTGCATATAGCCCATGATTGCAAGGTAGGGGATCATGTGGTGATGGCAAACGCCGCAACTTTAGGAGGACATGTAAGGGTAGGTGACCGAGTGGTTATGGGAGGTTTTTCAGCAGTACATCAGTTTTGCAGAATAGGGGCGTATGCTTTTGTAAGTGCTATGACAGGGATAGACAAGGATGTGCCTCCTTATGTAAAGGTTTTTGGAGTCCCTGGGAAAATTCAAGGGATTAACTTGGTTGGATTAAGAAGGGCTGGTTTTACTAAAGAGGATATAAGAAAAATTTCTCAAGCCGTGGGTTTTTTTCTTGACGCACCAGCTACGATAAAAGAGGTGGTTCAGGAGTTGCGTGAAATTTTTAACGAAGATCCGGTAGTTAATGAACTTGTTAAGTTTTTAGAGAATCCCTCTCGTCAAGGAATTATGCGTAGAAAACCTTTTGAGGGTGAAGAGGCTTTTTAAGGTTTATGAAGACCTCTTCTGTAGGCCTCATCTCAGGTGAGGGGGAGTTTCCTTTGATTTTGGCTCAGGTTTTGAAAAAAAAGGGATATAGAGTAGTGGCAGTTTGTTTTTCTAAAGAGCAAAAAAGGCGACTTGATCCTTTAGTAAACAGGGTGGAAGAGGTAGGGGTAGGCCAGCTGGGAAAGCTTATCAAGGTTTTTAAAAAAGAGCAGGTAAAAGACCTGGTGTTTTTAGGAAAGTTAGATAAAAGTAAGGCTTTAAAAATAGGGATTCCAGACGTTAAGGCTTTTTTATTATGGAAACGTCTTAAAAACCGAGAAGACAACACCATCTTAAAGGCAGTAGCCGAAGAGTTAGAAAAAGAGGGCTTTAGGATAAGAGGACCTGCTGAGTTTTTAAAAGAATTTTTGACCCCAGAGGGGGTTTTAACTAAAAGAAGTCCTAATGAGGATGAATGGGAAGATATTAGATATGGCTTTTATATTGCTAAAAAAATAGGGGCTCTCGACATAGGTCAGTGTGTGGTGGTAAAAAATAAGATGACGGTTTCTGTAGAAGCTATGGAAGGAACAGATGCGACGATTTTAAGGGCAGGAACGTTAAGAGAAGATACGGTGGTCATAAAAGTAGCTAAACCTATCCAAGACTTAAGGTTAGACCTTCCGGTAGTAGGATTAAATACGATAGAAAATCTGATAAAAGCTAAAGCTAAAGTTTTGGCGTTAGAAGCAGGGAAAACCTTCTTTCTCCAGCAAGAAAAATCATTAGAACTTGCTAACAAACACGGTTTAGCTATCGTAGGCTATAGAGGAACTGATGGAGAAGCTTAGGGTAGGGATCATCGGGATAGGGCATTTAGGAAGGTTTCATGCAGAGAAACTTGCTCAGATAGAGAAGGCAGATCTGGTAGTTTTGGTAGACATAAATGCAGAAAAGATACAGGAAGCAGTTAAAAAACTTAAAAAATTTGGTAAAAGTCCTCAAGTTTTTTCTAACTATCGAGATATAGCAGAGTTAGTGGATGCGGTGGTGATCGTTACTCCTACTTTTACCCATTATGAAATAGCCAAATTTTTTATAGAAAAAGAAAAAGCTGTTTTTTTGGAAAAACCTATTACTAACGAATTAAGTTTAGCAGAGGAATTGGTAAATCTTGCCGAGAAAAAAAACGTTCCTTTACAGATAGGGTATATAGAACGGTTTCAAGGAGCGGTAAAAGAGGCTGTTTCAAAGATAAAAAATCCGGTTTTTATAGAAGCCCATAGGCTTTCCTGTTTTACTGAAAGAAATTTAGATATAGATGTGATTTTAGACCTAATGATCCATGATTTAGACCTGGTACTTATGCTGAAACCTGGTAAAAAAGTTGAGTTTATACATGCAGTAGGAGCTCCTTTCTTTACCAACCTTCCAGACATAGTAAACGCGAGATTGGTTTTGGATGACGGGACTACCTGTAACCTTACTGCCAGCCGTTTGTCTTTAAGCAGACAAAGAAGACTGAGAATTTTTGAAAAAGGGACTTATTCGGTGGTTGATACCTTAGAGAAAAGTTTTCTCTATGTACGGGTTGACCCTAACACCAAAGAATACTTTCAAGAAAAAAAGCTTTTTCCGCAAGATGATCCGTTGAAAAGTGAGTTAATTTATTTTGTAGAAGGGGTTTTAGCTGGAAGGCCTCTTTCCCCTGACGGGAGGGAAGGGTTACAGTCTTTAAAATTGGCGTTTCAAATAAGAAAACAGGTTGAGCAAAATCTAAGAAAATTCTTATGAGTTCAGAGGCTTCTTGCAAGATTTTTATCATAACAGGTGAGTTGTCTGGAGACCTTTATGGTTCTCTTTTGATAAAGAGAATAAAAGAGGTTAACGCAGCTTTTCAGTTTGTGGGTATAGGTGGTCCCAAGATGAGAAGTCTTGGGATAGATATACTTTTTTCTGCTGAGCCTTTAGCTTTAGTAGGTTTACCTAATCCTTCAGAATTAAAGAAATACTGGTTTGTGTATAAAAAGATTAAAGATTTTTTGGCTAAAAAATTGGTAGATGCCGTGGTTTTGGTCGATTTTCCTGGGTTTAATCTTAAGATAGCAAAATTAGCTAAAGAAATGGGTTATCCGGTTATTTACTATATAGCCCCTCAGGTTTGGGCATGGCATAAAAGACGGATAAAAATTTTAAAGAAATATGTGGATAGACTTTATGTGGTGTTACCTTTTGAAAAGGAGTTTTTTCATTCTCATGAAATACCTGCGGTTTTTTTAGGTCATCCTATCTTAGACCTTATCAGGGTTAATCTTTCTAAAGAGATGCTTTTTGAAATTTATGGATTAGACGAGGAAAAACCTATTTTAAGTTTTTTTCCGGGAAGTAGAGAAAAAGAAATTCAAAGACATGTTCCTCACTTTTTAAAGGTTTATCGCATGGTAAAAGAAAAGGTACCTGAAGTACAGGGAATAATGGTTAAGGCTTTAGGATTGAAAGATTCTTTTATCTGGGAAGGAGCCAAAAAAGAGATTAAAGTGGTAGAAAATACTCAGTATGAAGTTTTGAAGTATTCTACCGCGGCTCTTTTAGCTTCAGGTACTATAACCTTAGAAGCAGCCATTATAGGGACACCTGCAGTAGTTACCTATTCTCTTCCTTATTGGATGTTAAGTTTGGCTAAAAGATTGGTTAAAGTTTCTTTTATCAGTCTTCCCAACCTTATACTGGGAAAAGAGGTTTATCCAGAAATAGTAGGATTTAGGAAGACTCAAGAGGAGATTATTGTTCACCGCTTGATTGAACTTTTAAAAGACCGTACCAAACAAGAACGGATTAAAAGAGATTTGGAGGGTTTAAAAAGATTACTTGGGGATCCTGGTGCCAGTTGGAGGATCGCTGAAGATATGATAAGGTATTTGATGTCTTTAAAACGCAAGGTTTCTTGACAATTTAGATAAGTTTTTATATTATATGATTTAATCTCTTAGGAGGTTTTGGCATGGGAGAAGATTTGAAAAAAATGTACCATACGATAGTTTCAGACCATTTCCCTTCTGAAATAAGAATAACTTTTGGAGATCAAACTTTGATATACAAAAAAAGGACCTGGGACATAGAGGTTGAACCAGGTTTGGTAGAAAGGAGAGGTTTAAGATATGGAGAAAATCCAGACCAAGAAGCAGCCCTTTATGAGTTGGTAGCAGGAAATCTGGTTTTAGGGGAGTGTGAATTCATTCATCCTAATTTAGGGTTGGTTTCTTCTTTAAGAGAACAAGATTTTATTCAGTTCGGAAAACACCCAAGTAAAATCAACCTTACTGACATCGATAGCGGTTTAAACATCATTAGGTATCTTAACGAAAAACCTTGTTGTGTTATCATCAAACATAACAATCCTTCTGGGGTAGCTTATGGAAATAGTTTAGAGGAGGCGTTTTTACGGGCTTTTAAGGCAGACCGTATCGCAGCTTTTGGCGGAGTGGTAGTATTAAACAGGCCTGTAGATAAGGCTTGTGCGGAGGCTATAGCTTCTAATTATTTTGAGGTAGTAGTTGCTCCAGAATATGAAGAAGGAGCTATAGAGATTTTAAAAGCTAAAAAATCTTTAAGAATAATACGGATTAAACGGATGGATCGACTTCAGGACTACAGAAATTATAAAACCGTAGAGTTTAAAAGTCTCATAGATGGGGGCCTTATAGTACAGGTTTCTCAAAGTAACAAGGTTAACCGTCCCGAAGATCTGAAACCTGCGGTTGCGGTAAAAGATGGGGTTGAGTACAGATGTCTAAGAGAACCTAACGAAAGAGAGGTTAAAGATATGCTTTTTGGTTGGGCCGTAGAACTTGGGGTTACTTCTAACTCGGTTTTGTTTGTAAAGGATGAATGCACCGTAGCCATCGGAACAGGAGAACAAGACAGGGTTGGTTGTACTGAGATAGCTATTTTTAAAGCCTATACTAAGTTTGCTGATTTACTTTGCTACGAAAAATATGGGATTCCTTACAAACAACTGGAGTTAGAAGTAGCAAAAGGAATTCGCCCCAAGGAGGATAAAGAGAGGATAGATGAAGAGACCAAGGAAAAGAAGGCAGGCTTGATAGGGGCGGTGATGGTTTCTGACGGATTTTTACCGTTTAGAGATTCAGTAGACGTGGTGGCTAAACAAGGGATTACCGCTATCTTACAACCAGGGGGATCGGTTAGAGATTGGGAGGTTATAGAGGCCTGTAATGAGTATCAGATTGCCATGAAATTTACCGGACAAAGAGCCTTTAGACACTAAAAAACTTATTGTTTTCTCAACCTTAAATCATTACTAAAAACTAAGAAATCAAGGGGGGATTTATAATGAATAAAATACCTTTTACACCTGAAGGTTTAGAAAAGATAAAAAAGGAGCTTGAACATCTTATCAAGGTTGAAAGAAGAAAGGTGATCAAAGCTATTGAAGAAGCCAGGGCTCACGGAGACCTTTCAGAAAATGCCGAATACGAAGCAGCTAAGGAAAGACAAGCCCATATAGAAGGAAGGATACAGGAGCTTTCAGGGGTTTTAGCCAATGCCGAAGTAATACCTCCTTTGACCAAAGCACCTGAAAGAGTACAGTTCGGGGTTAAGGTAAAACTTTTAAACTTAGACACCGATGAGATAGTGGTTTATAAGATAGTAGGTCCTTATGAGACAGACCCTTCTCAAGGCATTATTTCCGTCAATTCTCCTATAGCTAAAGCTTTGATAGGAAAAGAGATAGGAGATGAAGTCCAGGTAAAAACACCTTCAGGTATAAAGAATTTTGAAATTTTAGACATAGAAATTTAAGGTTTGGGTTGTATTTTAGCATAATACTAATAAAATTAAATTTTGTAAAATTAAAGACTAACTTAAGCGGAGGTTTATATGGAATTTTTAGCTAAAAAATATCTTTTCACCCCTGGTCCGGTTCCTGTTCCTCCTAAGGCCCTTTTGACGATGGCTCAGCCGATGACCCATCATAGACTACCAGAGTTTTCTGAAATTTTAAAAGAGATAAGAGAGAACCTAAAATATCTTTTTCAGACAAAGAATAACGTTTATTTTTTTGCTTCTTCTGGTACTGGTGCGATGGAGGCAGCTATTTTAAACCTTTTTTCTCCTGGAGACAAAGTGTTGGTAGTTTCTGCAGGAAAGTTCGGGCAACGTTGGTTCGAACTTGCGAAAACTTTTGGTTTAAATCCTTTGGTAATAGACTTACCCTGGGGTAAAGCGGTAAAACCCGAGCAAGTAGAAGAGGTTTTAAACTCGCATCCTGACATCAAGGGGGTTCTACTTCAGGCTTGTGAAACCTCAACAGGGGTTAAACACCCTGTCAAAGAAATAGCACAGCTTACTAAAAATAGAGAGACTGTGATAGTAGTTGATGCTATCACTGGCCTTGGGGTGTTTGACCTACCTATGGATGAATGGGGGATTGATGTAGTGATCACAGGCTCTCAAAAGGCTTTAAGCCTTCCACCAGGGCTTTCTTTTATAGCCTTTTCTGAAAAGGCTGAAAAGTTTTCGGAAAAATCTACCTTACCTAAGTATTATTTTTCTTTAAAAAAAGAAAAAAAAGCCTATGAAAAGGATACAACTTCTTTTACCCCAGCCGTAAGCCTTCTTTTAGGTTTGAGGGTGGTTTTACAAAGAATAAAAGAGATAGGTCTGAAAGCGCTTTTTGAACATTATCAAGTGCAAGCTAATGCTTGTAGAGAAGCAGTAAAGGCCTTAGGACTTAAGATTTTTCCAGAGGTGCCTTCGGAATCATTAACGGTGATAGAGGTTCCTGAGGGAGTTAAAACAGGAGAACTTATAAATTTTCTTAAAAACAAATTAGGGATTATTTTTGCAGGGGGACAGGATCATTTAAAAGGAAAGATCATAAGGATAACCCACATGGGGGATCAGAGTCTGTTTGACTTGCTTGTAGCTATTTCGGCTTTAGAGGTAGGGTTAAATCTTTTTGGTTATCAAGTAGAGTTAGGGGCTGGTGTTAAGGCAGCTGAAAAGGTTATCTTTGAACACTTAAAACATAGATATTTTTAAAAATATTAAAAGGAGGAAAGGTGAAAATGAAGGTCCTTATTTCTGACTCACTTTCTGAAGAAGGTATAAAGATTCTTGAAGAACAGGGGTTAGAGGTTATCTATAAACCTGGTTTGCCTTATGAGGAACTTTTAGACCTGATCGGTGAGGTAGAAGGTCTTATTATAAGAAGTGCTACTAAGGTAACCAAAGAGGTTATAGAAAGGGCAAAAAAACTTAGAGTAATAGGTAGAGCAGGTACAGGGCTTGACAATGTAGACCTTCAGGCAGCCAACGAGAAAGGTATAGTCGTGATGAATGTTCCAGGAGGAAACAGTTTAGCAGCAGCAGAACATGCTTTAGCCCTTCTTTTTGCTTTAGCAAGAAAAATCCCTCAGGCAGTAGCCTCTATAAAAGCTGGGAAATGGGAAAAGAAAAAGTTTATAGGGGTAGAGGTGAATAATAAAGTTTTAGGTATCATAGGTTTAGGAAGGATAGGGGGGATTGTAGCAGAAAGAGCTTTAGGACTTAAGATGAAGGTTATAGCCTATGACCCCTTTGTAACCCCTGAAGCTGCTGAGAAAAAAGGGATAGAACTGGTTAGCTTAGAGGAGTTGTTTAAAAGAGCAGATTTTATCACCATCCATACGCCTTTAACCAAAGAGACCTATCATTTGATCGATGAAAAAGCTTTCTCCTTGATGAAAGATGGTGTTTATCTTATCAACTGTGCAAGAGGTGGAATAGTAGATGAAGAGGCATTGTATAAGGCTATGGTGTCTGGTAAGGTAGCTGGGGCAGCCCTTGATGTTTTTGAAAAAGAACCTATAGACCCTGATCATCCTTTATTAACTTTAGAAAATTTTATCGGAACTCCACATCTTGGAGCTTCTACAGTTGAGGCTCAAAAGGTAGTAGCTGTAGAAATAGCTAAACAAGTAGCTGATTACCTGACAAAAGGTATCATAAGAAATGCGGTTAACGTGCCATCGATTAGTCCTGAAACCCTTAAGATTATAGGTCCTATCATTACTCTTGCAGAAAAAATGGGGCTTTTAGCTACACAGATTACTGATGGGGCTATCAAAGAGGTAGAAATAAGCTATAGAGGAGAGATTTCACAGTTAGACGTAAGACCGGTTACCATAGCTTTGGTAAAAGGACTTCTTTACCCCTTCTTAAAAGAGGACGTAAACTATGTAAATGCCCTTATCAGGGCTAAAGAAAGAGACATCAAGGTAATAGAATCTAAAATAGAGATGGCAGAAGATTTTACCTCGCTTATTAGCCTCAAGGTTATCCACACTGAAGGTACTACCATCGTAGAAGGAACTCTTTTTGGTAAAAAGGAACCACGTATAGTTAAGATAAATGGTTTTAGGTTAGATGCTTTACCTGAAGGGCATATGCTTTATATTTTTAATGAAGACAAACCAGGGGTGATAGGACAAATAGGAACTATTTTAGGCAAACACAACCTTAACATATCAAGGATGTATGTTGGTCAGGACCCGATGAAACAGACTAACGTGATCCTTCTTAGCTTAGACCAGCCTCCTACAGCAGAAGCCCTGGAGGAATTAAACAAATTAGATACCGTATATTTGGTAAAACCCTTAGAACTTTAACCATGGAAAAGCTTAATTTAAGAAACTATACCTTAGAAGAAATAGAGGTTTTGATCTCACATCTTGGTGAGCCTAAATATCGTGCAGAACAGATTTTTCACTGGATTACTTGTAAAGAAGCCATTGATTTTGACCAGATGACAAACCTTCCTAAGGTATTACGAAAAAAATTGGCAGAAACCTTTACTCTTGAGTTGCCAGAAGTAGTTGAAAAGATTTCAGATCTAGAGGGAACTACCAAATTCGCTCTAAAATTACAGGATGGTGAGATCATAGAGACGGTGGTCATCCCTGAAAGAGACCATTATACCCTTTGTGTCTCAACTCAGGTAGGATGTGCGATGGGGTGTAAGTTTTGTCTTACGGCTAAAGGAGGTTTTAAAAGAAATCTAGAGGTCTATGAAATAATCTCTCAAGTGATTATAGCACGTCTGTATCTTAAGGAAATAAATAGTTTGCTTCCTTTAAGAAACATTGTTTTTATGGGTATGGGAGAGCCTTTAGCTAACTACGAAAACTTGATAAAAGCTTTAAAGATCCTTGCCCATCCTTTGGGGTTTAATGTTTCTAAAAAAAGGTTAACGGTCTCTACTGTAGGGTTGGTAAAGAAGATTAAAAAGCTGGCAGAAGACTTCCCTACTGCTTTGGCTATTTCTCTTCATGCCCCAAATGATGACTTAAGAAAAAGTCTTATACCTGTAGCTAAAAAGTATCCTCTTAAAGACCTTTTAGAAACTATCAAAACTTTCCCTAGGATAAAAAACGGACGCACTACCATAGAATATATTCTTATAAAAGAAATAAATGATAGTCTCCAGCATGCCAAAGAGTTGGTAAACCTTTTCAGAGGTTTCCCTATTAAAATCAATCTTATTCCTTATAATCCCCACCCTGAGCTACCCTTTGAAAGACCAGAAGAAGAAAGGATAGAATCCTTTCAAAGGTTTTTGTTAGACCATGGCATCCTTACCACCGTAAGAAAGAGCAAAGGACTTGATATTTCTGCAGCTTGTGGTCAGCTAAGAAGAAGATTAACCCTTTAGCTCCATACCCCTGCAATAATAAATCCACAAACAGGACATACACCGTCACTTTCTAACTGAATCCTTAAGGCTCTTAAGCCCTTTCTTTCTATCAAAAGGGTCTGACATCGAGGACAATAGGTATTTTCATAAGGATTTCCTGGGACATTTCCTATGTATACGTAGTTTAACCCAGCTTCTGTTCCTATTTCATAAGCCTTTTGCAAGGTTTCTACAGGGGTAAAATCTTTGTCAAGCATCTGATATTGAGGATAAAACCTTGAAAGATGCCAGGGGGTGTTTTCATCAAGCTCGGTTTTTATAAAATGGGCTATGTCTTTAAGCTCAGAAGGATCATCGTTTTCTCCTGGGATGATCAAGGTAGTGATTTCTACCCAGATACCTTTTTGTTTAAGATATTTTAGGTTGTCTAATACAGGTTGAAGTTTGGCTTTGCAAAATTTTCGATAGAAGCTATCTCTAAAAGATTTCAGGTCTACGTTTATTCCATGCAAATAGGGGCTGATGTAATCTATGGCCTCTTTAGTCATGTAGCCGTTTGAAACAAACACGTTTTTGATACCATGCTTAGAAGCTAATTTAGCACAATCGTAAGCAAACTCAAAAAAGATGGTAGGCTCTGTATATGTATAGGAAATACTTTTGGCATCTTCTTTTAAAGCTCTTTCTACGATTTCTTTAGGTGAAACTATTTTTCCAATAATAGCGTTGTAAAGATGGGGATATTGAGAGATTTCAAAGTTTTGGCAAAAACTACACCTGAAATTACATCCCACCGTGGCAATAGAATAACTCCAGGTTCCTGGTAAGAAGTGATAGAGGGGCTTTTTTTCTATGGGGTCTAAATTTTGTGCCACAATTTTCCCATATACCAAAGAATATAAAACTCCCTCTTCGTTTTTCCTAACCCCACAAAGACCTACAGAATTGTTTGGTATTACACACCGATGGTTACATAGCATGCATCGAACCTTTTTTTCATCTACCTTTTGATAAAATAGAGCTTGCCTAATTCCCATAGATCTCCTCCCCTTCTTTTTATTAAAATAAAAATTTTTTGTTAAAATTCAATCACATTTAAGGACAAATTAACCTTAGGTAAAGTCATAAGCATCCTATAGCGGATTAATTTTAATCGGTTGTCAAAATAGACTTAGAATTTTCTTGTTTATTTGCGTTAAAAAACTAAAAAGGAGGTGCAAGATGCAGGCACTTGTACTGGTGGTGATTTTATCGTGTGTTTTTGTGCTTGCCTATAGGTTTTACAGTGCATTTATTGCTGCGAAAGTTCTTTCTTTGGATCCCAAAAGACCTACTCCTTCTACTATTTTAAATGACGGAAGAGACTATGTCCCTACCAATCGTTGGCTTGTTTTTGGGCACCATTTCGCAGCGATAGCTGGCGCAGGGCCTTTAATTGGACCTGTGTTAGCTGCACAATTTGGTTATTTACCTGGTTTTTTATGGATTTTGATCGGGTGTGTGGTAGCTGGTGCTGTACATGATATGGTGGTGCTTTTTGCCTCAGTAAGGCATAACGGTAAGTCTCTTGCCGAAATTGCTAAAGCCCAAGTTGGACCGGTATCTTACTGGCTTGTGCTTGTTGCTACTTTATTTTTGTTAATTATCGTTTTAGCTGGTGCTTCTATCGCGGTTGTGAATGCTTTGTATAATAGTCCCTGGGGAGCATTCACAGTTGGAGTAACCATACCGATCGCTATTTTTATAGGTATCTATCTTAAATGGTTAAGGCCAGGTAAGGTCGTAGAAGCAAGTATTATTGGTGTGATATTGATTATCTTAGCGGTTGTGGTTGGTCCTGTAATTAAAGAATCAAGTTTAGCACCTTATTTTACTCTTGATAAAAAGACACTTTCTGTAATAGTTCCAGTATATGGATTTTTGGCAGCTGTTTTACCTGTTTGGTTACTTCTTGTTCCAAGAGATTATTTGAGTTCTTACATGAAGTTCGGAACGATGTTTTTACTTGCTATTGGGGTGATACTTGTAAATCCTTTAATTAAAATGCCTGCAGTTACTCAGTTTGTGGCAGGTGGTGGTCCTGTTATACCAGGTAAGGTTTGGCCTTTTATGTTTATCACCATAGCTTGCGGAGCCATTTCAGGTTTCCATTCCCTTGTTTCATCAGGAACTACACCTAAGATGCTGGAAAATGAAAAAGATATAAGAGTGATTGGATATGGTGCCATGTTTGTAGAAGGATTTGTAGCTTTAATGGCCTTGATTGCTGCTACCGTACTTCCTACAGCAGACTATTTTGCCATAAACAGTGCTCCAGAAGCTTTTAAAAAACTTGGGATGCAGGTTCAAGATCTGCCTTATCTTTCTGCTTTAGTAGGGGAAGAGCTTGCAGGTCGTCCAGGTGGAGCGGTATCTTTGGCAGTAGGAATGGCTGATATTTTTTCAAGGATAGGTGGGCTAAGACATTTGATGAGTTACTGGTATCATTTTGCAATTATGTTTGAGGCCTTTTTTATACTTACCCTTATCGATGCAGGAACAAGAGTGGGAAGATATCTAATGCAGGAGTTAGGAGGGGTGTTTTATCCAAAGCTAAGAGATTACACATGGTGGCCAGGGGTAATCTTTACAAGTGGGATATTTACATTTTGCTGGGGATATCTTCTTTATACAGGAACGATAGCTACCATATGGCCACTTTTTGGAGTAAATAACCAGCTTCTTGCTGGGATGGCATTTGCAGTTACTACAACCTATCTTTTAAGGCTTGGTAAAGCAAAATATATATGGGTAACTCTCATTCCTATGACCTTTTTGTTAATAACCACCATCGTTGCTGGCTATCAAAATATAGTTAACAACTATCTTCCTAAACAAAAATATTTACTTGCCGTGCTTTCTGCGGTAATGATTTTGTTGGTTATACTGATTGTAATGGACTCTATAAGGGTATGGCTAAAGATATTTAGAGGAGAGATCCAACCTTATAAAGAGAACGAAGATTCTCCTTCATTAAAATCAGAAGCAATGAAACATCTTTCTGAGTAGTCAGAAGCATAGGCATAAAGCTTGGGGCTGCACTTACGCAGCCCCAAGCTTTTATTTTATGACAAATTTTATGAAAAGCTTCTTCGTAAAATATAGTATCTGATAAATTAGATCACTTATCAGGAAAAAAATCGGTGGTGGTTCAGTTAATTGTGTGTGATACATAATTTTAATTTTTAAGGAGGTAAGGGGTTTTTCTCGGGGGAAAGGTAGTTGTATTGGTATTGTCTGAGATGAACGTGAAATAGAGGGATAGAAGTTTACTTGGATTCAGGAGAAGAAAATTCTGATTTTAGGAGGACGATTTGTTACCCCATCGGGCTAAACACAATTAAATAAACACTATGAAAGATTATATTGGCATTATATTGGCTGTTGAAAAAAGATGGCTATGATCTGTTAAAAAATTTTTTTATTAATTGAAAAAGAATAGCAGAAAGGCTTTTTGGTCTTGGTTGATAGATGATTTCTATTATTTCTCTTAGTTCTTTTCCTTTTTCTATGGAAAGTGAGGTAGATTTTGCCATAGCTAAGACTTGACTGGGGTAGATGCTTCTGTGTCCTGTTATTAAAAAGCTGATGATACAAGCGAGAGCCGCGTAGGGAGCTATTTGGGGACCGAAGAGTTCTACCGCCATAATGCTTGCAGCGATAGGAGTATTGGCTGCCCCTGCTAAAAGACTAACCATTCCAATAGAGGCAAATAAGGATCTGTCAAGTCCAAAAAGGATTCCAAATGTGTTACCTGCAGTTGCTCCTACAAAAAACAAAGGGGTAACAACTCCTCCGCTACCCCCGAAGTTTAGGGTAATAGAAGTAAACAGAATTTTTAACATAAAGGCTATAGGAGAGATGTGTTCACCTTCGATGGCTTTTTTTATCGTCTCAAGTCCAAGACCAAGGTAGTTTTCAGAAAATATAAACGTAAGGACTATAAGAATTAAACCACCTATGATGGGTTTAGAAAACAGATTTAGTTTTGAATTTTTGCTAATCTTTTCAAAAAAACGGAAGGTTTCTATAAAAAGAAGCGAGATAAGTCCAAAAAAAATTCCGCTAAAGCAGACTGTTATAAAAAATAAACTGGTAAACGTAGGGACAACTTTTAATGGTTCATGGAAGTAGGTAATCCCAAGGGAGGAAGAGACATGATATCCTATAATACCGGCCACAAATGAGGGTAATAAGACATCATAAAGCATAGTCCCTACAAATAAAACTTCTACACCAAATATAGCACCTGCGATAGGTGTTCCAAACACCGTAGCAAATCCAGCACTGATACCACATATTACCAGTTTTTTTCGATCTGATTCATTAAATCTTAGTAAATCAGAAAAGATTGAACACAATCCAGCCCCTATTTGTGCGGCAGGTCCTTCCTTACCAGCGGATCCTCCGAAAGAGATAGTAATGATTGTGGCTACTAATTTTATCGGGACCACAAGAGGATTTATTTTGCCTGAAAACTTATGCACAGCTTCTATTACTTTTTCTGTACCATGACCTTTAGCTTGAGGAGCGAGATAATGAATAATTAAGGTGCTAACTAATAAGGCTAATGGAAGGAGAAGATAGTAATAAGGTAACTTTTGGGCTAAACTTATCCCAAAGTCTAAAGATTTGAGAAATACAGTGGTAGAAACACCTACCAAGATTCCTATACAGACCGCAAAAAATACCCACTTAATAACGCTAATAAAAAGGATTGAGAGTTCTAAAAGTTTTTCTCGCATATATTTATTGATTTAAAAATAAAGGCTTTAAAAAATATCAGAGTCCGAGAATTTTCGACCTCCCTGCTCCCAAGGTAAAAGAATAGCTCCTGCATAGCATAAATTTTATTCTTAAACTACCTGTTGTCAACATTTAGGTGGTCAATCGATGAAAAACTACCTACTTGAAAATAAACGTAGTATTACCTTTAACGGTCTACGATTTGACTTTCCTTTTCTGCTTACAGATGCATGATGCTTTGAGAGGACGGCTATAGTGTTTATTTAATTGTGTCTACCAATGTGGGGGTAAGAAGCCTTCCTCCTAAAATTAGATATCCTCCAACATGCAACAATACTAAATATACCACCTTGTAAACTGAATCCACATCTGAAAATACCTCTATCACCTTAGCCCTTATCAAGATCTCCCTTCATTAGCCTCTCTAACTGATTCGTAGTGTAAATAAACCTTCTAACCTCTTTCTTAATTTTGAGTTTAACTTTATCATTTTTGCCAGGAGAGAGCCCTTACCCCTAAAATTTAGACACAATTAATGAAACACTACCATGATAAGCGTCTATAAACATAGCAAACAAATTTTCTGGCAATTCTTTGGTTTTTAATTCTTTGGCTTGGTTATACAATTCTTCTTTAATTTCTTCTATTTGTTCTGGGGAGTAGGGGAGTTTCATAGATTGCAAGAGGGCTTTGATTTTATTGGGGGGAGTAGCTTTGGAGAACGAGGTTAAGGATAAAGTCCTGGAAAGATTCATCAGCTTTTTGCCATTCAGGAGGAAGAATAGCAGGTCTGAATTCAGATTTTCTATCTCTTGGGACAGAGATACCAAGGTTACCTAAGAAACAGGCAAGTTGTCTT
>NZ_ATXI01000022.1 GCF_000421605.1 Thermodesulfobacterium thermophilum DSM 1276
AAACAATCAGTCAGTAGTTTGTAATAAGGTACCACATAAAGCTTGGTACTATTGGAACAAAGGATGCTTTCAAGTTCAAGGTTTACAATAAAAGCTTTCTTTGGTTTATACCTTTCTATAAAGCTTCTCATCCCTCTCGTTACTTCTGGTTTGGCAAGTCTTATGTACTTCACTTCTACAGGAATAACCTCATTTCCTATTTCTACGACAAAGTCTACCTCACTTTTATCCTTTGTTCTCCAGAAATAAATTTTGGCAAAGTTCTGTCTTGCTTTTTCTTTAAGCAAATTAAAGATAAAGTTTTCAAAAACAAATCCAGCATCCTGTAAAACTCCAAAACTTCCTACCGCAAAATTTCTTAGCCCAAGATCATAAAAATAAAAAATTGGCGTCTTACTGATTTCTTTACGAACATTTCGGAAAAACGGAGAAACCCTTTCAATAATAAATGTTTTTTCCAAATACCAGAGATAATCTTTAAGTGTTTTAACTGAAATTCCAACGGTATTGGAAATTTCTGAAAGATTTATAAGCTGTCCAATTTGTGAAGCCAAAATCTTAACTAAATTACTAAAAGCTGAAGTCTTCTGAACCCTCAGAAGATAAGAAATATCACGCTCGATGTAACTCTGAAAAATTTCATTAAGGATGACCAGTTTTTCACGTTTGGTCTCTTCTAAGATGACACGAGGGTAACCACCAAAAATAAGATACTCCTCTAACAGTTCCTCAACTTTGGTCTTTTCCGTTTCAAAAAAATCTAATAGTCTATCTTCATACCGATAGCTGGTTTTATGATTGATAAATTCTTCAAAGGTTACAGTAGAAAGCTCAAAGATTCGCTTTCTACCAACCAGAGACTCCTGAATCCTTTCCTTTAACTCTACGCTCCCTGAACCTGAAACAATAAATTTATAGGGCAAGTTCATGTCGTAAATTCCTTTTAAGAAAAGCCCAGCATCCTCTTTTCGCTGTATCTCGTCAATAAAAACAAAACCACCTTGCTTCCCCAATTCAAGCTCTATCTTCTTTATCAGCTTGCTCTGAGAAGTAAAAAATTCTTTGTCATACTCAATATCAAGATTGAAAAAAAGCGTTTTCTTGCCTTCTCTTTCTAAAAATTCCTTGAGCATTAACATTAGCGTAGTCTTACCCGCCTGCCTTGGCCCTACGATAAAAGTAATCTCCCTTTTATTCAGATGCCCTTTTATTTCTTCTAACAATTTTCTTTTAATCATAGTTTTATTTTAGCACGAGAATTTTAAAAACATAGTTTAAAAATTCTCGTATTAAAATTTAAAAAAACCCTGTATTTAATGTCACCTGTAGCTTAAAATTTTTAATTCTTTTTCCTTTTCTTTATCTTAGCTTTTGGTTCTTCTATTTTTAATTGGCTTTTTAAGACATATCCTATGTCTTGAATTTTAAACACTTCTTTTGGACTTTCTGAATTTTTCTTAACAATCTGAATAGTTACGGAGGTAGGAAATAGGATTCTTTCTTTTTCTTCTATGGGAACAAGATAAAGAGTGAGAGGAAAATTCCTCTCAGAGGGTTTACACCTTTCATGCATAAGATAAAGAAGCCCTTTTCCTTCACTAATTTTTACATCATTGGAAAAAGGGAAAGGATAATGAGTGACGATACTTTCTAAATCATCTATTTTTTCAACCTCCTTTATCATGTCTTCAGGTTTACTCTCTAAGCTTATAACCGATTCACTATCTCCACAAGTAAGCGGAGAAGTTATCAAAGCTTCTACAAGCTCATTTATTAAGGCCTCATCTTTAAAAATTCCGGCAATTTCTAAGGTCTTTGTAAAAGCAAACTGTCTTCCCAGAGCATTAGTAAATTTAGCACCTATACGATCTTCCCATTTAGTAATGGCAGAGGTTGTATAACTCTTGATAAGGCAGGGTGTAAGGAGCCTTGAGCCAGCCCAAATTATATTTTCTTCCACTAAATTAAGATAAGCTACAGGATTTCTATCATTCCTGTAGCGCTGAAGAGCATTAGCAAACATCCCGATTACCGCGGATGGTGGTAACACAGGATACGTTAAAGCTGATTGCCAGGT
Source organism: Thermodesulfobacterium thermophilum DSM 1276 (assembly GCF_000421605.1). GTDB lineage: Bacteria > Desulfobacterota > Thermodesulfobacteria > Thermodesulfobacteriales > Thermodesulfobacteriaceae > Thermodesulfobacterium > Thermodesulfobacterium thermophilum. The sequence continues at coordinate 2,078 of NZ_ATXI01000022.1, forward strand.
AAAAGGAATTCTAATGGAATAAAGAGAATTTAATCTTACTTTAAAAGCTATGGCTTTCATGTTAAAAACTCTTATTCCCCAGCTTTACTCAGAAGCTCATCAAAAATTTCGGAAATTTTTTCTTTTTTAATCACTCCTTCTGGGGTTTCTTGCCCCCAGTAAAGAAACTTAGCATGTTGGGGGAAAAGTCCTACAGTTTTGGAAAGATAATCGCTATACATTGGTGAAACAGGGAATGGCAAAGGTCCAACCTCTGAATAGGCAACGAGAACCTCAATCTGGTTCATATGAGGTATGGCATGAGAGAGCGAGGCACCCATTTGACCTGAAATCAAATAACGATACGCTTCTATGGCAACCTTAATTCTATTTTTACGATCGTTATTATTGATAACATAAGGATTTGAACTACCAAGGTTCAACTCAACAAGCCCGATTCTATCTACATCAAGAGCTGACACAAAGGCATAAATACCTGAAGCATACGATTTGTTGAAAATCATTTGAGCTGCTTGCTCGCCCTCTCCTCTTTCTCTAATTTGTGACACCCTTGTATGTATAACTTGGGTTGAGGTAGTCTCTGGACCTAAAACAGGCATAAGCCATGAAAACATTGCCCGAGAAGTTCTTCTTGCAGATATACCTCTATCACTTTCACCTTCAGCTTCCCTTGCTATAAGATAACCGTGAACATCGCAAATAACGCAAGATAAAATTGCATCCTCTTCAGGTTTTGCAATTTGTTTCAAGTTGCCATTTTTAATTTCAGCTGGTCTTATAGGTTCTCCTACTTTACATCCAGCACATAGTGGAACTGAAGTATATAACCCATTTAATATCAAATGCCTCATTCCTTCATAATGCCAATGCTTGAGCATTCTTCCAGAAACCGCTGGAGCCTCCCTTCGCGTACCATTCTCATCCAGAAATTCCATAACCCTTATATCGGTTACATTTCCCGCTACTGTTTCATTGTTAAGGTCATGAACGTTAAGCTGTACTTTTACTGCCAAAGTTACAAACTTAAGCATTTTACACCTCCTCTATATTTTCTGCAGTTTGCTCAACTTTGGATGGAAATGAAAAAGCAAGTATAACAAGAGCTGTTTTTGTAGCTTCAAAATTTTCATTAGCAAGTCTGAATACTTCTTTTATTTCATCTTCTGTTGGTAAATGAATTTTTTCTTTTTGTTCAAGTCTTAACCTTCCCTCTCTAAGCATTCTGGCTATCGTCTCCTCAAAATCCCTTGAGTCCTTTCTTGCATTTCTTATGTCATCAGCATATCCATATTTTCTCTCTCTGATGAAATATCTCAAAGTCCTTGCAAGACTTGCTAACGCAGGATTTTCAATTATATCCTGTCTAATCATCCCTACCTCCCTTAAAAGATATTTTGCTGTTTGTGGATATAGAAGATTAACGAACTTGTCAGATGATGTTTCTTGAACATAAAGACGAGCAAATTTTGTTATCGAATCTTTTTTATAATAAATAACATTATTTAACTCCGTAAGAGCTGAAAAAGCATTATTCCGCAGCATTACATCAATACTTGCTATATTAAACGGATTATCTCTTAGAAAGTTTAAATACTTTTCAATAGAAAGCAAATAAATCCCATCCACATGATAACCTTGTTGACGGCTTAATACTGCAACGAACAAATCAAATCCTTCAAGAATATCTGCAGAAGACGGAATCCTTGAAAGAAAGAACAAAGGAATAAGTACTTGGGGAATTTCTTGCCCAAACCATTCTTTTCTTATCTGATGCTGAATAGAAAAAATCTCCTGCAATTTTAAACCGCTAACTTCATTATTTGGTATAGGAGTTATAATAACCTCTTTATCGGCAATATTGAATATAAAAGAAGCATACCACATACCAAGAAGGGCTAATAAAGCACAAGTCTTGCAGATTTCTCTTGGATCTGTTGGTCTTCTTGGTACTCCTTGATAATAGGTAATATCAAGACCATCTCTTTTACATAAAACACCAGTTGTGGCAGCGGCAGTAAATCCAATGACATTGCTTACTTTAATTTTTTCTTTGTGTCTACAAAAATTTTCTGATTTTTTGTGTTCAGCAATTTCTATAATATGCGTATATATACTTAAATCAAAAGTTTCGTTTTTGCTCACTTTTATTGTATCAGCTGTTCTTCCTGTTATTCCTGGAGTTGAACGGGGAATAAAATCAGAACTCAAAACTCTTGCTGAAATTTTATGAAAAGTATCATTGAGTTTTGGGATATTTCCATCTATTAAAACCAAATAAAATCCTTTTTCAGGAATTATTTTTACTCTATTTATCCCAAACGCCTCAATCCCGACCCTCGCAAGTCCATAAGCTATTTTAACTTCTAAATCCGGAAATCCTGTTGCAGGAGTGTAAAGGGTTAGCATGGGTTACCCTTCAAAAATTCCATATCCAAGTGACGTTTTTGCTCCAATACCATAACTTTTTAAAGCTTCCTTTAAATACTTTTCTGCATTGTTAAGTAAATTTTTATCTCTACTTGCAAGATAAAAATTAAATTTTGTCTTTTCTACTGTCAAAAAATAAATCGGAACCGGTGTTTGCCAATCTGCTGGAGGCTGCTCTCCAGAGTAGTACTTTGGATAATGAGGATTCATTATATCAAGCTTTAGTTTTATTTCATCAACAGGATAAGCATCAAAAAATATTACTTCACCTTGTTTTTCCTGTGTTCCAAAAATTTTCTGGAAATCATTATCTTGTTCAGCTTTTTTCTCATCATTTTCAAATTTGGTTAAAATAACCCAGTGTCTTGTTACTCCTTTTACTGCACATCCTGGAATATAAGGTATTCCGTAAATATGATGCAAAGTCATTGAAGTTTCTTGTGGATGAGATGCACCAAGACCAATTACCATACGCCAGGATAATGTTAAATTATCAATCTTCTTAACTTCATATCCCAGTTCTTTAACCCCTTGTATTGACCTTTCAAGTCTTTTAGTTAAATTTTTTATAAATTCTCTATCCCAATTAAACTTTTCTATTTTTTCGTTTATTCTAATTTTAATTTGTCCTTTTTCTATAAAAATATTTGGAAGTCGATAAATTAGAGCAAAATTGTAATTTTTAAATTCATTTTGTTCTATTTTTCTTGGTAAAAGATTTTTGGTATCACAAGGTATATATTGATTAGAAATATTTATACTCATTCTTCTTACTCCTCAATCATTCCTTCAGCAAACCTTTTTAGCCAGTTTAAAAATGCAAGCGTTTCCTGGGCTATATATCTGTAATCAGAAGAATTACAAGAAATTACCCATTCTACTAAATCTGTTTTGTCATGAGGCATTTTTATTCTTGATGTGCTTTCGCTTTTCATATACTCGGTAAGTTGTTTGTAGATTAAATCGTATGCATTACCTTCTTCTGATTTAGCCTTTACAAATGCAAGAGTTTGTCCAAGTCCGTTTGAAAGTATCATCTGAGGAACTTTGCGAGTATACGATCTATATTCCTTTTTTCTTTTTTTATCAGTTGCAAATTGTTCAATTGCTTCTTTAACACATTTATAAGCAAACTCTGCTCTTCCTTTTTCAAGTTTATTTATTAAAGTTTCTTTGTTTTCCATCCTTAGTCCTCCCATTTTTTAATCCTTACAATACCCTTTCCAAGAGTTTGATTACCCCCTAACTGGATAATATCTGGCAACCCCAATTTGAAAAATTCCATTACCTCTTCTGCTTCTTCGTCAGAGGTCCTGCCCTTAAATGGTCCTTTGTCTTCATCTTTTCCAACTCTTACCGCTGTTGTCATTGCGATTGTATAAAGAACCGTATCCTGCGGAAGATACTCTTCCTGCCACGGACCTTCCTCTACTGTTCCACTTTCTGAAGATATTTTTACTCTTGTGATTACTTCTGTTGAAGTAGTAACGAATTGTTCAAAATCGTCATCTGAAAGAATTACCAAGTCCTTTTTTAACTTTTCCTTCCAGAAATCATAAGCGGGATCCTTAGGAAAAATAATCTCTGAAAGTTCCTGAGCTATTTTAGTTGTCTCTTCGCTTTCTCTTACCTCAAAAGTAAATTCTTCAAGAACAACTTTACCAGAAACTAAAATGTTTGACTGTTTAGGGATGGTATTCTTAATATTTGCAAGATTACAATCTTTAAAAACTTCCCTTTTCCCTATAAATTCCATATCTTCTATAAATCTTACTAAAACCATCGGAGAGGTAATCCAAGCAAATACTCCTTTAAGAGATTTTACCGGAAAAAGTAATATTTTAGCATCAGTAAATGCAATTGAACCTGCGTGAGTTTCCCCCTTTTCTGGACCGAAAACAAAAGAAATATATTTATCATAATTTGTTAATTTTTCCTTCCAAACTTCTTCAATTTCTTTGTATTTATCTTTCAATTTACTGGTAATTTCACTATCAATCAGTTTTCTTTTTCCACTATCATCTTCTGCTATCAATCCTTCAAATATCTCCCTTACACATCCTTTAATTCCTGATCCTTCAATTTTAGGGAATTTAGTATGTCTTTCTCTCTGTATAGGAAGGTCAACAATCCCAAGCTCTGAGCCACTTCCTGCGTGGAGAGGAGTTTCAACTATTAAAAATAAAGGTAAAAACTTTCGGAACATTTTTACACCTCCTCCTTTCTAAGCTTTAAGTATAAAAGCCCTTTATTTGTAATTTTTACCCTGTAAAGCTTTCCAAATTCATCTTTTTCTCTTTCAATAAGTCCATAATGTTCTAACCTTTCCATTTCTTCTGCAAAATTATCAGCTAATTTCTCGTATTCTTTACCACTTTTTGGGATTTTGTCTTGTAATATTTCAAGAAGTTCAATCTCTTTTCCTTTGGGAAGATAAAATAACGGAGGAAAAACTATTAAGTCATCAAACTCTTCGTGAATATAATAAACATTGCAAAAAGACATAAAGCCAGCAAGAGCATTCGCTATAACATGCGCCTTAAATCCTCCTGTGGGATTAAAATAAACTTCATATCCCTCTTCTTTTTTCTTTGAGGCAAGCTTTATTAAATGATCTAACATCTCAGATATCCCCTGAACGAAACTCCTAACTTTATCTTCTTCGAAATAGGTAGTTAAAAAATATCCAGGGACTTCTTTAGATGTGTAAACAGTAAAACCATTTTCTATCATGTATTTTTCAAGAATTCTTATACAAATCTCATTAACTGGGGTTTTGGTTCCGGTGAAATAAACCTCTATTTGACTACTTTTATAATTTTCTATCATTCTTAAAAAAGAATTAAGTTCTGCTGAATTTTTCTTGGGATTGGATTTAACAAATTCATAAAGCTCGTTCATTAATTTTGGATTATCTAGAAAATTTTTCCAAAAAACATTATCTGAAAGTCTGGCTGTTTTTACTTCCTGGGAAGATAAATTACTCCTTTGAAAATTCGTAATTATAGTGGTTCCCACATTAATGATATGAAACTCTTTCATAATCTAACCTCCTCCTTTTTAATTCTACGAACCTTGTAATTATCAAAATCTGTTATTTTGGAAATTTGTTGTTTAAAAGTGCATACATATTCATTTTCTACATTATGAACATCTTGACCAATTGCAACAAGTCCTATGTAAATTCTAAAATCTAAGCTTCCGTATCTTGTTTTGAAATCTTCCTTTTTATAAAGAATTCTCACCTGAAGATTTTCTTCTTTATGCTTGAATGTTTTAAAACCTGGTGGAGGGGAAACGTTAGCTAATTTATGATCTAAATCAGGGTCATTTGGATTGCTCTTCAATCTCCTAAAAAGTTCTAAAACTGATTTCTCAAAAATTTGTTTAATTCTATCATCTTTTCCATTCATATAATCCTCAGCTATTTTAAAGATTTTAATTAGATAAAAAGAAGACTTATACTTTTCCCAAAGAATTATACCAAGTGGATTTAAAGTGATTAAATTTCCAGATTTTTCAAGCAAACTTTCTACCTCTTCTTTAAGAACTAAACCAGAAGGAATTTCATCTATTTCTTTGACCTCTAAATCAAAAAAGAAATTTTCGTTTTTTTGAAAAACTTCCCAGTTTATACTTATAGGAATATAAGGAATTTTTATTAAAACATCGGTATCCTCAAAAATATAATAAATTGGACATTTATGAACTTGTGCTAAAATTGTCAAGTAAGGGATAAGTGCTTTATATCCCGCTGTAATATTAAAAATAACATTTTCCCAATATCCTTGCACTATATTATCAATTTTATTAATCAAATTTACTAATCCCTCTTTAAATTTATCGTAGTTTTTTACCTGTAAGTTTTTAATACAAGCTCCTTCTTTCTCTTGTGGATAGATTTTTAAACTACTTATCTGAGAAAATTTATCCCAATTATCCTTTATTACTTCAAAAGCCAGATTGCTTAAAATAGTGTCTGTTGTCAAAAAGTGAATTTCAATTTCTTTTTTAAAGATCTCATATATTTTTGTGATACTTTTTATTTCAGCGGAGACATTAATAATTTCATCTTCGTTGGTCAAGCTATTGATCCAATTAGTTAGCTGACGCTTAATGTAGTTTATACGATTTAGTTCACTGCTATAATCATTAAAATTTTTATCTTCTAAATCCTCTAAATAATCCTTGAAAGTATTGTCTCTTTTTTCTTTCAGATAGTTTTTAAAAATTGAAGTTCCGATAAAAGTTATCACTTTACTCATAACTTTACCTCCCCCAAAATTGCCAAGCCAAAACCTTCTTTGAAATACTTGATATCTTTAAAATCATCAGAAATGTTTTTTAGGTGAAAAACTTCTTTTATTTCTGAAGGATTAACAAAATTTAAAATTTTAAAATAATATACACTACCTGCTGGAACAGCTTTTCTCATTGGTTTAGGTTTATTGTTTACAATATCCCAACCACCGATAGATATCGGTTTCCCGACTGCACAGGCAACGAGTTTAAGTTTTATTCCATTGAATTCTCCTTCAAAATTACTATTTATCCATCCTGGATACCATCCATTTTTAAACACGGAAGGAGTAGCCAAGTAAATCTTAAAATAACCATTACTAAACTGAAAGTCTAAATCTCTAATTTCTTTTAGCAGGTCATCAGGAATAAGTTCAAAGCTCACCGCCTTTCCTTCACCGCCAAGTTGCATAACCCCACTCTTCGGGAAAATAAATCCATCAACACCGTCTATCTCAACCAATATGGAAACATCTTTATTTAATCTTATAAGTGGAATCCTGTAAAGAAAGTCTTCTTCAGAAGAGAATGTTTCTCTGCTCCTTTTAATTCCAATTTTTGGTTCTATTTCAAAAAATTCTTTTGATTCTAAGAGTGAGAATTCGTTCTTTCTTGCTTTTAAGTAATCAATGAAATCATCGTAATTGAGCCAACCTTTCGCTTCATCTACTTGCTCATTACTTTGCCAAAGGAGTATATTTTCGAGATCGTAGTCAGAAATAAAAAGACAACTCTTATTTTTAAATTGTAATAGATATAAATTTTCTTTTTCTTTTTTCTTCACCAAGTCTTTAGGTGAAGGAAAATAAAGCTTGCCATTTTTCAGTAAAAAAACTCCTTTTAGGCTCAAAGTTCCGTATTCAATCTTACTGTCCTTTACACAACCTACATAATCTTTTAGTCTGTGATTACTTGATTTGAAATCTTCTAATTTTCCAAAATTAAAGATTAAAAAACTCCTTATCGCTCCATAAATAGTTGATGGCAAAGGTGGGAAAACAGTTTCTGCCCATGTGTCGGCACCAATAGAAAAAGGTCTTCCAGTTCTGAAAAATAATGTATCAAAAGGTTTAATCTTTATAAACATTTTAATCCCCCGGTTTTGCCATAAATCTTGCAAATTCAAGAAGGGCTATAAACTGATCAACATTTGCCCCAATACCCGAGTTAAAAAAAATAAATGATATATCTTCAAAAAGATTATTAATTGCAGTCTTTTTTTTATCTTTATTTGCATTTTCAATGGATCTTGCAAGAACTCTTTTAAGTTCTGCTTCAAAAATACCCTGTGAAAGGGTAAATCTTCCTTCTTTGTCTTTTATCTCATTCAAAGTTTTAGATAACTTATAAGGAAAAGTTTTTGAAAGTCTTGGCTTACTTTCGTGCCTAAAATAATCACTTACCTTTTTTATTTTTTCCAGTATATCTTCATTATCTACTATCCATTTACAGGCGAACTTGATTGTCTGACCAGAACGCTTCATTAGTGATACAGCAAAGGCATCCTTTCCTTCTAAATTTTTTGCTTTTTTCTCAGTATCTCTTACATTATCAATTACGATTTTAAGAGGTGCTTTATAGTGAGCAATCACAACTCCCATTGAAGCTGAAGCTTTTGGACCCATTGTTAAAAAATATCTTCCATCTTTTTCAACATCTTTTTCAACAAAGCCTGTATCATTGCTCCAATCAACTTCTATCTTTCCGTCTACAACCTTTATATGTCCTGAAAAGGCGGCTCTTAATTTTCTCATCACATCAAACAGGTCCTTCAAATTTACAAAAGCAAGAACATCATCACCCCCTGAATAAACAAGTTTTCCAAGATGTTCCTCTTCTACTATATTTCTTACAAATTCAAGAGAATAATTTCTTAAAGCATGGGAAATGGAAGCATGAATGGCAGGAGTAAGAATTTTTTTGTTGTTAGTAAATTTTTTTAATTGATTTTTAAATTCACCGGGCAATTTTTTCCATATCTCTGTATTGTAAGCATTCTCAAGGGACGGCAATCTCTCACCGCTTAACCACTCTCCCATAAAATCTCCGTCAAGCATTAAGATTGCATAATATGGACTTGGACTGCCAATTTTATTTGTTATTATTTTTAATTTTTTCTTGAGTTCGTTGAGTTGCTCCTCGCCTGGTGTTATACCGAATTGTTCTTCAAATTCTTTAACCCTTAAATTTTCCTCATAAAACCAGTATCCTTCAAGATTTTCTATGTTTGAATTTTGTTCCTTTAATTTTGGAATAAATGAAACTTTAACCTGTTTGAAATTTTCCTCTCCAACTATATCTTGAAAAGTTTTAACATATTCTTTAAATTCAGATTTTGCATCTTTTAAGGCTTTTTCCTTAAAATCAGAGCAAGATATCTCTGCTGTTGATGGAAATGAAAAATCTTTAAATTTATCACTAAACTTGTTTACTAAGTATTTATCAAGCGCTCTTTTTGTAAAGCAAATAATACATAACCCTTCAGTAGAAGAAATATACTTTCCATATTTCTCTACATCTAAATATACCTTGCATTTTATCTTTTCGGTCTCCTTTTTCTCGTCCTCTCTTTTCTTTCCACATATAACAGCTTCACGCTCACCACAAAGATGGCATTTTTTATCATATTCCTCAATTTGCTCAAAATTTCTCAAATTTTTCCTTGCACCCATTGATTTTTCAAGGGTGGAATAGGCCAGTTTATATTGAAAGCCTATATTCGGTGGAAATTCAGCATTTAGTGAGATGAAGTTTTCAAGGTCGTGCCATTTTTTTATCTCATGCTCTGCAAAGAATTCTTTTAAATCTTTTACTTTTAAATCATTTGAACCTATTTTAAAAGGAATAGCAGTCCAGTAGATTTCAGGAAAATTTTTGGTTTGTTTTTCAGAAATATTCTTGATTTCATTCTCGCTATATAATTTAAATTCGTCAAGCACTTGCTTAATCATGTCCATCCATGCTTCTTTAACTTTATTTTCTATCGTCTGTGCAAACTCTTTAATTTCATTTACATTTGTGATTGGGATCATGGCTACAAATCTATTAGGGATGGTTGGCTGGTCTATCCAATATTCAGTTGAGTTTTTTATTTCAACATTTTTCTTTTTTAAAAACCAATCCATTAATGGTTGTTTATATAAGTCTGGATAAATAATATTTGTTGGTCCATACTTTTCCACTACAACTTCAATTGCCTTAAAAGTTAGATATGAAAGAATAAAACTTCCCATAAATAGATCTCGGGTTTTCCTTGCCTGAGAAATAAAGCTTTGCACAGGTCCTATAGAAAAAAGAAACAAGGAATTATCCTGATACAATTGATTGTTTTGTTTATCCTTAAAAGCCTTGATAGCAGAAGCAATTTTTAGATGTTCCCAAATAGAATGGTCAGGCATTCTTGTATCAGCTGGCAAAACAGGTATATATTTGCCAATGGGTAAATCTTTAAATTTATCAAACATCTCTTCCATTAAATTTCGCCAAAGATAAAGAAACTTGTCTTTATCATCCTGAGGTAAAGCAGTTTTGATATTTTCAAAGACTGTTTTTACCTCACTTAAAATTTTCTTCTTATCAAAATCAGGTAGACATATCTTTCCCTCTGAAAAAGGATGCCTGATTTCAGTGCACTCTTGATAAAAATGTTCTTTCCTTAATCCGTATTTTTCTGATTTTGGTAAAAAGCTTCTTTCCATACAAGAGGCAATCTCATCCGGTCCATTCATTTCATCTACGCCTGAAACATCAATAATTTCAGCATATTCCTTTGCTCTTTGAATATGTGATGGAATCTCAAAACATTTATCAATTGGGTCGTGCAGAAAAGCTTTGAGTTTATCGGTGAAATTACTCATATACCTCTCTCCTTACCTTGTCATAAAGTTTTTTAAATTCACCTACAAAATCACTTTTTATTTTTTCAAATATTTCTCTTGATTGTTCTGATGTGTATGTATGAACAAGAAGATTTCTATAATCTATCAGAGCAAGCCAGATTTCTAGATCCTCAATTATATTGTTTTGATATGCTTGTTTAAAACACTCCCTTGGATTATTACAAATAATTCCAAGATGAGCAAGATATTCTTTTATTAGTTTCCAAGTTAATTCATAACAAAGCTCAAACCTTTTTATAGCTCCATCAATTTCTAAATCACTTCGAGCAGATTTTACAGCTTCCTTTAAATTCATATAAGCTTTTTCAAAATCTTCAAAGAGAATTTTAAGTCTCTCGGTCATATAAAATGACTCCCTCTCTGTTGATTTTTTCTCTTAACCTATTATTTGCTACTTCTAATTTTACTATGTCTAAGTTTTCAATAATCTCCAAGTCTGAAACATTTCCTTCTATAGCTATGTCAATGTCCGATTTCTTATGAAAATCGCCCCTTGCTTTTGAACCAAAGAGAATAATTTTTTTTGCTCCCTTTTCCTTTAGTTGCTCTATAATTTTTATTAATTTTTGAGGTTTACAAAGTATAATCTCTTTTCCTGTATTTTTTAGTTCTTTCCAGAATAGGTCTACTAATGAATAGTCTGGTTTAGAAGTCTTATTTTCAAATTTCAGCACTACACCATCAGGAAGAAATTCCCCTGAAAGCCTCAACACCATCCAATAATATTTCTCATTAAACCTTATTATTTTGAAAATTAATGGACTTGCACGACGAGTTGTATCATTAGTAGCTATCAGTTTTTTATTATTTCTATGTAACACAGGTAATCCAAATGAACCCAATTCAAAAATTTTATTTCGGTAATTTTCTCTGAATTTTTTATACACTACACCAATTTCATTCAAAGCTTCATACCAAGTGTTAAATGATTTTTTTGATAAGATCATCCTTGCAAAGCTTAAATTACTATAAGCATAGCAAAAGTCTTTAGTTTCTCCTGTTATACTTTTTATAGCATTTAGATTTTCCTTAATCCAAGTTTCTAAGTCTTTTCCTTTGGGTATAAAATTAATTCCAAAGGTTTCACCTTCTACCTGATTAACAACTATGCATCCACATCCTCTTCTTGCTCTTGTTCCAAACCCTCCTAAGTATATGGAAAGCCATAAAGAGGCCAAAGCATAACCATATGCTTCTTTATCAAAGGATGAGATTGTGATGTGAAAAGGAAAGCCATGTTTTATATAGGCTCTATGCCTACCCGGTAAGACTGTGGAATACAAAAGATAACCTATACCTGCATGACTTCCAGATAAAGTATTATTCTGCCGATCAAAAATCCAATGAAAGTTATAATCATCTTTTAAATTTTGTCCTGTATAATTTTTCAAAGTATTTAAGTCATAAATAAGTCTTATCCTAATTTTACTCCTTCCTTCTCCTATCCCAGTTCCACCAAAAATTTCAGCTTCTTCCTTCTTCAATTTCTCAATATTATTCTCTGCCTTCATTGTCCTCCACCAAAAACGCATCATTCCTTTAAACTCCGAAGGTCTTGGCTCAACGCTATTTCTATCTGCCCCAGCCATAAACATCGGAGTTATCACTTCACATTTAAATTCTACCTTGTGCATATCAATTCCTCCTGCAAACGACGTTTTCCACATATTTTGCTATCCTTCCCACCATCAGCCAGCCACCATAATAATCATGGTCACCACTTCTTTGATATTCTTTCCTCTCTACCGCAGCAGAGATATCGCAAAGTTTTAAAATATGATGAGTCAAAGTGGCTTGAAGCCTTCTTTTGTGTTGCTCAAGTAGGTCACAGCCTTTTGCCCAAACCCTTAAACCTCTTGCCATATCTTTTAAATCGTTAACAGTAAGTCCCCTTGCCTCATCTGGAAAGTATTTCCTATCTAACTCATCTACACCTTTATGCCAGTCAACATTTTCATCATCACCAACAATTCCATCCAATATTGCCTGAACATCTGGTCTTTCTATGTTATCTCCAAGAAGACCCCGGTCTGTGTGGTGTATCACAACAGCAAAACTTAGTGGCTCTCTTATTCCATCTGGTAAAGTCTTCCATAAATAAGCTGCACCAATTGGAGCATGGGAAGGCAATTTTTTATTAGTTCCCACATTTTCCTGCCATTTTCTTGTGAGTTTGCCAAGATCATGAAATCTTATCATCTTCAAGAAATATTCTTGTAGCTCATCCTTTGGAAAAGGGCTGTTCAGTACTCTTTTTATTGTGCAATAAAAAATCGGAAATAAAATTTCAAACTTTTCCTCACACCTTAAAATATGCTTTAAATAGTCCTCATCAGGTGCACTAAATAAAGATGCTCTCATCAGGTGTTACCCCTTTTTGTTTATTATAATAATTGCTTTCAAGTACATAATATCCAAATGGTGAAATATCATTTATTTCCTTTAAATTCCACTCCTTTTTATCGCAATCATAACTTAGCATAAGCTTTAAAATGCCTTTCTCTAACAACCACCGTCCTACTCCAATATCCACATTTATAGAATTTTCTCGTATATTTGTCTTTCTAATGGCATCTTTTATTCTGTCCTCTTTTTTCTTTCCTTTCCCACTTGAAAAATCAACGACTACAAGTGTAATTGCTTTGCCATCCCTTAACTGAATATTCCTTGGCTCTGTATCTGCATACAAAACGCATTCATAAAGATCTATTAACGTGTCTGCAGCCTCATAATCATTTGCTTTGTAGTCAAGGGTGAAATCAACAAAGTTACACACTTGGTTAAAATCCTTTATGTCAAAATCAGGATTATTCTTAAGCCACTCCCAAGTTTTTTCTAAGCATTTCTTCTCATAAGGCAAGTAACCTTTATTTTCTTCCTCCACTGGAAATATGTACATCTCGCCTTTCTGCCCATTATATCTTGCACATCTTCCAGACCTTTGAACCAGAGAATCAGCTGGTGCAAGCTCTGTAAGCAAAAGCTCTGCTGAAAAATCAATCCCTGCTTCAAGAACCTGTGTTGAGACAACAATGCCAGTGCCTTCCGGAATTATAATTCCTCTGTTTTCTTTGTGTGGAATTAATGAGAATGCTTTACCTTCGTGCTCTATTCTGTCTGCTTTTGTAAATCTTGAGTGTAACAAAACAATCTGCTCATCGTTTAATTCAAGCCTTGACCTGATCTTTTCATAAACCTTTTGTGTCCTTTTTACCTGATTTAATACAATTAATGTCCTTTTGGTCTTTATTTTTTCTAAGAGCTCATCAGAAAGATTTATATCTTCGTTTGAAATTAAAGGATCATCATGCAACTTAATGTCAATTTTAGAAGAAAAAGAAATATCTGCAAAAATCTTCTGTTCTTCAGTAACCTTAATCCTTTCAAAAAGGCTCTCTTCAAGAGTTTTAGGCATGGTTGCTGTCATAACCACAAAAGGAATGTTGCTTCTATAAAGTATTTCCATTAAAGCCCTCATGATGGAAAACGTAAACCCATCTCTGTACATATGTGCTTCATCAAACACCACCATAGAAGAAGCTATAGAGCCAGCAGGTACATCAATATGATATCCTACCTGTCTACTTGCTCTTGCAAAACCATAAAGAAACTGGTCAAGAGTTGTAACTATAATATCAGCAATAAAAAACGGTGAATCAGGGATGTCACCGTGCTGAATTTCAACAGATATGTTTGGAGAAATTCTCTCTGCGTATTTTTTTATCCTTTGCGCAATACCGTTGACAAGTACTCTCATAGGTAGCACATAAATTAACCTTGGTGCAATGATAAAATCATTATTGATAAACTGAGCTAAAAATGGGGCAATTACTGCCTCAGTTTTGCCACTACCTGTGGGAGCTCTAACCAATAGGGGATTTTTACCTTGTAAAATTAAATCCCAGATCCTCTCTTGAAATTCGTAAGGTTCGTCTATTTGAAAGTATTTTTTATAAAAATCTCTAACATTTAGACTTATATTTTGCATTTTTTGTTAAAGTCCCTTTTCATTAATATTTATTTTCTATTTAATTTATAACAGCTTTTTAATCCTATTTCTGACATGATAATTTTTATTTTTCTAAAATCTCCCACATCCCAAACCCTTGAGAATTCTTTGCACCAAGACCTGCTTCGTAAGAAAATTTTATAAGCTCTAGATCTCCTTTTAACTTAAACTTTCCCATCCAGCCTTTTATTATAAAACCTTTGTAACTCACTAACTTTTCGTTTTTGCTACTTATCCCTAAAGGCTCTATGTGAAATTCTTCAGAATGAGGTATCCTTTTGTAAAAAGCTTTGTATTTCTTAAATAAGTTTTCTTTAACAAGTTGAGAAAATTCTTTTTCCTTAGGATGATAATAATAAGTCTTCTTCTTACCATCAGGACTCAACAATGTACTATAAACAGTGAGAGGAGAAAGCATCTTAACTGTCACTTCTCTTTTTATGACAGGAGAAGCTACAACCTCAACACTTTCAACAAAGATATTATTTTCTAAAATCTTAATTTCAGGAGTTTTTAAAAGATTTAATACTAAACTTTCAATCAT
>NZ_ATXI01000023.1 GCF_000421605.1 Thermodesulfobacterium thermophilum DSM 1276
CTAAGGAATATTTCTCTTTCTTTTTTCATGAGAGCGTTTAAGAGGAGTGCAGCAGCCATTTTGATACCCTCTTTTGATTCAATTTTTGAGATTTCACTTAAAACTTTTTCTAAATCTAAGTCTAAGTTTTTCATTTTACAGACCTCCTGGTTAGTTTAGTCTTTTAGGTTTTATGTTATCATTAATTTAAAAAATATTAAAAATTTTTATTATGCCTCTAAAATATTTTATTAAAAGACACAATTTATATTCTACTCCCGTTGATAGAGGTAGCGGGGAAGATAGTAAGCAAGGCGAGGGAGTTAATTTTGAAGGTTGCGGTGGGGTTTGACAAGTTTAGGGAGTATTTGAGTATAAAAACACGTTTAAAGAAGTTTAAAGGGTTGGTGTGAAAGGTGGGGTTAGTAGAGTTTATAATATGGGGAGGTTAAGAGAGGATATGTGAGAAATATGTTTAGAATTAGGGAAAAAAGATTAAGAGGAGTGGGTACAGGTAGAAAATGGGATAGATTTTATATGGGAGTTGGGGAAGAATTATAGAAAGTAACTAAGGAATATGATTTTTAAGTTTAAAGATTACGGAAAGATTTTTTATTTTATTCTCTATCGGCAAATTTGGGGCTTCCTTAAGTTATTGACATAAAAACCAGGCTGTGGTAAAAAGTTAGGGATAGCAGGCTGGATGTAAGGGAAGAGGGGTGAAAATCCCCCGCTGCCCCGCAGCCGTGACCGGGGACGAAAGCCGCTTGGAGGTCTACCTGACCTCTGGGGAAGGAGGTCCCAAAAGTAGGGGTTCCCCAAAAGGAGGCTTCCTTCCTTGGGCTAAAGGCCAACAGCCTTTAGCTGACACACCACTGGTGCCGAAAGGCACTGGGAAGGTGCGGCAAGTAGGTTGATCCGGAAGCCGGAAGACCTATCCAGCCTCTAAAAACCTCGAGGGGGGTATATCTATGACTAAAACACCACCTTAAAATCATTTTGTCTCCGTTCATCTTTATCTATCCAGATTTTTAAATCTCTAAACACCAAAATTGCAGGAGGGATGATTATGCAAACTTTGGCTTATGGTTTTCCCAAGTTAGGAAAAAAAAGGGAATTTAAGCAATTGCTTGAAAACTTTTGGAAAGGAACCCTTGAAGAAGAAGCCTTTTACGAAGGAATTAAAAACCTAAAATTAGAAAGAGCTAAAATTTATCAAAAAAACGTGGACCTTTTCCCTTCCAACGAACTTTCTCTATACGACTTTATCCTCGATACCGCCATAATGGTGGGTGCTATTCCAGGTAGATTTCAACCTTATCAGGGGCTTAAAACTTATTTTGAAATGGCTAAAGGCAAACAAGCCCTTGAGCTTACCAAATGGTTTAACACCAACTATCATTATCTTGTCCCAGAGATAGAAACCAAAGATTTTTCCCTTTTTGAAAACTTTCCGCTTAAAGACTTTCTTTTTTATCAGAATTTTGGGGTTAACACCCTCCCTAAGTTAGTAGGTCCCTTTACCTTTCTAAAATTAGCCAAACTGGTTAAAACTTCTTCAGAAGGAATAACCGTAGAAAAAATCACCGATTCCAAGGTTTTTGAAGAAATTTTAGAACATCTTGTCCCGGTTTATCAAGAAATTCTTAAGACTCTTAAGGAGGTTGAACCCCAAGCTGTTTTGATTGAAGAGCCAGCGTTAGTGATGGATTTGGAACCTTGGGAATGGAAGTTGGTTAAAAAGGTTTACGAAAAGCTTTCAGGTTTTACAGACCTCTGGGTCTTAACCTACTATGACAGTGTTTCTGATTACCAGGCTTTTATAGATTTACCGGTTAAAGGGTTAGGTTTGGACCTGGTGTCTAATGCAGAAAACTTTAACAACCTAAAACAACTTGGGTTCCCAGAGGACAAAATACTTATAGCTGGTATCATCAACGGAAGACAGGTGTGGAGGGCCAATTTAGAGGCTAAACTTAGAGAAATAGAATCTCTCTTGAAGATCAATAAAAATTTAGTGATAACCAATTCATGTCCGCTGTTTCATCTCCCGGTTTCTTTAGAAGGAGAAGACCTCCTACCTATAGAACTTAAAAATAAACTCGCCTTTGCTGAAGAAAAATTAACAGAGCTAAATCTCCTAAAAAGAGGCGTAGAAGGAGACTTAGAGGCCTTAGGTTTGATAGCTGACTCTAAAGAGAAACTACAGCTCTCTTTTGGTCAAAACGAAGAGGTAAAAGCTAGAATTTCTAATCTTACAGAACAAGACTTTATCCGAGACCTTCCCTATCAGGAAAGGATAAAACTCCAACAACAACGCCTTAACCTTCCTATTTTCCCCACAACTACCATAGGGTCTTTTCCACAAACAGAAGAAGTAAGGAGGATGCGTGCTAAGTTTAACAAAAGAGAAATAAGCCTCGATGAGTATAAAGATTTTATCCGGCAAAAAATAGCCGAGGTTATTAAACTACAGGAAGAGCTTGGGCTTGATGTTTTGGTCCATGGAGAGTTTGAAAGAACTGACATGGTAGAATTTTTTGCCCAAAAATTAGAAGGTATCGCTACTACCAAGCAAGGATGGGTACTTTCCTATGGGTCAAGGGTTTATCGTCCTCCTATCATCTATGGAGATGTATGGAGAAAAGAGCCTATGACTTTAGAAGAAATTACCTATGCTCAAAGTCTTACCCAAAAACCAGTAAAAGGAATGCTTACTGGTCCGGTTACCATCTTAAACTGGAGTTACTACCGTGAAGACCTCCCTAAAGAGCAGATAGCCTATCAAATAGCCCTTGCCTTGTTTGACGAGGTTAAAGACTTAGAAAAGGCTGGGATTAAAATTATCCAGATAGACGAACCAGCTTTTAGAGAAGGTGCTCCTATTAAAAGAAAAGACTGGGATAGCTACTTTACCTGGGCTGTAAAGGCCTTTAGACTGTGTGCTAAGGCCCTTCCAGAAACTCAAATCCATACCCATATGTGCTATTCAGAGTTTAACGAAATCATCTCCTACATCGCTGCAATGGATTTTGATGTCATCTCTATAGAAGCCTCAAGAAGCAAAGGAGAAATTATCGAGGCCTTTGAAACCTTCTCAGGATGGGATAGACAATTAGGCCTTGGAGTTTATGACATCCATTCTCCAGCCATACCAGATAAAGAAGAAATGAAAGCAATCGTCAAAAGAGCCTTAAAAATCCTTCCCAAAGAACTCTTATGGATAAACCCAGACTGTGGTTTAAAAACCAGAAAATGGGAAGAGGTAATACCTGCCCTCAAAAACATGGTAGAGGTAGCTCAAGAACTAAGACAAGAAGTTTAATTTTAGGGTTTTTGTGGTATGCTAAAAATTGATGCGGGTAGCCGTTCACATAACCCATGAAGCCTTATATAAAATAGGAGGGATAGGAGAGGTGATAAACAACCTGTACACCTCTCCTTCCTACCTCTCATACTTTGATAAAACCCTTCTTTACGGTCCACTTTTCGAATATCTTGGTTCTCCAAGCAGCCGTTTGGGAAAAGATGGAATAGTTTTTTATAGTAGCAAAGATAACTACGATACAGGACATTTTGGAATACAATTTAATCCTATTTTGGAAAAATATAACATAGATGTGGTTTATGGGAAAAGGAGGGTGGTTAATGAGCTAAACCCTAAAAATAAAGCCACGGTAGACATACTTCTTGTAGATATAACTCATATAAAGAAAGAGGTTGTCAACTTTTACAAGTATATTTTCTGGGAAAAATTTGGTTTGGCTTCAGACCGTTATGAAGCAGACTGGGATTATGAGCAATATTTCAGGATTGGGCTTCCTTTTTTAGATTTAATAAACCTGCTTTTTCCCTCAGCTAAAGAATTAGTGTTTTTTGGACATGAATACATGGGTATGCCATCCCTTTTAAGTGTAGAGCTTCATCCTGATTATCATCCTCAAAAATACAAAAGGATTTTTTATGCCCACGAGGTAGCACCAGTAAGAAGACTGGTAGAAAACTTAGGTGGAGGAGACATAAGTTTTTATAACATCCTTAAAAAAGCTAAAGAAGAAAATCTTTCTTTAGAAGATGTCTTTGGGCCTCAAGATGACTGGTATAGAACCCCTCTGGTTAAGCTTGCACAAAGGGTGGACTCCGTGTTTGCGGTTAGCGATTGGGTGGTAGAAGAATATCTTTTTTTATGCCCAGAAACAGAAAAACAAAAAGTAAAATTAGTCTATAACGGGATTTCTTCAGACCATATAGATTTTGACAGAAAAGAAATTTCTAAAGAAAAGATAGGTAAATGGCTTAGTTGTTATTATGGTTTTGTCCCAGACCTTTTGATTACCCATGTTTGCCGTTTAGTTAAGAGTAAAGGTATCTGGAGAGACCTTATCCTTCTAAACTACTTAGACGAACTTTTTGTTAAACATAACCTTAAAGGGGTTTACATCTTACTTTCTTCTTTAGTAGCTCAGGGGAGGCCTCCTCATGAAGTAGAAAAAATGGTAAAATCTTATCCTTGGCCGTTTGAACACCGAGAAGGATGGCCTGACCTTATCGGATACGAAATAGAGGTTTACCGCTGGGTAGAAACTTTTAATAAAACCTCTAAAAACTTAAAAGCCCTTTTTATCAACCAGGTAGGTTTTTCTAACTATAAATGTCCTTTTATGGAAAAGGAGGACTTAGAAACGATAGACTTAAGGCTTGCCTCTGACCTTGAGCTGGGAATGTCTATTTATGAACCTTTTGGTATAGCCCACATCGAGGTACTTCCTTTTGGTGGACTTGCTGTTCCTTCTACCTCTTGTGGGGTGTATTTCTTTCTTGAAAAAACCTTTGGAAAAGATTTCAAGCCCTTTTATGGAGTTGATTTTATTTCGGTAGGAGAAAAATTTAGTTTATCCAGACTAAAAAACTTGACTGATGAGCAAAGAATTGGGTTAGAAGAATTTGTTTTGGCAAGTAAAGCAGAAGAAATTTTTGCTAAAATACCTAAAAACCGGCAAGAAAGAGAAATCCTTGCCAAAAAAGCCGAAGAATACAAAAATAAACTCAGCTGGGAAAAAATAGTAAAGGAGTTTTTATTAGAAAATCTAAAAACCTTGTAGAACTGGAGAAAATATGGTTTTAATAGCTCCTTCTATCTTGTCGGCTGATTTTAAAAGACTGGGAGAAGAGGTAAAACTGGCAGAAGAGGCAGGGGCAGACCTTATCCACGTAGATGTTATGGATGGTCAATTTGTGCCAAACATTACCATAGGCCCCCTTGTAGTAGAGGCTGTAAAAAACTCCACCAACCTTCCTCTTGACGTACACCTGATGATCGTGTCTCCTGAACGCTATGTAAATGATTTTGTAAAAGCTGGGGCAGACTATCTGGTAGTTCATGTTGAGGCCTCCATACACCTTCATCGCACGGTATGGCAGATTAAAGAGGCTGGGGCTAAGGCTGGAGTAGCCCTAAACCCTGCAACGCCTCTTTCTCTGGTAGAAGACATTTTAGAAGATTTAGACCTACTGCTTATCATGTCAGTAAACCCAGGGTTTGGAGGGCAAAAGTTTATTCCCTTTTGCCTGAAAAAAATAAAAAAGGCTAAAACTCTGATAAAAGAAAAAGGGCTAAATACCCTGTTAGAGGTTGACGGAGGAATAAAACTTGAAAACGCAAAAGAGATAGCTAACGCCGGGGCAGATATCTTAGTCATGGGGTCAGCCTTTTTTGGGGCTAAAGATTATAAGAGTTTCATGAAAGCCCTTAAAGTTGAACTCTCTAAATAAGTTTTTAAGAAATCCTAAGGCATAAGATAAAGAACCGGGTTATAGGTTTTTTCCCAATTTTTATAAAATTCTTGATGGATGGTGCTTATGATTTCATTATATTTCTCTGTAGAAAGTTTAGCCCCTTTAATTCCACCTTTAAGGTTGATCTCAGAAAGATAGGGTCCCTCTTCATCTATATAAATAAGGTCAAGGTGAGCATATGGAAATTTTCCTCGTTCCATCACTTTTTGACAAAAGGAGAGCTCATCATCAGAAAGTTGATAAGGGACTGCAACACCTCCCCAAAAAATGTTTTTTCTAAAATTAAGTTCATTCTTTCTTTCATAGGCTTCTACGTAAAGATTTCCTAAAATAATCACCCGGATGTCCCGGATGTTAGGGAAAAAGGGTTGTAAAACAAAAGGGAAAGGTAAAACCTGAGTGCCTGCTACGTTAAAAATCTCTTCCAAAGAATTCCACAGTTTTACCCCTAAACCACAGTTTGCCTGATCGTCTTTGGTGATAAACTTGGCAAACCCTTCCTCGCGAGAAAGTTTAGCCAAACTTGCAAGAAGAGAAGATTTATCTCTGATTACAAAAGTAAAGGGAGGCATAAAATCTCTTAAAACCTCAGCCTGAAGGGTTTTAGAACTGCATAAAAGCTGACTTAAAAAAGACGGAAAAGCCTCTACTTTTCGGTATATGAGGTCTACGATGAGACCATGTTCTTCCTTTTTTAACGGTAGTCTTATCCCGACAAGGTCTCCTTCTTTTAGTTCAGAAAAATGTTTTCTAAAGGCTTGAGAGCTTAAAATGATATAATAGGGACGCATAAATCTTATTTATTTCTCATTTGGGTTAATTCGGTATTACAGTTAGCACAGAAAAACTTAACTGGGCCTAACACCTCGATTTCTTCTTCCAGGGCCTCTAAACTCCCGTCTTCGTTTTGCAGGTAATAGACAAAGATGGTTGCGTTTTCAATCACCTCATAGAAATCTTCACTGTTTTGACAGTTAGGGCAGACTATTTTTTCCCTGTATAAGATCTTAAACGGCTTTTTAATCTTGATACTGTGCTTTCTGGTAGAAGAAAAATTTTCTGCCATCAACCACCCTCTTACTTTTTGTTTTTTATTTGTGCTATGTTTTTTTCAGCCTCTAAATACATTTTATCTGTTTTAGATAAAAAAGAAAGGGCTTTTTCGTAGTGATAAAGGGCTGGTTTTAGATCCCCTTTAAGCTGGTAATGTTTACCAAAATAAAAATGGGCCTCTCCCATCTTGTTAAGTTGAGAGGCAACCTTACCCAAGTTATAAAAAAAGTATGGGTCATAATTAAGAGCCTGCAGGTTTAAAAGTTTTTGCATAATGCCATAAGCCTGTTGAGGCTCCCCTGTTTCTGTTAAGGCTAAAGCCCTAAGATACTCTAATTTAGTAAAATAAATCTTTTCATAGGGTTTAGAAGGAGTAAAAGAAGGGATTTGGGTTAAAATCTTTAAGGCTTGTTCAGGTTCTCCTGAAGCTAAATATATTTCAGCTAAGTCTAAAAGGAAATAGGTTTTAAAAGGAAGCTCCTGCAGGGCTTTAACCAGCTCAACCAGGGCCTCTTTAAAATATCTTTGTTCCTTTAGCGCCAAAGCTAAGGTGTATCTTATCCAGGGGTCGTTCTTTTCTTTGAGGACTGCCCTCAGGTTGGTTATCCAAGATGCCAGATCTTTCTTTTTAGAAAGAACCTGAGCTCTGATAACCAGTCTTTTAAAATAATCTGGATCTTGAGCAACCAAAGACCTCGGAGATTGATCAGAGGTATACCTCTCAGCAAGGCTGATAAGATAGGCCACTCTTTCTTGAGGCAACGGGTGGGTTAAAAGATATTTATACTCAAGCTCTATGGCTAAGTTACCTTGTTTAGAAAGTCTTTCCATAACCGTTGCCATACCCCAGGGATTATAGTTAGCTTTGGTTATGATTTGAAAACCGGTTCTATCAGCCTCCTCTTCGTCAGCCCGACTGTAGGCAAGAAGTTTGGTTTGAGCGATAGCCGCTGAGGCTATGTTTAGAGCTGCGGCTTTTTCACCTCCAAGAAGTAGGCCTGCTAACGTGGCTGCCGTAACTAATACTTGCATTTTTTTTATGTCTTCGATCCTTCTTGCGATATGCCGACATAGGTTATGAGCCATTTCGTGTGCCATAATCCCGGCAAGTTCGTCTTCAGACTCGATGCTGTTAAAAATACCAGAGTTGATAAAAATATATCCTCCAGGCACAGAAAAGGCATTAAAACTGGAATCATTGATTAGAAAAAACTTGAATTCAAACGGAGAAAAGGTTACACCTTGTTTTTTAAGAACCTCTCCTATGGTGTTGATGTAGAGGTTTAACTCTAAATCATCTATAAACTCGACTTCTTTGACAAGCTCAGCCAAAACCTCTTTACCGATTTTTTCTTCCTCTTCTAAGGAAATAAGGGCTTGAGCTATCTGCGGAGGAAACACCAGAAGAAAAATTAAAAATAAACTTAGAAGATGCAGTTTTGTCTTAAAGAAAAAGGACATTTTATTTTATAAAGGTTCTTTGGCGGAGGCGTATGGGAATTGAACCCACCCACCCCTTTTTGGGGTGCACCGGGTTTGAAGCCCGGGAGAGGCACCAGCCCCCTCACGCCTCCTGATTTTAATTCAAAAAAGGGGCTATTGGGAACCTGCGGCACCCGGAGAGCCTGGCTACCGTTGCTCCCTTTCGGGCCTGGCGGGGTTCACCAGGATCCGTCGCACAGGCCCCAATAGCCTTAGTTTTAAATATACTACATTTTTTCAGATATTAAACCCCTTAAGTCCCCCTCTTTCCGGTAAACCTGCCCGGTAAAAAGCGCAACCAGCCTGCCTGTTTCTTTTTCAAAAACCTTTACCTCATAAAGTCCTGTCCTCTTAGTAAGACTTAACTCCTTAGCCTCAGCATAAAGATACTCTCCTAAATTAGCAGAAGAAGGGAAATAAATGGAAGAAGAAATAGCTAAAGCTAACTTTCCGTGAGAATTTGAAGCAACGGCAAAAGCAAAATCTGCTAAAGAAAAAATAGCTCCACCCTGACACACTCCAGCTGCATTAAGCATGTCTTCTCTAACCTTCATCCCTATTAACGCATATCCAAGGTCTACCTCTATCAAATCTACCTCTAACCAAACGGCAACCCTGTCATGCTCTCTCATAAACTTAGCAATTTTCCAGACCTGTTCTTTTCTCGAAGCTTCCATCTTTTTATCCTCAATTTTTGTCGAATTTTTACTCTACTAAAAACCACCTTCTTTCCTAACTTTAAACTCATTAACCCTTTTGTCAAACTCTTTTAAACCGCCCTAACTTTTATTTAATCTAAAGGCTATACGGATTAAGCCTGTATTTTGAATGTTTCAGGTTATTTCTATTGATTTTTAAAACAATGTTTTTAAATATAATAAACAAATCTTACAATCGGAGGTAAGTATGGATAAAAAGGCCTTAGAAGAGGAAATCAGAAAGGTAGCTTATGAGCTTTATGTAAAAAGTGGATGTATTCCTGGTAGGGACTTAGACAACTGGTTAGAAGCTGAAAGGATAGTTTTAGAGAAGTATGGCTTAATTTCTAAGGAAGGTCCTCAAGAAACAAGCCCCTCTTCAGCCTGTGAAACCCAACCTAAAACCAAGGTAAGATGCAGAAAAAAGACCGAAGAAGGCTCTACTACCAAAGGTAGAGGCAAGAAAAAAGGATAATCTCTTCCCCTTATTCCAATACTTTATAACCAAGGCTTTCTATAGCTTGGGAAACTGCGTTTAAGTCCATTTCTTTAAGAGACTTTAAGGTTACCTCTTTGTTGTTTCTGTCTGCTTTAACAAAAATAAGGTCTGGAAACATCTTTTTGAGCCCATTTTCTATGGTCATTTCACAATGAGGACAGGTCATTCCTTCTACTTTTAAGCTATAGGTCTTCATCTACTCTCCCTCCTGCTGAAATTTTATAGTTTTACCTTTTTTAAACTTAAGGAATTTATAAGCACAAAAAGTGAACTAAAAGCCATAGCCCCTGAGGCAAAAACTGGCTTTAAAAGAAGTCCTGAGAAAGGATAAAGCACCCCTGCAGCCACAGGAATAAGAATAAGGTTATAAAAGAAGGCCCAGAAGAAGTTTTGTTTTATCTTCTTATAGGTTATTTCAGATAATCTAAAAGCTTTTAAAAGATCTCTCAGGTCATTTTTTATCAAAATAAGGTCTGCGGTAGCAGAGGCTACCTCTGTGCCTGACCCTATAGCCACACCCAAATGAGCTTTGGCTAAGGCTGGAGCATCATTTACCCCATCCCCTACCATAGCAACAATATTTCCCTTTTCTCTTAATTCTTCTATTTTTAATGCCTTTTCTTGAGGCAAAACCTCAGCCCAAACCTCGTCTACTCCAAGTGTTTTAGCTACTTCTTTAGCTGTCTGCCAAGCATCTCCTGTGAGCAACCCTACCTTAATACCTTTTTTCTTAAGGATTTGCAACACCTCCAAGGCCTCTTCCTTAACCTTATCCTCAAACCAAAAAGCAGAACAAAGCCTTCCGTCTACAGCTACCAGCACATAAGAAATTCCTTCTATGTTACCTTCTCTTAAAAACCGCTCAAACTCATCTAAAGCTAAGCCAGCCTCTTCCATAAACCGTCTATTCCCAACCAATACCTCTTTACCTTTTAATTGGGCTACCACCCCTTTTCCAGGCAAATAGTAAAATTCATCAGGTTCTTCCACCTTTAACCCTCTTTTTTTGGCAAACTCTACCAGAGCCTTTCCAAAGGGATGCTCTGAATTCTTTTCCGCAGAAGCAGCAAAAAAGATAGCCTCTTCCTCAGAACAGCCTGAAAAAACCTCCATCTTCTTAACCACCGACTGCCCATAGGTAATGGTACCTGTTTTATCAAATACTACATAATTTAGCCGGTTTGCATATTCTAAAGCTTCAGGGTTTTTGATAAGGATGTTTTCTTCTGCAGCTTTTCCTGTAGCCACCGCGATAGCTGTTGGGGTAGCAAGACCTAAAGCACAAGGACAAGCTACCACCAGAACGGAAATAGCATTCATTAAGCTAAAGGTTAGCCCATATCCTAACCCAACCCACACTAAAAAAGTAACCAGCGCAATCGCTATGACCAAAGGCACAAACACAGAGGCTATCCTGTCGGCAAGTTTCTGTATGGCAGGTTTGGTAGCCTGAGCCTCTCTAACCAGCCTTATGATGTGAGCTAATACTGTATCTTTCCCTACGTGAGTTACCCTTATTTTAAAACTTCCTGTAAGGTTTACTGTGCCTCCTATAACCTTATCTCCTATCCTTTTTTCTACAGGTAAACTTTCTCCGGTGATCACAGATTGGTCTACCAACCCTATACCTTCTACAATTTCTCCGTCTACCGGAAATCTTTCTCCCGGTTTAACCAAGACCAAGTCTCCTACCCGAACCTCTTTTATAGAAACCTCTTTTTCCATGTTGTCTTTGATAATCCTGGCTTTTGATGGTTGAAGAGAGGCAAGTTTTTTGATAGCTTCTGTGGTCCTATGTTTGACCTTTGCCTCAAGAAATCGTCCAAAAAGGATAAGGGTAATGATTACCGCTGCTGTTTCATAATAAACCTGAGGTGTCTGTCCAGAAGCCCAAAAAATATCAGGGAAAAAGGTTGCTACAAAACTATATAAATACGCTGCTCCTGCTCCAAGGGCAATCAAGGTATTCATGTCAAAAGAAAGATGCCTAAGCCCTTTGACTGCAGCCTTAAAAAACCTACTACCTCCATAAAATAGCACCGGAGTTGTTAAACCAAAAAGCACATAGTTAAAAACCTCTCTTTTCCCAACATGCCCCAAAACATGGGTTAACATGTCTAAAAGGATAAAACCTGTGAGTATTGCACTAATCAAAAATTTTTTCTTTAACTCCTGTTCTTCTCTTTTTCTAAAGACCTCTTCATAGAGTTCTACCTCTCCTTGCAAGACAACTGCCTGATCATAACCTAAGCTGGCAAGCCTTTTTTTAAGGTCTTCTGGTTCTACCAGAGTAGGGACATAGTCTAAAGCCAGCTCTTCTGTTGCCTGATTGGCTGAAGCCTCTACCACACCTAAAACCTTTAAGAGTTCCTTCTCGATTCTTTTAGGGTCTCCTAAAGATAATCCTTCTATCTTAAAAACCACCCTTTGAACCCCTAAATCATACCCTCCTTTTTGTAGTGCCTTCCTTATAGCCTTTAAATCAAGACTTTTTCCTTCTTCAACCTCTAAAGTTGCCTTTTCTGTGATCAAGTTTACCGTTGCTTGTTTTATGCCAGGAACCTTCAAAAGCAGATCAGTAACCCTTTTAACACAGGCAGCACAGGTCATCCCTATGATAGGAATTTCCAAAACTTTTTCCAAGATACCTCCTTCTCACCTAAAAATTTTACCTTAATCAGAGCTTATTTTGGTTTTTTCTAACTCTCTTTTTAAGAAGAAAAGATTATTTCTAACCCGATGAGATAGATTTTCCACCGAGCGAAGTTCTTTAAAAAGTTGTTCTATGTCCCTTTCCATTTCATATAGTCCTTTCTCTAACTTTACTAAAAATTCAGAAAAATCTGAAGCCTCTATCACCTGTCCAAACCTTTCCCAAAAGAAAAACACAAACATCAAAAAAGACAAAAGTAAACTATAAGGCACAAGGATGATTTTATCTTTTTCTAACTCCTCTAACAGTTTGGACTTACAAAAATCATAAACCCTATCAGGGACAGTCATTACGGCAAATCCCACTGACTTTTCGTCTTTAGTATAATTTATGATCTCTTTAGCCCTTTTCTTAATCCTTTTTATAACCTCTTTTAACTCTTCTTCAGTAAGCTCTTCTTTAGTAAGAATCTCTGGAGAAGTAACCTTTGAATCTATAGGTAAATACTTCCCGTCTCTTAAAACAAAGGCAAACTCAACCTCCGACGCCCCCATCTTAAGGTTTCTTACAAGTAGATTGGGAGGTAAAAGCCCTAAAACCTCTTCTACAGCCCTTTCCCCAGCTTTACCTGACTTTCGGCTTAAAAAAATGGCATTAAGTTTGGCTACATCCTCACTTAATCCTTTAAGCACTTCCTCTGTTATATAAAGCTTGGTAAGATCCTTCTTGATTTCCTGCAAATCAGACATCCTTTCTTTGACTGAAAATAATGGCTCTGAGATGTTTTCTAACCTTTGTTGAACCCAGGAAAATCGTTCGTCTACATATTTTTTAAAGTTAGCATAAAAATACCAGAAAACCCCCACCAACCCAACAAAAAATACCACCAACCAGAGGTAGTCCATATTCTATGATTTTACTTTATTAATAAATTAAAGCAATTAGGTTATAACGAGATAATACCAAAAAAGTTTTATTGCAAACGTTGGTTATAATCTATTTCTGATGCACTGTATTCTGGGATTACTCCATCTATCTCAAGGACAGTATAGCTTATAGCCAGACCCTCAATACAATCGCCAAACAATCTTCTTATCGGAGTTAAAAAACTTTATAATAATAGAAAGGTTATGGTTGAAAATATAGTTATAAGCTTTTTAGAAAGTTTGGAAAATAAAATTGTTGCAGGAAAAATAGCAAAGTACCATTTAATAACTCTTTAAATTGGGCGCCTTGCTCTATTTATTTACTATATTATAATGTTTGAGTTGATCCTTTCTTTAATTAAAAAGACATGAAAACACAAGTATTTAAAAGTCAAGAAAAAACCTTACCATTTGCATTAGAAAATATTAAGAATCAGATAGATAAAAATTTTGACAGCTATGATTTTTTAATCTTTGCTATATCTCCTGACTACCCATATATTGATATAAACTACTATATAAAAAAGGTTTTTAACACAGAAAAATACTTAGGGTTCCACGCTATTCACTCTTTTTGCGACACTGAAATAGTAGAAGGCATTTCTGTAGCGGTTATAAAATTTGAAAGAACTGGTAAAGTAGAATTTTTTTATTTAGAAGATATTGACGAGGACGATACAGTTATAAAAACTGCAAACTATTTCAACTCAAATCCAGATAAGCTTCATATCGTTATCGGAGGATTAGGTAATAAAAAAAGATTTGGGACATTTATAGAAGAGGTATCTCAATTTATAAACTATCAACCAGTAAATAACATAATTGGAGGTGTATCTTCTGGACATAGAGATGCTAACGGAGAGGTTTTATCATATCAATTTGTTGATTCTAAAATCATAAAAAATGGTTTTGTAATTATAACACTTTCAAACATAGATTTTGCGATAGATATAGCCCTTGGGTTCAAACCTTATGGAGTTACTTACGAAATAAAAAAAGCTAAAGATTACAAACTGTACTTAGTAGATGATAATAGAAATTTTAGCGATATTACACGATCATTTATGAAGGGTATAGATAATTTTGATATAAGATATTTATGGTATATACCTATTTACATACTTGATGATGAAGAAGGATATGTAGCAACTCTCAGAACATTTAAAAAAGTTGCAAAAGATTATGTGGAGTTTTTCGGTCCAATAAAGGAAGGTCAAAAATTAAAACTTTCTTTTGCTACACCTGAAGAACTTCTAAAGGAAAATTTTAAAATTGCAAAAAAAGTAAAGGAAAGAATAGAATACTGTGAGATTTTATTTGACTTTTCTTGCACAGCAAGGCAATATGTATTAGAAGAAAGGCAAAGAGAAGAAATAGAAATTTATGTTTCAACTTTAAATAGTAATCTTTTTGGATTCTTTACTTTTGGAGAAATAGGGCCAGACAAACATTTAAAAAAACTAAAGTTTTATAATGAAACATCTATCTTGTTGGCGATGAAGGAAAGATGAGAGAGGAAATAAAAATAAGACTGCTACAAAATCTTTTAGAAGAAGTTACCAAGAAATATGATTCCATTTTATATTTAAAAGAACAAAAATTAAAAGATACTTATTTAATGGCTATCAAAGATGAACTTACAGGGTTGTATAACAGATATTATCTTAAAGATTATTTAGCAAAATTGATTGAAAAATTAAAAAGAAACCAAAACAATAAACTTTTTCTTATATTTATAGACCTTGACAACTTTAAACTGATTAATGATACATATGGACATAACAAGGGTGATAACGTTTTAAAAGAAGTGGCTGAGATATTAACTGTAAATTTTAGAAAATATGACGTCATATCCAGATATGGTGGTGATGAATTTATTGTACTATTGGAATCTAACGAACATCCAACAAAAAAAATAAATGCGTTAAGACAGAAAATAGAAGAAAATTTCAAAGAGTTTAATCTATCTTTTAGTTATGGAATTTCAATATTTCCCGATGATATAGAAGATATAAATATGGAAACCCAGGAAATAATAAAACAGTTAATAGAAATTGCCGATAAAAGAATGTATGAAGACAAAACAAAAAGAGAAAAGGTTATTTAAAATTAAAGCAATCAACATTTTCTTTAAGAAACCCTCTTTCTGGATGATATAAAAAATTTATCTAAAATATGAAAAAAATGTCTGATTACATTTAAAGAAGCTGTTTAATAAATATATATAAAATTTTTGTTAGGGGTTTTCTAAAATGCAATTTTACATGCTAACACAACATATACCAATGTAGTGTTTCATTAATTGTGTTTAATACCTGAGGATTTTAAAAGGTATGAGGCTTTCCTTGAGGTAAAGGTGGTGTACTTGGTATTGTCTGAAAGGTATGTAAAATACAGAGGAGTTTACCTGGATTTAAATAAGCAATTTCTATTTTAGGAGGGAGGTTTCTTCCCCATAGGGTTAGACTCAGTTAAATAAACACTGTGGAAAAAAACACTTCTGTATATGAGGCAACAAAAATAATAGAGACTTTTTTAACGATACATCTAGGAACAAGAGAATAGATAAAAAACTGACACAGAGAAGCACTTGAGCTTGGTTTGGTTTTGGTTCCCATAGAAAGAATTCGTTGGTTTTAGACCAGACCCGAAACATCCCTCTTCATAAAAAGAAAAAACAAACTCTCCCATTCAAGGGTTTGCTTCTGAACTTAATCTTATTATCTGATATATTTTGATGAAATACTTTAACGCAACGCAAAAGTTCTTGGAGCTATACACGATAGCATCATAATCGAGTTTGACAAAGAAGTAACAAACGATTTTACATGGGAGTAGAATATAAATTGTGTCTTTTAATAAAAATATTTTAGAGGCATAACAAAAATTTTTAATATTTTTTAAATTAATGATAACATAAAACCTAAAAGACTAAACTAACCAGGAGGTCTGTAAAATGGAAAACTTAGACTTAGATTTAGAAAAAGTTTTAAGAGAAATCTCAAAAATTGAATCAAAAGAGGGTATCAAAATGGCTGCTGCACTCCTCTTAAACGCTCTCATGAAAAAAGAAAGAGAAATATTCCTTAGAGATAGTATTGATAATAAAGCTAATGGTTACTATGAAAGACAACTTGCCTGTTTCTTAGGTAATCTCGGTATCTCTGTCCCAAGAGATAGAAAATCTGAATTCAGACCTGCTATTCTTCCTCCTGAATGGCAAAAAG
>NZ_ATXI01000024.1 GCF_000421605.1 Thermodesulfobacterium thermophilum DSM 1276
AGATACCAAGGTTACCTAAGAAACAGGCAAGTTGTCTTTCATAGTAACCATTAGCTTTATTATCAATACTATCTCTAAGGAATATTTCTCTTTCTTTTTTCATGAGAGCGTTTAAGAGGAGTGCAGCAGCCATTTTGATACCCTCTTTTGATTCAATTTTTGAGATTTCACTTAAAACTTTTTCTAAATCTAAGTCTAAGTTTTCCATTTTACAGACCTCCTGGTTAGTTTAGTCTTTTAGGTTTTATGTTATCATTAATTTAAAAAATATTAAAAATTTTTATTATGCCTCTAAAATATTTTATTAATATTTTATTTTATTAAAAGACACAATTTATATTCTACTCCCTCTGACCGGAGATAAGGTTATCAAAACCTTTGCTCAGATCATTTTAAACAACATAAGAAAGACAGATTATGGAATAAGGTATGGAGGCGAAGAGTTTTTGATAGTGTGCCCTCATATGGACTACCAACAGGTGATTAGGAAGGCAGAAGAGATGAGAAAAGAACTTGAAGAAGCTAATGTAGACGGAATTAAGATTACCGCAAGCTTTGGAGTTACCTCTTTGGGTTTACATCCAGACAAATCTTTAGAAGAACTTATTGATATAGCAGACCAGGCACTTTATAATGCCAAGTCTTTAGGCAGAAACACGGTAAAGTTTTTGTAATCAATATATTCAAACCATCTTCACGCGCCTTATCGGACGAGGCTGTGTTTGAGAGTTTAAAAGAGGATATGGAGTAATATTTTTAAAACCAGGTAAAATTGTTGCAAAGAATAGGTTGTAGGTAGAAAATGGGTAGATTTGAAAATGATATTTGGAAATGGTATTTGGATAAAAATTATAGAAAAATTTTTATTTTACTCTCTATCGGAAAATTTAGGACAATGTGAACTTACAAGGGTAATTTATATCTTGACGAAGTTTTTGAGTTAACTTAAAATTTATTATAAATATTTTAGTTGCCAATTTGTGGGGAATTTACTCAACTTGGTATGGGTTCAAATTGTTTTAAAATGAAGTTCAACATCAAGCTCCACATCGACTCTTATCTCTAAACAAGACTTTAAAGTTCCAAAACTTGAACTTGGGCTTTTTTTGTCTACCAGAACTTTACCACTCTTTACCGCAGGCACCAAAGTGCAGTTTAATCTTAACCAAGCAAATTTTCTTTATGGTTGTCCAGTGCTGTTTAAACTATAAAAATTGCAGGAGGGTTTTGGCAGAATTTACAGTTTACAGCAAAAGGTAGACTTAATGCTTACTGTTTTAAACCACATTAAAGACATCTCCGAACAGATAACCATTTTAGCCATAAACTCAAGCATAGAGGCAGCTCGTGCTGGAAAGGCAGGAGCTGGATTTTCTGTGATTGCTGATGAAATAAGGAAACTTGCGATAAAAACTGAGAGTATAGTAAAGGATATTCTTTCTAAAATGAAAACACTAAAGGAAGAAATGGATAAAAGCTATGAATTTTTTATGACCAGTTAAAAAGCACAGAGCTTTCTTTGATGCTTGAGGCTGTGAAACAATCAACACAAAAAATGGAGAGAGATTTGGAACAGGTAGGTAGTTTGATTGCAAAACTTGTCGGTGAGATAGAAAAGAAAAATACCATCATTTTAAACACCATCTCTGATTTGCTTGGGAAGGTTCAATTCCAAGATGTGGTAAGACAACGACTTGAAAAGCTTTGTGAGATATGTTCTGAGATTTCTGAATATAACAGAAGACTTTTACGCTGGGTAGATAACCCTGATGAAGAAGAACAACCTGAGGAGATAAAGGTTTTGATTGAGAAAGTGAAACAAAATTATATCATGGCAGACCATAAAAGAGTTCAGGCTGAGGTTTTTAATGAAGAGACCAAAATCAAAGAAGAAGCCCCCAAAATAGAGCTTTTTTAAAAACTGGTAAAGCTTGTCAAAATGACTAACCTTTCAGTTTTTACCTGCTAAAATTTAAATTTAGTGTTGAATATTCTAAAACAAAACCCCACAGAGGTTTCTTTTTAAGCACTTGAAAATCTCAATTTATTATTTATTATTTAACTAACTAAATTTTAAAGTTGAGGTGTAATGGATTGATGAGTTTACAGGAAGTAAAACCAGAATTAAGTACCAAAGAAGTCGTTTTAGAGGAGTATCCTATCGTTAGGACCCTTTATGGCGAAAGGGGGAACAATTTTAAGATTTTAGAAAATTTTTTTAGGGTTCAGATTTCCCTTAAGGGTAATCACATCTTTATCAAAGGAGAGCCTATAGACCTTGAGCTTGCGGAAAAAACCATAGCCGAGCTTTATGGATTGGTAAAATCAGGTTACACCATCTATCCTTCAGACGTAGAATATGCCTCAAGGATTATCCTTGAAAACCCCAAAGCTAACCTTAAGGAGATTTTTTTAGATACCATCTTTGTTACCTCAGGGCGTAAGGTTATTACCCCTAAGGGTATTACGCAAAAAAAATATATAGAGGCCATCAGAAGGTCTGAAATAGTTTTTGGGATAGGACCTGCTGGTACGGGAAAAACTTATTTGGCTGTTGCTATGGCGGTTTCTTACCTGATGAAAGGAGAGGTTAACAGACTTATTTTAGTCAGACCTGCGGTAGAGGCAGGAGAAAAATTAGGTTTTCTACCTGGTGACATTGCAGAAAAGGTTAATCCATATCTTAGGCCTTTGTATGATGCTCTTTATGATATGCTTTCCTTTGATAAGGTGGCAAGGTTGTTTCAAAAAGGGGCGATAGAGATAGCTCCCTTAGCCTTTATGAGAGGAAGAACCTTGAATGAGGCCTTTATCATCTTGGATGAGGCTCAAAACACAACCTCTGAGCAGATGAAAATGTTCTTGACCCGTCTTGGGCAAAACTCTAAAGCAGTTATCACCGGAGACGTGACCCAGATAGATTTGCCTGATCCTAAAAAATCAGGTCTTCTTGAGGCTATGGAAGTTCTTGAGGGTATTGAAGGTATTTCTTTTATTTACTTTACTAAGAGTGACGTAGTAAGACATCCTATCGTTCAACAAATTATAGAGGCCTATGAAAAAAAAGAACAAAAAGAAAAGGAAGCCTAAATGTTAAGTATTTTGTTTAAATCTCTTTACCAGGTGATAGACCTTTTGTTAAGTGTTTATGTTTGGATTATCATCGCAAGGTGTATTATCTCTTGGGTAAATCCCTATCCCTATCATCCGGTAGTAAGGTTTTTATACAGGGTAACCGAACCTGTGCTTGGCCCAGCAAGAAGGATTATTCCACCGATAGCTGGTTTAGACTTAAGCCCTATAGTGGTGATTTTTTTGATTTACTTTGTTCAAAATCTAATGCAGTACTTAGTAACCAGATATCTATTTTTCTAAAATCCCTGTTATGGTTTTAGAGATAAAGGTTCATCCAGAAAAGAAGAAAGACCGGATTTTGGGTCATAAACTTCCTAATTTTTTAGAGGTAGAGCTTAAAGCTAAACCTCAAAACAACCAAGCTAACGAAGCTTTAATCCGATTTTTGAGCACAGTTTTTAATATTCCAGAAAAGCAGATAAAAATTCTCAAAGGAAAAACTCAACCTAAAAAACTGATAAACTTGGAAGGACTTGATCCCATTCAATTTGAGGTTTATGTCGAAAAATCGTTAAATAAGGACTAAAAAGAGGGCCACACATATGAAACCTTTTGTTTTTTTTGACCTTGACGGAACTCTGATAGACAGTATGCCTTATCATGCCAAAGCCTGGATAGAGGCTCTGGCTGAATATGGTATAAAGTTTAAAGAAGAAGAGGTGTATCTATACGAAGGGGCTATAGAGTTTGAGATGGTCCGAGATATTTTTTTGCAAAAAGGGTTTACCATAGACAAAAATTTTTTTGAAAACCTTTTTAAAAAACAAAAGGCTATTTTTCTTAGTCGTTATGCCTCGAAAGTCAAACCTTTTCCTGAGGTTCCAGGTATTTTAGAAACCTTAAAAAAAGAAAAGAAAGGTTTAGCCCTGGTTACCAGCTCTCATGTAGAAATTTTAGAGAAAGTTTTACCTAAGAGTTTTTATTCTTATTTTTCGGTAGTACTTACAGGGGATAGAATAAAGAAAAGAAAGCCTCATCCAGATCCGTATTTAGAGGCGTTAAAGGCTTTTAATACCTCGATCAATCAAGGTTTGGTGGTAGAAAATTCCCCTGCAGGAGTGATTTCAGCCAAAGGGGCGAACCTTTTTTGTGTAGCTATTACTACCACCTTATCTGAGGAGCACCTAAGGTTAGCAGACCTGATAGTAAAAGACCATACCGAGCTTAAAGAGGTTTTATTAAATGGGAAAGGAAAGGGTTAAAAACCATAGACCTTTGGACTATAAAGAGTATTTTGCACAATATCAGGATTTGATCCCTGATTATTTGGAGTTTTTAGAGTGTTTAAAAAAACAGCATCGTCAGTATTTTTGCATAAACACCTTAAAGATAAGAACTAACGAGGAGAAGGAACGTCTTTTAGAAATTTTAAGACAAAAAAACATTCAGTTTGAGTCAGTTCAAGAGGTTCCTTATTTTTATAGGGTGGTTAACAACGAAGAGGTTTCGTTAGGAAATTTAGAGGAGTATAGTTTAGGTTTAATCCATTCGATGAC
This sequence comes from Thermodesulfobacterium thermophilum DSM 1276, assembly GCF_000421605.1. Classification (GTDB taxonomy): domain Bacteria; phylum Desulfobacterota; class Thermodesulfobacteria; order Thermodesulfobacteriales; family Thermodesulfobacteriaceae; genus Thermodesulfobacterium; species Thermodesulfobacterium thermophilum. Next base: position 4,632 of record NZ_ATXI01000024.1, read on the forward strand.
CTTAGCGAGTAGTCTTCCTATAATAGCCCTTGACCCTCAACCAGGAGATTTAGTGCTTGATTTATGTGCAGCTCCAGGAGGAAAAACTTGTCTTATAGCCATCATAACCCAAGATAAAGCTACCGTAGTAGCTAACGACAAAAGGGTAGACCGTTTAACCGCTTTGGTAGCCAACCTTAAACGTTTAGGGGTTGCCTCTGCCATAACTACCCGTTATCGAGGGGAGCAGTTTCCCTTTGGGATTCCTTTTAATAAGGTGTTGGTCGATGCCCCTTGTTCTGGAGAAGGAAGATATAGGGTAGGGCTTGAAGGTGAAATACTTTATCAAAAAGGACATGGTAAAACCAACCTTCAATCTATTCAAAAGGGTTTGTTAGTAAGAGCCTTTGACCTTTTATCTCCAGGAGGGGTGTTGGTTTATAGCACCTGTACGATAAACCCAAAAGAAAACGAGGAAGTAGTAGACTATCTTTTGCGAAAAAGACAGGCTAAACTGGTAGATTGGGTTTCTCCTCTTCCTTATCATGAAGGAGTTACTGAATGGGAAGGCAAACCTTATCATCCAGACCTAAGGCTTACTAAAAGGTATTATACTCATAAAATAGATGCCGTAGGCTTTTTTGTGGCTAAAATTATCAAGTTAGTCTAAATTATTTAAAGAGGCGTATAATTTAAAAATTTTCAAAATAAAGTATAATAATTCTCTATGAAATGTCCAAGATGTAAGGTCTTAGAAACCAAAGTCATAGACTCAAGGGTTATAGAAGAAGGGTATACCATAAGAAGAAGGCGAGAATGTACCAATTGTGGATACAGGTTTACTACCTATGAAAAACTTGAGTTAGATATCATGATAGTTAAAAAGGATGGAAGAAGAGAACCTTATAATCGGGAAAAGCTTATTTCAGGCATAAGAAAGGCTTGTCACAAAAGGTCTATCAGCGAAGAGGCTATCTTAAGTTTTGTAAACGAGCTTGAGCTTGACCTTATTCAAAGGGGAGAAAAAGAGGTGCCTTCTGGATATCTGGGAGAACGGGTAATGCAGGCTTTAAAGGCTTGGGATAAGGTGGCTTATATACGTTTTGCTTCAGTTTATAAGGACTTTAAAGACGTAGAAGAATTTCTAACCCAAATAAAAGAGTTGAACCATGATGAACCCTCGTGATAGGATAGTATTTCCTTTAGATGTGCCTACTATAGATGAGGCTTTGAGATGGGTAGACAGACTGAAGGACTTGGTAGGGGTCTTTAAAGTCGGTTTTGAGCTTTATACAAGTTGTGGTCCTAAGGTAATAGAAGAAATAAAAAAGAGAAGCAATAACAAAATTTTTTTGGATTTAAAACTAAACGACATTCCTAACACTGTACTTAGGACGGTAAGGGTAGTTTCTAATCTGGGGGTTGATTGGATAACAGTTCATGCCCTTTCTGGAGAAGAAAGTTTGAAAAGCGCGGTAAGTGCCGCTTACAACAACCTAAAAATATTAGCTGTTACGGTTTTAACCTCCCTTGAGAGGGCAGACCTTATGGAATTAGGCTTTAACGCTGAACTGGTAAGAGAGGTTAAAGACCTGGTGCTAAGGTTAACCAAGATTGCTTATCAAACAGGTTGTGACGGGATAGTCTGTTCAGCCAGAGAAACTTCTCAGATAAAAGAAGTTTATCCCGAGTTGTTTACCGTGGTCCCGGGTATTAGGTTGGAAGGGGCAAGAAAGGACGACCAAATAAGGGTAGTTACACCTTATGAAGCCATCCTTTCTGGTGCAGATTATCTTGTTATAGGAAGACCTATCAGAGAAGCTTTTTCTCCTGAAAAAACCTGTATGGAGATCGCCGAAGAAATAGAAAAAGCCTTAGCCCAAAAGAACCAAAACAAGGATAACGTATAAAAGTTTAATAAATTTCTATGGTTTCACTATACAATAGCTCAAAAATCTTAAAATTTCTAACGCTAAAATAGGCTCCATAAAGCACGGGAAGGTATCCTGAGGTATTTAGATAATAAAGTTTTTCAGGCTGAAGGCGTCTTAAAGTTTCGATGTTTGCAAGAAACAGATTTTTAAACTCAACCTTTCCTAAAGGTCCGTTCATCACAAAGGACGTTTGGGCGATACAATCCTTTTCCAAAATATCCAGACTAAACTCTAAGGCTTTTTTTAAGTCTAAAGCCAAATCGGTAAGTTCTTTTTTTACCTCAGCAAAAAAAGTAGTATCTTCTCCTGTTTCGGTGAAAAGGGCCTCTCCTTCTTCGGTTGTGGTAAATTTCCCGTCCACAGCAACCAAAAAGTTTTCTTCCCCCTCTTCTCTAAGATAAACCAGCCCAAAGGGATAAAGCTTTACTAACTTGGGAATATAGTCTATCTTAAAACTTCCCTCCTTGGTTAAATAAGGATTCTTGCCCTGGACCCCAAGCACAGCAAAAGGAAAAACCATCCCCTCAGACATACCAAAAAACACAGGATAATACATCGTAGCCGAAAGTATTTCTGAATAGCCAAGGGGTATGATTTCTACCCCTTCCATAAAGGAATAGTTATCAGGTTTTAGAACCTTTAAATTTTTATGTTCTTCTGGTTCAAGGATAACAGGATTTTTAAAAAGTTGAGACGGAGTAAACATTATTAACCCTCCTTTTTAGATTTTATCATCTTTCCACAGTATGTCTACCGCAGAAACACTGATCGCCCTTTGAATAATTTTTTCCCAGTTAAGCCCACTTTTTCCTTTTATCCCTATAGCATACTGAAAGTTTCCTAAGTATCGTGCGTTGATATATAGAGGGGTGAGGTTTGCTAAAACCAGATTAGCCGTAAATCTTGAAGGAATGAAAAGTCTTTGTCCTTCATCTAACTCTACCTCGGCGCTTTTAGGAGTTATTCCTTCAAGCACGGTCCCTGGGATTAAAGGTTCTGTAAAAATAACTACTTCTTCAAACCCGGCAAGCTTTAAGCCATAATACAAAGTCCAGGGTTTAAAACGGTTTATGTGATGAGGTGGATAGTCATGACCCCACCACTGGTATTTTAGATAAGACTTTGCTAAATGTTTAAAAGCAAAATAAGGAGGACAGCTGATGATGGTGGCTCCTCCTTCTTCTAAAAGTTCGTAGATTTCCTTAAGAAAGGTTAAAGGGTTTTCTACATGTTCGATTACCTCAAAGGCTGTGATTACCTTATAGGGACCTTTAAAATCTGAAGGGAGTTCTTCAAAGGTTAAGGCTTTAGCTACCCTAAGTTTGTAGTATTTTTTGGTAAGTTCAACCGCTTTTTCACTCGCATCTATTCCATAAACCTCAAACCCTTTAGCTTTAGCAATCAGCATGAAATTACCACTTGAACATCCTACGTCTAAAAGTTTACCCTTAGGTAAAACCTCTAAAATAGGAAGCAATACGTTAAACCTGGGAAGACTTTTCCATTTTTTTAGTTCTTTGACCTCTTCTTTTTCTAATTGTTGAGCCCATTCATAAGTCATAGACCCTAAACTTAAAAGGTCGTCAATTGTTTTTTCATAGGCTGTATCATAATCCATACTTTTACGAGGATAACCAAATTGAAGTCCACAGCTTGGGCATTCAAAAATGCGGTACTGGTTTATAACCTCAAACAGGCTAAAAGGTCCGCTAAAACTACACAAGGGACAGCTTTCTGGTTTCTCATGGTTTTCCTGGCAGGCTAACAGAGCATCTTTTAAAGCAAAATAAATCACCTTAGGAGGGATACTTTCGATACATGGGCTGTAAAACTGATGTTTAACCTTAGCCTCAGAACAGGGTTCATTAATAGCATGGACCCCACAGGGAGCTTTACAGGTTTGTCCTGTATAATTAGGTCTTACAGGAATAACTGTAGGATAAGTATTAGCCCTCAGTTTGGCTTCAATGGGACCGGTTATAAAAACCGTAGGTTTTTTAAGGCCTCCTGCTATATGTAAAGTAGAGGTATCTGCGGTGATGACCGCGTCAGATAAATAGATAGCGGCTATTAAATACCTGAGGTCTCTCATTAAAGCAGAAAGGTTGGCTGCTTTTATCCCGTAAACATCAAGGGCCACCTCTACTGTCAAATCTTCGTCAGGTAAACTACAAATCACAGGAACAAACTCTGTAGAAATTAAGTCTTCTATTTCTTTAAGGAGTTTAGGAGGAAGGGTTCTGTGGACAGAAGAAGCAAGATAGTGAAAAAGCAGTACCTTGTCTTTTCCAGAAACCTCTTTGATTTCTTCAAATATTTTTTTCATCTCTTCTACCACGTTTAAGTCAACCCAAACGTCAGGGGTTTCGTCTTCAGCAAAGTAAAGCTTAAACTTCCATAAAAACCATTCAACCATGTTTAGGTTATCAAAATGAGGGGAATTAACCATTTCTACTGCCTTAACCATGTAGTTAGCTTTTACCACCTCTTTTATAGGAGCAGGATGAGGTAAAAGTTTATCTATATAAGGCAGGTTTTCTAAGACTATACGAGCCCTTCCAGAAACACTTACCCAGAGTTTACTTTTTGGATAGCGTCTTTTGATTTCACGTAAAGCCACCGTAGAACAAAGCACATCCCCTATGGCACCTTGCATAAACACAAAAAGGGTTTTTTCGTTTAGGTCTTCTCCATCATAAAAAGGAGGAAGGGCAGAATGGGTTTTCTCAAACTGACTTTGAAGAACTTTAGGTAAAAGAGCAAATACATCGTTAGCAAAAAGCAGCTTTTCCCCAGGTTTTAGGTTAAATTGATAACCGTTAAACTCAAAACTTAGTTTGGTTTTGGCTTGAACGGTAAGCATTATTTCCTCCAAAATAAAGGTCTAATGTTTTTACTATAGCATTAGTTATCAAAAAGCATACCGTTTTAAAGACAAAAAAAACCGGATTTCTTGAAAGGTTTCCTATGTAATTTATCGATAGCCTATGTGCTAAAAAGTCAAACTTTTGACAATGTATATCTTTACAGAACGTTAGAGTTTGATTTTTTGAAAATAGGGAAATAAGATATGGTATTGGGTTAAGAGATGTTGTGAAATTACCCTTATTTCATCAAGGACAGCCAAAAAGTTAACATCTCCCTCCCATCTGGGGACTATTTGTAGGTGTAGATGGTCAGGATATCCAGCTCCTGCCACTTTCCCTAAGTTAAACCCAACGTTAAACCCATGGGGTTTGAAGACTTCTTTCAAAATCTTGATGGCTTCTTGAGCCATTTTCATCAAAGCGGTGACCTCCTCAGGGGTTAGTTGTTCGAGTTCAGCTACATGTCTTTTAGGAGCTACCAGAAGGTGCCCGGCATTATAAGGGAATTTATTCATGATAACCAAAACAAAAGGATCTCTATAAAGTATGAGTCTTTCTTCATCAGGCAGATTCCCTTCAGGAGGGCAAAATATACAGCCTGGGTCTTTTTTACCTGATACATATTCGCCTCTCCAGGGAGCCCATAAAATTTTTCGTTCCATATTTCCCCCTTTTCTAAAGAGGAGTTTAAGGGTAAAATGATAAATACCTAATCATAACACAAAATAAATGATTGTAAATTGTTAGGTTTTGATATTTATAACTTTATATGTATAAAAATATCGTTTACGGAATATTTTTAACCCTTTTGGTAGTAAGTTTTTCTTTTTTGTACATCTTTGTGAGACATATTCCGCCTAATTTAAAAGGGATTCTTTTTTCTTTAAACAAAAAGCATCTGCTTTTTTCTCTTTTATCCTTGTTTTCTTTTCATACTTTTGATAACTTGAGGGTGTTTTTTATTTCAAGGGCTCTGGGTTTTAGGTATCCTTTTTGGTATGGATATCAGGTTTCTTTGGTAAGCACCTTCGGAGCTACCATAACCCCTGCTCATTTAGGTGGTGAGATTTTTCCCTTTTATACGTTAAGAAGGGTAGGAGGCGAGATAGCTCAGATTTTGAGTGTAATTACCCTCAAAGGTTTTGCCGGTTTAGTTTTTTATCTTTTGTTTTTCCCTTTTATGTTAGAAAATCTCGTAAAGCATCCTGAAAAGGCCTTAGAGCTTTTACTGATAATAGGAAGTTTGTTGGCTATTTTTGGTTTGAGTTTTATAGTAGGAAAGGTTATTTTTAAAAAAAGACCTCAGATTGTTTCTGGTTCGTTTTTGTTTAGGTTAAAGTTTAATTTTTTGAAATATTTACTCATTTGTAAAAATTTCTTTAAACTCCATAAAAAAGTATATTTTTTAGCCATTCTTTTTAGTCTTTTTATGTACATCTCCTTTCTTATGGTAGGAATTTTTTTGGTTAAGGCTTTTCGTCAAGAAGCCCCTTTTTGGGCTTTGTTTTCAAACCAACTACCTTTACTCTATGCTATCTTTATAAGTCCTACCCCAGGAGGAAGTGGGGTAGGAGAATTAGGGGCGATAGTAGTTTTTAAAGATTTTTTAACTGTTGAGTCCATAGGGATCTTTGCCATGCTTTGGAGGATACTCAGCCAGTATCTTAGTGCTATCATAGGTGGGGTCATTTTTTTTGTGATGGGAACAAAAGACCTTTTAAATAAAAAGAACTCTCAAACAAAACATAGTTTTTTTAAGGAATGCTAAATCTTTTGAATCCATACTGTTGGTTAATAATCCTAAGAAATTGTCTTTATGACCTGGGAGTTTTAAAAAGTTTTAAGTTAGAGGTCCCGGTTATTTCGGTGGGGAATCTTTCTGTAGGTGGCAGTGGAAAAACCTCTTTGGTAAGGTATCTGGCTGAAAAGCTTTCTTGTTTAGGTAAGGTAACCATCGTATCAAGAGGTTATAAAAGAAGATCTAAGGGTTTTCAGTTAGTTTATTTTCAAAAAAAAGTTCTTCAGCCGGTGGAAAAGGCAGGGGATGAGCCTTACTTTTTGGCTAAGGTGTTTGAGAAAAAAGGTTTGGACCTGGTGATTATCGTTGACGAAGATAGGGTAAGAGGGGCCAGAAGAGCGGTTAAAGAGTTTGGGGCAAACCTTATTCTTCTTGACGACGGGTTTCAACACAGAAGGCTTTTTAGAGACATAGACCTTGTGCTTTTAAAAAAAGAAGACCTGACCCAAAAGGTATTACCTTTTGGAAAACTAAGAGAACCTCTTTCAGGATTAAAAAGAGCTACCGCCTTTATCCTTACCTATCAAGAACTTTTCCCTTTTGATTTTGAGTTTGACCAAAAACCAGTGTTTAAGCTTTACCGAGAAAACTGGCAGGTTTTAAATTACAGGTTAGAGCCTGTGTCTCCTCCACAAAAAGAGTTTATAGCCTTTTGTGGGCTTGGAGATAATACCCAGTTTTTGGATATCGTAAAACGTTTAGGTCTTAGAATAAAACGTTTTATCGCTTTTCCAGACCATTACGATTATCGAAACTTTAAACTATCGTCTCAAGAAAACTATCTCACCACCTTAAAAGATGGGGTGAAACTTCCATGGTCTGAAAACCTCTTTTTTTTAGATTTTTCTGTAAGAGTAGAAGGTCTTCTAGAATTTATACAAAAACACTTAAAAATAAGACCTCAAGGAGGAGGTAGATAGCATGAAAATAAGAGCTATTTTGTTTGTTGTTTTTTTGTTTTTATTTTTTACAGATTCTGTCTTTGCTAAAGGTAAAATGTTAATTCTTGGCACAACCACTTCTGTAGAAAATTCAGGACTGTTAAGTTATCTTTTACCTCAGTTTGAAAAGAAGACTGGAATAAAGGTAAAGGTGGTTGCCAGAGGCACAGGGGCTGTGCTTGAAATGGGGAAAAGAGGAGATGTGGATGCAGTGTTTGTTCATGCAAAAGACCTTGAGCTTCAAGCCATAAAAGAAGGGTTTTTTGTTAATAGAAAGGAGGTGTGCTATAACGATTTTATCATCGTTGGCCCTAAGCATGATCCAGCTAAGATAAAAGGGAGTAAAAAGGTAGTTTCAGCTTTTAAACAGATTGCCCAAGCCAGAGCTTTTTTTGTTTCCCGAGGAGATAGGTCAGGAACCCATTTTAAAGAACTGAAAATATGGGAATTAGCAGGCCTCAATCCTAAAGGAAAACCCTGGTATTTAGAGTCTGGTCAGGGGATGGAAAAGACTTTATTTATAGCTAACGAAAAAGACGCTTACACCCTTACTGATAGGGGAACATGGCTTGCTATGAAAGGCCGTTTAAAATATTTAACCATCCTCTTTGAAGGAGACCCTCTTCTCTATAACCTGTATAGTGTGATGGCGGTAAATCCCAAAAAGCATCCCTATGTAAACTATGAAGGGGCTATGAAATTTATAGACTGGATTACCTCTCCTGAGGGACAAAAACTCATAGGATCTTTTAAAGATAACTTGGGAAACGTACTTTTTATCCCTAAGTATAGGTAGCCATGGATTTTTTGATAGAGGCTTTCAAACAGGCCTTTTTACTTATCGTTAATTTAGATAAAGAGCTTCTTGAGATCATTCTACTTTCTTTAAAGGTATCTCTTTCTGCGCTTTTATTAGCTTCTGTTTTGGGAGTCCCGTTTGGGGCGTTTTTAGGAATGAAAAATTTTCCAGGTAGGAGTTTTATCATAATTTTTTTAAACACCGGGATGGGGCTGCCTCCTGTGGTGGTTGGTCTTTTTCTTTATATGCTTTTTTCAAGAAGTGGGCCTTTAGGTTTTTTAAACCTTCTTTATACCCCTACCGCTATGGTAATCGCACAGTTTATCCTGGCTTTTCCTATAGTGGCTTCTATTTCTCAAGCCTCTGTAAGAAAGGTTAGTCCTATAATCAAACTTACGGCCAAAACCCTTGGAGCTACCCCTTTTCAGATTGCCTTGACCTTGATAAAGGAAGCCCGCTATGGGATATTTACAGGGATCTTGGGAGGATTGGGAAGGGTAATGGCTGAAGTAGGAGCTATTTTGATCGTAGGAGGAAATATAGCCGGTTATACCCGGGTTATGACCACCACCATAGCTTTGGAAACCGATAAAGGAAACTTCGAGCTTGCCCTTGCTTTAGGTATAATTCTTCTTTCTATCTCCTTTTTGATTAATCTTTTGTTATACTATATTCAAAAAAAGGAAATAAGAACCAACCCATGAGTTTAAAACTAGTAATTTCTAACCTCTGGAAGGGATACGGGGACAAAACCGTTTTAAAAGACCTATCCTATGTGTTTGATGAGAAAAAAGTCTACGTAATAATGGGGCCTAATGGAAGTGGAAAAACCACCTTTTTAAAAATCTGTGCTTTGCTTGAAACACCTGATAAAGGGGAGGTCCATTACTACAATTCAACCAATAAGATTTTATCTAAAGATATTAACCTTCTTAGAAAAATTACCTATGTATTTCCTGAGGTAGGCATTTTTAATACTTCAGTTTTTGATAACGTAGCCTATGGGTTAAAAATAAGGGGTTTTAACAAAAAAGAAATAAACTCTAAAGTAGAAGAGGTGCTTGATTTTGTAGGACTGTCTCATAAAAAAAAGCAAAACGCATTAACCCTTTCAAGCGGAGAGGCAAAAAGGATGGGCCTTGCAAGGGCGATGGTGATAAAACCTGAGTTTCTTTTTTTAGACGAACCTACAGCTTTTGTAGATACTGAGAATACAAAACTTATCGAAAGACTTTTAATTCAGATCAAAGAACAAAAAGCCACTACCATAGTTATAGCTACTCACGATAGTCCCTTTGCCTTTACGGTTGGAGATGAGATTTTAAAGTTAGAAAACGGAAAAATTTTTGAGGTTAGCTAATAAAACAAACCCCTTGGATAAAATAGTTGAGATGTTATATTAATAAATATAAAACTATATCAGGAGGATTGAAAATGAGTTTTAGGAAAGGTTTGATGGTGTTAGCTTTGTGTGTATTTCTTGGTGTTTCTTCTGGTTATGCCTCATCTCTTAATTTTGAATATTATACCTATACAGGAGCAAAACATAGTCTTACCAACCATAGAGGAAAGTATGTGTTACTCAATCTGTTTGCAAGCTACTGTCCTTTTTGTGTGATAGAATTAAATGCCTTAAACAAGGTATCCAGAGTTTGTCCTGCCTCTAAGGTGCAGGTGGTGTCTCTTATGGTAGACAAAGAATCAGGATATCTTCTTCCTAAATTGGTGAACTCTAAACAATTAACTTATGAGGTTGGTTTCGCTCCAGCTAACCTTAACAAGCTTTTTCCAGATTTTTCTAAAGTTCCTACCACCTACCTTTTGAACCCAGAGGGTAAGGTGATAGAAAAAATGATAGGTTTTAAATCAGCAGGAGCTTTTTTAAATATTTTAAACAAATACGTAAGCTGTAATTAAAAGTTCTGTGATTAAGGAGGAAAAAATGGGATTAAACCCAGTACTTGAGGTAATTAAAAACAGAAGGAGTATCCGGTCGTTTAAAAAAGACCCTATTCCAGAAGACGATTTAAAGCTTATTTTAGAAGCTGCTATCTGGGCACCTTCAGCCGGTAATCTTCAGCCCTGGCATTTTGTCGTGGTGAGAGACCCAGAAATAAAAAAACTTTTATCTATCGCAGCCCTAAACCAAACTTTTATCGCACAGGCACCGGTAGTTATCGTAGTATGTGCGTTGCCCTGGATATCAAGCTCCCGTTATGGTAAACGAGGAGAAGAGTTGTATTGTCTGCAAGATACAGCTGCAGCCATAGAAAACATGCTTTTAGCTGCTGCCTCTTTAGGAATTGGTAGTTGCTGGGTTGGAGCTTTTGACGAGGAAGCGGTAAAAAAGATAGTCGGTTTAACCAACAAAGTAAAACCTGTAGCCCTTATCCCTATGGGATATCCTGCCAAAATTCCTACTCCTCCTCATAGAAAACCAATCCGTGAAGTAGTTTCTTGGATATAAAACTTTAAATTTTTCCCTTTACCTTTTTTAGATTTTTTTGTATAGTATTGTAATATTTAAATATATAAGATCTACAAAGAGGGCTTAGGATGGGGATTTCTGAACTACAAACTAAAGAATGGGCTCATTTTAAAGATATAGCTAAGGCTATTTTAGAGGCCCCTTCGGTAGGGGTGCTGATTTATCAGGAAAACATAGTTTATGCTAATAAGTTTTTCTTAGAACTTATCGGATATTCCTTAGAAGAGTTAAACAGGATGAGTATTTTGGATATTTTTCCTCTTGAAGAAAGAGAGTATATCAAATCCGTGAAGGAAAGAAGACTTAGAGGGGAGAGGTTTACAAGAGTTTATAAGGAATTAAAAATTTTAAGGAAAACTGGGGAGATAAGGTATACCCTTACTTTTGCTAACACCATCACCTATCAGGGTAAGCCAGCAGGTTTTGTGGTTTTGATAGACATTACCAGGCAGAAGAGGCTTGAAAACATAGTTTTGATGCTTA
>NZ_ATXI01000025.1 GCF_000421605.1 Thermodesulfobacterium thermophilum DSM 1276
GCGTTTAAGAGGAGTGCAGCAGCCATTTTGATACCCTCTTTTGATTCAATTTTTGAGATTTCACTTAAAACTTTTTCTAAATCTAAGTCTAAGTTCCTCATTTTAAAAACCTCCTGGTTAGTTTAGTTTTTCTAAATTCTATGTTATCATTAATTTAAAAATAAAATTTTTATTATGCCTCTAAAATATTTTATTAAGCCACACAATTTATATTCTACTCCCAAAAGTAACTAAGGAATATGATTTTTAAAGTCTGCAAATTACAGGAAAATTTTTGATTTTATTCTCTATCAGCAAATTTACAGACCTCGTAGTTAGTTGACTTTTTTAAGTTTGATGTTATCGTTATAATTAAAATTATATTCTAATCCTAAAATTCCTTCACAGGAGGAAAACCATGTTTGAAAGGAAAATAAACATCTATGAGGTGTTTGAGGTTAAGGGTAGAGGAATCTGTTATTTTGGGGTAGGTGCTCTAAAGAAGATGAAAGACATCGCAAAGGAACTTGCAAGCCAAGACATTAAGCGAGTGCTTGTAGTCACGGGTAAAAGCGCCTATAGAACTTGCGGGGCCTGGGACGTGGTGGTGAAGTGCTTTAACGAGACAGGAATAGAATATATCCATTACGACGGAATTACTCCCAATCCCACAGTGCAAGAGATAGACCAGGCAGTGAAGCTTGGGCTTGAGTTTGGGGCTCAAGCTGTTCTCGGGATCGGCGGAGGTAGTCCAATTGATTCCGCCAAGGCGGTAGCGGTACTCCTTGAGCATCCTGGAGTGTCAGCGGAGAAACTTTTCACCGGTGAATTCATGCCGGAGCGGGCAAAGCCCATCCTTGCCATCAACACCACGCACGGAACAGGCACAGAAGTCGACCGTTATGCAGTGGCCTCAATAGTTGAAAAAGGCTACAAGCCTGGTATAGGGTTTAATTTCACTTATCCCCTTTACTCCATTGATGACCCAACGCTCACAACCTCTCTATCTTACGAGCAGACCCTCTACACCACCGTTGATGCTCTCAATCACGTAATTGAGGCTTCCACTTCACAGCTTCGCAACCCATACACCGTTCTTCTTGCCAAGGAGACTGTGAGGATCATCGCTCACTATCTACCTCAAGCCTTAATCAAGCCTGATGACCTAAACGCCCGTTACTGGTTGCTCTATGCGTCAATGCTTGCTGGGATAGCTATTGACACAAGCATGACGCATCTGACTCACGTGCTTGAACACCCTCTAAGCGCGCTGAAACCAGAACTTGCTCATGGCCACGGACTTGGAATTCTCCTTCCTTCAGTGCTGTTGGAAATCTATCCTGCTATGCCTGAGATCCTTGCGGAAGTCTTAAGTCCCATCGTCCCTGACCTTCTTGGCATCCCTGGAGAGAATGAAGAAGTGGCCTTTGCCGTTGAAGGATGGTTAAGAAACCTCGGTCTCAGGGAAAGGCTTTCAGAAGTTGGTTTTTATGAGGAGGATGTAGAGAAGCTAACTGAACTTGCCATGTCTACTCCACTTTTGAGTCAGGGCTTGTTAAACGCTCCCGTAAAGGTTAATGAGGACCTTATAAGAAATATCTATCTTAACTCGCTCTAAGGAGAGAAATTAAAAAGCCTTGAAGAATTGTACCCCCCACCTGACCCAATCTTCTTTATTCATGGTGGGGGTTGGTACAACTCCAAGTCCCCCTTGTCAAAGGAGCATTTAAAAATAAAGCCTCTTGTTCTGCAGGGGCATCATATGTTTATACACCTTATATTAAAATATAAATTAAAGAATAAAAAAGGGCTCCTCTAAAAGATAGATAGAATGTGTAATTTAGCATTAACCTCAAGAATAGGTATTTTCAGAGATTTAATACCTTAGGTGTCAGTCAAACCAAAATCTTGCCGAATTTATACAGTCTTTGAAGTCTCTAAACCTTTCAGAAAATGAGAAAAAAGAAATAAGATTATGTTATTCTTCTGATGAGACTAACGTTATAGCTATACTGAAAACCCTCAGACCTATCTCCTATTTTCTCTCTTTGTTAGAACATCAGGTATATTTTGAAATATTGAAGAACAATCGCTTAACGATTTACTTTCAACCTATCGTTGACCTTAAAAACCGAAAGATTTATGGGTTTGAATGTCTAACAAGGGGGGTTAAGGGAAACGGTGAGATTTTAAGCCCAGGATATCTCTTTGAAGCTGCTCGGGTTACAGATACTCTTTTTTACCTTGATAGAAGTTGTAGAGAAACAGCCATCAAATTAGCAGCTGTAAAAGGTCTTAAAAACTATAAAGTTTTTATAAACTTTCTTCCTACAGTCATCTATGACCCTCAATTTTGCTTGCAAAGCACCATCAAATGGGCCTATCAACTCGAGTGGATTCCAGATAACCTTGTTTTTGAGGTAGTTGAAACTGAGAAAATAACAGACCTTTCTCACCTAAGAAACATACTTGATTACTACCGAAAAAATGGATTTCAAGTAGCCCTTGACGATGTAGGCACAGGTTATAGCTCGCTTGATGCTCTTATTAATCTGTATCCAAATTACATAAAAATAAGTCGAGAACTAATCAGGGAAATACATCTAAACCCTATCAAAAGAGACCTCTTTAAGGCCTTGGTTGAGGTAGCCACAGCTCATAACATCTTAGTGCTTGCTGAAGGTGTTGAAACCTTAGAAGAAGCAAAAAGCTTATATAATTTAGGTATCTATCTTATGCAGGGATTTTTGTTTGCTAAACCCAATCCAGAACCAATATATGAATTACCTATGTTAAAAAACTTCACACTTTAACAAATCTTATTTCTAAAAAATAAAATTAAGACTTGAATTTTTTATGGAATCTGATAACTTTATCTAAACTTTTAAAAGTTAACTTAGGTTTACATAATTTATGCCATCCATTTCAGAGCTATTTTTTTTATTTAAAAAATTTTGTGTATTTTTCTTTCGTCCCTCAAGTTTAATTTTTTTGTTCTTATTAACTGTAAGTATATATGTTATTCTTGGTAAAAGGAGAGGAAGAAGAAGATTTTTTCTTTTTGTAGCAGTTGCCTTATACTATCTTTCAACTACTCCATTTTTACCTTACTTTCTTTTAAAACAGTTAGAAAAAAACTATCCTGTACCTTCTCAACAAGAAATAACAAAGGCTGAGAAGATAATAGTTTTAACAGGAAGGATTTACGGTCAAAAAGACCTTTCTTTAGAAGAAAGGTTTAGTAAAGAGACTTTAGTTAGATTTTTTAAAGCTTTAGAGTTAAAAAAACTTTATCCTGAAAAAAAAGTTATAATTGTTGGAGGGTCATACGAAACCCCTGACTCTAAGGGAGCTTCTTATCTCAAAGAATTTGCTAACAAATTAGGTTATCAGGTAGAGGCTGTGGATATCCCTTTAGATACAGAAACCAGCGTGAAAGCTATCAAAAATTTACTTAATTCTCCAGAAGAAAGGTTTCTTTTATTAACTTCTGCCTATCACCTTCCAAGAACCATGCTCCTTTTTAGAAAAGAAGGGTTGCTTCCTATTCCTTATCCTACAAACTATAACCATAAACTTTGTAAGCCCGAACTCTCTGTTACTACCTTTTTCCCAAACGACCTTTATCTTAACCTGACCAATCTGGCATTTCATGAATATTTCGGTATACTCTTTTACAAACTTAAGTACATATTCTTTTAAAATTGAGGTAAAAATGGAAAAACTAAAGGAAAAAGTCCTGACAATAGGGGAAAGTTCAAGAAAAACCCAGGAAGAGTTTTTAAGGAATGAAGCTAATAAGATCGTTGAAGTGGTGTTGTTAGCCAAAGAGGTCATCCTTAAAGGTGGAAAAATTTTAATCTTTGGTAACGGAGGAAGTGCAGCTGATGCACAGCATTTAGCAGCAGAATTAGTAAATAGATTTAAAAAAGAAAGAAGACCTCTTCCAGCAATCGCCCTCACCACCGATACGTCAATCCTTACCGCCGTTTCTAACGATTATGACTTCTCTCAGGTGTTTGTAAAACAAATTTTAGCTTTAGGAAAAAAAGGAGATTTAGCTTTAGGCATTAGCACCAGCGGTAATTCTCCCAATGTTATAGAAGGCTTAAAGGTTGCTAAGGAGCTGGGACTTTATACCGTGGGGTTAACCGGAGGAACCGGAGGTAAGATGAAGGCTTTTTGCGATCATCTGATAGTTGTGCCAAGCCCAGAGACCCCTCGTATCCAGGAAGGTCACTTGCTTTTCCTTCATCTTTTTTCTGATTTGCTCGAAGATGTTCTTTTTCCTGAGTAACCATGCTTTTAGCTATAGAAACCTCTTGTGATGAAACAGGATTGGCTCTTTTTTCCGAAGACGGAAAACTTATCTCTCACCTTCTCTACTCTCAAGTAGCTATCCATTCTCCTTTTGGAGGGATTGTACCAGAAATTGCTTCAAGAAAACAACTTGAGGTGCTTTATCCTCTTGTCAAAGAGCTTTTAAACCAGAACCACACCGAAATTTCTCAAATCAAGGCTGTGGCAGCTACTTTTGGGCCAGGATTGATAGGTTCTCTTTTGGTAGGTGTGTCCTTGGCTAAAGCGATTAGTTTTGCCCTTAAAATACCTCTTATCGCAGTAGACCATCTCCAGGCCCACCTTTTGGCAGTATTCTTAGAAAAAGAGATAGAGTTCCCCTTTATAGGATTACTTGTGTCTGGAGGACATACAGCCCTTTTTTTAGTAAAGTCTTTTTTTGAATTTTATGTCATCGGGCATACCAAAGATGACGCAGCAGGAGAGGCCTTTGATAAGGTAGCCAAACTCTTAGGGTTACCCTATCCCGGAGGCCCAGTAATAAGTCAACTGGCTGAAAAAGGAGACCCTAAGGCTATAAATTTACCAAGACCTTTATTGGAAGATAAGTCTTTAGATTTTAGTTTTTCTGGGCTTAAAACAGCTGTGCTAAACTACATAAAAAACCATTCTTACAGGGTTGAAGACCTTTGTGCAGGGTTTGAGGAGGCTGTGTGTGATGTGTTGGTTTATAAAACCTTGAGGGCTGTTGAAACCTTTAAAGTGCCAAAAATAGTAGTAGCAGGAGGGGTTGCTGCTAACAAGAGATTAAGGCAAAGATTTAGAGAAAAAACCTTTAATACTGGTATAGAGCTTTATTTTCCCTCTTTAGAATTTTGTACAGATAACGCAGCCATGATAGGTCTGTTAGGTTATAAACGATGGAAAGAAAAAAAATGTGCAGACTTACATACAGAGGCTTATGCCAGGGCTGTTTTTAAAAAACTTTCTATTCCTTAACCTCTTCTTTTATTCCTAATTCTTTTATCTTTTTTTGAAGATAAGCCCGCTCTATCCCTATCTCTCTTGCGGTATAGGAAATGTTTCCACCATACTCCAAAAGTTTTCTTTTGATAAACTCTTTTTCAAAAAGTTGTTTAGCAAACTTAAAATCTTTTTCTTGAAACCAAGGTTGATCTTGAGAAGAAAAATAATCCTTTCTTTTTAAAAGCCTTTTAAAATCTTCAGGAAGGTCTTCATAACCTATCTCACTTTTGTTTGAAAGAATGACCAACCTTTCTATAAAATTTTTTAACTCCCTTACGTTTCCTGGCCAATGATATTCCATCAAAGCAGAAAGGGCATCTGGTTTAAGATGTTTTCTCCCTGAAGCTGTTTTATAACCCATCTCTTCTAAAAATTCTCCTACCAAAACTGGTATATCTTCTTTTCTTTCTCTCAACGGAGGTATATAAATAGGGAAGGCGTTAAGGCGGTAATAAAGATCTTCTCTAAAAGAACCTTTTTTTATAGAGTCTCTTAAATCTTTATTGGTGGCGGCAATAATCCTTACATCTACCTCTATGAAACGGGTTCCTCCAAGCCTTTCAAACTTTTTTTCCTGTAAAACCCTTAAAATTTTAGCCTGAGAAGGAAGAGTCATATCTCCTATCTCATCAAGGAAAAGGGTTCCATGGTTAGCAAGCTCCAATTTTCCTGCCTTTGAGGTAAAGGCACCGGTAAAAGCCCCTTTTTCATAACCAAAAAGCTCGGCTTCTATAAGAGTATCAGGGATAGCAGCACAATTGACCTCTACAAAAGGTTCTTTAGCTCGATTAGAATAAAAATGAATAAGCTTAGCTACTACCTCCTTTCCAACCCCTGATTCTCCCAAGATAAGTACGGTGGTATCGGTTGGAGCTACTTTATAGATAACCTCTCTTAAAGATTCAATCGCAGAAGAAACCCCTGTTAATTTAACCTCACCAAGAAGCTTTTCTCTTAATCTTTTGTTTTCTTCTTCTAAGGAACTAACCTTCAGGGCATTCTCTAAAGTAACCATTATTCTTTCGTAAGACAGAGGTTTTTCTATAAAATCAAAAGCCCCCATCTTGATAGCTTTGACCGCTGTTTCTATGGTACCATGACCTGAAATAACAATAACCGGTAAATATGGATACAGCTTTTTGATAGTATCTAAAACCTCAAGTCCGTCTGCATCTTTAAGCCAAAGGTCTAAAAAAACCGCATCAGGAGGCCTAAGATTTATTTCCCTTAGAAAATCTTTTGCATAGAGAAAAGTCTTAACCTTATAGTTTTCATCCTTAAGAATATCTTCTAAAACCTCTAAAATTCCTATTTCATCATCAACTATCCAAATCTCTTTCATATTTTATAAAATATGACTTTGTTTCAGAAAATGTCAAGAAAGTTTTAACTTAAATAGGTATCAAGGGACATCATGATAAGAAATCCTAAGCCAAACCCCAAGGAAGAATAATCTGTATTTGCAGCCTTTTGAGCCTCAGGAAGAAGCTCCTCTATGGTCACAAAAATCATAGCACCAGCGGCAAAACTTAAAGAATAGGGTAAAAAATAAGACGAGTAAGTTACCACCCCAAAGCCTATCAAAGCAAAAGTTGGTTCCACCACAGCTGAAAGAAAACTCAAAATAAAGGCCTTAGGCTTAGACATGCCACTTAATTTAAGGGTTAGTCCTAAGGCTAACCCTTCTGGTATATTCTGTATCCCTATACCTAAAGCCAAGTTTATGGCTTCCTGGATAAAATATCCATCTTGGTTTACACTACCAAAAGCAACCCCAACAGCCAGCCCCTCAGGGATGTTATGAAGGGTAATGGCTAAAAAAACTAAGGTGCTAACGCTTAAAGAAACCTTAAAACCTTCTTTTTCCTCCTCAGAACCAAAAAGATGCAGGTGAGGAACCAACAAATCAAGCAACCTTAAAAACAAAACCCCTAAGACAAACCCTATGCTTACAGCAACAAAAGGAGGAAAGGGAAACTTTTTGGCCATCTCCAAAGCTGGCGTTAATAAAGACCAAAAGCTTGCTGCTATCATTACCCCAGCTGAAAACCCTAAGGATACAGAGAAAAACTTAGGGTTTGGTCGTTTTAACAAAAAAACTCCTAAACTTCCGATGCCTGTAGCAAACCAAGTAAACATCCCTGCTAAAAGTACGTAAAACATGTCAATAACCTTACCTCTGAGGATGGTTTTTATAAGACGGAGCAGGTTTTTGGGGTAAATACTCTATCTTCGGGTTAAACACCGCGTTAAAGATACTTTTTTTAATTCTTGGATCAAGAGAATAGACATGCTCTTTAAGCCACTGGTCTAAAAACTTCCTCTTGGTTTTATCAGAAAAAGGGCAAGGGTTCTCTAAAATCTCCCAACCTTGGGCTTTTACAAATCTTGAGAGCATATCTTTTTCTACAAAAATAAGAGGCCTTATAAGATAAACCTTTCCTTTAAACATCTCCTGAACAGGTAAAATGGTAGAAAGTTCTCCGTGATAAAAAAGATTAATGAAAAAGGTGGTCAAAAGGTCATCTTTATGATGGCCAAAGGCTATCTTGTTAGCCTTCCAGGTTTCAGCTAACTTAAAAAGATGTTTTCTTCTATGCCAAGAACAAACAAAGCAAGGAGAGGTAGTCTTTTTTTCCGCAACCTCTAAAGCCTGCTCCCCACAGTTAGTTTTTTCTACATAAAATTCTATATCTAAACCCTGACAAAATCCTTCAAGCCACTTAACTCCCTTGTTATAAACTTCTTGATCACAGGGAAACCCCATGTCTAAATGCACACCTATCAACCTGTAGTCTGCTCTTAACTTTTTTCTCCACTCACTTAAAAAATAAGCTAAAGCTAGACTATCTTCCCCCCCAGACATAGCCACTATGATTACATCCTCAGAGGATAACATTTGATATCCAAAAATAGCCCTCCCTACCAACCGTTTTATTTTGTTATAAAGGCTCATAACAGTCTTTATAATATTAAAAAGGGATTTTTATCTCTGGGTTTAAAAGATTTTCAGGGTCAAATACCTTTTTAAGACCTCTCATAAGTTCTAACTGAAGAGGGGTTAGTTCCCAGGCTACAAATGAGCGTTTTACATAGCCTATGCCATGTTCACCAGAAAGAGTTCCTTTCAGGTTTAAAACCTCTTTTAAAATAGCCTTCCTTAAGGTTTTAGCCTCTTCTTCCTTTTCTGAAGAAAAAAGAAGATTTACATGAAAATTTCCGTCTCCAGCATGACCAAAACAGCATACATAGATCCCCTTTTCTTCTTCTAACTTCCTGATCTTCTTTAAAAACTCTTTCATGTTTCGTCTTGGTAAAACCACATCATCTGAAATCTTTCTTTCCCCTAACACCCTTACCGAAGGAGAAACCGCTCTTCTTATCTCCCAGAGTGCTTCTATCTTTTCTTCTGTTTCAGCTTTATGATAAAAAATTCCCTTTATCTGATATAATTCCTCTACCTTTTTCAGTTCTTTCTTAACCGACTCCCCCGTTCCGTCTAACTCTAAGAAAAGAAGAGACCTAACTTTTTTGTCAGGTAGTTCTATTTGTTTGTTTTTTGATAAAGCTAAAAGAGTGGTCTTGTCTATAAATTCTGCAGAAGCAGGAGTGATAAGGGCTTTCAAAAGCTCTGAGATGATTTCTAATGGCTCCTCTTCTTTCTCATGATAAGATAACAAAAGTACCCTTTTTTCTGGCAAAGGCACAACCTTTAAGACTATCTCAGTAAAAACCCCTAAGGTGCCTTCAGACCCCACAAAAAGAGGGGTAAGATTATAACCAACTACCCCCTTAAGGGTCAATGGACCTGTCCAGAATATCTTCCCTCCTGGCAATCCTACTTCTAAGGCTAACACGTAGTCTTTGGTTGTTCCATACTTAAGACCCCTTGGGCCTCCTGCCCCTGTGGCTACATTCCCTCCTATCGTAGAGTAGTTATAACTTGCCGGATCTGGTGGATAAAAAAGGCCAAACTTTTTCAGATAATTTTTAAGTTCTCCGTTTAGCACACCAGGTTCAACCACAACTATCCTTTCTTCTAAGTTCAATTCTAAAATTCGGTTCATACGCTCAAAAGACAAAATAAGGCCATTAGTATGAGAAACTGCACTTCCTGTGGTTGCAGTCCCAGCACCTCTTGGCACCAAAGGTACCTTATACTCTACGATAAGTTTTAGAACCTCTATTACCTCTTCTTTTCTTTCAGGAAAAGCTACCGCTAAAGGTAGCCCGATAGCCGCAGAAGAATCAAAAGAGTAAGCTAAAATGTCTTTTGCTTGGGTAAAAACCTTATTCTCTCCTAAGATGTCTTTAAGTCTCGAAAGAAATTTAGAGAAGGATTTCATCTGAAGTCTCAATCTCGTTATCCAAATTCTTATCGTTTAACTCTAAGCTAATTTCTTTTATCAGATAATCGAGCCTTGCTCTTAGTGAGACATCCTTCTGGACCTTTTGCTCAAAAGTTTTAAGGTTGTAGATGATCGTAGAGTGCTGTTTTTTGAAAATTTGCGAGATGTCTTTTAGAGGCTTTTTAAGAATATTCCTAAGAAGATAAATAATCACCTGACGTGAAAGGGAAAGATCTTTTTTTCTGGAAGAAGAAAAAAGGTCTTCTTTGGCTATCCCAAAAAATTTACAGGTAGTTTCTATGACAAAATCTACTGAATCAGAGCTATCCTTAAGACCTATTTCCTCGATAAGTTCTTTGGCTAAGGTTAAAGAAACAGGTTCTTTTAACAAAGAAGCCCGGGCAATAAGCCCTAAAACTACACTTTCTATTTGTCTCACATCTCCCCTTACTTTTCTTGCCAAATACTCTACTATTTCATACCCTAAGTTGTATCCCAATTTTTTAGCTTTATGTCTTATAATCTTTTTGCGAGTTTGAAAATCTGGTGCGTTAAGTTTAATGATTAACGATGAGTTTAGCCTTGACCTGAGAGAACTTTCTATACTGTTTAGTTCCTGTGGCATCTTGTGGGAGGTAAAGATTATAGTCTTTCCCTGGTCTAAAAGATAGTCTAAAAGAAAGGCAAGTTCATTCTGAGTATACTCTTTACCCGCAAAGAAATGAATCCCTTCTAACAGCAAAACCTCACAATACTCCTTAAAGTTTTCTTTAAAGGTCTCTATCATCCCAGACCTAAGGTATTTTACCATATAGTTTAAAAAATCCTGGGCAGTAAGATAGTAAACGCGATCAAACCCTCTACTAAAGAGAGTATTCCCTACTGCCTGAGTAAGATGGGTTTTCCCTAAACCAAAGTTCCCATAAAGATAAATCAAATATCCCTTAGGCCTTTCCTCTGCTACTTGATAGCAGATGTTATAGGCAAATTCATTACATTTACCTACCACAAAATCCTCAAAGGTATATTTAGGACTAAGTTTTCTTCCTATCAAATTTACAGGATTGTAAGGTATGATTAACTGTTCAGCCTTAGGGATTTCACGTAATGCAAACCCATACCCTATCAATCCATACTCTGCTGTTATTTGATTTAGTAAAGTTGAATAGTTTTCCTCTATCCAGCTTTTAGTAAACTCGTTTGGAACCTCTAAAACAAGCTTACCCTCGACCACCTCTCCGTTGAGAGCCTCAAACCATACCTTAAATATAGGCTCTGGTAACAACTCTTTTATCTTACTTTTAACTAAAGACCAACTAACAGACATAATACCTCCATACACCTCTTAAATGAACATCTTGAGTAAAAAGATGTTAAAGATTTAAATTTTTAAGACCTCTATCTTGTATTACTTAATTTAAACAAAGTCCCTGAGATTTTCAAATTTTAGAAAAGATGGTTTAGGTCGGTTTTTATTTTTTATTTTAATTTTTCTTTTTAACAAAGATTCAGATAGTTATGAAAAGGCAACTACTTAACCTTAGTAAGGATAAAGAATCTAAGGTTATGGTTTTTATTAAAAACCAAAGGGATAGTTTTTAACATCTCTTTTTTTCTTTACCGTTTTCTGTTTTTTGTTTTTTTTCTTTTTTTTTAGTTTTTAACATAAAAGTAGAGGGTTAAAACAACATACAGTTAACTATATATTAAAACAAGCTATATATTGTAAATCAGTCTTTTTAACAAGTGATGGGTTTGTTTTATAGCAATCTTTGGTCTTAACAGGACATCTATCTAAAAAAACACATCCGTCAGAAATAGGAGGGTTAAGTTCTATTTCTATTTCGGAAAATATCTGAGAGGGAGCAAAGGGATCAAGATAAGACCGTATAAGAAGCTCGGTATAAGGATGGTGGTTAAGACGTTTAAACGAACTTTTATGACATAGCTCTACCAAAGTCCCGAGATATATCACCCCTATCCAGTCAGCAAGATAAAAAACCACAGGCAAGGAATGACTTATTAAAAGATAGCTTAGTTGGTAACGTTCTTTTAAAGTTTTCATAAGTTCAAGGATTTGTGCTTGAATGGTTACGTCTAACGCAGAGGTTGGTTCATCAAGAACTAACAACTCAGGGTTAACCATCAAAGCCCTGGCTAAGGCTATTCTTTGACGCTGACCTCCGCTTAACTCATGGGGATATTTTTCTAACACCGAGGTATCCAGTCCTACCTGGTTTAAAAGCTCTTGAGCCTTGCTTAATCCCTCTTTTTTATCAGGACTTACGTTAATAAGATAGGGTTCTAAAAGTACCTCTTTTATCTTATACCGGGGGTTTAAAGATGAGTAAGGGTCTTGCAAAACAGCCTGAACCTTCGGTCTTAAGGTTTTACAGGTTTTTCTATCAAGATTTTTCAAAGAATTACCAAACCAAAAAACCTCTCCCTCGTCTGGGATTTCAAGGCCTAAGGCTATTTTTCCAAGGGTTGACTTACCACATCCACTTTCTCCTAAAATACCTAACACCTCACCCTTTTCTATCTTTAAACTTACTCCTCTTAAAGCAACTACTTCATAAGTCTTTAATCCCCCTAAAACCTTTACATGATAGGTCTTCCATATATTTTTAACTTCCAGTACAGGTTTATTCATATCTAAAACATCTTACCCAATGTTGAGAAGCAACCTCTAACAATTGAGGATGATAAGATTTAGCTTTGTCACAGGGATGATCACAACGAAGCTGATAGTAACAACCTTCAGGCTTTTTAGAAAGTTCTACCACCCCTACTTTTAAATCTACCTTAAACTTTCCCTCTTTAGGATAGGAGTTTATTAAAGCCTGCGTATAGGGATGTAAAGGGGTAAAAAATAACCTTTCTACCGGTGCAAGCTCTACTATTTCTCCTGCATAAAAAACAGCAACCCTGTGAGCTATCCATCTTATAACCCCTAAATCATGAGAAATAAACACTATCGTTAGACCTCTTTCTCTGTTTAGTCTTTTTAACAAGTTTAAAACCTGTATTTGCAGGGTTGGGTCGATGGCAGTGGTAGGTTCATCGGCTACCAAAATTTCAGGATCTCCGGCAAGGGCTATAGCTATCATTATCCTTTGCCTCAACCCTCCAGAAAGCTGATGAGGATAACTTTTTAATCGTATCTCTGGGTCTGAAATCCCAACTTCTCTTAAAAGATCCACCATCTTCTCGAAACGTTCTTTCTTAGTAAGCTCAGGTCGATGGGCTTTAAAGACTTCCTCTAATTGTTCTTTGACAGATAAAACCGGGTTTAGTGAACTTAAAGGATCTTGTAAAATGATAGCGACTTTTTTACCTCTTATTTGATAAAGTTCTTTCTCTTTTAAAGAATAGAGAGGAATTTCATCTATCCAGACTTCGCCTGAATAGTAAGAAATTCCGGGAGGAAAAAGTCTAAGGAGAGAAAACCCGGTTAAGGTTTTCCCGCATCCACTTTCTCCTAAAACCCCAAGGACCTCACCCTTCTTGACCTCAAAACTTACCTTTTCTACTAAAGGAACGCGTTTATAGGTTAACCCTAAGGTAAGGTCCTTTACTACTAAAAAGGGATTCACCCTCTAAGTCTCCAGAGAAACCTCTCTGGTAAAACCTATCTTCAACCCCCTGAACAAGCTTTCATCTCAGCAGCCATGATTTCATAAGGAGTAGCTGGTCTTGCCTCTAACACTTTAAGAGTAATCACCACGTTTTTACCTGCGGCAGGATGGTTGAAATCTGCCTTTATTTTATCTCCGTTAATCTCAAGAACTTTAAACGAAATCCTTGCTCCATAAGGACTTACTTCGTCATACCATTCCCCTACCTTTACTTTTTCCGGATGCTTAAGACTGCTTATCTCTACCTCTTTTATTAAGTACGGAAGATGTGGCCCATAAGCTGACTCAGGAGGAAGCACTATTTTAACTTCGTCTCCTTCTTTTTTACCTAAAATAGCCTCTTCTATAACCCTCGGAATGTGTTCTCTTCCTAAAATAAAAGAAGTTTCAAGCTCCTGAGAAAACCATTCCGGAGCTTTTTCCTCTTCAAGACCTAAACGATAAAAAACTTTCACATAAAAATCTTCTTTAATCCCTTCCATCTTTTCCTCCAACAATTTTTAGTATTTTACTAAAAAATTTAACCACGTTTTAATAGAAATTCAAGCAGAGCCATATGAAACCACATCTTATTTTCTGCTTGATCCCAAACTACGGAATATTCACCTTCTAAAACTTCTTCTGTAATTTCTTCTCCTCGATGAGCTGGCAAGCAGTGTAACACGATAGCCTCTGGACTGGCAAGCTTTATAAGGTCCGCGTTAACTTGATAAGGTTGAAAAACTTTTTTTCTGGTTTGAGCCTCTTCGTCTTGCCCCATACTAATCCAAACATCAGTATTGATAACGGTAGCCCCTTTTACCGCTTCTTTTGGGTCGTGTAAGATTTCTATCTGTAAATTATACTTTTGTTTTAACTCTTCTATAAAATCCTTAGGTGGTTCATAGCCCTGAGGAGAAGCTACAGTGATTTTAAAACCAAGAACTGCGGCTGCTTCTATCCAGGAACAAGCCACGTTGTTTCCATCACCTATCCAAACCACCTTTTCTTTAGCAAGATCTCTGCCTTTTTCTATTACCGTTAAAATATCAGAAAGGGCTTGACAGGGATGATGAAGGTCAGAAAGCCCATTAATTACAGGAATGGTCGCGTACTTGGCAAACTCTTTTATCGTCTGATGGCTATAAGTTCTTAAAACTATAACATCTAAATATCTTGAAAGGACTTTAGCGGTATCCTTTATAGGCTCTCCTCGAGCAAGCTGTAAGTCTCTTGAAGAAAGAAATAAACTATTTCCACCCAGTTTTATCATCGCTGATTCAAAAGAAAGACGTGTTCTGGTAGAAGGTTTTTCAAAAATCAACCCTAATATTTTACCTTTTAAATAATCCTGAGGATAGCCCTTGGTTTTAAATTCAAGAGCTCTTAATAATAAACTCCAAACCTCTTCTTTATCTAAATCACAAACCCTTAAAAAATGTCTTATATCCATATTTTCTACCCCTTTACGATAAACTATCAGAATTTTCTACTAAAAACCTTAGAATTTTTTAATTTTTAAACATATTTTTGATTTTGTAAAGTGTTTTTTCAAAAATTTTTACCTTTGAGGTAAAAGGTCTTTCTGCCATTAACTTTCTCCAGTTAAATGGTTTTTCAGATTTGTGATTTTTTTAACAAGACACTTTATTTTTTTTAATAATCATAGTAAATTATTTCAAATAAAATAGAATAATTAAAAACGAGGTGGGACATGGTTGAGATTAGATTGCATGGAAGAGGTGGGCAGGGGGCAGTTACCTCTGCTGAGCTTATCGCAGTTGCTGCCATCTCCCAGGGAGATTATGCCCAGGCCTTCCCAAGTTTTGGCCCTGAAAGAAGGGGAGCTCCTGTTCAAGCCTTCGCAAGAATCGACAAAAACCCTATCCGCTCAAGAGAAAAAATCTATGAACCTGACGTAATCCT
>NZ_ATXI01000026.1 GCF_000421605.1 Thermodesulfobacterium thermophilum DSM 1276
AAACTCATCCTTGTCCTCATAGTTGATCGCCCCTGCCGGACAACCCTCTATGTTCTTGTTAGGTATACCTTTCTGACAGATCTGACAGGCTGTCTTGCCTGTCTTCCTTAAAGTCTTAAAATACAAACAGTTGTCTGCGTCTATCACCGCCTTCTTAGGCACTGCCTGTGGAAACTCAATATAAATAGCCGGTCTCTTATCCAAACCAAGGTTAAACTCGTTTGGAGCCCTTGAAGGACAAATGTTCATACAGTGACCACAACCTGTACACTTATCCCAGTCTACATATCTGGCTTTTTTCCTGATGGTAACCTCAAAGTTTCCTACATAACCCTTAACATCCTCTACCTCAGCATAGGTGATAAGTTCGATGTTAGGATGCTGGACAACCTCAACCATCTTCGGGGTTAAGATACAAGCTGAACAGTCCATCGTAGGAAAGGTCTTGTCAAGTTTAGCCATAACACCGCCGATAGAAGGCTGTTTTTCTACCAGATAAACCTTTAAACCTATCGTTGCCAGGTCTAAAGCAGCAAAGATACCTGCGATCCCACCTCCTACCACCAAAACCGACTTTTCTGCATCCTGAAAGCGGTCTTCTAAAGGCTCTGCCAACCTTACCTTAGCCACCGCACTGGCAAGAAGCCTTTTAGCCTTTTTGGTAGCCCCCTCTTTATCATGCCAGTGAGCCCAGCTATCCTGGTCTCTGATGTTAGCCATCTCACAAAAATATTTGTTTAAACCAGTTGACTCAACAGCTGCCCTAAAGATAGGCTCATGAGTCCTTGGAGTACAAGCAGCAACCACAACCCTGTCAACCAGCCCTTCTTTAATATCATTCTTGATCAACTCTTGCCCAGGGTCAGAACACATAAACTGATAGTCCCTCACAACCACTACATCAGGTAAAGTCTTAGCAAACTCTACTACTTCCTGGATATTAACCGCACCCTTAATGTTTTCTCCACAATGACATACATATACACCTACCTTAGGCATTTTACCCCTCCTTTTGATAATAGTATTATTTTTAAGTTAAGTTTTTATTACAATTTCAATACTAAGTCAAATAGATTTTTTCAATATAAAATATACGTTTTATTTGCAATAAGTAATAAAAATTTATATTTAAAAAATAAATAAAATTTGTCTTGATATATTAAATTTTGTCAATAAAAAATATATTTTGAATAAGTTAGCCCTTTTACGGTTTCATCTTTACAGAAAAATTTTTGGTGTTTATAATAGATTCCAAACAAAAGACCAAAGCGGAGGAAGGATAGATGGCTACGATAGGTTTTATCGGCGGGGGGATGATGGCAGAGGCTATCATCAAAGGATTGTTAGACAAAGGACTTTTTAGCCCAGAAAACATTTTAGTTTCTGAACCAGTGGCAGAAAGACGCGAATACCTGAGCTCTACCTATAAAGTCCACACCGTAGACCAAAATGAAAAGGTTTTAAAAGGTTGTGCGAAAATAATTTTGGCGGTAAAACCCCAGGTAATGAAAAAAGTTTTGGAAGAGATAAAAGAACATATCGATATAGAAA
Organism: Thermodesulfobacterium thermophilum DSM 1276; assembly: GCF_000421605.1. Lineage (GTDB taxonomy): Bacteria > Desulfobacterota > Thermodesulfobacteria > Thermodesulfobacteriales > Thermodesulfobacteriaceae > Thermodesulfobacterium > Thermodesulfobacterium thermophilum. Next base: position 1,552 of record NZ_ATXI01000026.1, read on the forward strand.
AGCATCTTTTAATTACCATCGCCGCAGGACTTCCAATCAGTTTTTACGAAAAAATATTACCTCGAGGGACAAGACTCATCAGGGTTATGCCTAATACCTGTGCCATCGTGCATAAAAGCATAAGTGCTTTAACCAAGGGAAGTTTTGCTACTGAAGAAGACTTAACCTCGGCAGAAAAGCTTTTTTCTGCCATAGGTGAAACGGTGGTGGTAGGAGAAGAGCTGATCGATGCAGTAACCGCTCTTTCAGGAAGTGGACCTGCTTATGTAGCTTTGTTTATAGAGTCTTTGATAGACGGAGGGGTAAGAGCAGGTTTGCCAAGGCCTCTGGCAGAAAAGCTGGCCCTGGCAACTGTTGTAGGCTCGGTAGAAATGATGAAAAAACTAAAAAAGAACCCCTATGAAATCAAAGCCATGGTAACCTCTCCTGCCGGAACCACCATAACCGCTTTAGAGGTTTTTTACCAAAAGGGATTTCCTGGAACAGTAATCGAGGCCATATATAAGGCTTACCTAAGAAGTAAAGAACTAAGCGAAGCTTTCAGTTAAGGGCTTCCATAACCTGTTGATGAAAATAATGCCTAAAATCCCTTATTTTTAGGTTGTCCCTGGTAGGATGCACCCTGTTTGACAAAAGTACGATGATAATTCCCTGGTCAAAGTCTATCAAAAAGGAGGTCCCGGTAAAACCGGTGTGTCTCAAAGTATTAGGAGAAATTTTATCCTTCAAAATTTCTTTTTCCTTAGGATTGGGCAACATAAAACCTAAGGCATATTCAGAATTTTTTTCCCTAAAATTTACAAAAGTTCTTAAATGCTCAGAAAAAACCGATTCCTCTTGTTGATAAGCCTTTAGCAAAAATTCTAAAACATCAAGAACTCCGTAGATGTTACCAAATAGCCCTGCTACCCCAGAAACCCCACCCAAAGCCCGGGTGTTTTCGTCTTCAACAACTCCTCTCAATAGTTTTTTACCCCAGGGGCAAACAGAGGTAGGGGCTATATATTCCTGGTCTATTCCTTTTTTTAGAGGATTAAAACCTATAAAAGACTTTTTTCCTAAAGAGATTCTTTTTTTAGCCTGTTCAAAGATTTTTTCTAAAGGCTCTCCAGATAGACTTTCTAAGAGATAGGTTAACATAAAGTAACCAAGGTCTGAATATAAGCTTTTCTCTCCGGGAGTATATTCTAAAGGCATTTCTTCTATTTTTTTTATTATATATTCCAAGGGCTTTTCTGGTTTTTTGTCTAAAATTTCTTGATAAAAAGGATGCCATGCTTTGAGACCTGAGGTATGGTTGAAAAATCGATAAACAGGAATTTCAGAAAGAGGAGTTTTAAGGTCCAGGTAATTTTTTACAGGAGAATAGAGGTCTAATGCCTTAGAGTTTTTAGCTAAACAATTTAAAAATCCCAACACCAAGGCTAAAGGCTTGGTAAGGGAGGCAAGGTCAAAGATGGTGTTTTCTTCTACAGGTTCGGTATATGGGGTTAAAGCCTGATAACCAGCCCCAACTATGTATCGCCTCTGTTGATAGTAAACCCCTGCAACTGCACCTGGGAAAACCTCTTTTTTTACCCCTTCGTTTAAAAGCTCAAAGAGTCTGTTCAGGATTTTCATGTTTTTCTTCAACCTTTTTCTGCAGTTTTCTTATCTCAAGTTTTAGCTTTATCATCTGGGTAATCGAAACCATTATTCCAAAAAGAACTCCTAAAATAAAACTTATGATGATAACTAAGGCTAAAGGGATGTTTTCCAAAGTAACCCCAGGGAAAATATGTAGATTAACCTTTGGGTCTATGTTAAAAACTACAAAGAAAACCAACAACAATATCAAAACCAACCAGAGTATCAACCTAAGAAACATCCATAACCTCCTTTAAAAGTTCTTTAATTCTATCTAACGAAATCTCATAGGTCTTTTTACAAAATTCACAGGTTACTGACACTGGCTTTCCTTCTTTCAAAAAGGCCTCAAGCTCTTCTCTTCCCATGGCTATCAAAGCCTCTTCCACCTTTTTTTCAGAACAGGTACATCTCCAGGCTAAAGGCCTTTTTTCTAATATTTGAAGGTTTGGAAAAATCATCTGTAAGATCTCTTCTGGGGTTTTACCTGAAGATAAAAGTGAAGTAACAGGGGGAAAATCTTTAAGTTTAGCCTCTATTTCTTCTAATTCAGACTCGGTTGCCTCTGGCAGTTTTTGTACCAAAAAACCCCCTGCAGCAAGGATGGTTCCGTCTCTATCAACCAAAACCCCCAGACTTACTGCAGATGGTATTTGTTCAGAAACAGTTAAATAATAAGCTAAATCTTCGGCAATCTCTCCTGAAATCAGTTCTACAGACCCATAATAAGGCTCTTTCAACCCTAAATCTTTTACCACAGAGATGAATCCTTTTTTTCCAACCGCAAGCCCAACAGGAAGTTTATGGTTGATAGGATCTATATAAACGTGAGGATTTTGTACCGTTCCTCTTAAAAATCCCTGATAATCACCTTCTGCTAAGATTTCACCAATTGGGCCATCTCCCTTAATCTGCAAAAGAACCTTACCTATCTTCAGGTCAGCAGAAAGCAAAGCTACCCCTGCTAAAGCCCTACCCAACGCAGCTGAAGCCACAGGGCTCAAACCCTGCAAACAACGGGCTTCCTCTACTATCTCTTTACAACAAACCGCATAGACCCTAAAATTTTTATCTACAGGTAACCCTCTAACCAAATAAGCCATGTTTCTTTTTTAGCTCCTCCATCTCTTGGATTATTTTTACGGCAGAAGTAGGGTCTATCAAGTTGGCAACCCCTATTTGAAAGGCTTTAGCACCGCAAACCAAGTATTCTAAGGCATCCTTTCCAGAAAGAATACCTCCGCTACCTATGATAGGAAGTTCAACCTTTTGGGCAAGTTCGTATACCAACCTTAGGGTCAAAGGTTTTATGGCAGGACCTGAGAGCCCTCCTTTGATAACCTTTAAAGGTGCTAAACCTATCACCCCTAAAGCAGGATAAGTATTGGCTACTACTAAAGCATCTACCCCTTCTTTTTCACAGATTTCGGCTATTTCATAAACTGGACCTACAGGAGAAAGCTTTACTGCTAAAAACCTTTCCCAAACCTTTCTGACCTCTTTTACCAGGGTTTTAACCCCCTTTGGGTCAGAGGAAAAGGCTATACCACCCTTCTTAACGTTAGGGCATGAGATGTTAAGCTCTATACCATCTACCTTTTCTTCCTTAAAACCTTCAGCAAGGGCTACAAAGTCTTCTATCTCTTCTCCATGAAGATTAATGATAAGTGGCACTTTATAAGAGAGAAGCTTGGGAAGATAGTCTCTTTTAAAGACCTCTAAACCCGGGTTTTCAAGCCCTATGGAATTGATCAATCCACAAGGAGTTTCATAAAGACGAGGAGGAGGATTGCCTTTCTTAGGAAAACGAGAGATTCCTTTAGAAACAAAAGCACCTATGTTAGATTTAATTTCTTCCTTAGTAAGATAGAGGTCTAAGTTTTCTCCAAGGCCCCAGGTACCTGAAGCCAGCATAAGAGGTGTTTTAAGTTCGAGATTCCTGATTTTAAGATAGGGCCTCAAAGTCAATCTCCTCTGCCAAAAGAGTAGGGCCCTCTATACAAAGATGGGCATAATTTCCGTTTTTAAGCGGAATTACACAGCCTTTACAAAAACCTGTACCACAAGAAAGAAAGGTTTCCATAGTAAGATAGGCCTTTACCCCAAAACTTTGGGCTATTTTTGCTACTGCTTTTAACATAGGCAAAGGACCACAGGCAAGCACGTCTACCTTGTTTTTTTCTAAATACTTTATCAAAGGTTCGGTAATCAACCCTTTATAGCCTTGTGAGCCGTCTTCTGTGGCTATCTCTACCTTAGTACCGATACCCTCTAAAAAGGGATAACAAACCAGGTCTTCTGCTGTACGAGCCCCATAAAAAATTTTCTTGGGTAACACATAGGGATGGGTTTTTCTTTTTATGCTTTCTAAAAGATAGATAAAACCTGCTATTCCTATGCCTCCTGCACAGATTACATAGTTTTCAAGCTTAGGAAAGGGTTTCCCAAGGGGACCTAAAAACTCAATCTTATTTCCTGGTTGAACCAAAGACAAAGCTTTGGTCCCTTTTCCCACTACCTGGTAAAGCACGTAAAAACTATTCTTTTTTACATCATGTATGGTAAAAGGCCTGGGAATAAGAGGGTCAATCCTTTCGTTAATTTTGATTTTGACAAATTGCCCTGGGTTAAAACTAAAGATTATATCTAAATCTGTTTTTACCCTCAAAAGATAAACGTTCTGAGAAAGAGGAAGGTTTTTTATAACCTCGCCTTGATACATGTTAAAAAATTTCCTCTAAAAAGGAAAGAGATTTTTTGTCTCTAAATTTTTCTCTTAGTTCTTGTAAAACCTCTCTAAAACTTTTTCCTTCTGTTACATGGGTCCGATAAAGTGTGCCTACCCAGGACCTAAGGTCTTTTTCCTCAGGGAGGACGGGTAACTCGTCTACATCTACGTTAGAAAGAAGATAAGGAGGCACTTCCTCTACTTGTCCCTCCTTATAATCCTTTAAAAACTTTAAAAGATCAAAAAGATTCCCATAAAGCCCCCCAATGTCTATATTTTCAGCTAACTGTAAAGCAAGAGTCCCAACATAAAACAAAAAAGGAGGCAAAGATGCCTCTCCCTGTTCACAGCTTTTGGTTGAAGCCATTATCCTGCACATAAGAGGTCGATAAGGATAAACAATACAAAGTCCTTTTTCGTCTAAAAAAGGACACGTAGACAAATGAGGGGGATAATCCTCTAAAGGGGGCTCTGTACCTTGAAGATAGCAAAGGAGGGTCTGGTTATGGGTAATCTTTGGCCTTGGATAATTTTGGAGATGTGAGACCCTGGTTAAAACCTCAGGACTAATCTTTTCTAACAGATGGTAAGCCTCTAAAGAAGTAGCATAAATACGCTGTGTGCAGCAAAGGTTACAACCTGGCTTACAGAAAAGATCCCAGGCTTGATAGGTGTTTTCTAAGTGTTCATAAAGTTTTTTCAATAATTCTAATTTGGTAGCAACCTCAAAATCTAAGAAGACGTTAATCTTTAGAACCTCCTAATCTATTTATTTTTAATTTTATACAGATTTTGTTAAAACACAACTACTCGACAACCTAAAAAAAGCTTAAAAAAGATAAAAAAAATAATTTTTACGCTTTTAAAACCCAAAAATCTTTAAAAAGAACTTTTTTTAAAATTTTACTTGACTTTTGCCAATTTTTTGGTATTTTTCTTATAAAATCTTTTAAAAAATCTTTGCCATGTCAAAACAGTACAAATCTAAAATATTTCAAAATCCTTTTTTAGCCATATTATGGATCGTTTGTTGTTTTTTTCTTTTTGGTGCCTATCAAGTTGATGCAAAAACCAAAACTACCTCTAAAAAACCTTCAAAAACTAAAAAAGTAGCCTTGGTAAAAACTCCCAAAACTTCTAATAAAGTCATTACCTATAAAGTCCAAAAAGGAGACACCCTTTACGGCATTGCCAAAAAGTTTGGGATCTCGGTAGAAGACCTTAAAAGAATTAATCAGCTTAAAAATCATCAATTAAAACCTGGACAAACCCTAAAGATTGTTGCTACCCAACCTATCTCAGAAGCAAAAACCGCTCCTTCCTCAAAAAACTTAATACAAACCTCGTTACCCGAAGGCCCTTCAGTTTATGTAGTAAAAAAGGGAGACACCCTTTTTAACATCGCTAAAAAGTTTGGAGTCTCGGTAAAAGAACTAAAAAGAATAAACCAGCTATCAGACCATTCTTTAAAGGTAGGACAATCGTTGATAGTAAAAATTCCTTCTAACAAACCTATAGAATTTTCAGAACAAAAAACTGTAGAAAGTTCCCAACAAAAGGTTTCACAAAAAGTGGATTCACAACCACCACAGATTATCTCCCCAGAGGTTGACTCACCAAGGGTTATCTCAACTGAGGTTGTCTCTGTTACTCCCAAGAAGGTAGGACAAAAAGAGAAAATTCAATGGATAACCTATAAGATAAAAAAGGGAGACACCCTTTTTAGAATCGCTAAAAAGTTTGGGGTCTCGGTAGAAAAACTAAAAAGAATTAATCATCTAAGTCCTACTAAATTAAGAGTAGGCAAGGTAATTAAGGTAAAAGAAAAAAGGGTTTTAGTCCAAGAAAAAGTTACCCTACCCAAGATAGAAGCTCCTTCAGGCACAGGGTTTATCTGGCATAAGGTTAAAGAAGGAGAAACTTTATACAACATCTCCTTAAGGTATGGAATACCTATTGAGGATATCAAAAAACTAAACAACCTTGAAGACAACGTAATCTTTGTGGGGCAGGCCTTAAAGATCCCCACCTATGATGATGAACCTTTTGTGTTAGAAAACCCTGCGGTTGCCTTTCAAGAAAAAACAAAATCTCACAGCTTTTCTGATTTCTTTTTAAACAGATCTTTCTTAGACCATGAGGATGAAAAACGATTGCAAGACAAGTTTATTGAGATAGCCAAACAATATAAAGATTATCGTTATAAGTTCGGAGGTAATGGCAACGGATATATGGACTGTTCTATGTTTGTAAAAAAGGTTTTTGAGAGTTTAGGAATAAAACTTCCGAGAACATCAAGAGAACAGTTTTGGATAGGGGTTTCCGTGTCTAAAGATGAACTTATTCCCGGAGATTTACTATTCTTTGGTAAAAACAGAAGGCCAGAGAGTATAAATCATGTGGGTATCTACATAGGGAACAATCGTTTTATGCATTTTTCCTCTAGTAAAAAGGGGCTTGCTGTAGATTCCTTAGACAGCAACTATTTCAGAAAACGGTTCGTTGGGGCCAAAAGGGTACTTAAAAACTCTGTCTTGTTCAACCTTTCCTCTTTTTCTGAAGATATAGGGTCTTAAACCAGGTTGCATTTTTAAGGATTTGTTTTACATTAAAACTCATGGAGAATCAAGACAAATTAATCAGTCTTGAAGATTGGATAGACCTTTTTTGGCAATTTCAAGAAGAAGACATAAAATATTTTCAAAACCTTGTATCTAACCAAAGGTCGTTTGAACCTGAAGAGATCTTGAAAAACATAAAAGAACGGGTCAATATGCGAAAAGTTTTTTATCAGTTTTACAAACACCTTTCGAAAAAAGATTTTTCTTCAGATCCCTCAGGAGAAATAGAACAAAAACTGAGTGCTCTTTTCTACCGAGAAGAAATGATTACTAGGATGATAAATAAAGTTTTAGAACTTCTTTCTACAATGGTAGGGATCGAAGAACAAAAAATACTTTTTGAAGTCCCGATAAACCCTCCTGTTTTTCATTAAAAATTCCCTTGAGGTTTAGGCATGTTAAAAGAAAGAGAGCTTTTAGAAAAAGCTAAAAGTGTGTTAGAAACTGAAAAATTAGGGATAGAAGAAGTTATAAAGAATCTTGATAGCTCCTTTGTAAAAGCGGTAGATATCATCTTACAAACTAAAGGAAGGGTAGTAGTTACAGGGGTAGGAAAAAGTGGTCTTATAGGAAGGAAAATTGCGGCTACCCTTTCTTCTACCGGAACTCCGGCTTTCTTTCTTCATCCTGTAGAGGCTTTACATGGAGACCTTGGGATGGTAACCCCTGAAGATGTGGTCCTTGCCCTTTCTTATTCAGGGAATACCCTTGAGGTTTGTGAGTTAGTTGCCATACTAAAAAAAAGAAACATAAAAATAATAAGCATTACAGGAAATTTAGATAGCCGGTTAGCCCAGCTTTCAGACGTGGTGATTAACGGAAGGGTACCCAAAGAGGCTTGTCCCTTTAACTTAGCTCCTACCACCAGCACTACCGCTTGTTTAGCCTTAGGTGATGCTTTGGCTATTTGCCTGTTTGAAATCAAAGGATTAGGGTCTGAAGATTTCAGAAAAAATCATCCTGGTGGTTCTTTAGGGGAAAGGCTTAAGGTTAAGGTTAAAGAAATAATGCTTACCGGTGAAAACATTCCTAAAGTATTACAAGGTACCTTTTTAAAGGAAGCCATAAAAGAAATAGATCAAAAAAGGCTGGGATGCGTGTTAATCGTAAATAAATTTAATGCTCTTACAGGTATCATCACCGACGGAGATTTAAGAAGGATTTTTTTAAAGTATGGCTCTATAGATAATCTTAAAGTAGAAGAAGTAATGACCAAAAACCCTAAAACCATACAAGAAAATGCCTTAGCTTACGAAGCCTTAGAAATGATGGAAAAACATCTGATCACGGTTTTACCGGTTGTAGATTTTGACAGAAAACTTACCGGAATTTTACATCTTCACGACATTTTAGGAAAGGGAACTTTTAAATTTACGGTGTAAAATTTCTATCAAACGATTTATGGTTTCCTCTAAAGATCTTGTAGCATTTAATTTTACGTGATTAAACCAAGGAAGAATTTTTAAGTAGTTTTCTCTTACTTTGGTTAAAAACTCGGTTTTTTCAAAAAACGTAAGGGTGTCTCTGGTAGAGTTAAGCCTCTTTAAGGCCTCATCTATCGTTAGGTCTAAGTAAACTACCAAATCTGGTAAAGGAGCGATGGTCTCGTTTTCTATAAAAAGGCTTTTTAAGTCAAACCCTTGAGCTCCTTGATAAGATAAAGTAGAAAGATAATATCTGTCTAAAACTATCCAGGCCCCTTCCTTAAGCTTAGGTAAAATAAAATTTTTTACGTTCCATTCCCGGTCTTTCAAAAAAAGTTGTTTAATCTCTAACGGATGTGCCTCTCTTTGTTGCAGCTTTTCGCGTAAAACTTTACCATAAGGGCCTTGAGGAGTTGGTTCGCACCCCCAAAAAACTGAAACTCCCTGATCCTCTAAAGCCTTTACCAAAAGCTTACTAATGGTGGTTTTACCTGCTCCATCTATTCCCTCAAAAACTATCAACTTACCCTTTCTTTTGAACTCTACTTTTAGTCTTTCTTCCAAAAAGTCCCGGTTGTCAGGGGTTACTTCACACCTTAAAGCTGGTTCAAAGGAAAAAACCTTTTTTAAAAAAGGAGTTTCCCCTTTACCTACAGTTGCAAGTAAAAAACAAGAAGAACCTAAGACCTTTTCTATAAAATCACAAAAACTTTTCGATAAAACCTCCATCTTTCCCACTTCGTCTATAACCCAAAAAACCTGAGCCCCGTCTATCAAATCTTTCTTATACTCTTCCAGAAGTGTTTCTAACCCCTCTAAAAACACCGCATATTTTCCTACAGTATGGTAAGTGTTTATAGACTCTGAGGGATTAACAAGGTCTTTTCTTTTGGCAAGGAGAAATTCTTTAGAAAGAAAAGGATCGATGATTTTAAAACCTTTTCTCTTGCTGTTTTCTCTGATTTCTTTGGTAAAAAAACCTCTTATTTTAAACGGAAGGTTTATTTCTGATAAATATTTAGTCAACTTTTCGACTAAGGTAGTTTTGCCTACTCCAGGGTCACCGGTGACAAAAAGTTTTGACCTTGGACCTTGTAAAAACATGAAACACTACGACTTTTTAGACTTTTTGATAGGTTTTGAAGATAAGAGGACGTAGGTTGCCCCTAACCCTCCATCACAAGGTCTGGCAGAACAAAAAGCCATAACATATTTTCTAAAAGGTCCCCTTTCAAGCCATTCTTTAACCTTGGTTTTAAGCACCGGCTCTTTTTTAGAAGAAAGGCCTCTTCCGTGGATGATAAGCACGCAATTATCACCGTTTATAATGGCCTCCCTCAAAAACTCTTCGAACGCGATTTTGGCCTCCTCTACAAACATCCCTCTCAAGTTTAAGGTTTTTTTAACAGAAAACCTTCCTTCTCTTAATTCATACACTAAACTTTTGTAAGTCTTGGAAAAACCACCTTCTATGTATTCTGAAGTGAGCCAAACCTTAAGGTCTATTCTTTTAGGAGGCCAATCCTTTTTAAGGTCCCAGAATGGTTTTTTAGGAGTAAAAAACCAAAGAAAGTTTTTTTTCTTAAGAGGTTTGGCCTTTTTAACTACCTCAGACCAGTCCCTTTCCTCGCAAAAAGAGGGTTTTTCCAAAAGCAAGGGATCGTTTAACTTTAACTTTTTTCGGGGAATACTTATACCCAAGTATTCCCCGAGTGCTTCAAAAGGACGCTGCATAAAGCTTATTTTTTCAATCCTTTTTCAAAAACTCTTTCGCATTTTTTAGCAGCTGCTTCCGCCTTTTGTGCAGCCTCTTCAGCTTTGTTTGCAGCTTCTATTGCTTTTTGAGAAGCTTGCTTGGCCTCTGCTGTATCAACCTTGAGGTTGTCAACCTGAGACTTAAGACTTTCTACCTGAAGCTTTAAAGCTTTTAACTCATCCTCTACCTTCTTTACACACTCTGGACAAGCTGGTGGTTGTGGTGCAGGTTGAGCTACTGCCTTCTCTGGAGCTTCGATAGGGCAACTACAACCAAAAGCTAACAACCCAGCAGAAACGATACCTAAAAACTTAACCCATCTCTTTTTCATCGCTTACCCCCCCTTTTTTGAGTGATTTTTTAGCCTTTAATACAACCTATAGGTATTAACTTGGCTACCTTTTTGGTAAGACCTGCCTTACAGGTAGCCTCTATTACCTCGTTAACATCCTTATAAGCCTCTGGTGCTTCCTCACACAACCCTTTTTTAGACTTAGCCATTACTATAATGCCCTTTTTCCTCAAGTTTTCTATTATTTGGTCTGCCCTAAAAGTTTTAATAGCTTGATTTCTACTCATCGTCCTTCCTGCTCCATGACAGGCAGAACCAAAGGCTTTTTCCTCTCCCTCTTCGGTACCAACCAAAATGTAGGAAGCAGTTCCCATAGAACCACCGATAATCACAGGCTGACCTACCTTTTGATAGTCCTTAGGCAATTCTTTTCTTCCTGGACCCCAAGCTCTCGTAGCTCCTTTACGATGGACATAAAGTTTTTTTAGTTTACCGTTTATCAGATGGTGCTCCACTTTACAGGTATTATGACTAACATCATAAAGTACTTTAAGGAATATCCCTGGGAATATTTCTTGAAAAACCTCTCTTACTAAATGGGTAATCACCTGACGGTTGGCTAAAGCACAGTTTATCCCGCAAACCATGGCTTTAAAATAGCTTTCTCCTTCAGGAGAGTTGATAGGGGCACAAACCAACTCTTTTTCTTTGATAGGGATACCATATTTCCTTGCAGCCTTGGCTAAAACAGGAAGATAATCGGTAGCGATTTGATGCCCCAAAGCCCGAGAACCACAATGAAAGGTAACTACCACCTGGTTTTTAAAAAGACCAAACACCTCAGCTACTTCCTGATTATAGATCTCAGAGACATATTGAATCTCTAAATAATGATTCCCTGAGCCTAAGGTCCCTATTTGTCTGTGTTGTCTCTTTTTGGCTTCCATAGACACAAAGCTGGGGTCAGCTCCAGGCATACAACCTTTTTCCTCTATATACTCCAAATCTTCTGGAATCCCATACCCCTTTTTTACCGCCCACTTAGCCCCTTCAACTAAGACCTCATCTAATTGAGAGGGGGAAAGCTTTATAGTTCCCTCCGAACCTACCCCTGAAGGAACGGTTTCAAAAAGCATCTTTACCAAGGTTTCTAAATGAGGGATTACCTCATTTTTTTCTAACGGAGTAAGAAGGGTTCTAACCCCACAGGAAATATCGTATCCCACCCCACCGACAGAGATGATACCTCCTTCTTCAGGGTCAAAGGCAGCGACTCCTCCGATAGGGAACCCATATCCCCAATGAGCATCTGGCATGGCAATAGAAGCCCTCACTATGCCAGGAAGACTTGCTACATTACAGACCTGCTCATAGACCTTTTCATCCATTTCTTCCACCAACTTTTGACTGGCAAAAATTTTCCCAGGGACTTTCATATCACCTACAGGAGGAATTTCCCATTCGTATTCTGAAACTCTTTTTAACTTCTTAAGCTCCATACTCTCGAACTACCAAAAAAGATTTTGGTGTCAAATTTTACATATTTTTTATTTTAAAACTTACAAGTACAAAAGTCAAGACAACTGATTAGAACCTAAAATTACCGATAGAAATTTATATCTTTCATTTTTTCCTATTTTTCAATCTATCTAAACGATTTAATAAATAATTTTATGCCTTTACCTGGTTCAAACAAAGGGTACAGCACCTGGCAAGATACAAGCAAAAAAAACAGACAGCCAATATGACTTACAAAGGATTTTGTGGATATATAGTGAGATGCCCCCATATACGAGACTGTTATTATGAGAGAGTCTTTTAATTATATGCCCCCATCTTGAGACACCTTTTATGATCACCCTGCAAAACTCCTTTGACCTAAACTCAGGCCCATCGTCTCGCCTAAAAATCCTTGGTGGCCCATACACCTCACAAAGCCTGTCCAAATACTCAGCAACGGTCCTCCCAGTTAGTGAATAATCAACTACCGACTCAAAAGCCCTC
>NZ_ATXI01000027.1 GCF_000421605.1 Thermodesulfobacterium thermophilum DSM 1276
GCATCTTAACTGCGATGATATACAATACTATTCCTATAACTTTTTTAACCTGAGGAGCAGTTAACCTTTTTCTCATAAGATAGTTTCCAAGCAATCCACCAGCTATTGAACCTATGGCGCATAAAACAAGAAGATAAGGGTCTATGTTCCCCACAGAAATATGCCCTAAAAATCCTGAAAAGGAATAAAAAATTACGATAAAACTGTCTATATACCCTGCCAGTCCACCAACCGCAACTCCATAAATAATAAGCTTCTCCCTTTTTTGGGTTTATACCAAAACATCATAGATCCTGCAAAAATAAGAAAACCAACAAAAAGCCATAAAAGCAGGATTCTTGAAAGATGTTCTGCTGTGATAGCACCAACTGGAGAAAACACCGAAGCAAATACTAAAATAGGCAGGGCTGTTTTATAAACCATCACCCCTGAAAAGCCCTCGAAAACCTCTTAGGGCTTAAGCTTTTAGATGTTAATGATCAAAAGGATTATGTATAAACCTATAGACCATTTTACCAGGACGAGAGCCCCCACCCCTTAAAATTTAGACACAATTAATAAAACACTACTTACAAATAATTACGATAAAAATAAGGTCTTTTGAAAATATTTGTATAATTTTGTATATGTTTGTAATTTTTTGTCGTTTATTCTGTAGTAAATCCTTGGATTTTGTTTATTTGTAAATGTAATTTTTATTGGCATGGTTTTCGCACTATCTAATACTAAAAACTGAAAAAATGAAGGAGGTGTAAAGATGATGTTTTCAAAATTTAAAAAGATTGGCTTAGCTATAACCATCGGAACTTTATTGTTTAACGTACAAGAAATAAAAGCAGCAGATCCAGATCAACCTAAAAAAATAACAGGAAGTCTTTCTGGAGGAGTTTTTAACCAGTATGTATTTCGTGGTTATGAACTTAGTTCGGATAGTCTGGTTATTCAGCCTTCTATTACCCTTTCTTACGGTGGTTTTTCGGTTAATTATTGGGGCAATTTAGATACCCACGAAAATCCTACCCAAAGTTTTAATCCAGATAGACCAAACAAAAAAAGCTTTAACGAGCACGACATAACAGTCAGTTATACCTATAACAGAAACAAACTTTCTTTAACCGGAGGCTATATCTATTATGGAACTAAATATACTGAAGAAACCGAAGAGATTTTTTTAAGCGCAAGCTATGATATGTTTATTAAACCAACGATAACTATTTATAGAGATATCGCCACCTATCCCGGTACTTATGTTAATTTTAGTCTTTCCTATACTAAAAACTTATATAAAAATATTAATCTTGACTTAGCAGCTGGGTTTGGTTATTTCAAGGGGGATAGCAACTACTGGAGGACTTATGAAAAAAACACCCACGATTATACAGGAAAAAAATATGCGGGGTTTCATGATGGAAAAATACAAGCGATAGTTAGCATTCCACTCACTAAAAACTTTATGATACAACCAACGGTTCAATACTGGTTCCCTCTTTCAAACAAAGCCCAAAAAAAAGTAGAAGGCAAGTCTTATAACCCTAACGGACATCTTGATAATACTTGGTTAGCAGGAGTTAATTTTACTTTAAATTTTTAAATAACAAACACTAAAAATAGGAGGGGTAGAAATGACAAAAAAATTTATGGAGCAAATCTTAAATTTTTTAGCATTTTCTTGGATGATGGTTTTAGTCTATTCGAAAGATGTTTTAGCTGATCAAACATCTCAACCAAAACTTGACACAGGAGACACTGCCTGGATGCTTATTTCTTCAGCTTTAGTTATGTTTATGACAATTCCTGGCCTTGCCCTTTTTTATGGAGGCCTTGCTAAAAAAAAGGATGTACTAAACACCATAGCCATGAGCTTTGTTGCCTATTGCATCGTAAGTTTATTATGGGTGATATATGGGTATAGTTTAAGTTTTTCTGGTGATATAAAAGGCATGATAGGAAATTTTGATAAAATCTTATTAAAAGGAATCAGTATTGATTCTCTCCAAGGAACGATACCAGAGGTACTTTTTTGCATGTATCAACTTACGTTTGCCGGGATAACAGTTGCTTTGATAAGTGGAGCTTATATAGAAAGAATAAAGTTTTCAGCATGGATTATTTTTTCTGTTTTATGGATGAGCCTTGTTTATATACCGGTAGCTCATTGGGTATGGGGAGGAGGATTTCTTTCTAAATTAGGAGCCCTTGATTTTGCAGGAGGAACTGTGGTTCATGTTAACGCTGGGATAGCTGCTTTGGTAGGAGCTTTAATCCTTGGGAAAAGAAAGAAGAATTATCTTCTCCCTAACAACTTAACCTTAGTGGTGATAGGTAGTGGAATCTTATGGTTTGGATGGTTTGGATTTAACGGAGGAAGTGCTGTAGCCTCAAATGGGCTTGCAGCCCAAGCATTTCTTAATACAAACCTCGCCTGTGCTGTAGCAGCCCTTGCCTGGATGGTTACAGAATGGATGATTACTAAAAAACCTACCCTACTTGGGATTGCCTCCGGGATAGTAGCTGGTTTGGTAGCCATAACTCCAGCAGCTGGATTTGTTAACGTGTTTGGGGCTATGGTCATTGGAATCTTAGCAGGAGGTCTATCATTTTTTAGTGTTACAGCGATGAAATCAAAATTGGGATATGATGATGCTCTTGATGTATTTGGAATTCATGGGGTAGCAGGAATTATCGGTGCTATTCTGACTGGAGTTTTTGCAGACCCATCTATCAATGAACTTGGGAAGGGATTACTTTATGGAAACCCTAACCAAGTTCTTATACAGATCCTTGCAGTATTAATTACCATAGTTTATACTGCCCTTATGACTGGTATAATATTCCTGGTCATCAGACTTTTCATGAAAATTAGGGTTTCAGATGAAGAGGAAACTACAGGACTTGATTCTACCCAACATGGAGAAAAGGCTTATAATTTTTAATAACTAACTAAAAACTTAAAAGGAGGGCAAGATGAAAAAAATAGAAGCTATAATAAAGCAAGTTAAACTCGAAGAGGTAAAAGATGCCCTGGTTATGGCTGGAATACAAGGTATGACCATCACAGAAGTTCAAGGTTTTGGAAGACAAAAAGGACATGTAGAATTATACAGAGGTTCTGAAGTAGAGATACTCTTTGTTCCAAAGATAAAAATAGAATTGGTGGTTCCTGATTCTTTGGTAGAAAAGGTAGTGCAAACCATTTTAGAAAAAGCTTATACCGGGACCGTAGGAGATGGAAAAATCTTTATCATACCTGTAGAAGAAGCTATAAGGATCAGAACCAAAGAAAAAGGAGAAAAAGCCATTTAAGGGAAAAGATGATGATAGCTATCATAAAAAATGTAAAAGAAGAAGGGCCTGGAAGTATAGAGACCTATCTAAAAAAATACCGGATCCCTTATAAAATCTTTGAAGCTCAAGAAGGAGAACTACCTTTCAGTTTAGAAGATTACACCGGGTTAATTGTAATGGGTGGGCCGATGGGAGTATATGAAATGGAGCAATACCCCTATTTAAGGGGTGTTGCTCAAATTATAGAAAAAGCAATCAATAAAAACTTAAAAGTCCTTGGGATCTGTCTTGGAGCTCAGTTGATAGCTCATGTTCTCGGGGCTAAAGTTTTTAAAGGACCTGAAGAAGAAATCGGTTGGTTTGAGGTTGAATTGACTCCAAAAGGTTTAGAAGATCCTTTGATGCTTTCTTTAGCTACACATCCTGCCACAGGCCAAATTTCTAAGAAATTTAAAGTATTCCAGTGGCATGGAGATACTTTTGACCTCCCCTCAGGGGCTATCCATCTTGCAAGATCAACTCTTTATGAAAACCAAGCTTTTAAATTTGATCAAAAGGTTTATGCCCTTCAATTTCATGTAGAAGTAACCAAAGATATACTTACCCAATGGTTTAATGAACATCCTTTCAAGAATCTTATACTTAGAGAATCAGAAGAAATCTATAGAGAATACTCTTTAAGGGCAAAAAGATTTTATGACAAATTCTTTACCCTTTAAAAAGGTTGGTCAGATGATCCCATACTTATGAAGACGATAGTTTAGCTGTCTTCTTGTCATCCCTAAAAGTTTGGCTGCTTGGGTTTGATTAAACTTACAAGCTTTAAGTGCTGAGATGATCCTTTGTTTCTCCTCTTCCTCTATTTGTTGTTTGAGGTTGATAGCTTGTAAGGAACTTTCTTGAACATCAGATTTAGGTTGACTTATTTGACAAGATTTAAAAACTTCAGGTAGATGTTCTGGAATAATCAATTCATCATCAGAGAGTATTACCATACTTTCAAGAGTATTCTCGAGTTCTCTTACATTACCTGGCCAAGGATATTCTAAAAAAATTTTTAAAACTTCTTTAGAAATTTTTACTGATTTTTGATATTTTTGGTTTAGTTGATTTAAAAAATGTTCGATTAAAACCACTATATCTTCTTTTCTTTCCCTTAAAGGAGGTATGTATATGTTTACTACGTTTATTCTAAAGTACAGATCCTCTCTAAACTTACCCTGGCTGATAAGCTCTTTCAAGTTTTTATGGGTTGCTGAAATCAAACGAAAATCTACCTTTATTGATTTAGTTCCTCCTAATCTTTCAAAGGTATGCTCCTGTAAAACCCTTAACAACTTAGCTTGAAGAGATAAAGGAAGGTCTCCGATTTCATCTAAAAATAGAGTCCCTCCGTTAACCAACTCAAATTTTCCAGGCTTAGAGGTAAAAGCTCCGGTAAAAGCCCCTTTTTCATAACCAAAAAGCTCTGCCTCTAATAAATTTTCTGGGATAGCCGCACAATTTATGGCTATAAAAGGTTTGTCTGCTCTATCGCTGTTAAAGTGGATGGCTTTAGCTATTAACTCTTTTCCGGTACCACTTTCTCCCTGAATTAAAACTGGAGCCTTGGTAGAGGAGATTTTTTCACATATCTTTATTATCTGTCTCATCTGTTCTGAAGAATATACAAGATTGTAAAACTGATATTTTTTCTTTACCTCTTTTTCAAAAAATTCTCTTTTCTTTTTCTCCTCATAGAGTAAGTTGTAAATCTTTATTATCTGAGCAAAGAGTGTGGCTAAAATTTCTAAAACCCTTAGGTCTTCAGCAAAATCTGTATTTACATCAAATATCCTGTCAACCGATAAAACCCCAAAGATTTCATCTCCTAACTTGATGGGAACACATAAAAAAGAAATTTTGTCTTTTTTAACCCTGGCCCCTGTTTTATTTAAAAACATAGGTTCTTCACCTATGTTTGGTACAATCATAGGTTGTCCTGATTCAAAAACCTTACCTACAATACCTTCTCCAATTTTGTAACGTCCTCTTCTAATCTGTTCTTCTGTAAGTCCATAGGCTACAACTATTTTTAGCTCATTAACAGCTGAATCAAAAAGCGTAACTGTACCCCTTGTTAAATATAGGTCTTCTGCAAGTATTTGTAGAGCATTTTTTAGGTTTTCTAAAACGTTTAAAGATGAGCTTAAAACTTTACTAACTTTAAACAGAGTAAAAAGTTCTTGGTAAGCTCGTTCTTTTTGACTTTTTGATATCATTTTTCATTTTCCCAAACTATGTTTTTACAACAAAAAATTATAACTACCTTTAAAAACTTATCAAGTTTACCAAAAACCTATGTAAAACTTTTCTATATAAGGATTTGATTGAACCATAAGTTACACAATTTTACAAAAATTTACTTTAATGCACTTTTTGGTTTATATCGAACCTTTTTATCTAAACTGTATATCCAGGCTTTAATAGGCATACAAATTGCTTCAAATTTTGAAACAACCTTGATGGAGGAGGTAAAAGATGCTAAACAAACCCAGAGACAAAAAAGATGTGATGGAACTTATCAAAGCTCATGATGTAATGTTTGTAAAGCTCTGGTTTACCGATGTATTAGGTCAACTAAAAAGTTTTACCATCCACGTAGATGAATTAGAGGTTGCCTTTGAGGAAGGGATGGGATTTGACGGTTCTTCTATCCAGGGGTTTGCAAGGATTGATGAATCAGATATGGTGGCTATTCCAGACCCAACGACTTTTATCATTCTTCCTTGGAGACCTAAAGAAAAAACTGTAGCAAGGATGTTTTGCGATATCTATGAACCAGATGGTAGTCCTTATAAAGGAGACCCAAGGTATGTGTTAAAGAAAGCGTTAGAAAAAATGCAAGAAATGGGTTTTACAAATTTTTTTGTAGGACCTGAGTTAGAGTTTTTCTACTTTAAATCACCTAATAATCCTGAAATTTTGGATCAGGGGGGATACTTTGATTATTCCTTAGATGCTGCTGAAGACCTAAGAAGAGATACCATTTTGGCTTTAGAAGCCATGGGGATTAGGGTTGAGTATTCTCATCATGAGGTGGCTCCTTCTCAACACGAAATAGACTTAAGGTATGCCAACGCTTTAGACATGGCAGATATCGTTATGACTTACAAGGTTACTGTTAAAGAAATAGCTCAAAAATATGGAGTTTATGCTACTTTTATGCCTAAACCTATATTTGGGGTAAACGGAAGCGGTATGCATACCCACCAATCTCTTTTCATTGGAGATAAAAATGCCTTTTTTGACCCCCAAGACCCATATCATCTTTCTGATATTGCCAAACAATATACCGCCGGAATACTTAATCATATTAAAGAAATCACCTTGGTGCTAAATCAATGGGTAAACTCTTATAAAAGACTGGTTCCTGGATATGAAGCCCCTGTTTATATCTGTTGGGCAAGAAGAAATAGGTCTGCCTTAATTAGGGTTCCTATGTATAAACCAGGAAAAGAGAAAGCTACCAGGATTGAACTTAGGTCTCCTGACCCAGGATGTAATCCATATTTAGCGTTTGCAGCCATGCTTTGGGCAGGATTAAAGGGAATTCAAAATAAATACACATTACCAGAACCTGTAGAACTCGATGTATACCATCTAACTCCTGAAGAAAGAAAAAAGTTAGGTATAAAAGAGTTGCCCGGAAGCTTGTATGAGGCCATAGAGGAGGCAGAAAAAGGTACGGTGTTAAGGGAGGTTTTAGGTGAACACATCTATAATCAGCTTATCACAAACAAAAAATTAGAATGGGATGATTACAGAATAAGGGTTTTTGAATACGAAATAGAAAAATACCTGCCAGTCCTTTAAAGATGAATGATTTTAAAAAGCCCCTTTCTCGGGGGCTTTTAAAAATTAAACCTGTTAAAGTTGTTCTTAAGGAATTTATCGACCTTCCTTATTTGAATACGATATTGGGTAAACTGGAAAAACTGTATGCTTCTAAAATTCCCCTTCTTTTGTGGGGAGAAAGAGGAGTTGGAAAATCTTCTATAGCTAAATTAGTCCACCATTCAGTAAATAAAAGCCATCCTTTCTTTTATTTAGACTGTTTAGAATGTTCTCATAAAGAAGAAATACTTAAAGAGTTTTATCTTCTGCAAAATCAAAATGGAACTATATTTTTAAAACACTTAGAGGCCTTTCCAGAAGAACTTTTAAGGAATTTACTTAAATTTATTTTATATAACTCTCAAATAAAAATCATAGCCTCATCTTCTACTTCAGAAATTCAGTCAGACACAATTAAAACTTACTTTTATATCTTTCAGGTTCTACCTTTAAGAGAAAGAAAAGATGATATTCCTGTTCTTTTATCTCATTTTTTAAATAAATTTAACCGTATATACAACAAAAAAATTTCCTTTCATCCTTCAACTATAGAAATATTAAAAGAATATCCTTGGCCTGATAACATATTAGAAATCCAAAATTTAGTAGAAAGACTGGTAATTTTTAAAAATAAAAAAATATATCCAAGAGACATTTTTGGTTTTTTAGGTCTTAACTTTCAACAAAAATTAACAAAATTGTAAAAAATTGTATATATATGTAGATTTAGGTTTAAGATATGGCGTTATAAAGCGCTAAAAATTGGGTATGCTTTTTGATCATATTTTTGAAGCTTTAAAAAGTTTTTATAAAAGGGTGAAAAATGAAGCCGATTAACTTTTCTAGTTTTTATCCAGATTTTTATGTAGAACGCTTAGAAAATAAATGTATAAAATGTAAAATCTGTATCAAAGAGTGCACCTATGAGGTGCATACCTGGGATGAAAAAAAGAAAATTCTCAAAGAAGACCATAGTAAATGTGTGGGATGTCATAGATGTGAAGCTATGTGTCCAACTAATGCTATCATAATTAAAAGACATCCTTCTCAATTTAGAGAACATCATCTATGGAATCCTTATTTTATAAAAAACATATACAAGCAGGCAGATAAAGGTGGTGTTTTACTCTCTTCTACTGGATGTGATTTACCTTTAAAGATATATTTTGACCATCTTGTCATCGATGCATGTCAGGTTACCAACCCACCTATAGACCCTTTAAGAGAACCTATGGAACTTCGTACCTACATAGGGTCAAAACCCGAAAAATTAGAGGTAGAAAAAACAGAAACAGGATATAAGCTAAAAAAAGCTTTACCTCCTTTAATAAAGTTAGAAATGCCTATAATATTTGCTGGTATGTCTTACGGAGCTATAAGTCTTCATATTCATCAAGGGTTGGCGCGTGCAGCTAAGGAGTTAGGAATTCTTTACAACACCGGTGAAGGGGGGTTGCATTCTTCTTTGTATGAATACAAAGACCATACAATAGTCCAGTGTGCTTCTGGAAGGTTTGGGGTAAATGTAGATTATCTTAATGCTGGAGTAGCCATTGAAATAAAAATAGGTCAGGGAGCCAAACCTGGTATAGGGGGACATCTTCCGGGAGAAAAGGTTAACGAAGAAATATCTAAAACCAGGATGATACCTTTAGGGACTGATGCTCTATCCCCAGCCCCACATCATGATATTTATTCAATAGAGGATTTGAGAGGCCTTATATATGCCTTAAAAGAGGCTACTGAGTATAAGAAGCCAGTGTTTGTAAAGGTAGCTGCGGTGAACAACATCGCGGCTATAGCTTCTGGGATAGTAAGGGCTGGAGCCGATGCGGTAGTTATAGATGGGATAAGAGGAGGTACCGGTGCTGCTCCAACTATGTTTAGGCAATATGTAGGAATTCCTATAGAACTTGCTATTTCCGCTGTAGATAAACGATTAAGAGAAGAAGGAATCAGACATAAAACCACATTAATCGCCTCTGGAGGTATTCGTTGTAGTGCTGATGTGGTGAAAGCCATCGCGTTAGGTGCAGACGTGGTAGCAATAGGAACCCCTCTTCTGATTGCTGTAGGATGTACCCTCTGTCAAAGATGTTATACAGGAAAATGTCCTTGGGGTATAGCTACCAATAATCCTGAGCTTATCAAAAGGCTTCCACCAGAAGTAGTCTACGAGAAGGTATATAACCTTATGAATGCATGGAGAAGCGAAATCAAAGAAATGCTTGGAGCTATGGGATTAAATTCGATAGAAAGTTTAAGAAGCAATCGAGACAAATTGAGGGCTATAGGGTTAACTAAAGAAGAAATGGAAATCCTTGAAGTAAAACATGCAGGAGAATAAAAGAAGAAAGGGGTTTAGGAATGTGGGAATTTATTTTTAAAGATAATAAGGATATCTCTGGTTGTGGGGTGTCTGGGATAATAAATGTTAAAGGTAGTTTAATTCCAGGAGACCTAATAATAAAATCTATAACCTGCCAAGAAGAAAGAGGAAATGGTCTTGGAGCAGGGTTTGCTGGTTATGGTATCTATCCTGATTTTAAAGAATTTTACGCCCTACATGTAATGGCTGAAGATAAAAATTCTTTAGAAAGATTTGAAAGGTTTCTTTTTCAACAAGTCAAAGCTATATATCATGAACCTATTCCTACTAGAAAAGTAAAAACTATAAAAAATCCTCCTATTTTTAAAAGATACTTTGTTAAACTTGAACTGGAAGAACAACTTCCAACAGAAGAAGAGGAAAACAAATTAATAGAAATGGTAATGTATATCAACGCTAACCTGAATGGTGTGTATATACTTTCTTCTGGTAAGAATATGGGTGTTTTCAAAGGTGTAGGGTTTCCTGAAGAAATAGCAGAATTTTTCAAAATAGATGAATATCAAGCCTACATATGGACAGCTCATAATCGTTTTCCCACAAACACTCCTGGTTGGTGGGGAGGGGCACACCCATTCAGTCTTCTTGACTGGTCAATCGTTCATAACGGGGAAATCTCAAGCTATGGGACAAACAAAAGATACTTAGAACTGTTTGGATATAAATGTACTTTGCTTACCGATACTGAGGTAGTAACCTATCTTTTAGATTTGCTTATAAGAAGACATAAACAGCCTATCAAGTTAGCATGCACTGCTTTAGCACCACCTTTTTGGATGGAGATAGAACGATTAGAGGAAGAGGAAAAAAATTTACTCGAAGCTTTAAGGATAGTTTATGGAGGGGCTCTGTTAAATGGACCTTTTGCTATTATTTTTGCATATAATGGTGGAATAGTAGGACTAACAGATAGAGTTAAACTTAGACCTTTAGTAGTAGCTAAATTTGAAGACTTTTATTACTTAGCAAGCGAAGAAGCTGCCATAAGAACTATCTGCCCTAATCCAGAGTTAATATGGTATCCTAAGGCTGGAGAACCTGTAATCATAGAAATGCCAATGGGTACTATCCCTAATCAAAAAAGTTATGCCTAAAACTTAAAGTAGGAGGAAGTCCTGAATGAGCGTTATTTTAAACGTGGAAAATTGGAGTTATACCAAAGTTAATCAATATTTACGTGAAAAAATATTAGAAGGAGAAACAGAATTTGAACTACATGGAGTAAATGGCCATAGATATTTGTTTGCAGGTATAAAACAAAAAATCAAGGCTAAAATTTTGGGTGTCCCGGGACTTGATTTAGGTTGTTTTATGAGTGGACCTGAAATATACGTTTATGGTAACGTTCAAGATGCCTGTGGTAATACCATGGAAGAAGGTAAAATTGTTGTATATGGTATGGCAGGAGATGTTATAGGCTATAGTATGAGAGGAGGAAAAATTTTCATCAAAGGAGATGTTGGTTATCGTGTAGGAATTCACATGAAAGCCTATCAAGATAAACACCCTGTAATCATAATAGGTGGAAAAACTGGAGATTTTTTGGGTGAATACATGGCAGGAGGAACTATCATCGTATTAGGCTTACTCTCTCAACATCCAGAAAAACCTATAACCGGAAAATTCCTGGGTACAGGAATGCATGGAGGAGTTATCTACATAAGAGGTGAATTAGACCCGTTTTTTCTTGGGAAAAATCTTAAAATTTCTCCTATAAACGAAGAGGATCTAACATATCTTAAAACAATTTTAACAGAATATTGTGCCGACATGGATGAAAACTTAGAATCTATAATAAACGATAGGTTTTCAAAAATAACCCCTGTTTCACATAGGCCTTATGGTAATCTTTATGCCTACTAAAACTATAAAACTTGTTATAGCAAGGTTTATAAAAAATTATTTATAAAATTTTAACTTTTGTTTTTAAGTTTCTAAGTATTTTTATTCTTAACAATAAGGCTAATTTTTGTTTCTAACTCTTTATATATTTTTCTTTTTAAGAATAAGGCTACGTTAACTAAACTAATTAAGATCGGAACTTCTAATAAAGGTCCTATAACGGTAGCAAAAGCTTGTTCACTCCCTATCCCCCATATGGCTACTGCCACCGCAATCGCAAGTTCAAAGTCGTTACTTGCTGCAGTAAAAGCAACAGCAGTTGCTTTAGGATAACCGACCTTTAGTTTAAAAGCCATTAAAAAAGTTACAAACCACATAAAGAGAAAATAAATACAAAGGGGAATAGCCACCCTTATAACATGTAAAGGTAGTTCAACTATATACTGCCCTTTTAAAGAAAACATCACAACTATGGTGAATAACAAAGCAATCGGGGTTAGATAACTTATTTTAGGTGCCAACACTTTTTCAAACCATTCTCTTCCTTTTAAAACAAAGCTAACATAACGAGTAAGAATTCCTGCTATGAAAGGAATCCCTAAATAAATAAAAACAGTTTTTGCTGCCTCTGGAATTGAAACCTCCGCTTCTATCATACCAAACCCTAACCATTTAAGTCCAACTGTTATAAAAAAATAAATATATGCAGCATAAAAAAGAATTTGAAATATAGCATTAAAAGCTACTAATCCTACAGCAAGTTCTCTATCTCCTTCTGCCAACTCATTCCAAACTATTACCATAGCTATACATCTTGCAAGCCCTACCAAAATCACTCCTATCATATAACCAGGATAATCGTGAAGCAACAAAACAGCAAGTATCCACATAACGATAGGCCCAACAATCCAGTTTTGGATCAAAGAAAGAACAAGAAGTTTTTTATTCTTAAAAACTTTCCCCATTTCCTCGTATTTAACCTTAGCAAGAGGAGGATACATCATAAGGATAAGTCCTATAGCTATCGGAAGAGAGGTCGTTCCAATGCTTAATGAACTGATGGTATAAGCTATTTCTGGATATATATAACCTAACCCTATTCCTAAAATCATAGCTAAAAAGATCCATAAAGTAAGAAATCGTTCTAAAATACCCAATTTTTTTCTGGAACTCATACTTTATCCTCCAAAAGCTATTTTTATGTAAGGTTTTACTTAAACAATAAATCCCAAAGCATCTTAACTGCGATGATATACAATACTATTCCTATAACTTTTTTAACCTGAGGAGCAGTTAACCTTTTTCTCATAAGATAGTTTCCAAGCA
>NZ_ATXI01000028.1 GCF_000421605.1 Thermodesulfobacterium thermophilum DSM 1276
TAGTTTTAGTTTCGTTGATAACATTGGTGGAATAGTATTTTAAAAGTCCTTCTTTGAGTAGAATATCAATGGTTGATGAAAGAACAGGGTGAAGTCTTTCGGCACAGGGGCAAAGAAGGATTTCCCAGCAGATTTTAACGATTTTCTGGTGAAGAATATGGTATTTTGGAGGACGTCCTTTTTTTGGGTGAAAAATAGGTAGAACGCCTTTTGAAATACCTTTGGAAACGCTTTTTAGCGGCTTCTCTTGATAGTTGGGTGAGTTCACAAAATTGTGATAGTATTTGAGACTTTAATTTTTTTGATTTAGCTTGTTTGTATTGAGGGGCTAATTTTTCAAGCAGTTTCATTTGAAACTCCTTTTCTGTAATCATTCTTTTCCTCCCTGCCCATTAAAGGTGGTCTCAGAGAGGAATTTTAATTTCAGGGACAGAATTTTTGATCTAACAATCCTTATTTCAGGGACATTTTTATGATCTAATGCGTGGTATTGCCTTTCCCCGAGAACTTTATTATAATATATATTGGAAACCCTTACAATTAAATATTAGGAACGCTGAATCCCTGAACAGGGAACGGGGGAACCAAACTTTTTGGGGTGAATCCTGTTTTTCGGGCAGGTAGGGTTAGCTTTCGACCCGAACTCGGCAGCTAACCTCGTAAGCGTGGAAAGCGCTAGGAGAAGGTGCAGACCTTCTTTGGAGGAGTGATAGCATGCCAAAAACCCCGGTTTTATCCGGGGTTTTTGCTTAGCTCCACCTGATTGATAAGGGGGGATCTCATGAGCATTAATTTTACCAGGAGGTCGATGAATGAAAGGGAAAAAAGGGAAATTGCTTTAAAAAGGGCGGCAGAATTAAAAGCGCGCATTAGTGACTATTTGGAGGCCAAAGACAAGATCCCGTCTGGTCGGGAAGCCCAAGCGGAAATTGCTGCCCGCCAAAGACGCATCATGGCTTATTTTGGTGCTACGGAAAAAGAATGGCAGGATTGGCGCTGGCAGTTACGCCACCGCATTACTACTGTAGAAGTTTTAAAGGAACTCATACCTTTAACCCCAGAGGAAATGGAAGCTATTCAGGCCGTGCAAAAGGTTTACCGCTGGGCGGTTTCCCCTTATTATTTAAGCCTTATGGGGGATGATCCTAATTGTCCTATACGGCGCCAGGCTCTACCCAGTAGGATGGAATTAGAAGACAAACTGGGTATTCCGGATCCTATGGCTGAAGAGCTTGCTTCACCGGCTCCCTGTATTACCCGCCGGTATCCTGATCGCTTGATTATTAATGTGACCAATCAGTGCGCTATGTATTGTAGACATTGCCAGCGCAGGCGCAACATTGGAGAGGTAGATACAACCCGCAGCCGGAAAGAACTAGAGCAGGCTTTGGATTATATTCGGGCTAATCCGGAAATTCGGGACGTGCTCATAACCGGCGGAGACGCCTTAATGCTGAGCGACCAGATGTTGGATTGGTTGCTTACGGAGTTAGACCGTATCCCCCATGTGGAAATTAAAAGAATTGGTACCCGGGTGCCGGTAACTTTACCCCAGCGGATTACTCCTGAGCTGTGCCAGGTATTGGCCAAACATCCACCCATTTACTTAAATACTCAATTTAACCACCCCAGAGAGATTACCGAAGAGGCTAAGTTGGCCTGCGATAGGCTGGTGGAGGCGGGCGTTGTCCTGGGTAATCAGTCTGTATTGTTGCGGGGAATTAATAATCATCCTTTTATCATGCGGAAGCTCAATCAGGAACTTCTCAAAATCCGTGTACGGCCTTACTATCTATTCCATGCTAAACCTGTGACTGGTACCACCCATTTTATAACTTCTATAAAAGAAGGTATAGAAATTATGGAGCAGCTTAGAGGCTATACTTCTGGGTTGGCTGTTCCCACTTATATAATAAATGCTCCTAACGGTTACGGCAAAACGCCGGTCTCACCCCAATATGTGGTGGCTATAGGGGAGGGGCAGGTGTTATTGCGTACCTGGGAAAAACGCATTTTGCTTTACCCGGACTTGGGCAGCCACTCTTTGCCTTAACTTTTGTCTTTCTTCTTCGCCCGGAGTATAATGGGAGCGAAAATATCCAAAACAGGGGGAAAAAGGAATGCGCGTTACTGTATTGTGGCAAGGCGGTATGAAGCTGGTGGGAACAGGAGAATCCGGGCGGGAGGTAATCATGGACGCGGCGCCGGACCACGGTGGGCAAAACGAAGGAGCGCGGCCTTCAGAAGTATTTCTGATGGGTATGGCGGGGTGCACGGCTCTGGATGTGCTATCCATTTTGACCAAGAAGCGTTTAACTTTGAAATCCTTTTGTATAGAGGTGGAAGCAGAACGGGCCGCTGAACATCCTCGGGTTTTCACCGCGGCTACCCTTATTTACCGCTTTACAGGAGATAATCTTCCGGAAGAGCAGGTCAAGCATGCTATTGAGCTTTCCCTTAGCAAATATTGCGGTATGGTCAATACTGTTAAAAAAGCAGCACCCATATCTTACTGTTATGAAATCAACGGCCAGCGCAGCGATGTGCAGCCTGCTCCTTGAACTCTGGGATTATTTACCCTTCAGTTATGGCATTTTGTGCTATTTTCTGGGCCTGGTTATAGCGCATCCTGAGCACCCAGGCTCCTTTCTTTTGGTTATGGGAGATATCCTGGAACTAAATTCTGGCAATTGACCGTCAAAATTCCGTATGTTAGTATGACTTGGAGAAGATTATATTAAATATAAAGAAATGCCAGAAAGCTATGCCTTCAAATTTAGTTTCTTGTGGGGCAAAAGAGAGAATAGCATTAAAGTAAAAAAAAGCGTATTTTAAACCTTCGTCTGAAACAACCATCAAAAAGTCTGTAACAAATAGGGTCAACAAAAGTAAAAGGTTAACCCGATCTATCGGACTGGTGTAAAGTTTAAGGGTTGGATGGATAGTACGTTTGACCAACAGTCCTAAAACACCTAAGCTTCCCATCCCATATCCTAAAATTCCTACAGTTTTTATCAACCTTAAAGGTATAGAAATCTTTGTGTTTATTAGCATTAAAACCACAAACAAAAACATCAACCATAAACCCCAGTGCAGACAAAAAGACCAAATCCACAGCCCATAACGATTATAGGTTTTAACCCTCTCAAGCCACAGAATCTCCTTTAAAGGTTCAACCCATTCTCCAACATGGTCTTTTTCAAGTTTCCTTTCATACCAAGCAAACTCCTCTAAGTAAGAACCTCCGTATTTTTTCTTTTCTCCTGGTTCATGAGGTACTGGATAAACCTCCCATCTGATGTTTATGGGAAGTTTATAAAACCGATAAAATCTATAAGCTATTCCCACTACACAAACCAAAAAAGCTACATAGGTAAAAACTACCATCCCCATATATCCTTTCTTAGTATAGAATTTTCTTTTCTATAAATACTACCAAGGTAAATTATAAATACATAATAAAACCAACATAGAAACTGTTTAGGTAGGTTTAAAGAATTGCCTCCTACATTTGGGGCAAAGTTTAAGGTAGGGAGGTATGGTTTTAGGAGGTTTTCCTAATAGTCTTCCTAACAAAAGTTCAGGTTTAGGCATAGGTTCGCCGCAGTTTTCACATTTTACTAGTTTTATCTCAGTGATTTCCATATACTCGTTTTTAGAGATAGCCGTCCCTATAAGTCGAGGGATAAACTGCATGGCACCAAAAGGACAGGCATCAGCACAGTCTTTACAAGCAGTGCACTTACATTTGTTGATGATAAAAAGGCTTCCTTCTATCCTTATGGCATCAGAGGGACATACATAGATACAAAGCCTGCAGGCTGCACATCTTTCTCCTCTATGGGTGGGATAACCACGATAAGTACCTCTTACTGCTTTAAGGCTTTTCCCTTTAAATTCGATGGTTAAAGGTTTTTTAAATAAATTGGTTAAAAGCCAACCTATTAACTTTACCATAGGTAGTTCCCATCCTTACCAGTTTTTAAAAACCCAGGTTATTACTAAAATCAGCGTAGCCAATGGGATTAAAAACTTTAGGTAAAGAGCCGAAAATTGCGAAAGTCTTAGCCTGGCGGTTGCGTTTTCGACTAAAGCAAATATAAAGAAGAGAAAAAAAGCCCCCAATAAGATTAAAATCAATCCTATTGTAGGAGAGGTTTTTAACACAGGTAAATAAAAAAAGGCAAAGAGAGAACCAAAGATTGCTAATTCAAGTAAGTAGTTAAGCTTGAAAAGAGCTAAAGCAACGCCAGAAGCCTCAGTTAAAGGTCCTTTTAAGATTTCAGCCTCGGCATCAGGTATGGAAAAGGGATTTAGTTTTAGTTTAGCTAAAACAGAAAATACAAAAAAGGGTATGGTTAAAATTTTTATCAAGACATCTAAAGGGTCCCAGGCTTCAGCTATGCTTTTTAAGCAAAAAGAATAGGGAGGTCCTTCAAGCAGACATAGCGTGGTGATAACCATGATAAAAACCCCGTTGTAATAAAAAAACATCTGTCCTGCTCTTGCTGCACCTATCATTCCATAAGGAGAATTGCTAAAATAGCCAAAGATGATCTGTGAAAGAAGCGGTAGTTCTGTAAGGTAAAAAATAAGGATAAGGTCAAAAGAAAAGGAGCTTTTTTCTTGGTAAAAAGGATAAGGCATGATAAGTAGCCCTACCAAAAGAGCTGCGGTAGGTACAAAAGGTATTAAAAGGTAGGTAAACGAAGAAATTCTATAAGGTTTAGTTATATTTTTTAGTAACAATTTGCTCAGGTCATAAAAAGGTTGGGTTACAGGAGGACCTTTTCTTAACTGCATCCTGGCTTTAAGTTTTCTTTTAAACCCTTCTAAAAGCCCCCCTAACACAAACCCAAATAAAAATCCAGGATATAAAAACAGGTCTTTTAGAAACTCCATAGTTCTTCCTCTTCGCACAAGATTTGTGCCGCTCTTAAAATGCCTTCTAAAATCATGTTAGGATGGGCTGAACAGCCTCCTACATAAACATGAACTGGAATAAAGTTATCTACAGGCCCTAAGACATTGTAACTTTTGGCAAAAACCCCTCCACTTAAAGAACACACCCCTACACTAACCACAGCTTTAGGTTTAGGCATCATGTCATAAGCCCTTAACAAAGGGTCTCTGGATTTAGTGGTTACAGGTCCGGTAACTAACAAAATGTCTGCATGCTTAGGACTTCCAACCAGTTTGATGCCAAAACGTTCGGCGTCATATTTAGAAGAAAATAGGGCCAAAATTTCGATATCACATCCGTTACAAGATCCAGTGTTTACATGAAATACCCAAAGAGATTTTTTTTGAGAGTATCTTAGAAATTGTTTTATAGCATCTAAAAACATACCCCTACCACCTTTTAAAAACCTATTATTAAACAACCTAAAACTATCGTAAAACTTAAAAGCATTACTAAAACCAAATCCAGTTTAGGTAAAGGAGGGTTAACTGTTTCTGGTTCTTTTTCTCCTAAAAACAGGCTATGGTAAGCCCTTATAAAATACACTAAGGTAAGACAACCTCCTAATACCATAAGCCCAAAAAGCGCTTTAGAGAGTTTAAGTACCTCCTGATAAAGGAAGAGTTTCCCCCAAAATCCGGGAAAAATAGGTACACCTATCAAAGTTAAGGCAAATACCAAGAAAGAAAAGGCTAAACCAGGATAGTCTTTGGCAAGTCCTTTTGCCTTTCCTAAGGATATTACAGAAGTATTCTTTTCTATCCTATAGGCTATGAAAAACAGACCTAATTTTGATATTACGTGGTTAATCCATAGGATGACAGTTCCATAAAGGCTTACCGGAGAAAAAAGGCTTAGGCCTATCAAGAGATACCCTGTGTCGTCGATCGTTGCGTAGGCCAAAAGTTTTTTTAGATTTTTTTCAAAAAGGGCAAGCCCAGCCCCCAAAAGTAAAGTTATAATTCCTATGTATAGAGAAAATTCTCTTAAGCTTTCAAAAAATTGAGGGAAACAAGAAGCTTGTTCCACTGTCCTCCATAACAACACAAAATCTATGATCTCAAAAATACATATAAAAAACCCAGCGGTGACAGCATCTATCGTTTTTACCACGATCGGTAGCCAGAGAAAAAGTGGAAAAACTGCAAGTTTTAGAAAGAAAGCTATAACCAACAAAACAATGCCTTCAGGGGTATGAGCAAAAATAGTTTTTCCTAAGATAAGTAGAACCAAATAAGAGGTTTCTACGACCCCTAAGATTTTAAAAGCTTCTTTATAGCCAAGAACCCAAAACAGCGTTAACAAAGCTATTACGCTAATCCCATCAAAAAAGAGACCATAAGAAGTTTCTCCCCAAATTAAAAAGAGGTTAGAAAAGGTTAAAACTACAAGACAGAGAAAGACCATCAATTTTTTGTTAAAATCTCTGAGGTAAAACACCCCGCATAACAAGGTTATAGCCATATAGATCACGGGTAAGAAGGGGGCTAAAGCCTTCAACATGGTTTGCTCCATATTTGTTCTAACTTTTTGACGGTGGTATAGACTTTCAGGATTAATCCTTCAATAAAACTGCAAATTTTTAGGAGGTATTGGTCTGGGTCGGCCTTTTTATAAAAGTTTGCTAAACGGTTTTCTATGTCAGCCACAAAATCATCTGCAGTAGGATTAAAAACAGGTTCGTCCTCTCCTCCTTTAAAAACCTCGGTTTCTTTAATAATTTCCTTAGGTTTAAGCCAGGTAAAATAAATTAAAATCCCTAAGCCTAAGAACAAAATAAACAAAGCTCCTATTAAAACGGTAGGGAGTTGATAAAAGCTGATGTTAACCTCTCGGAGGTTTAAAAGAGATAAGGCTGGATTTATAAGAAAAGTGATAGCTATTTGAGGGAAAAGACCAAACACTACACACGGAATAGCCAGGATGATTCCTCCTGTAATCATAAGGTAAAAAGGTTTTTCAGAAAGCTGTTTGTTTTTTTCGTCAAGTTTACCTAAAAATGCGGTATCAAGCACTTTGATAAACGAAAGGGTGGTGAGAGTACTTATGAAAAGTCCTAAAGCTGCAGCTAATGGATGGTTAGCCTCTATCGCAGCCTGATAAAACATCCATTTACTTACAAAGCCGTTAAAACCTGGTATTCCTGAGATAGAGGCTGCACCTATCAGGTAAAGAACCGTGGTTTTTGGTAGTTTTGAGGCAAGCCCTCCCATCAGAGAAAGGTCTCTGGTATGGGTTGCCTGCTGGAGGATTCCAGCAACCAAAAAAAGGAGACCTTTAAAAAGGGCATGATTTAAGGTGTGAAAGAGAGAAGAAGCTAACCCAAGAGAGGTTCCAAGCCCTATTCCTGAGACCATATATCCTATCTGGCTAACTGTGTGATAGGCTAATAGTTTTTTTACGTCAGCCTGTTTTAAGGCAAATAGAACTCCCATAAGAGAAGAGAACATCCCTAAATAAATCAGAAGGTTTTTCCAGAATTCAGGAAAGCCACCAAGTAAAAGATAAAATTTAAACAAAAGATATACCCCGCATTTTACCAAACAGGCTGCATGAAGCAGGGCACTTACCGGAGTAGGAGCGTTCATCGCATATGGTATCCAGGTGTAGAGAGGCCATTGAACCGATTTGGCTAAAACAGCTATCAAAACCCCAGCCAAAATTAAATCTTGATAAACCTTAGGGTCAGGAGATAGGGTAAACACAAGAGCACCTAACAGAAACCCATAACCAGCGATGTGAGTCATTAAGAAAGCCTTTTTAGCAGAAAAACTCGAAAGGTCAGACTGATACCAAAAGGCTATCAGTTGATAAGAACATAACCCTGTAAGTTCAAAAAACACATAAGACCAAAAGAGGTTTTCACTAAGGGTTAACCCCAAATAGGAGCCTATAAATAACTGAATAAAAGCATAAAATCTGCCAAAACCTTCTTTTTCATGGGTCATGTATTTTATAGCATAAAGATTAATTCCTACGCTAACATATGCTCCAAAAAGAGCAAAAAATAGATTTAACCCATTTGCTTTAAAAATCAGATCAAGGTTAATAAAGTCTCTTATCCACCTAAAAAGGGGGAGATGCCAACTAAATTCCCCTGCTTTAATAAATTCAAAAAAAGTCAGGTTTAAAAAGTATAAGGCTACAGCAGAGGTAAGAAAGGCTAAACTGCCATGAAACTTTGGACTATTTATCCTGTAAAACAAAGCAGAAATTAGAGCCCCTAAAAACAGCACCCCAACACTAAAACCAAGAAACATTTTCACTTCTCCTCTACAGTAATGGCTTTGGTTCTACAAACTTTGGCACAAGAAGGACTAAACCCTTTATCTTTACATAGGTCACACTTCTGGGCGATGATAGGATTATACTTGTTAAAAGATGGGACCATTTCTATAGCTCCAGAAGGACAAATATAATAACAAAGCTTACATCCCACACATAAAGACGGATTAATGATAAAAGCCTTTCCTTCTTTGGTTATTGCTCCAACAGAACATATCTTAGCACAAAGACCACACTGATTGCAGGCAGAAATTTTTACTTTTTCTCCTTTTTTTATCACAAAAATCCTTGGCATGGTAGAATTGTGTACTTTCATACATATTTTTTCACAAGCAGTGCACCCTTTGCATAAACTGGGGTCTATTTTTAATCTCACTTGTTTCACCTCTATCTTTGCATACAAGAAAAACAGGGATCTATACTTCCAGAAATAATAGTTACATCAGCTACATCTTGGTTTATCAGGATTCGATTAAGAGCATAGATGTTTACAAAGCTTGGGGCCCTTATTTTTACTCTATAGGGAATGTCTGTCCCATCAGTTATACAATAATAAATAAGGCCTCCTCTTGGAGCTTCCCATCTACTTATCCCGATGCCTTTGGGAATAGGTACAAACTTTTTGGTTAAAATCGGTCCCTTAGGAAGGTCTTTTAAGATTTGTTTTATTATTTTAAAACTTTCTATCATCTCAAGAAGTCTTACCTTAATTCGACTTAGTACATCTCCGTCCTTCTCTATTACTTTTTCAAATTCGAGAAACTCGTAAGCTGCACCTGGCATGGCGACATCTTTTCTTAGGTCGAGGTCTACACCTGAGGCCCTTGCTACAGGACCTACTACCGAAAGGTCTACTGCATCTTGATAGGTTAAAACGCCAATTCCTTTGGTTCTGCTGATTAAGGTTGAATTACTAAGAACAGTTTCTATCAGTTGAAAAATTTCAGGTTCAAGACTATCTAAAGATTTTTTCACTTCATGGATTTCATCTTCAACCAAATCTTTTCTAACCCCTCCTATGGTATTGAAGGCATAATTACCTCTATGTCCGGTG
Source organism: Thermodesulfobacterium thermophilum DSM 1276 (assembly GCF_000421605.1). Classification (GTDB taxonomy): domain Bacteria; phylum Desulfobacterota; class Thermodesulfobacteria; order Thermodesulfobacteriales; family Thermodesulfobacteriaceae; genus Thermodesulfobacterium; species Thermodesulfobacterium thermophilum. The sequence goes on from NZ_ATXI01000028.1 coordinate 9,303, forward strand.
ATGCCTTCCATTAGGTCTTTGATGTTTTCTCTTGCGTTCATACACCTTACAAACAAGGTTTTAAATCCTAAAATTTCGCAAGCAATGGCAGTGTTTAGAAGATGGGAGTGGATTCTCTCAAGTTCACCTATCAGAGTTCTTAAATATCTTGCTCTTAATGGAACTTCAATCCCTGCTATCTGCTCAAGAGCCTGAACAAAACAGGTAGGATGGGAATGAGAGCAAATTCCACAAACCCTTTCAACCACAATAATTCCTTGATAAAAATCTCTATTAGCTAAAAGAAACTCTATAGCTCGATGTACATATCCTATCTTAAGCTGCACATTTTTTACTATATTACCTTCAGTTTCTAACTTTAGCTGAATAGGTTCTTCTAAAGCTATATGAATAGGTCCTATAGGTAAGACAAACCTTTGGGATCTATTCATGTCTTTTTCTGGAGACTTTTTGTTTTTCTACCTCTAAAAGAGGAAAGGGATGGCCCCCCGAAGATAAAAGAAGTTTTTTTTCTTCTTCGGGGTAACCACTAAATTCTATTCCATAAAGTTCCATTACCTCTCGTTCTGACCATTCAACCGCAGGATATACTTCTTTTATACTCTCTAAAGTTTCCGAAAATTCTGCTTCATAGGTTAGTTCTTCAAGTTTACCGTTTAAATCAAAAAGATGTCTTACTACTACTTTGTCTCCGGTATCAGGTTTTAGATAGGCAACCGTTGTAATATAGCGGGCTCCTAAATTTTTAAGTTTTTTTGCTTTGTCTAAAAGGTTAATTCTCATACCTTACTCATCTTTTTGTTCTGTTTGGGTTTCACCGAAGCATTCAGCAAGTTTAAGAAGTTTTTCGTATTCCTGGTTTACCCTTTCCTGGATGTAGGCTATTTGTTCAGGGGTAAGGTGTCTGAATCTTCTTTGTATTTTGAGGTATTCTTCTACAGGTTTAGGTTTATCGACTTTACGATTGATGATGTATTTTCCGTCTATGACCTCATAAAGGGGAAAGACCCTTGTTTCTACGGCAAGTTTAGCTACAAGCAGGCTGTCTTCGCTTTTGGTCCCCCATCCGGTGGGGCAGGTTGCATAGACATGGATAAAAGCGGGTCCGTTTATTAAGGAGGCTTTTTTGACTTTATTCATCAGATCGATAGGGAAGGCAGGGTTTGCGGTTGCGGCATAGGGGATGTTATGAGCTACCACGATGCCCATCAGGTTTTTTTTCCAGGTGGTTTGACCTTTGACGACTTTACCTGCAGGGCTTGTGGTGGTGTGTGCTCCGAAGGGGGTAGCTCCAGACCTTTGCACCCCTGTATTCATGTAGGCCTCGTTATCAAGGCAGATGTAGATAAAGTCATGACCTCTTTCCAGGGCACCAGAGAGCCACTGAAGTCCTATGTCAAAGGTGGCACCATCTCCTGCAAACACAACCACATTTATTTTTTCTTTGGATTTAAGTCTACCTTTACGTTTAAGAGCTTTGATGGCAGCCTCGATACCAGAGGCAACGGTAGCGGAGTTTTCGAAGGCAACGTGGATCCAGGGAACATTCCAGGAGGTATAGGGGAAGGGGCTTGAGATGATTTCCATGCAACCTGTTGCAGTGACAGCGATGGTATTGGGACCAAGAGCCTTTAGGGCGAGCCTTAGAGGAAGCACAGT
>NZ_ATXI01000029.1 GCF_000421605.1 Thermodesulfobacterium thermophilum DSM 1276
TTAACCAAAAAACCAACCACACCTTATGAAATCTACGGTGTAAAGGAGTAAGCCTATGAGACCAGAACTCAAAAACTTTAAAGGCTTTACCTTAAAAAACTTGCCTGAATATGAAGGCTTTGCTCAGGGCCATAGAGCCTGCCAGGGATGTGGCACTGTGCTTCCTCTAAGGCTCGCCCTAAAGGCTCTTGGTCCCAATACCATCGCTGTCACTGCAACAGGTTGCATGGAAATCATCTCAAGCCCCTTCCCCTATACCTCCTGGAATGTTCCCTGGATCCACGTTGCCTTCGAAAACTCCGCTACCGTTGCCTCTGGTATCGAGGCTGCCATCAAAGCTCTCAAACGTAAAGGTAGACTTAAATCCAAAGAAAAAATAAATGTGGTTGTGTTTGCAGGAGATGGAGCCACCTTTGACATAGGACTTCAGTGGCTCTCAGGTGCCCTGGAAAGAGGTCATGACTTTATCTACATCTGCCTTGATAACGAGGCCTACATGAATACAGGGGTGCAAAGGTCTGGAGCTACCCCCTTCGGGGCACACACCACCACAAGCCCTGCAGGTAAAGTCGTCAAAGGTCAAACCACCTGGAAAAAAAACCTGATGGGTATCGTGGTAGCTCACAACATACCCTATGCCGCAACCGCAAACCCTGCCTTCCCTATCGACCTCATGAATAAAGTCAAAAAAGCAGCCTTAATAAACGGACCTGCTTTTATCCATGTCTATGCAACCTGCCCCACCGGATGGGGGACCAAAAGCGAAGATAGCCTGCTTACAGCTAAACTCGCCGTAGAAACAAGGGTCTTCCCTCTCTATGAAGTCATAGATGGAAAATACATCATCAATCGTAAAGTCGATAAACCTAAACCTGTCGAAGAATACCTCAAAATACAAAGAAGATTCAGACACCTTACCCCTGAACAAATAGCCTACATCCAGGAGAGAGTAAACCAGGAATACGAAAAACTTCTTAAACTAGCTGAATGCTTCGGTGAACCCCAAACAGAACAAAAAGAAGAGTAATTTCTTCTTGACAGTAAGAAAAAATAAATTATAATAATTTCTTGTGAAGCGGGCGTGGCTCAGCCTGGTAGAGCGGCTGCTTGCCATGCAGCAGGTCGCGGGTTCGAATCCCGTCGCCCGCTCTTTATTTTTTCAATTAAAGGTGTGATGTCATGAAGTTAGTCTTTTTTGGCCATTCCTGTTTCAAAATAGTTTCAGAAAAAGGAAAAAAGATTATCATAGATCCATGGCTTACTAATCCTCTTTCTCCTAAGGATGCTGACCAGGGTCCTTATGACTATATCCTTATCACCCATGCCCATGGAGACCATTTAGGGGAAGCCTTATCCCTTTCTAAAAAAGGTGGGGAAATTATCGCAATCCATGAAATTCAGCAATATCTCCTTCGGAAAGGTGCTACTAAAGCTATAGGCATGAACATAGGTGGAACTTATCGTTCAGATGGTATTAGTTTTACCATGGTGCCAGCCTTACACAGTTCTTCTTTTCCTGATGGAAGCTACGGAGGAGAACCCTGCGGTTTTGTGATCACCCTTGAAAATGGCTTAACCATCTATCATGCAGGTGATACCGGGGTCTTTTCAGACATGAAGTTAATCGGTGAACTCTATACCCCTGAGATAGCCTTATTACCAATAGGAGACCATTACGTAATGGGGCCTAAAGAGGCTGCCAAGGCTTGTGAACTTATCAGGCCTAAAGTAGTTATCCCTATGCATTATGGGACTTTTCCTGTGCTCTCAGGTAAGGTAGAAGATTTAGAAAACGAGATAAAAAAATATGGGCTTGAGATTAAGATACATCCTTTAAAGCCTGGTGAAGAATTCAATCTGTAAAGTCATCTATCATGCCCTGTTTTCTCGCACTATCAGGTTATAGTGGATCTGGAAAAACTACCATAGGTTCTTTTTTAGTTAAAAGATTAACTGAAGAGGGATATAAGGTAGGGGTAGTTAAATCTTGTAAAGAGAAAGAAATTTTTACGGATATACCTAATAAAGACACTTGGATTTACAGAGAAAACGGAGCTTCTGGGGTTGTTCTTTTTCAGGAAAAAATAATTACTCTTTATTTAGACCCTCAAAAAAACAATCTCACTTCTTTTAAAGACTGGTACAGTTATTTTCTATCAGTTTTTTGGGGATATGACTTAGTTTTGTTTGAGGGCTTTAAGAACGTAGACATTCTCCCTAAACTTTGGGTCTTAAAGGATAAAGAAGAGGATTTAAACTTAGTAAAAAAGGAACTTAAGAATCTTTTAGGCTTTGTGGTGAAAGAAGACATAGAGTGGTGGAAAAACAAGTTTCCTGAAGAAACTTTTTTTAGTATAGAGCAAGAAGAGGAGCTTTTGAGTTTTTTAAAAGATTTTATAGAGCAGAAAAGAGAAAAGGTGATACTAAAGGTTAACGGAAAGAAGGTTCCTCTTAAAGATTTTGTAGCAGACATTCTGGCCTATCCTCTTTTAGGCTTTGTTAAAGCCTTAAAAGGTGTCCCAGAAGAAATCCAAGAGATAGAAGTAAAAATAAAAAACATATCTTGACAAAACCAAGAAACCGTTTATATTTAAGAGAGTTTGAAAAGTTTTTAAAATGTTGGGCCGGTAACTCAGTCGGTAGAGTATCGGCCTTTTAAGCCGAGAGTCGCAGGTTCGAGTCCTGCCCGGCCCATTTAGAGATTTGTGCCCCCATCGTCTAGCCAGGTCCAGGACACCGGCCTTTCACGCCGGCGACAGGGGTTCGAATCCCCTTGGGGGCGCTTTTTTTCTTTTTTTAAAAATTATATAACTCTTCTTTTTTGAACTTATTTTTATTTCTTACTTATTCGAAGTAAGAATATTTTTGCGATTCTAAATAGACTTTCTTGACCTTAAGGACAGATAAATACCTGTTACCCCAATTATCCAGCCTACAATTCCAAAAGCTATAAAAAATCTTGTATGGGAAGCGATAAGTGGCTTCTTAAAGTGAGCTATATCTAAATTATCCTTTATTTTTATTTCAATCTCTGTACTATGAAGCCCATGTTCTGTCTCTCCTTTTACTATAACCTTCCAAATCCCTTTTTTATCTGGCATAAAACAAAAAAGCCCATTTTTATCAGTCCTTGCTTTTTGAAAAGGTATTTTTTCATCTGGTGCATAAACTTCTATCTCCGCATAATTCATCGGAGATTTGTCTACAAAAAAGAAACTTACACAGATACCTTCCCTTTCTCTTACCTGATAATTTACTTCGTGAGCAAACACCTTTTCTCCAAGATTTATACACAGTAAAAAACACATTAATACCAAAATCCTTTTCAACTTTTTACCCCTCCTTATAAATTTTATTTTTGCCAGGTAAGAGAAGTAATAAGCCAGAGATAGTCAGCCTTAGGGTCTGAGATTTTTAACTTATAAAAACACACCAAGGCATAGTAATTTTCTTTCATCTTAAGGTCTTCAACCTTTATTCTTGCTATCCCGTTTGTGTCAGTTTTAGCTACTTCTTTATGAAAAGGATTAAAAATGATTACACCTTCAACTGGTTTCCCTTTATATAAGACCTTTATTACAACTTCGTCTTTTCCTTCATAAGGAGTTTTTACAAAAACAGGTTCAAGCTTTAAACCTAAAGTTTTTTTTAGAAGAGATGAGTCTGTAAAAACGGCTTTAGTTGCTTGAATCACATAAAAACTTTCTACCACTTGTAACCCTTGTTTTTGAGCTTCAATTTTATCCATTCTTTTCCTTCCTTCTGGTGTAGTAACCAGATAAACCCCATCCATAGAAGTAAGGATTAAGGAAGGTTTTTCTTTACCTGAAAGAAGAATTTGGTTATTTATTATCTCTTTTTTAAATGTTACAGGCTTTCCTTTTTTATCAAAAGCTTTAATTTCTTTTATTGCTCCAGGATTATAAGGTTCAACCTTGCCCTTATGTCCCCAAAGAACTTTAAACCTTCCGTCAGTTTCTTTTATCCAAAGCATATGACAAAAACCGATCGTTACCCAGAACAAAAAAGTTAAAAACATAAAAACCAAACTTAAAATAAATTTTTTCATGCTTTACCCCCCCTTTGTTTTTAATTTTTGATTAAATTTGAAATAATACAGTGTTAAGCCTGCTAAGATAGTTAACATTCCTGCTAAAAGGGTTAGAGGCTTAGTAACGATAGTAAAAATAATCATCCAGAGGTTAACCAAAATAAAAGCAAAAGCTGAGAAAATAAATTTTTTCTTAAGTTTCATAAGACCTAAAACTGTCAGGCTTGCACATAGAGATAAAGTAAATCCTATGTAAAGAAGAAGAGCTTCAAAGGTTGAAGTCAAAACCATAAAAATAGCAATTAGTGCCTGAAGAAGGATAGAAAAAATAGGGGTCTTTTTTTCTGGATGAATTTTTGAAAATACTTTAAAGAATACCCCATCCCTTGCCATAGCATAATATACCCTTGGTCCGGCAAGTATCATAGCACTTAAAACAGAAAGAAGTCCTAAGGTAATTCCAGCAGTAAAAATAAAAGAAAGTTCTTTTCCAAAAACTTTTTCGGCTGTCTTAGCCCCTAACTCCACAACGCCAGCCATCTCTTCAAAAGAAAGAACTTTAACATAAAGGTAGTTTGTCCCCAGATACAAAGTTGCAATCACTAAAATTCCTAACAAAAGGGCTAAAGGAATGTTTTTTTGTGGATTTTTTATCTCTTCTCCTATATAGGTTGCAGCATTCCATCCACTGTAGGCATACATAACATAGATAAGAGAAACAGGAAAACTTAAGCTTAATAGTGCCTCTTTTTTTGGAACTAAACTTCCGATCTCAAAGTTAGTCATTCCTTCTTTAGCGTATATGAATCCAAAGAAAATAAAGGTAAAAAGAAAAAAAACTTTAAAGAGAGTTATTCCTGTTTGAAAATTAGCCCCTATTTTAATTCGTTGGGTATGAACTAAAGAAAGAAGTAAAATCACTGATACAGCTAAAAGTTTGGAGATTAGTTCTGAGGTTTGTATGGAAAAAAGTTCTAAGAAGTATTTTGAAAAGGCAATAGCTGTTGCAGCAATAGGAGCAGAAAAACCAACGATAAGCGAAATCCAGCCAGCAAGGAATCCAAAAATCTCGCCAAAAGTTTCCTTCAAAAAAACATATTCTCCTCCTGCCCGAGGAAAAAGTCTACCAAGCTCAGCGTAACTAAGAGCACCAAAAAAAGCAATCAGACCTCCTAAGAGCCACAGAAAAAGAAGAGCCACTGGATCTCTAAGTTCCTTTATAATGAATCCAGAGGTGGTAAAAATACCTGTTCCTACGGTGTTTCCCACAACAAGCATGATAGCAGGAATAAGCCCTATCTCTCTTTTTAAAACCAGTTTTTCTTCCTTAAATCCATAGTTAATTTCAATTTGAGTAACATTTTTATTCATCAAAATCTCCAAAATCCCCCACATACACTAAATATTCAAAAGGAAGTTGAATTCCTCTGATTTTTTCATAGATATCTTCAAAGGTTCCAGCTATAACCCTTTCCTTTTCTTTATAACCAGCATGCAAAACAAAGATTACTTGAGTTTTTGGAGAGTAATATTTTTCTATCTTCTTTAAAACTTCAGTTATGTCTTTTATTCTCATGGTAAAAATAACAAGGTTTGTGCCTGTTTTAGCAAGGGCCTCAAGGTCAGAAAATCCTGCAGCAAGGGTTACACTTTGGGCCTTACCTCCGGTGATGCTCTTTCTTATAGCAGCATTAGCTGCATTAAAAGAACTAACCCCAGGAATGATTTCTGGGTTTAAGTCTTTAAATGCCTCCACATACCATATATGTGGACCGTAGATAGTAGGATCACCGTCTTCAAGAACGGCTACCACCTTACCTTGCTTAACAGCTTCTCTTATGATCTTGGTTATCTTTTCAAGCTCTTTTCTTTTTTCTTTTTCATCAAAACTTAAAGACTTTATTTCTATCTGAGATTTAGGGTTCCCTCTATCTTTTCGATAAAAAAGATGAAAAATACCAAATCCTGCATCATAAACCTCCTTTCCCTCAATTAAATTTTTTACCCTTTCACAAGTCCATTTACTGCAAAAGATAACATCAGCTTTTTTGATAACTTCATAAGCCCTTAAGGTCAAATTATCAGGGTCTCCAACCCCGGTGCTAACAAGATAAAGTCTACCTTCTGCTTGAGCCAAGGAAAAATTTAAACTTATGAGAAAGAAGCTTAAAAATAAAATTTTTTTAAGATTTTTCATTTTATAACCCCCCTTTTTTTACTTTTAAAAATTAAAGGATATAGACCCAAAGACATTAAAAGGAGTTCCTGGGTAATAGTTATTGCTGGTACCAAAAATATATCTTCTATCAAACAGATTGTTAAACTCAACAGTGAACCTAAGGTTTTTAAGCCTCAAACTTTTTATTTCTTCTTTACTATAAGAAACCATTAAATCAAAGACTTCATATCCTGAAACTTTTTCAGTGCGTTGTAAATTTCCATAATAACTACCCACATACCTAAATCTGGGAACTATTTCAAAACCTTTATACCTTGCTATAAGTCCTGTAGTGAGCATCTTTTCTGGAACTCCTATTACTTGTTTTCCATCCACAGGATAACGAGTTCCGGCACTTATGATGTCTCCATCATATTTCATCTTTACATAAGATGGGTTAAAAAATAAGGAAAATTTATCTGTAAGATGAAAGGTTGAAGCAAGCTCAAAACCATATCCTCTCGCCTTACCGATAAAGGTGTTATAAGTTACTGGTTTCTTATTAGAAGGATCAGTCAAAAGCTGGGTAGGGTTATCAGGATCCTTCCATCCTGGGGTAAAAGGTGTGTTTAGGTTTTTGTGCTTGGAGAAGAAAACAGTTGGATATAACTCAAACTTTTCAGTTCTAACCCTAAGCCCCAAATCCCAGTTATAAGTTTCTTCACATTTATAGTCATTAAACAGATCATCCAAAGTTATACCCATCTTTTTGAATTTATCATAAAGGCGATAATAAAGGTTTACGATAGGCATATACCTGTATGGAGTTTGAAAGGTTTTACCAAAGCTTGTGTATGCCTCAATCTTATCGTTAAAAGAATATGAAAGACCAAAGGAAGGGACCCAAGCAGAATAACTTCTTCCACCATAATCAAGTTTAGGTTCTCTTAGCAAGTAAGGCACTGTTCCGTTGTAATCAGTAATGTATCCTTCATTTTTTCCGTCTTTTTTCTTTATATATTGAACACCTGCTTGCCAGTTTAGTTTACCTATGTTTCCTGCAAGCTTAAGGTAAGGACTTGAAGAATAGCCATCAGAAATACTTTTGGTAAATCTACCCCATCCAATAAAAGTTAAGCTCCCATCAGGTTCTAACCAGTAATTTTTAGAAGGTCTGCCCTCCCACTCTTGGACTTCATAATGGTAACCTAAAAGTCCTCTAACAAACTTTAAATCAAAAACAAGTTGAGTTAAAATCCCTTTTCTTTTAACTTCCCATCCAAACCAAGTTACCCCTGGTTTACGTTGTCTCATAGGACCTGTGATGCTTTTACTTCCGCTCCAATCCTCTTTTTCTTCTATTCTGTAATAAGGTTTTATTTGAAGCATCAATTGGTCTAACAATTTTACATCTAAAAAGGCATAGTAGTCTTTATTTGTCCATTCAACTTTTTGATATTTATAGTAATACCAATCTTTTGAGGGATTGCCCGTAAAGTTTTCATTATAATCTAACCATCTATCTTTTTTAGCATCTTGATAGGAAAGTGAAGCATACTTATGATGGTCAATTTCATTATAGTTTGCCCAAAGTTTTATGTTAATTCTTTCTCCTAAAGCCTGAACCAAAGTAAAGTTTAGATTTTCTCTTGGACCAAGTTTTCCCTTGCCTCTCCACTTATCTGCCTCTGCATAAGAATAAGAAAGAGAAAACTTAGTCCCTAAAGTAGGTAATTTTCCTGAATCAACCCTTACAAAGGTTTTAGTATAATCATTCATCCCTAAACCTTGTTTAAATTCAAAGCCAAATTTATCTTTTGCCCATTTTGGTTTTAACTCAACCGTTCCCCCTCTTGTTCCTGCACCTGTTCCAAGGTCAACAGGAATAACCCCTTTGTAGACATCGATTGCCTCCAAGTTTTCTAAATCAAAAATGTACTCCCTTGGACCGATGGGATTTCCTCCGTAAACAGGAACCCCTTCAACAGACATCGTTCCTAAATAGCCAGAAACCCCTCTTATAGTCATACTACGTTGAGTTGAAGAAATACCCGCAGGATCAGGAGTTTCAAAATACACTCCTGGTAAGAAGTTTAAAATAGACCAAACATTACTACTACCCCTTTCTCCAGATAGTTCAATACCTTTTTTGGTGATCCCGATCCCTGTATAAACTGTTTCTGCTGTCTCTTTAGTAGGGGTAATTATTTTTTCACCAGTAACTACTACTTCAGGTAAAGTTCCCTCTTTTTCCAACCTTTCCTTATCGATCTCCTCTGCAAAACCCTTAGAAACAAAAAACATTTCTAAAGCCAAAACAAAAAGTAAAGCTTTTTTACCCCACATTTCAACCCCCTATCAAGAACTAATTTTCATTAGTTGCAACTTAAAACATATTTTTAAAAAAATATTATTTATTTTGATAACATATTTTTTAAAAAATATCAATAAAAAATATTTTTATATTTTTTATAGATTAAAATTGTAAAAATTTTGAGAAATTTTTAAATTTTAGCGATATTAATGTGAAATAACTAAAAAGAAAATGTTACTAAAATGAGATTAAAAAAGAAAAGCTGAAAGTAACACAGAAATAAGAACTACGTAAACAAGATTAACTTTTCGATAGAGAGCAAAGAAACTCACTACAGCCATCAAGGCTTTCAAGAAATTCCAGTCTAAAGAAACCATAAACTTAATTGCCACAAAAAGAAGTAAACCAGAAAAAGAGGCTAAGATTCCCTGTTTTGCTTTTAAAAAAATTTTTAATTGATTCATTTTATCTGAAAACTCGGAGAATAATGCCATGATGATAAAAGATGGGGTAAAAACAGAAATCGTTGCTATCAGAGCTCCCAAAAGACCTTTTAATAGATAACCTACAAAAGTAGCTGTTATCACTATCGGACCTGGAGTAACTTGTCCAAGCGCAATACCATCTATAAAAGTTTTATTATCAAGCCAGCCCAATCTATTTACAAATTCATGCATCATAAGAGGTAAAGAGGCATAGCCTCCTCCAAAAGCAAAAAGGTCTATTTTTATCATGGTTAGCGAAATCGTAAAAAGGGTCTTATCCACAAAATATAAACAAAATAAGCCTATCAAAGGAACAAAAATAAGACATACAAGACCTATAAAATTTATTTTTTTTGAGTTCCCTGGTTTGTAGATAGAAACATCTATAAACAATAACTGGGACAAAACTAAACACATAAAGATGATCAAGAAAGGACTAACCTTAAGCCAAAAAAGTAAAAAAGAAAGAAAACCTATCAACATCTCACCCTTTGACTTAACCAAAGGTCTTGCAAAACTTAGAAAAGCGTTAGCCACAATACTTATCACTACCACTTGAAGTCCGTTAAAAACTGAAATAACCTCTGGAAGGTCATGTGTCTTAACATAAAAATAAGATAAAATAAGCATTAACAAAAAAGCAGGTAACCCAAACCCTGTAAAACTGGCAATCCCTCCTAATATTCCTCTGGTTTTAAATCCTACATAAGCTGCAACCTGCATAGCAGTAGCTCCTGGGATTGCCTGAGCTATAACCACTCCATCCTGAAAAGTCTTACTATCAAGCCATCGCTTTTTTTCAACTGCAAGATCTTTTATGTAAGCTACCATCGCAGGACCACCAAAAGCAGTGAGTCCGAGTTTCAAAAATGATACAAAAAGTTCTACTAACATTTTAATGACTAAGCATGCTAAGAACTTTATATAACGTTACTATTACAAGCACTACTCCAAAAAGTTGTCTGACGCGGTTACTTGGTAACCATAGACTCGTAAGTCTCGCACCTATGAAAGAACCTACAGCACCTGCTATTACCAATTTTAGTGCAAATAAAAGTTTAACAAACAAAGCTTCGTCATCTTCTGTAAAATAAATACGCACTAAAGTATGTGGCATAAGTCAGAAGTCAGAATATATTAAAAAATAATATAATATAATATAATCTATATTAATAAATCCCCAAGCATCTTAACTGCGATGATATACAATACTATTCCTATAACTTTTTTAACCTGAGGAGCAGTTAACCTTTTTCTCATAAGATAGTTTCCAAGCAATCCACCAGCTATTGAACCTATGGCGCATAAAACAAGAAGATAAGGGTCTATGTTCCCCACAGAAATATGCCCTAAAAATCCTGAAAAGGAATAAAAAATTACGATAAAACTGTCTATATACCCTGCCAGTCCACCAACCGCAACTCCATAAATAATAAGCTTCTCCCTTTTTTGGGTTTATACCAAAACATCATAGATCCTGCAAAAATAAGAAAACCAACAAAAAGCCATAAAAGCAGGATTCTTGAAAGATG
>NZ_ATXI01000030.1 GCF_000421605.1 Thermodesulfobacterium thermophilum DSM 1276
AGGAGGTAAGAGAGATGAGGAAGGTAGTATCTTTCATGTTAAGTTTGGCTTTAGCTGGTGTGATTGGATTAGCAGGATGTCAGCAGAAGAAGGAAGAGGCTCCAAAGCCTGAAGCACCTAAGACAGAGGCTCCTGCTCCAGCAGCTCAGCCTGCTGAGAAAGCAGCTGAAAAACCCGCTGAAAAACCTGCTGAGAAAGCAGCTGAAAAACCCGCTGAGAAGCCAGCTAATAAACCCGCTGGTGCCAAGAAAAAAGTAGAAGGGTGTTAATTTAAAAAATTTTAAAACATTAACCCCCGGAAAATATCTTCCGGGGGATTAATTTTATTTTAGACATAAAAACAAAAACACTTGTTTTTTAAGTTTCTGTATTATAATTTTTTAGAATATTGGATCAAGAGCCTAAGGTATTTTTAATGAACAATCCAACAGAAAATTATCTCAAAATTCTTGAAAGATTAGATTTTTACAAATTGCTTTTTATTGCTAATTCTGTAAGAAATAAATATAAAGGTAACAAAATTGAACTCTGCGCTATAGTAAATGCTAAAAGCGGGAAATGTTCAGAAGATTGTGCCTTCTGTGCTCAATCTTCAAAATATAAAACTTCAGCACCAGTTTATCCTTTAATGGATAAAACTACAATCCTTGAAAAGGCTTTAGAAGCGAAACAATATAAAGTTAAAAGATTTTCTATCGTTATAAGTGGAAAAAAGCCTTCTAAAAAAGAAATTAAAGATATTGCAAAAACCGTAGAATTTCTTTCTCGAAAAGAGATAAATACTTGTGCTTCCTTAGGTTTATTAGATTATGATGAGATATGTTACTTGAGAGACCATGGACTTCAGAGGCTTCACTGTAACATTGAGACTTCAGAAAATTTTTTTCCTAAAATATGTACTACTCATAAATTTGCTGATAAAGTTCGCACTCTTGAAGCAGCGAAAAAAGCCAAAATTTCTATATGCTCTGGTGGTATCTTTGGAATGGGTGAATCCTGGGAAGATAGAATTGATATGGCATACTTTTTAAAATCTCTGGATGTAGATTCTATACCTATTAATTTTCTTACACCAATAAAAGGAACTCCTTTAGCACATATCAACCCTTTGTCTCCTTTTGAAGCTTTAAAAATTATTGCTATGTTTAGAATTATTTTGTCCAAAAAAGATATTAGAGTTTGTGGAGGAAGACCTATACTTAAAGAATTTGCTTCTTGGATTTTCCTTGCAGGAGCCAATGCTTTAATGACAGGAAATTATTTAACTACCAAAGGCTTTACCTATATAGATGATTTAGAATTCATAAAAAGACATAAACTAGAAATTGATTTTTAAATTTTTTTCAAAACACTTTTCAATTCCTCAAAGGTAGGCTTGCAGTTACACATCCACCTTGTCCTTCAACCAACTGCCTATCTGCTTTCAATTCCTCAAAGGTAGGCTTGCAGTTTACAGCATTTTATTTAATGTATTATAGAACAATTAATTTCAATTCCTCAAAGGTAGGCTTGCAGTTACTATTTATTATTTTTTATTCGGTGTTTGTTTTTAAATAGATGTTCGTGTAATATTAAAATATTTCGATGTTTCTCAAGTCCTTCTCTTATTTTTATAGGTTTTATTTGATAATAGTTTGACATAAAATGGACATTAGATAATATTATCAAGTCATGATCATTAAAAACTATTTTACGGGTGGGATGTTTTTTATGGTATCCCCAAGCCTTACCATAAGGGGGACCATAAGCGGGCTGATAGATTACAACCCATTTTTCAAACTCCCTTTCTGGTTTAAGACCTAAATAAATAAAAATTTTATACCAACTATAGCCTCGATTACGTAGGTCTATAATAAACTCTGGGCTTACTTTCTTTTTATGGCTTAAATATAAAACTAAAGGAAGTTCTTCTTCCTTAATGAGAGAACCTCTTTTTAGAATAACAATTTTTTCCTTAGGGACTTGAAAATAGTTACTTACTGCTAAATAAAAATGGGTTATCTTGTCCTCGGAAAAAGAGACACCCAGCTTAAGGTTTTCTGCCTTTAATCCTAAAGGGCTTAATAAAAGAAGTATTAAAAATCCTAAGACAAAAAATTTTAATTTTTTACTCATAAGCTTTTACCTCCTGCACTTGTTTTTTTATATTTTTAAAAACAAAAAACGTGCCTAAAATACCTGGATGAATTTAAAGAATAACCAGTTTGATTTTTAAGAAAATTTCAAAAGGAAACGAAAGGTTATCTAATTTTGGTTTTGTAAAAATAAAAAATTTTGTAAAAATTACACGTCTAAAAGGTAAAACTTTCAAAAAGAAAAAAGAGGTTGTTGTTTAAGGAAAGGTTCTTCTGGTTCAAAATTAGAAAAGACCTTTACCACCCCGTATTCTCCGTCATAACCTGGTTTAACAGATACCTCACCTTTTCGTACCTTGAGGATAGCTTCTGCTAATTTTTCAGGTAAAAGAGACACTAATTCATCTTCTGTCAATTTTAAAAGAAGGTTAAATTCATTTTCAGCAACTGAGGTATATTGCTCGTAAAGTTTGGCTAAAGTTTTAGAAGTAGGAGAAAGATTAAAAATCTCACTTAGGATCTCTATTAAAGGTACCAGATGTACTGAAAGAGGTTTGTTAGGAGGGATATATCCCTCCTCTCTGTCAGCCAGATCTTCTATCCGATGAAGAACCCCTATCGTAATTTTTTCTCCACATTTAGGACATTTGAGACCTAAAGCCTTGGCTTCTTTAGGAGAAAGGCTGACTTTACAATTTCTGTGGCCGTCAAAGTGATATTTTCCCTCTTCAGGATAAAACTCTATGGTAAACGCGATCTTACCTGTTTTTATCGAAGAATAGATGTTTTCATAAGTAAGAGGGTAAAAAAAAGCGGTAGCTTCTCTTCCTAACTTAGCAGGTGAATGGGCGTCAGAGCAAGAAATAAGAGTAATTGAGTCAAGCTTAGAAATTCGCCAGTTCATTTCTGGGTCTGAAGAAAGGCCAGTTTCTATCGCATAGATATAAGAGGTAGCTTCTTCAAAGGCTTCTTCAAGACTATCAAAACCTGAAAAGGCTCCAAAGACTGAATACCAGGGGGTCCAAGCATGAGCAGGAATAACCAGTATTTCCTTTGAAATCGTCATCAGGTCTGAAACTAGTTTTTTACAAGAAACTCCAAAAGTAGGTCTTCCATCTGCCGTTAGTGACCCAAGTTTAGAAAGATAAAGATTTATTTCTTCAGCTACCTCAAAATTAGGAGCTATAAGAATAAGATGAACCCTTCGGTTGGTTTTCTCTCCTTGAGAAAAAATCAGGGAAACCTCGGAAGTAAGTATAAATTTTGGACCTTCAGGCAGGTGTTTAAAAACCAAAAGTCCTGAAGATGGGTCAAACTCAAGCCAATTTTTAAGTTCTTTAAACCAAGCAGGATGAGTAAAATCCCCTGTACCTATCAACGAAAGCCCTTTTTTATGGCCTATTTGAGCTATTTGAGGAATTTCCATTTTTTGACTACAAGCTCTACTGTATTTGGAATGGATGTGAAGGTCAGCTAAAAAAGAATTTTCTAAGAGTTCTTTTGAAGGAAGGTTTTGATTTTTTGTTAGCATTTGTTTTTTTGAAATTTTTTATCTTTAAATTTTATCAGACGTGAAACTTTTGTCAATCCTAATGAGAGGGTATTTTTTCCCTTGACAAAACCTGAAAATATATTTTACTTAAATTAAAACTATAAAAATTTAAACGAAAAGGGAGGTCATAATAAATGGCTTTTCAGGAAATTGCTAACTTAGAAGAAAAGATAGATGCTCTTATAGCTTTGGTAGTCCAACTTAGAAACGAAAAAGAGGAACTTATAAATAAATTAAAAAACAAAGAGGAGGAAAATGCAAGGCTTATAGAGGAAATAGAAAGGAGGGAGGAGGAAAGAAAGGTTTTAAAAGAAAAAATTGGTAGTTTGATAGAGAAACTCTCCCAAATATAGATTTTAAAGATAGATGTAAAAGCCTATGTTAAATTCAAAAGAAGTAGTTTTTGAGTTTTTAGGACAAAGGTTTACCTTCCGAGCCCATATCTCGGAAGAAGAAATAACAGAGGTGCTTGCTTATTTAGAGGAAAAAAAGAAAGAGGTAGAGAAGATTAAAAAAGTTCCTACTTTTAAGCTGGCAGTTTGGCTACTTTTACAGGTAGCTCATGATTATGTAAAGCTTAAAAGAGAAAAAGAAGAGTTAGAAGAATACCTTAAGGGACAAATTTTAAAACTGGGAGAGTTTTTAGAACAAGAAAAACCATCCCTGGGGTGTTCGTGAAGAGAGTAGAGCCCTGCCAAGCTAACACTAAAAGTTTGTTGGGGTTTGGTGGATCTGGGGTCTTTTGCTCGTTAAGAGCATCCAGGACTAGCCAGACCCCACCCCTAAAGTTTTTAGAATAAGAGCTTGGAGCAGGGAGCTCCCACGGCACCCTGGGGTTTCCTTAAATCTTTTTAAATTTTTCTTTTCTCCTTCCTCCTTAAAAATCATATATAAGGGAGGAGTCTTATGGGTCTTGTTTTAGGCTTGATTTTAGGTAGTTTATTGGGAATAGCCATATTATGGGTCTATTTATACTTCCAGAAGAAAAAGAACCTTTTGGTTCAAAAAACTGCTGAAGAAATCATCAAAGAGGCAGAAAAAAAAGCTAAAGAAGTTTTAGAGAAGGCAGAAAGAGAGGCTAATTTTAGGCTTCAACAGGCGGAACTCAAAGTTAAAGAACAGATTTTGTCTCATAAACAAAAATTAGAAGAAGAGTTTAACAAAAGACTTCAAGAAGTAACCTTAAAAGAAGAAAGAATAGTAAGTAAAGAAGAATATCTCTCTAAAAAAGAAAGCGATCTTTTTAAGAGAGAAGAACAGTTATTAAAAAGAGAAGAAGGTTTAGAAAAAAAACTAAGAGAGATAGAAGAATTTAAAAAATCTTTAGAAGAACAAAAACATGAAATAGAAAGATTATATCATCAGGCAAGGGAAGAACTTGAAAAAATAGCCGGACTTTCTGAAAAAGAGGCTAAGGAAATACTTCTTAAAAGAGTTGACGAAGAATTGACAGAAGAAAAGGCAAAACTAATAATGAAGATAGAAAATGAAATAAAAGAAGAGGTTAAAAGAAAAACTCAGGAACTTCTCTCTTATTCAGTGGCTAAAGCAGCCATACCTTTTGTAACCGAAAAAACCGTTTCCACCGTTCAACTTCCTAACGAGGAAATGAAGGGTAGGATCATAGGAAGAGAAGGAAGAAACATAAGAACCTTTGAAACCTTAACAGGAGTTGACCTTTTGATAGATGATACACCTGAAGTGGTAGTTCTTTCCTGTGTAGACCCACTTAGAAGAGAAATAGCTCGTTTAGCCTTAGAAAAGCTTATAGCAGACGGAAGGATACATCCTACGAGAATAGAAGAGGTGGTTAGACAAGTAGAAGAAGAAATGGAGCAACATCTTGTGGAGGTAGGAGAAAAGGCCTGTTTTGAATTGGGAGTTTATGGTCTTCATCCAGAATTAGTAAAAATGCTTGGTAAGCTTAAATATAGGACAAGCTATAGTCAAAACGTGCTTCAACATTCTATAGAAACAGCTATTATTTGTGGAGCTTTAGCAGGAGAACTGGGGATAGATGTAAAAAAAGCCAAAAGGGCTGCTTTATTACATGACATAGGTAAGGCTGCTTCTTATGAATTAGAAGGTCCTCATGCTTTGATAGGGGCTGAAATTGCGAGAAAATACGGAGAAGATGAGGAAATCGTAAATGCTATCGCCTCTCATCATGAAGATATACCTATAAATAGTCTTTTAGGAATTCTTTTGCAGATAGCTGATGCTATTTCAGGGGCAAGACCTGGTGCAAGAAGAGAACTTCTTGAGGCTTATATTAAAAGAATAAAAGAGTTAGAATCTATTGCTTACTCTTTTGAAGGAGTAGAAAAAGCTTTTGCTATTCAGGCAGGGAGAGAAATTAGGGTTATAGTAGATGATAAAAAGATTACAGACGAACAAGCTTATGTATTAGCTCGAGAAATTGCACAAAAAATCGAAAAAGAAGTAACCTACCCGGGGATTATCAGAGTAACAGTAATAAGAGAAACCCGGGTAATAGAGTACGCAAAATAAAAATATTAACAGGATGAATTTATGGAAGAGGTTAAAGAAATAAAAATTTTGTTTTTAGGAGATATCGTAGGTAGTGCCGGAAGAAAAGCGGTTAAAGACCTTCTGCCAGATGTCTTGAAAAAATATCAACCTGATTTTGTGGTAGCTAACGGAGAAAATGCTGCAGGTGGGTATGGTCTTACCGAGAAAGTAGCTGAGGAACTTTTTTCTTACGGTATAGATGTTTTAACCTCAGGCAATCATGTTTGGAAAAAAGAATTTTACCCTTATCTCAATAAGTCTGAAAGAGTAATAAGACCTGCTAATTATGGGGAAGGAGCTCCAGGCAAAGGATGGACTGTATATACCAAAAAAGATTTAAAATTAGGGGTAATTAACCTTGAAGGACGCATCTTTATGCGTCCTTTGCTTAATCCGTTTTTGGTAGGTAAAAAATTAGCTTTAGAATTAAAAAAAGAAACACCGTTAATCTTGGTTGATTTTCATGCTGAAGCCACCTCAGAAAAAATAGCCCTGGGTTACTTTTTAAACGGAGTGGTCTCTGTAGTTCTGGGTACTCATACCCACGTTCAAACCTCAGATGCCAGGATTTTATCTCATAAGACCGGGTATATAACCGATGTAGGGATGTGTGGAGCAGTAGAAAGTATCATAGGTATGAAGATAGACCAGGCATTAGAGATGTACTTAAACATGGTTCCAAGAAAGTTAGAGGTAGAAAAAACAGGACAACTTAAACTCGAAGGAGCTTTTATAAAATTAAATCAAAAAGGAGAAACCATTTTTATCGAAACTTTTAGAGTTATTTCTTAGGTTGATTCTTTTTCCACCATTTTTGAAAAAGGCTACGTTTTAAAGGAGACAACCTGTCTATAAAAAGTATCCCCTCTAAATGGTCATATTCATGTTGAAAGGCTATGGCATGTAACCCTTCAAGTTCTCGTTCAAATGGATTGCCATCTAAATCTAACGCTCTGATATAAAGCTTGGCATGTCTTTCTACCTTGGCATAATATCCAGGGATACTAAGACATCCTTCTTCATAAGTAGTATATCCTTCAGTTTGTAAGATCTCTGGGTTTATATAGACTTCTAACTTTGGGGTTCCTTCTTTCTGTGAAACATCTAATAAAAACACTCTTTTTAATACTCCTACTTGATTGGCTGCTAATCCAAGCCCTTTGGCTTTATACATGGTTTCCGCCATTTGTTCCACCAGGTTTTTGATTTCTCCATCTATGTTTTCTATAGGTAAAGCTTTTTCCTTTAAAACTGGATGACCTAGGATTACTATTTCCATCCTTATCTCCTTAAAAAAACTTTTTATAAATATTATTTTAAAATTGATTTAAGAAATTTCAACGTGCTTTTTGATTTTGAGAGTTGTCAAAAGTTCTATTAAAAGGCATAATATAATTAAAAAGGATAAGGAACAAGGGGGTAAGGAGATGAAATCCATATTTCTGGTATCAAACAGACCGTTTACCGGAAGAAACATCTTGGCTTTAGGCCTTGCTTTAAACCTGAAAGAAAAGGGAAATAAAGTTGGTTATATGAAGTTGATAGGCAAAGTGCCTGTCAAGGTAGGAGACAAAATTCTTGATGAAGAGGCGATGTTTATCCATAAGGTCTTAGAGCTTGAGGACCCTGTAGAATGGTCCTGCCCGTTTGTGTTTACCTATGATGTGCAGTACAAACTGTTTGAAGGAGAAGACATATCAGTAGACCAGCAGATAAGAGAGGTTATTAAAAAACAGTCTGAACTTAAAGATTACCTTTTTGTGGTTGGGGGAGACAACATTTTTGAAGGCTACAGCCTTGGGATAGACAGCTTTCATTTAATAAAAGAATTAAAGGGTAAGGGGTTAATAGTTCAGCTTTGGGATGGAGAGACCTCGGTGGATGATATTTTAGGAATCAAAGAGCTTTTAGGGGAAAATTTTGCCGGTGCGGTGATAAACAAGGTCCCTGTTGAGGAATATCCTTATGTAAAGGAGAAGGTGATTCCTTATTTAGAGGGTAAGGGTGTAGAGGTTTTAGGGATTTTCAAGAAGGACAAGTTGCTTGAGGCAGTAACGGTTAGGACGCTACTTGAGGTGGTTAACGGGGGTATTGTGTGTTGTGAGGACAAGCTTGATGAGTTTGTAGAGAACATTACGATAGGTGCGATGGACCCTGAGAATGCGATGAGGTATTTTTTAAGGATACCTAACAAGTTAGTGATAACAGGGGTAAACAGGACAGACATTCAGATTTTAGCTTTAGAGACTTCTACCAAGTGTTTACTTTTGACAGGTGGGTTATATCCAAGCGAGATGGTGGTAAACATAGCTAAGACAAAGGGAGTGCCAATTGTGGTGACCTCTCTTGATACCTTCTCATCGGTTGA
>NZ_ATXI01000031.1 GCF_000421605.1 Thermodesulfobacterium thermophilum DSM 1276
GCTAAAACTAAATATCCAACCTTATCTATCGGTGTTATTTTAAAAAGTATTATCTATTTTGAAGATGCTGAAAAGGAGTCTTATGAAGATATAGATAAAAAATGGTCAGAGATAAAGGAGTTTTTCGTAGGGGAGGAGAGACTTTGTTTGAAAGAAAACAAAATAAATTAAATAAAGGAGGAGGAAAAAGATGAGCGTTTTTATCACGAATGAAGGGTTAAAGATTTTTGAAGAAAGACTAAAGGTATTGATAAAAAATAGTAAGGAATTAAAGTTTCTTGTTGGTTTTTTCTATTTTTCAGGGATAAATGAGTTGTATGAGACACTGAAAGAGATGTATAAAAACAATGAATTAGAACCAGAGCATATAAAAATACTTGTAGGTTTGTATGTAGATACAGATAATTATAGGATTTATGAGGTAGCTAGAAAGAAACCATATTTACAAGAATACAGCAAGGAAATAATAATACAAAACTTTTTTGATTCTGTAAAAAAAGCTTTTAATTCAAATGAAATGGATAACAAAGATTTTTATGAACAGGTGGATTTTTTTATAAAGTTATTAGAAGAAGAAAAGTTAGTGATGAGAAAAACAAGAGAGCCGAATCATGCTAAGTTATATCTTTTTAAGCTGAAAGATAATGAAATTTTACCTAATCTTTTCATTACAGGAAGTAGCAACCTTACAAAGGCTGGTTTGACATCTCAAAATGAGTTCAATGTAGAAATTAAAGACTTTGGTTTTAAAGAGGCTGAGGAGTATTTTGACGAGCACTGGAATAAGGCTGTAGAATTATCTAAGAATGATATTTCAAAATTGGTAAACATCCTTAGAAATGAAACTTTATTAAGAAAAGTCAATCCTTTTACGGCTTATGTTTATCTCCTAAAAACTTATTTAAATATACATCAAGGAAAGGATTTAAAAGAGGATCTTAAGGAATTAATGGAAAAGGCTGGTTATAAGCCCTATTCTTATCAACTGACCGCTGTTTCTCAGGCAGTATCAAACTGTGAAGCGCATAATGGAACTATTCTTGCCGATGTTGTTGGATTAGGAAAAACTGTTATAGCTTGTCTAACCGCTAAAGTGCTTGGAAAAAGAGGGATAGTAATTTGTCCACCACATTTAATAGGGGATGAGGCCAAATTATCAGGATGGAAGAAGTATCTTGAAGATTTTAAGCTTTACGATTGGGAAGTCTTTTCAGTAGGTAAACTTGAGGAAGCATTAAATTTTGTTAAAAAGAAAGAAGATATTGAGATTGTGATCGTTGATGAAGCTCACAGATTTAGGAATGAAAGAACGCAAAGCTACTATTATCTTAGCGAAATTTGTAGGGGTAGAAAGGTAATCTTACTTACAGCAACACCCTTCAATAACCGTCCGGCTGATTTGTTTGCCCTCTTAAAGCTTTTTACCATACCTAAAAAATCATCAATCGTGCTCGATGAGGACCTTGAAAGTAGATTTTGGGAGTATGAGCATATTTTTAAAAAACTTTCTTACATTAAGAATTACCATAATTCTTATGATATTAAGAAAAGAAATCAAGTAGAGAAATATTATAAGGAGATATTTAGAAGTAAAAAGGTAGACTTAGGGAAGGTAAATGAAAAGGCTAAGGAGATTGCGAATGAGATAAGGTCGATTCTTGAGCCAGTAGTTATAAGACGAAATCGTCTTGACCTTAGATATTTTAAAGAGAAAATAGACCTTCCTGAAGTAAAAGACCCGATAGAGTGGTTCTATGAATTAACACCAGAGCAGTTAGAATTTTATGATGAAGTTATCCAAACTTTTGCTCCCTTTGACGGAACCTCAAGAACCTTTTCTGGTGCTATCTATTTTCCAATAAAGTATGAGAAGGGAATAAAGGATATTGAAGACATTATTCTTGAACAAGAAATTTCTAAAATCACCCCTGAAGAAAGTTTTCTTTATCTAAGCCAAAGAAACCTTTATGATTTCATGAGACGGCTTCTTGTAAAAAGGTTTGAAAGTAGTTTTGGTGCTTTTTATGAAAGTTTGCAAAGGTTTAAAAGAACACATGAAAAGGCTTTAAAGTTTATTGAAAGGACTGGCAAGTTCATTTTGGATAGAAAGCTTTTGGAAAAAATAGCCGAGGCAGACGATGAAACCATTGAAGCAGAACTTGCCGAGTATGAAAAAAGTTTAGAAGAAGAGAAGATTAACAAAAAATATCATAAAATCTATGAAGTAAATAACTTTAAACAGGCAAAAGAATTTATAAATCATATTGAAAATGATATTAGGCTTTTTGAACATTTGATGAAAAGATTGGAAGAAGTTGGATTAAGAGAATACGACCCAAAGGTTGAGCGTTTAACATCTGGATTAAAGGAATATTTAGTTCAGAACAGAAAGGTGGTCATTTTTACAGAATATATTGATACAGCTAAACATCTGGCAGAATATTTAAGGAGGGAGTTTGAGGATAGTTTACTTGTAGCTATTGGGAACCTTAGTAAACGCACTTTAGAAGACCTTTACAAAAACTTTGATGCTCAATATAAGGAGCAGGATGATAGGTATAAAATCTTGCTTACAACTGATAAACTTTCGGAAGGAATAAATTTAAACCGGGCTGGTGTTGTAATAAATTATGATATACCATGGAACCCTGTTAGAGTAATTCAGAGAGTTGGGCGTATAAACCGCATAGGGAAAAAAGTCTATGATGAGATTTACATCGTTAACTTTTTCCCGACGGAAAAGGGGGCAGACATTGTGAAATCCCGAGAGATAGCTCAAACTAAAATGTTCATGATCCATAATATACTCGGAGAAGACGCAAAGATCTTTGCACCTGATGAGGAACCACAACCAGCAGAGCTCTACCGTAGGCTTACGACCTACAAAGAAGATGAGGAAGAGAGCTTTTATTCTAAGATAAAAGAAGAATACGAAAATATAACTAAGAAATATCCAGAAATAGAGGACGAAATATCTACCTTGCCAAAGCGTATCAAGGTCGCTAAAAGAGGAGAAACTAACGAGCTTTTGGTTTTCATAAAAAAAGGAAAAGACCTATTTGTCAGCTATAAGGATTATAGGAAGGCTATTCCAGAGGCAGTCTCCTTTGAAAAGGTAATAGAGAAAGTTCGGTGCGAAAAGGATGAACCGGCATTACCTCTATCAAGCGATTTCTGGGACCACTATGACCAAATTTTAAACGAAAGGATAGCTTATCAAAAATCAAGGCAATTAAAGCCTAATGAACTTTCAAATAAGGCTTTTAATTTGTTAAATACTTTACTAAAGTTAGAAGCTGAACAAATTAAACCTTTAATTCCGTTTATTCATAGTTTGATAGAAGATATCAGAGAATATGGAACATTGTCAGACTATGTATGGGCAGAAATAGTATCGCTTGAGACATTTCTAAAAAAAGGTGAGCTAGATAAAATAGCCGATGCCCTTAAGAAACTAAAAGAAGAAATAGGAGAAGATTTTTTAGAAAAGATAAAAGAACGTTTAAAAAGCTTAGACAAAGAAATAATCATAGCTATAGAAAATCAAGCAACATTATAATTGGTAGTTGGGGGGATATACTATGCCTATACACAGCACCGACAAAGATATAAGACTTGCTGAAGAACTTGCTAAAAATTTTTCTTATGAAGCTTTAGAAGATTTTCTATTCAACAAAAATTTTACGATTAAACCAGAAAAGAAATTTTATTTAGGAGATAAAACTATTGATGATTACGGAATTAAAAAGCTTCAGTTGTTGGCAACGAAGGAGATAGAGCAACAACCCCTTCATGTTTATACTTTAGAGCTCACAACTAATCTTACAGAGCGGTCAAGTAAAAAAAGGCAATTTGATATAGCAAAAAAGCTTCTTGATAAAGTAAATATTGGTCTTTTTATTTTTCATGATGATTCTGGGAATTTTCGTTTTTCTTTAGTGTATAAGGAACCAATTGGCACGAAAGCAAGGTATAGCTATTATAAACGGTATACTTTCTATGTTAGTCCCAAGCTTCCTAACAAGACCTTTATTCTGCAAGTAGGGAGGTGCGATTTTGAAACTTTTGAGAGCATAAAATCCGCCTTTAGTGTTGAACCTGTAACCAAACAATTTTATGATGAATTGCAAGCTTGGTATTACTATGCTATGGATAAAGTTTGGTTCCCTGAGGATTATAAATATTCAGATGACCCAGAAAAAGATAGAGAAATACGCACTGCCATCAACCTTATTAGGCTTATCACAAGATTAATCTTTATTTGGTTTTTAAAAGAAAAAGAACTTATCCCTGAGGTTCTTTTTGATAAAGAACAGCTTAAAAGCATTGTGAAAGACTTTGGCAAAGGGTATAATTACTACAATGCCATTCTTCAAAATCTTTTCTTTGCTACGCTAAACCGTCCGATAAACGAAAGAGGTTGGGCTTTTGATAAAGGTTTTCCTGCAAACAAATCTAATTTTGGTGTAAAAAGTTTATACCGATATGAGGATAAATTCCTTATACCTCCTGATGAAGTAATGAAGATATTTTCTGAAATTCCTTTTATAAACGGCGGACTTTTTGACTGTTTAGATAAAGATTCAGTTTATATAGATGGTTTTTCAAGAAATCCGAAAAAGCAAGCTAAAATACCTGATTATTTGTTCTTTCAGGAAGAAGAACAAACAGTTGATTTATCTAATTATGGGCTTGGTAGAAAAAAATTTAGAGGTCTGATTGAGATCTTAAAAAGCTACAACTTTACGACCGATGAGGCTACACCCATTGACCAAGAGATAGCTCTTGACCCAGAGCTATTGGGTAAGGTGTTTGAAAACTTACTTGCATCTTATAATCCGGAAACGGCAACAACGGCAAGAAAGGCAACGGGTAGCTATTATACTCCGCGTGAAATCGTAGACTACATGGTAGATGAAAGTTTGAAAGCTTATCTTAAAACAGTCCTTCCAGATATACCTGAGGAAAGTATAGAACTTCTTTTGTCCTATAGTGATGAAGTGCCAAATTTAACAGAGGATCATAGATTGAAGATTGCTAAAGCCATAGACAACTTGAAGATAATTGACCCTGCTTGTGGTTCAGGTGCTTTTCTAATGGGTGCCTTGCATAAGCTTGTTCATATCCTTCAGAAGATAGACCCAGATAATAGGATTTGGTATGAAATCCAATTAGAAAAAGCATCTAAAGAGGCAGATGAAATATTTAAGATAGAAAAGGATAAAGAAAAAAGAGAGGAGCTTTTGCGAGAATTAAACGAAAACTTTGATACTAATATAAACGAGCCTGATTATGCAAGAAAGCTATACTTGATTGAAAATTGTATATATGGAGTAGACATTCAGCCTATAGCCATTCAGATTAGCAAACTAAGATTCTTTATTTCTTTAATATTGGACCAGAAAGTAGATAAAAGTAAACCAAACTTTGGAATTTTACCTTTACCAAATCTTGAAACTAAGTTTATTGCTGCAAATACTTTGATTGGATTAGAAAAGCCAAGCAATCCCTTGCATTTGATTTATCAACATACTGCTACATTAGAGATGGATTTAAAATTGTTAAGACACAGGTATTTTAGGATAAAAACCCGTAGGGAAAAAGAGGAACTACAGAAGAAAGATCATGAATTAAGAAAACAGATTGCTAATATTTTGAAAAAACATGGATGGTCTGATGAGGTAGCTGAAAAGATTGCAAGCTTTGACCCCTTTGACCAAAACGCCTCTGCAGATTGGTTTGACCCTGAATGGATGTTCGGAGTGAGAGGTGGGTTTGATATTGTGATTGGAAACCCGCCGTATGTATCTACAAAGGGCGTTGATAAGGAGTTTAAAAAAGTTTTAGAAAGAGTTTACGGCTTTTCTGATGACCTGTATAATCATTTTTACTTTAAAGGTATTGAAATTTTAAGAGAAAATGGAATTTTGGCGTTTATCTCATCCAAAACTTTTTGGACCATTCAGACAAAGAAAAATTTAAGAAAGCTGATTTTAGACAATAAACTTTTACAGTTGGTAGATACGGCAAATCCTTTCGAAAGTGCTATGGTGGATACTTGTATTACTATTGTTCAAAAAACAAGGGCTAAGGATTATGAAATACTTTTTATAGATGCAAGAAATGGATTG
Source organism: Thermodesulfobacterium thermophilum DSM 1276 (assembly GCF_000421605.1). Lineage (GTDB taxonomy): Bacteria > Desulfobacterota > Thermodesulfobacteria > Thermodesulfobacteriales > Thermodesulfobacteriaceae > Thermodesulfobacterium > Thermodesulfobacterium thermophilum. The sequence continues at coordinate 6,132 of NZ_ATXI01000031.1, forward strand.
GATAAGAAGGAGGTTTATAAAGTTAAAGATGAAGCTTATAAAAATGTTGCAAATAATGTGTTTTTTATGCCAACGGAGTTCAACTTAAAGATTTATGAAAAGATTGGAAAGAAGGTTAAGGAGCTTTTAGATAAGTGGTGGCCATTTATATCCGACAGTAAAAAGATTTATAAATATAAGGAATATCTTGATGACTACAGGAATTCTTTAAAACCAGGCGATATAACTTTGCTTGGGTTGATTACAGAGGGTGGGCAAGGGCTTGCAACTGGTAATAACGGCAAATATGTTGGTGTATTAGAGGGTACCAAATGGGCTGAAAAAGTTAGAAAGGAAAGACCTGAGAAACTTTGGAATTTTATAAAAACTCAAAATCCAAAGGAGCTTAGCAATCTAAAATCTAAAAAAGATGTAGAGGATTATCTTAATAGTTTATCTGAAAAAGAGATTAGAAAGTTGTTTGATGGTTTAAAGGAAAAATACGGAAGGGATATTTTTGGACAAGGTTGGCTTTATAGGATTGTTAGTAAGGATGAGATAGCCGATGTGGATAGTTTGAGTGATGATGAGAAGTTAAACGGAATAGATAGAGATAAAACTTATGTTCCATATGATAAAGGAGATAAAGACGGCAATCGTTGGTGGGCACCAACACCCTATTATATTGACTGGAACAGAGAAAATGTGAGAGTATTACAAACAGATCCAAAGGCGAGATGGCAAGGCTATCAATTCTACTTTCGGGAAGGGTTTTGCTGGAATAATGTTTCCACACCTATTAATGAGGAAAGTATGTTTATTAAATGTAGAATTAAAGAAATTAGTGTAAATGACGTTGCTTCAATGTCTCTGTATACAAAACATCTATTAGTTAGTAATAACAAGTACTTAGTATCAATTTTAAATTCTAGGTTTTTATTCAATTTTTTAAAGGAATTTATTAATACATCTGTTAACTTACAAATTAATGATATACGCCAACTTCCGATAATAATTCCAACTCCTGAGCAATTAAAAGAATTTGAACTTATCTTTGACAGAGCTAAGAGAGTTCAGGAAGAAAAATTTTCTGGGAAAATAACTGAAAAGGAAGCCGAGGAAAGATTGGAAAAAATCCAAAAAGAACTTGACGAAAAAGTATTAAAATTGTATGGCTTGGAGTGATAAAACAACCCCTCGCAGACCAAATAGTCCAAAAAGTCCAAGAAATCCTCACGCTTACCCAATCCCCCGATTTTGAGACCAGCCAAGAAAAACAGCAAAAAGTCAAAGAGCTTGAAAAAGAAATAGACCAATTAGTTTATAAACTATATGGGCTTACAGAAGAAGAGATAAGGCTTATTGAAAGCGGGTAAAAACTGTTAGGAGACCCCTCGGCTTACGCCTCGGGGCGACATCCTCCAACCTGTCTTGCCGAGCGTTAGCGAGGCATCCCTCACTTCGTTCGGGATGACGCCTTGGGATGTCCTCCCGAGGCGCATAAGCGCCGAGGGACCCCTCGGCTGACGCTCGGGGCGACAGCCCTTTTCTGTCTTTTCGAGCCTAGCCTCATTTTGTCGTTTCGAGCGTAGCGAGAAATCTCCTCTTTGGCAATTGGAAGACCCCTCGCCTTGCGGCTCGGGGCGACAAAAAAAGACGTCTCGGAGTGTCAGCCCATCCATGTCTTCGGTCCCAGAAAAAATCACTTTTGAAATTTTTCGAAAATTTTTTATAATAAAAAATAATTTGTAGGGGCAACCGGCTACTCGTCTTGGAAAAAACCTTGGGCAAGCGTTTTAATGAAGATTAAGTCTGTTGAACATGCTAAGGAAAGAATGAAAGAAGTTTTATTATTAGGAGCTGAAATTTCGGCAAAGAAATTTTTTTATGGAAAATGGAGGTGAATAATGAGAATTTCCTATGATCCTAAATATGACATTCTTTATATCAAACTTGGGAAAGCTAAAAAAGTATCTTGTATAGAAGTAGACGAGGATATAACCTTTGATGTTGATCAGTCTGGTGAATTGGTAGGAATAGAGATTCTATCAGCATCTGAACGTTTAGACCTTAAATCTTTACTTCCTGTTGAAATTACTAAAGAAACTTTAAAAAAGAGAAAAGTAAAAGCTTCTTAGACTATATGGCGAAAGATTTGCTTTCTCAACCCTCAGAGGTTGACCCAAAATCTCTACTTCAAAAGTTTGCTTGGGATAGGGTAGTTAGCGAAGAGGAGCTTCTCATCCGAGCCCTACTTTATGCCAATCCCATTGACCTATTAAAAGCCTTTTCCAAGGAGAAATTAAAAGAGGTCTTTTTAAACAACCTTCATCGCTTTGATAAGAAAAATTTAAACTTCTGGAAGATAATTTTGGAGATAGACGAAGATGA
>NZ_ATXI01000032.1 GCF_000421605.1 Thermodesulfobacterium thermophilum DSM 1276
TAATGGCAGTAGCGCCATTTTTTTCGGGCTTTGCCCGTGTTTTAAGGGCGAAAATTCATTCGAGGAAAGGTCCCAGTATATTTCAGGATTACCGCGATATTTTCAAATTAATAAAAAGACAGCGAGTAGTGCCGGCACAGAGTAGCTGGATTTTTTGCTTGACTCCTTACGTAATGATGGCGACAATTTTGCTCATCGCAATGATGACCCCAATTTTAACTTTACAATCGCCATTAAGGATGGTGGGGGATTTAATTGCAATTGTTTATTTGTTTGCTTTGGGGCGGTTTTTTTTCGCTGCTGCAGGTCTAGATTCTGGTAGTGGATTTGCGGGGATAGGTGCCAGCCGTGAAATGACACTGGCAGCGCTGGTGGAACCAACTATTATACTGGTTTTGTTTGTGATGGGGCTCCTTGCCGGTTCGACTGATATAGGTGTAATAAGTCAAAAGGTGGCAACGGGTGAAATATCATATTATAGTCCCACAGTTTGGCTTGCGATGGCAGCTTTTTCTATTGCCGCTTTTATTGAAATTTGTGGTGGCATCCTATGAAGAAAAGATAGAGGAAGAAGAAAAGGTAGGGGGATAAGATGAGATATCTTACAGCTGGAGAATCACACGGGGAGGCTTTGATTGCCATTATTGAAGGGCTTCCTTCAAATCTTTTTATTGATGCAGAATTTATCAATAAAGAGCTGGAAAGAAGACAAAAAGGCTACGGCAGAGGAGGAAGGATGGCTATTGAAAAAGATGAAATACATATAATAAGTGGGGTAAGGGATGGGAAGACTACTGGTGCCCCTCTTGCAATGGAGATTAAAAATAGGGATTATAAAAACTGGAAGGATAAAAAGGTTCCTCCTGTCACAAGGCCCAGGCCAGGACATGCAGATTTACCCGGTTCTATTAAGTATAACCAGAGGGATATAAGAAATATTTTGGAAAGAGCCAGTGCCAGAGAGACGGCGGCAAGGGTGGCAGTTGGAAGTGTTGCCAAGCTTCTCTTGAAAGAATTGAATATATCTTTAAAAAGCAGAGTTTTGGAGATTGGAGGAGCAAAAAGAGAAGAAAAGTGGAAAAGGCTTATTGAAAAAGCGAAAAAAGAAGGGGATACTCTGGGAGGAATAATAGAGATTGTGATTGAAGGGGTGCCTGTTGGGCTGGGAAGCCATGCTCAGTGGGATAGAAAGTTGGATGCGTTACTCGCTTATCATGTGATGAGCGTTCAAGGCATAAAAGGTGTTGAATTTGGACTGGGATTTGAAGGGGCAAGACTTCCCGGATCGCTGGTGCACGATGATATATATTACAAGGAAAACGAGGGTTTTTATAGAAAGACGAATAATGCCGGAGGCATTGAGGGAGGCATGTCAAACGGGAATCCTATAGTGATAAGGGCTGCTATGAAGCCAATTCCCACTCTTTTACGGCCTCTTGACTCTGTGGATATAGCTACAAAAGAAGAGACAAAAGCTATTTATGAAAGGTCGGATGTCACTGCTGTTGAAGCTGCTGCTTGTGTTTTGGAGGCTGTCTGTGCATGGGTGATTGCTGATGAATGCCTTAAAAAATTTGGCGGTGATTCAGTTGAGGAGCTAAAAAGAAACTATGATACTTATTTAGCATATGTGAGAAGTTTTTGAATGATTAACAATAAGTACAATTAAAGGGGGAAGAGGTATGTTAATCAATACCTCGAAGCACGAAGTTTATTATCAGGCAGGTTACTCTATTGGCAGTCAACTTCTTGTAAATGCCCTAGAAGAAATACCTGCTAAAATAGGCGAACTTGGAATGGGAGACCTTAAGCTGCAAAGTGCAAAAAATGATAAGATAATAGTCAAATGGCATGAGTGTTTAACATGTTCGCACTTGCTTCCTATAGGTGAGCCTCAATGCTATTTAGAAACGGGTTTGTTAGCGGGGGTTCTCAACAAACTTTTTAAAAAGAAAGTGGAAGTAAAAGAGACTAAGTGTTGGGGGACAGGAGAAAAGTATTGTGAGATGGAAGCTACCATCTATCCTACTTCTACCAGTGAGGGTTTTAATTTCGTTTTTTCAGAAGAAAGCAATAAATTACTTTTAGCGCTTGCTGTCCAATCTGTTCAAGCAAATAAAAACTATCAAAAGGTCCTCTTAGGGTATATGAACGACGTGAAAGAATTATCTTTAAGCAACGTGGAAACCCTCTTCCATATGATGCCTTTTGGCCTTATAATTGTTGATAGCCAGGGGAAAGTAGTAGAAATAAATAAAACTAGTGTTCATATGCTAGGCATTGGTGGACAAAGGGTGCAAGGTCGATTGTTAGAAGAGATAATACCTTTAACTAATTATTCTGAAATACTTACTGCGAGTAAACCTCAAGTATGGACTTTGCAAAGCGAAAAAGGTGAGACTATTATTGTGATAGGCATGCCTTTTAGTGCCCGTGTTAAAAATGAATACATGCTGTTTCAGCTTTTGCCTGCTGAAAGAGAACTGGTACATCATCTTTTAGAATCCATTACACAGTCAGAAATAGGAATTGAATATAACTACAAAGTTGGAGAAGACGATTGCTCTAAACCTTTTCAATTTAATCATATTCGCACTTTAAATCGGTGTTTTAAAAACGTTTTAATTTTAGCCCAAAAAGCAGCTAAAACTAATGCTACCATCTTAATTGTAGGTGAGAGTGGTACAGGAAAAGGAGTGTTAGCACAGGCTATTCATCAGGAAAGTTTTCGCCGCCATGGTCCTTTTATAAGAGTGAATTGTGCTGCTATTCCTTATGAACTTCTTGAATCTGAACTTTTTGGTTATGAAGAAGGTGCTTTTACTGGAGCTAAGAGGGGCGGAAAGCCTGGTAAATTTGAATTGGGAGATGGAGGGACTATTTTTTTAGATGAAATTGGAGAGATGCCTCTTAACATGCAGGCAAAACTTTTAACTGTCTTGCAAGAAAAAGTGGTAGAAAGATTGGGAAGTACTAAGGCAAGAAAAATAGATGTGCGAGTGATAGCAGCGACTAGTAGAAATTTGGAAAAAATGGTGCAAGAAGGATTTTTTAGGGAAGACCTTTTTTATCGCTTAAACGTAGTTAAGTTGTTACTTCCTCCTTTACGAGAAAGGCCAGAAGACATACCGCTCTTGGTGGAAGATATTTTAAAGAGAATAAACGAGGAATGTGGGGAAAAGTTGCGGATTTCTCCTGCAGCTATGAAATATCTCTTAAGCTATTCTTGGCCCGGCAATGTGAGGGAATTGGAAAATGTTTTAGAGAGGGCTGCTATATTGGCTGAGGGCCAAGAAATTCAGCCTCAACATTTAATGATAGACTATTTTGGACAAAATAAAAGTATAAAGAAAATTTCGCCACTTTGTGAAGTCCAAATGGAAGCAGAAAAAGAAGCTATTATTCGAACTTTAGAAGCTTTTGGTGGCAAAAAAACACGTGCTGCTAAAGCATTAGGTATCTCTCGGCAAGCTCTTTATGCTAAAATGGTTCGCTATGGATTGCTTAAAAAATAGTGTTAATTTTTTTTGACGTGTAAATTTAACTTGACATGATAGACAACAAGACCGGTTGATTTTAACGGTCTTTTTTTTTGGCACGATTTTTGCTAAACAGATAGAAATGGATTTCAGGTGCACCATATAAGGATTGGAGGTATTTGAATGAAAATCGCTATTTCTGGGAAAGGTGGTGTAGGTAAAACCACTATAGCTGCAGGTTTAATTAAATATTTTGCACAAAAGGGTTACCAAGTATATGCTGTAGATGCAGACCCTGATACCAGTTTGGGGATGGTACTAGGGCTTCCTGAGGAAAGGATTGGCAGTCTTAAACCCATTGTAGCTATGCGGGAATTGATTGCTGAAAGGACAGGGGGAAATGGTGCTTTTTTTTCTTTAAATCCGGATGTAGACAGTATTTTGGAAGATTACACTATTCGAAATGGCAATATTCTTTTTTTAAAAATGGGAGCCGTCAAACCGGGGGGTTCTGAGTGTTATTGCCGGGAAAACACGGTACTTAATGCTCTTGTAAATTCTATTATTTTAAAACGCAAAGAAATTGTAGTTATGGATATGAGTGCTGGAATTGAGCATCTTACAAGAGGGACTGCCCGAGGGGTAGATCTTATGCTAATTGTCACAGAACCCACCCTGGTGAGTATCCAAACTGCTCGAGTCGTTCAAAAACTGGCCGCAGAACTTGGTATTTCCAAGATAAAATTTGTGGGCAATAAACTTCGTCAACCCAAGGATGAAGAGTTTATTCTTAGCCACCTGCCCCCAGGTGATGTTATTGGCCTGATTCCCTTCCAAACGGAAATTTTAGACCAGGCTGCCGGTTTTAACAGCGAGCAGTCTTTTACGGCAGCAGGTATTACCGAACTGGCTACTAGGTTGTTAAGCTAACTAGATGTTGCCCGAGCGTATGCCGGAGAACCGGAGTTCTCCGCAGAGATAGCCGTGGCCTTGATTAAGGGAGCAAAAACCAAGGAGGTGAGGTTTAACTAAATGATATTTAATGACGGCCACGAGTGCAGTAGGAATAGCTGCTGCAGAAACCCTCCGGTTTGGGGGTGGGTAAAGCTGAATGGGCCTAGAGCGAGAAAATGGATGCTACAGGTAGGGCTTTATGCCATAAGCAATTTTTAACTTAAAACAAGCACTAATACTTAAAAGCTTGCGGCGTTGCCGCCTATTATTAAAGGAGGTTGATGTTTATGACTAAACAGTGTAAGGTATCTTTGGATCCGGCGGTTTGCGAGATGGTAGAAAAGGCCAGGAGCGCGAAGGTGGAGACGGTCTGGGACCGCTACCAGGCCATGCTCCCACAGTGCGGCTTTGGTGAAACCGGGTTGTGCTGCCGGCACTGCCTGCAAGGCCCCTGCCGCATTGATCCCTTCGGAGGCGAACCCAAGCTCGGCATATGCGGGGCTACTGCGGACGTCATTGTAGCCCGGGGCCTTGATCGCGCTATTGCAGCGGGGGCGGCGTCCCATTCTGGCCATGCCAGACACCTGGCCCATACCCTGAAGCTGGCGGCCAAGGGCAAGGCGCGGGACTACACCATTAAAGACAAAGCCAAGCTGCGCTCTGTGGCTGCGCGACTCGGCATCCCCACCGAGGGGAGAAATATCGCCGAGATTGCTTTAGATGTGGCGGAAGCGGCCCTGGCTGATTTCCACGAGAAAGACACACCGGTAATGTGGGCAGCCACCACTGTGACTAAGAAGCGGGCTAGACTATTTGAGGAAAAAGGTTTGCTCCCCAAGGGTATAGACTACGAAGTATCCGATATCATGCACCGTACCCATTACGGCGTGGATGCGGACCCCGTTAACCTGCTTCTGGGCGGGTTGCGATGTGGAGTGGCAGACCTGGCCGGTTGCTATATGGGCACAGACATGGCTGACATCCTCTTCGGCACTCCCCAGCCGGTGGTGACGGAGGCAAATATGGGGGTGTTGAAGGCCGATGCCGTAAACGTGGCGGTTCACGGCCATAACCCCGTCCTTTCTGAAGTGATCGTTGCGGTGGCCAAGGAGATGGAGGCCGAGGCCAAGGCGGCCGGCGCTTCTGGCATCAATGTGGTGGGCATCTGCTGTACAGGCAATGAGGTACTGATGCGGCACGGCATTCCGGCTTGCACTCACTCGGTGAGCCAGGAGATGGCCCTGGTAACCGGTGCGCTGGATGCCATGGTGGTGGATTACCAGTGCATCATGCCCTCCCTGGCCACGGTGGCCGAATGTATGGGCACTAAGCTCATCACTACCATGGAGATCGCCAAAATCCCCGGTGCCATCCATATCGAGTTTTCAGAGGAGAAAGCCGGGGAGAAAGCCCGGGAGATCCTCCGCCTGGCCATCGAGACTTTCACCCGGCGCCGGGGTAAGCCGGTGGACATACCGCCATATAAGACCAAAGTGGTTGCAGGCTTTTCCGTGGAAGCCATCGTGAAAGCCCTCTCTAAGCTAAATGCCGAGGATCCTTTGAAACCCCTGATCGACCAGATCGCCGCCGGCAATATACGAGGAGTCTGCCTCTTCGCCGGGTGCAACAACGTCAAGGTTCCGCAGGACCAGAATTTTACCGCCATAGCTCGCAGGCTACTTAAGGAGAACGTGCTGGTCCTGGCTACCGGCTGCGGAGCAGGTGCGCTCATGCGCCATGGGTTCATGGATCCGGCCAACGTGGGCGAGCTCTGCGGAGAAGGTTTGAAGGCGGTCCTGACCGCTATAGGTGAGGCCAACGGGTTGGGTGGGCCGCTGCCACCGGTGCTGCATGTGGGCTCCTGCGTGGACACTTCGAGGGCGGTGGCCCTGGCTGTGGCAGTGGCCGACCGGCTGGGCGTAGATACGGATCAGCTGCCGGTGGTGGCTTCGGCTGCTGAGGCAGTGGCGGAGAAAGCCGTCTCCATCGGGACCTATGCCGTGGCTCTGGGCTTACCAACCCACGTGGGAGTCATGCTGCCGGTCCTGGGGGGCCCTCTGGTTACCAAAGTGCTGACAGACAAAGTCAAGGAGTTGACCGGTGGTTACTTTATCGTGGACCTAGACCCCGAGTCCGCGGCCGAAAAGCTCCTGGCGGCCATTGACGAGCGCAGGGCTGCTCTGGGGCTCAGCGTTCCGGGAGGTGGGCGGCGATGATACGGAGAGAGATCTTCGTCCGTTATGATCGATGTGTAGGCTGCCATTCCTGTGAGCTGGCCTGCGCCATAAGCCATACCGCGGCCCGAGACTTGTTTGGGGCTATCTTGGGAGGCGAAAAGGCACAGAAGCTCCTATGGGTAGACCAGGTAGGTCCAGTGAAAGCGCCGGCCGTCTGCCGGCATTGTGAAGACGCCCCGTGCGTGGCGGTCTGCCCAACGGGGGCCATGCACAGGCGGGAGGATGGCCTCAACCTGGTTAATTTGCCCCAGTGCATTGGTTGCTGGATGTGCGCCTTGGCCTGCCCCTTCGGGGCGGTGAGCCGGGGCGATGGCAAAGCTATAAAGTGCGATCGGGAGTGCTTGGATGAGGAAGGTGTGCCAGCCTGCGTTCGAGCATGCCCCACTGGTGCCTTGGTTTTTAAGACTGTAGAAGAATTTGAAGCTGACCGGCGTCGTGAAGGTGTTACTTCATTAAAATAATATCCTTAATAAAGGAAGGTAGAAAGACTACTTTTCTACCTTCCTTTATCAAAATCGTCTTCCAACTAATAGAAAGTTAGAAAATAAAAAATTAAACAAGTTTAAAGAACTACTGTTATTATGTGGATATTTTGAAGGCAGGAGGTAAAACTTGATGACTGTTCAACAGTTATTTTTGTTATCTATTTTCTTATATGTTGTCGGAGCACTTATCTCTTTGGGATTAAATAGGGACGGCAAAATTGCAAATTATGTTTCGGGAACAACTGCTTTCTTGGCAGGATGCACTGGAGTCGCTTCAGCTGTTCCAGTCCTTATTGAAGGAAAAGGTTTTATATTGGAAGGCATGGAGTTTATCCCTTTTGGGCGATTTACAATTAATGTTGATCCTCTTTCAGCTTTTATGACATTGGTTATTTCGCTACTTAGTATTGCCACAGGTATTTATTCTATTTCTTATCAGGAAGAGTATATTGGGAAAGGCACCGGCGTAATGGGTTTTTTAAATAATATCTTTATTGTTTCAATGATTTTGGTAGTTACTATTGACAACGCTTTCTATTTTTTAGTTTTTTGGGAGCTGATGACGCTGGTTTCTTATTTCCTGGTTTGTTTTGAACAGGAAAACAGAGAGGCAATAAAAGCTGGATTTGTCTATTTTGTAATGGCCCATGTTGGTACAGTTTTGATAATGATTTCGTTTATATTATTTTATGTTTATACCGGTACTTTTGATTTTGCCGCTTTTAGGAATGCAAATCTTTTGCCTGTTATCAAGAATTTAGCTTTTCTACTGGCTTTTTTGGGATTTGGGGTTAAGGCAGGCATCGTTCCCTTCCATTTCTGGCTGCCTCAGGCTCATCCTGCCGCTCCTTCTAATGTTTCTGCTCTTATGTCTGGTGTCATGATTAAGACAGCTATTTACGGCATTATAAGAGTTGGGGTGGACTTTTTGGGGGCTTCTGCATGGTGGTGGGGCCTTACGGTCCTTGCCTTTGGGGCTATTTCAGCAGTTTTTGGAGTGCTTTATGCTGTTAGTGAAAATGACCTTAAACGCTTGTTGGCCTATTCCAGCATAGAGAATGTGGGAATTATCCTGATGGGAGTCGGTGCGGGAATGATGGGAATAGCCACAGGGCAGGTTAGTGTAGGCATATTAGGTATTCTGGCGGGTCTTTATCATTTGATAAATCATGCTGTCTTCAAGGGGCTGCTTTTTCTTGGGGGACACTTGTCAAGAGAATTGTGTCTCCTTATAAAATCTCTTTACAAACATTTGCCTCAATTCGTATAAAGCAGACTTAATTAAAGGAAGTGG
>NZ_ATXI01000033.1 GCF_000421605.1 Thermodesulfobacterium thermophilum DSM 1276
AAACAATCAGTCAGTAGTTTGTAATAAGGTACCACATAAAGCTTGGTACTATTGGAACAAAGGATGCTTTCAAGTTCAAGGTTTACAATAAAAGCTTTCTTTGGTTTATACCTTTCTATAAAGCTTCTCATCCCTCTCGTTACTTCTGGTTTGGCAAGTCTTATGTACTTCACTTCTACAGGAATAACCTCATTTCCTATTTCTACGACAAAGTCTACCTCACTTTTATCCTTTGTTCTCCAGAAATAAATTTTGGCAAAGTTCTGTCTTGCTTTTTCTTTAAGCAAATTAAAGATAAAGTTTTCAAAAACAAATCCAGCATCCTGTAAAACTCCAAAACTTCCTACCGCAAAATTTCTTAGCCCAAGATCATAAAAATAAAAAATTGGCGTCTTACTGATTTCTTTACGAACATTTCGGAAAAACGGAGAAACCCTTTCAATAATAAATGTTTTTTCCAAATACCAGAGATAATCTTTAAGTGTTTTAACTGAAATTCCAACGGTATTGGAAATTTCTGAAAGATTTATAAGCTGTCCAATTTGTGAAGCCAAAATCTTAACTAAATTACTAAAAGCTGAAGTCTTCTGAACCCTCAGAAGATAAGAAATATCACGCTCGATGTAACTCTGAAAAATTTCATTAAGGATGACCAGTTTTTCACGTTTGGTCTCTTCTAAGATGACACGAGGGTAACCACCAAAAATAAGATACTCCTCTAACAGTTCCTCAACTTTGGTCTTTTCCGTTTCAAAAAAATCTAATAGTCTATCTTCATACCGATAGCTGGTTTTATGATTGATAAATTCTTCAAAGGTTACAGTAGAAAGCTCAAAGATTCGCTTTCTACCAACCAGAGACTCCTGAATCCTTTCCTTTAACTCTACGCTCCCTGAACCTGAAACAATAAATTTATAGGGCAAGTTCATGTCGTAAATTCCTTTTAAGAAAAGCCCAGCATCCTCTTTTCGCTGTATCTCGTCAATAAAAACAAAACCACCTTGCTTCCCCAATTCAAGCTCTATCTTCTTTATCAGCTTGCTCTGAGAAGTAAAAAATTCTTTGTCATACTCAATATCAAGATTGAAAAAAAGCGTTTTCTTGCCTTCTCTTTCTAAAAATTCCTTGAGCATTAACATTAGCGTAGTCTTACCCGCCTGCCTTGGCCCTACGATAAAAGTAATCTCCCTTTTATTCAGATGCCCTTTTATTTCTTCTAACAATTTTCTTTTAATCATAGTTTTATTTTAGCACGAGAATTTTAAAAACATAGTTTAAAAATTCTCGTATTAAAATTTAAAAATCTGTATTTAAGTATTTAAGTATTTAAAAAAACTAAGAAAACCCAGATGAAGAAATAGCCGTAAAAGAGCATCCTTGCGGAGTCATCGGTATACTTAAGATTAAAACTTTGTACATACTCTTCAGCCTAATTATCTTACCATATTATAGTGCTCTCTTTTGTTATGTATCCTGTATCAAGATCATAGTAATCATTTATGGTCTCATGTCCCACATAGCCAATTCCTTCAACTATTGGAGGTTTATTTTTAACATTTACAGGAACTGAAATAACATATTGATAAAAATTTGCTTTTATTAAGTCAAACTTTTTCTTTCTTTCAAAGAAATCCTTAACTCGTTTTAGCTCAAGGTATTGTTGCCAAATATTTTTAGCTTCTTCATCCAACTCTATAAACACATCCACTTCAAAATAAGATTGTTCTATAAGTTGGAATGTAGCAACTGAAATTTTTTCATCTTCTGTATCATATCTTAGTTTACTAACAGCTTCTATAATTTCTTTTGATACACTTTGTGTTTTCCTTTCTGAAACTTTTATATAGTATTCCTCAATTAAATTAATAAGTTCATTTTCTTTTATTTCTTTATAATCTTTTAGTATCTTTCTTGTTATATCAAGAAGTGTCGGATCATATATATAGGAAGAATAAAGTCTGTTTCTCTCATCTCGTAAAGATACTATATAAGTTTCTCCTTTTTCTGTTTCTTTTAAAGAATTTCTGTTACATCTACCAGCTGATTGCATAATAGAGTCAAAAGGAGCTATATCTCTTACAACAACATCAAAATCTATATCAACACCCGCCTCTACAAGTTGAGTGGAAACAACTACTTTGTATTTTTTTTCTTTAATTTCTTTTATCCGTTTTAATCTTTCTTTCGGTATTAGGTGAGTAGAAAGATAAGTTGCTGGTAAATTTGTTTGTTTCTTAATCATGATATAAAAATCCCGAGCAGCAGAAATGGTATTAAAAACAAATAAATAAGTTCTTCCATCCATTAGATTAAAATATTCATAAAGTTCGGTAAGAGTCAAATCTTTGTCTAATAAAGGTATAAGTTTTATTCTATTGAGGTTTTTAAAGTAGTAATCTTTCTCAATAAGTTGTTTGACATCTTCCTGATTAAATATCAATGGTTCGGTAGCTGTTACGAGCAAAATATATGAGTTAAATTTTTTAGAAAGTACTGATAAAATCTCTCTCAACAGAAGCCAGTATTTTACAGGTATAGCCTGAACTTCATCAAGTATTATTATGGAATTGGCAAATCTATGAAACTTCCTTAAACTTCGGTTCTTGTTAGAGATCATTGAATGAAACACTTGCACAAATGTAGTTACAATTATCTCAGAATTCCATCCTTCAACGAGAATTTTTGCCTCATTATGTTCGAATTCATTATCATCTTTCTTGTAAAAAATTTCTGAAAGATGATGATGTTTTAAAAGAATGTTGGTATACGGAGGCAAGCCGTTTTCTTTTATTATCGACTCAAAAATAGAAGCATTCTGATCAATTATGCTTAAAAAAGGAAGAGCATAAATAATACGATGTTTCCCTCCAAGTTTTTCTCTCAGTTTCAAGGCAAATGCTAAAGAAATTAAAGTTTTACCTAATCCAGTTGGTAAGTTTAATGAGTAAATTCTGTGATTTGGATCTAATGGTTGTTCAAGAACTTCATAGTATGCTTTTTCTCTAAGTTTATTGATAGGAGATTTCTGAAATGGAAAAACTTTTTTATATCTCTCTACAATGTCAGCAGAAATGTTTACTCTTTCAGCAAATTCTGATAACCTTAACCCAACAACATCACTCTTGTCCGCATCAAGTAAAAGAGAATAAATAAAATTTAGCGTCACAAATCGTTCAATATTGTTATTCAAGTTTCTGATGCATTTTTTAAAATATTTTAATTCTTGAGGAAAACTACCAATCCATTTTTTAATAAGATCTTTTTCTAAGCGAAGCGGTAAACCTGCTTCACAAAGTTTATCAACAAGAATTGAAAATTTTTTATTATCTATACTTTCAATTTGTTTATAAAGATTTTCACAATCCTTTTCTTCTACAATAACCTCATCAGATATATCTATAAGGTCTCCATGATGCCTTCGGATAACCACAAAAGCAAAAAGGGACAAAAATTCATCAGATAAATTTAATTCTTTTATAACATAATAACCACATAATGCGGAAAAAAAACTATGCTTAGTTTCCGGTAAATTTTTAAGGCTGTTTTTTTCCTTTTCATCAGTCGTAAGTAAATATCTTTGAAAAAATTCTGTTGCCTTTCCAACATCATGAAGGAGTCCAAGTATTTTACAAAGTTGGGTATAATTTTTTTTTAGTTCTTTAGGTTTTTCACTTATAAAAATTTCTACAAGTTTTGAAACATTAATTAAGTGACCTTCGAGTGGTCTTCCCGGGTGCGAATAAAGATTAGAAGAACACAATATTTTCTCCATTTTCAAGTTTAAAATAGTTTTTTAATTTTGCCCTGATAGTTTTACCATCAGGTTCAAAAATAACATCTTCGTATTTTTCAACCACTCTATTTTGCTTCATAATAATAGGAATTTTCTCTTTAAAGTATTTCTTCCCTTCTTCAATTACCAAGCCATTTTCAGACAAATTTGTAATTGGAAATACTGAATGTATATCTACCAAAGTATCTCCAAATTTTTCTTCACAAATAAACACTCCTACAAAGGAAAAATTAGCAATAAGTTCGCTTAGACCCAAAGAAATAGTATAAAATATTTGGCGATCTCGAATTCTTTTAACTAGCTCTTCAAATATATTTTTGTTTTCATGAACAACATATATCCGAAACTTTGGATCTTTAAGGAACTCGGTTCTTATCTGGGTACGAGGTTCGTGTTTACTTTTAGAAGTAATTTTTAGAACAGGTTGCCAGCAATTGTCTTTTGTATTAATAAAATTAAGTCCCATTCTTACCTTTTTTATTGGATTTAATATTCTTATACTTACTCTGCATTCTTTACATCCAAATATTTCTAAGTATTTATTTGTATTTTTATCTGTGCCATAAATCGCTCCAAGTATCCCTGATATTGTTGGAGGTGGAGGGAATGAGAAGGTAAGTGGAGAAGATGTAGTATAAAATTTACGGAAATGAGCATAATCTGCCCATATATCAAAGACTAATACCTTCATTGTCAGTGACTCCACTTTTTATTAAAAATTAAGTTCATCTAAAGTAAAGCTTTCTAACGCTTCTTTTAAGTTAGTATCTATTCCGTTTTTTATAAATTTAACTCTATCATCTGTTTTAAATCTGATTTTCTCAATCTTTTCCTTATGAGTATTCAATGCATTAACAAGATTAGTAATATCAATTTTGACTTCTGATATGTGTCGAATTTCTTCGTCTCTTTTTTCTGTTTTTAAAGAAATGAGTTTATCAAGCTCACCGATGTAAAAATTAAAATTTTCTTTGTAAATCACTTGCATAAGAAATCTTGGCATTTGTCCAAATTTGGAGCCAGATATAAGATTTTTTGTTCCATTCCAAATTCCTTCAAGCATTAATAAAATATCTTCTTCTGTTAATGAAATATTCTGATATTTTGCTGCATTCTCATTAACAATCCCATAGAAAGCAATTAATGAGTATGGTAATATATATCTCTCGGTAAATGTACCTTGTCTTTTCTCGGCACCTGAAGGCATGACGGTAGTACCTTTTATATATGTTAAATCAACTTTGTGCAGTGATCTTCCAAATTTAAACTGAACAGGCCCTGTAAGGACTATTGTTTTATCTTTTACAGCAATCGTAGCACCAAAAAGTCTTACATCTATACATTTTGTAATAACTTCAGAAGGATCGTTCTTAAAGTCCTCTAATCTTTGCTCTTTGGTTTTTAAATTCCCTTTCTCATCTCTTATTTCTAATATAAAAATTTCTTGTCCTTTATAATTATAAAGATAATCTCTTATTGTTCTTTTTAGTCTCACATCAGTAACAATGTTTATTCCTGTTTCTTCATCAATTCTTGGCTTGTTTTCATCCATAGGGTCACCATTTGGATTTGTATCTTTTACATCATATAGGAACAATATTTCTGAACGATTTTTGATAAGATTTGTTGCCATAGGTTATACCTCCTTTTTATAAATTTTATTTTATTTATTTATAAATTATTTTTACTACTTCATCAGCTAAATTCATACCGCATGCAAAATAAAAATTAATTTCATCGACTGACATGTTCCAATTATCTCCTGCTTCAAGAAGATACTTAGATATCTCTTGTGCAAGTATTTGTTTACCTTTATCGAAAGCCTCATATTCTTCTAATTTATTTTGAACTTCTGGTAAAAGAGCTTTTATATCCTTTTCATCCATTTTTAATCCTTTTAGTTTCTTAATAAATGGTTTAGCATTTCTTTCTGACCACTGTTTATTAAGTAAAAGCTGTGTTAATACTCCTAACAAAAATATTCCTCTTTTTGCAGAAGTCGATAAAGATTTTCCATACTTTGTAAATATCTTGTCAAATATACTTTCTGACATGGCTCCCTCCTCCTCTTCAAAAGATATAATATTCAGTCTTTCAAAAAATAAAATACTCATTAAAGCATCTTTAACTCTAAAATTAA
Source organism: Thermodesulfobacterium thermophilum DSM 1276 (assembly GCF_000421605.1). Taxonomy (GTDB): domain Bacteria; phylum Desulfobacterota; class Thermodesulfobacteria; order Thermodesulfobacteriales; family Thermodesulfobacteriaceae; genus Thermodesulfobacterium; species Thermodesulfobacterium thermophilum. The sequence goes on from NZ_ATXI01000033.1 coordinate 5,934, forward strand.
ATTTAGATTCTTGTGGATCTTTTGATAGTTCTCTCCTTATACTAGCCATTAAAAATTTTACAAGAAAAGAAAAATCAATTTTTTTCCCTTTAAATACGCTATTAATTATCTCAAGAAAATATTTATCAAGGTCATTCTGTCTTTTATCTTCACTTGATTTAGAAAAGAATGTCCTTATTGTACCAAAGGTAAAACCTTTTTTTTGACTATTTTGAAATATTGTATCTACATAGTCTTTCGCATCAAATATTTTTCTAATTCTTGAAGGTAAAACATCTTCAATAAGCAATAAAATCCGCTCAGCACTCTGTTGTTTTTGCAAAAACAAGAAATTAAACATAACGACATCGTTCTTTTCGGATAAATACTCAAGAATTTCCTTTTCGTCATCCGTGATTTTTTTCTTTATTCTTTCTCTAAGAGCTATCGTTTTTGTAGTCTCAGATAAAATATCAATTATTTCCTCGAAAAGATTTTATCCTCCAACTAATAATCGAGGAATTAATAAGTAATTTAAGCCATAAAATTTAAAATTAAGATTATTTTCTAAAAATTTTCTTCCCCACTCTAGATCAGATTTGCAATTTCTGCATACAGGATAATTTTTCCATGCATCAATCTCTTTAAATCCCCCTGCAATAAAACCTGGTTTGTCAATCGTATAAAATTTAAACACATCAACCTTTCCACTTACTTCTTTTTCAGTCTCACCACAAATTGAGCATACTCCTATATTTGCTGATTTTTTCAGTTTTTTTTCTTTAAGTTGCAAAAAACATTTCCTAAAAACTTCATACTCACCCAAAAATTTTTCATTTATTTTTATTGTGAAAAATTTGTTTATATTATTAGCGATGGTCTGAATTTTCTGTAAGAGCTCGGTTATAATTTGATTTTCCTTATCGATTAAAATGTTTAGTATCTCACTTACGTTTAAAGAAAAATCATCAGTTTTTACCTCCCTGCACTGCTTAAGCCAATTACTATTTTTTTTAAATGTTTTTTTAGGTTCAGTTAATGGACAAAAGGGGGCTGGATTATTACCTTTACTTTCTCCTTCTTTATATAGATATTGTTCTATTCTACCTGAATCAAAATCTTCAATATGAATACCTGCATAATGATAAGAATTATTATAAGAATTAACATTGATAACTAAAATTTTGCCTTCTATTGTTCGTTCAATTTTCATTGTTTTTTTTATTACTAACCTTCCAATATCTCTTATAGCCGAAAGCATATATTTACTCCTTTTTACTTTTTTATTTAATTAAGTGACAAGAACTGCCTCAGTTTTGCCACTACCTGTGGGAGCTCTAACCAATAGGGGATTTTTACCTTGTAAAATTAAATCCCAGATCCTCTCTTGAAATTCGTAAGGTTCGTCTATTTGAAAGTATTTTTTATAAAAATCTCTAACATTTAGACTTATATTTTGCATTTTTTGTTAAAGTCCCTTTTCATTAATATTTATTTTCTATTTAATTTATAACAGCTTTTTAATCCTATTTCTGACATGATAATTTTTATTTTTCTAAAATCTCCCACATCCCAAACCCTTGAGAATTCTTTGCACCAAGACCTGCTTCGTAAGAAAATTTTATAAGCTCTAGATCTCCTTTTAACTTAAACTTTCCCATCCAGCCTTTTATTATAAAACCTTTGTAACTCACTAACTTTTCGTTTTTGCTACTTATCCCTAAAGGCTCTATGTGAAATTCTTCAGAATGAGGTATCCTTTTGTAAAAAGCTTTGTATTTCTTAAATAAGTTTTCTTTAACAAGTTGAGAAAATTCTTTTTCCTTAGGATGATAATAATAAGTCTTCTTCTTACCATCAGGACTCAACAATGTACTATAAACAGTGAGAGGAGAAAGCATCTTAACTGTCACTTCTCTTTTTATGACAGGAGAAGCTACAACCTCAACACTTTCAACAAAGATATTATTTTCTAAAATCTTAATTTCAGGAGTTTTTAAAAGATTTAATACTAAACTTTCAATCAT
>NZ_ATXI01000034.1 GCF_000421605.1 Thermodesulfobacterium thermophilum DSM 1276
TGTAACCTCTGTTTGAACCAGGTAAAGGCATATGCTGGTCTATTAAGGTTTTTATTCCAGAGTTTTTGAGGAAGGCATCAACAAGAGCAAGTCCTGAACGAGGGGTGATAGGTTCGTTAGTTTTTAGGATTTTGAAGTTAAGAGAGTTTTGCGGCATAATGGCACCCTCTTAGATTTAGAAAATTTTTTCACCCAATGGGTGATATTATAAATCGTTTAGAGCAATTGGAAAATGGGGAGATTATGGATGATTATAAATTTTTATCGGTAAAATAGGGTTTTATAGCTTTATTGCTTTTATTATTTTTTATGATAAATTTTTGTGAAAAATTTTTTTAAGGAGTCAGAAAAGTGTCAGACTGTCCTGTTTGTGGAACAGTGGTTGAGGCTCATACCGAAACTTATGTTAGCCCATACAACAAGCAAGAATACAAAAAATATGAGTGCCCCACCTGCGATGTTCACTGGTGGGAGCCTTTGAAGATAATTCCTGAGTTTTATGAGGATGAGGTGTTTGAAGGCTACATAGGTTTTCACGAGGGTATGAGATTAAGGATTGGGAAGAATCATGAGGCTTTTTTCAAAAATTTTCCTGGGAACTTGAAAGGAAGACTGCTTGATGTGGGTTGTGGAGATGGAGTGTTTTTGAAGGAAGCCCAAAGGCATGGTTTTGAGGTTTGGGGGATAGATTTTGATAAAAAAAGTGTGGAGGTTGCTAAAAGATCTCTTGGAGTTGAAACTGTTTATGCTATGAGTCTTGAGGAGTTCTACAGGTTTGCCAAAGAGAAGGGTTTAAAGTTTGATGTAATTACCTTTTTTGAAGTATTAGAGCATCAGGACAGTCCCATGGAGTTTTTGAGAATGGTTAAGGAACTTCTGAAAGACAGCGGCTACATAGCGGGGAGTGTGCCGAATAGGGAGAGATTGTTTGCAAAAACTGTTGATTGGAAATATTTCCACTGGGATTATCCTCCCCACCACTTCCTGAGATTTTCTGATATGGCGTTAAAAAACACCCTTGAAAAGGCAGGCTTCAACAACGTTGAAGTTATAAAAACGGATTTCCTAAGAAGGGAACTATACCCTTACATAGAGAAAAAACTTTTTGGAAACTTAGACAGGCTAAAGGTATGGCTTAAAGGTAAGGCTGTAGGAAATGAGCACTTAGCGAGGGCTGTTGCAGTAGAAGATTTGGAAAGGGTAAGTAATTCAAAAAGCGCTTACGCTTTAAAGATACTTAAAAAGACGAGAAATTTACTTTTGTTTCCTTTAACCATTTTTTATCTGCCAAAGCTTAAAGGGAACGGGATAAATCTTTATTTTCAGGGAGTGAGATGAAAGCCATCATACTTGCAGGTGGTTCTGGAACAAGGCTTTATCCAGTAACTCATGTTGTAAACAAACACCTTCTTCCTATTTACAATAAACCTATGATATATTATCCCCTTTCTTTATGCATGCTTATCGGAATAAGAGAAATAATCCTGGTTGTTAATCCTGAGGATCTGGAGTCGTTTAAAAGGCTTTTAAAGGATGGTTCTCATGTGGGTATCAAGATAGATTATGTTGTTCAGGAGAAGCCAAGAGGCTTAGCAGAGGGGCTTATACTGGCAGAACCTTACATCAAGGACCAGAGTTGTGTACTTTATATGCTTGGAGACAACATATTCTTCGGTCATGACCTGCCCAAAATTATGCTATCAGCAAAAGAGGAAGTAGAGAGAAACGGAGGCGCTTGTATCTTTGCTTACTACGTACACGCCCCTGAAAGGTTTGGTGTAGTGGAGTTTGATGAAACTGGTAAGGTTTTATCCATTGAGGAGAAGCCCAAAAAACCAAGGTCGAATTACGCAGTGGTAGGCATGTATTTTTACGATTCTGATGCGGTTGAGATAGCAAAGACAGTTAAGCCATCACAAAGAGGAGAGCTTGAGATAACGAGTGTGAACCAGAGATATCTTGATGAGGGAAGGCTACGGGTAAAACTACTTGGAAGGGGTTTTGCATGGTTTGATGCTGGAACCCATGACAGTTTTCTTGAAGCAGGAGATTTTGTAGCGACAATTGAAAAGAAGACAGGGTTAATGATAGGCTGTATTGAGGAGATAGCATACAGAAATGGCTGGATAGACAGGGAACAACTACTCAAACTTGCCGAAGCCTTGAAAAAGACAGAGTATGGAAAGTATCTGAAAAAATTAGCGGAAGAGTAAGCATTGAAAGAAATAAAATGCGATTTTTTAATTATTGGCACGGGAATTGTAGGACTTAGCCTTGCAAAGAATTTGACTGAAACTTATCCTAATAAAAATGTATGTATCATAGAAAAAGAGCAAAATGTTGCTTTTCATGCAAGTGGTAGAAACAGTGGAGTTCTTCATGCTGGTTTTTACTATTATCCAGATTCTTTAAAAGCAAAGTTTACTAAACAGGGCAATGATGAGTTGACTGATTACTGTATAACCAGAGGATTAAGAATAAACAAGTGTGGGAAAGTAGTTGTTGCTAAATCAGAAGAGGAACTTGAAAGTTTATTTGAACTCAAAAAAAGAGGTGAAAATAACGGCGTAGAGATTCATCTGATAACAGAAAAAGAACTTGAAGAGATAGAACCAAACGCTAAAACATTCAAATATGCATTATGGAGTCCTAAAACTTCAACCGTAAATCCATCGGAAATTCTTTTGAGTTTGTTGAAGGAACTAAAGGACAGAGAGGTAAAAATTTTTTTCAACACACCCTATAAAAGCGTTATTAAAGAGGATAATAAAATTATAACTGAAGATAAAATTTTCCTTGCAGACAAGATAATAAATGCTGCAGGGCTTTATGCTGATAAAATAGCAAAAGATTTTGGTTTTGCCCAAAATTATGTACTTATTCCTTTCAAAGGCATATATCTCGAATATAAAGGGTCAAAATTAAATATTAGAAGGAACATTTATCCTGTTCCCAACCTTAAAAATCCTTTCTTAGGCGTTCATTTTACAATTAAAGTTGACGAAACTATTAAAATTGGTCCTACTGCAACACCCTGTCTTTGGAGGGAAAATTATAAAGGTTTATCAAGATTTAACGTAATTGAGCTTATGGAAATTTTAAAATGGGATATAAAGTTATTCTTAAAAAACGAAAACTTCAGAAAAACAGCCTTTGATGAGGTTAAAAAATATTTAAAAAGCTATATGCTTGCTGAAGCCTCTAAACTCGTAAAAGTGTTTGATTCAGATGGATTCACTCACTGGGGCAGTCCTGGAATTCGTGCTCAACTTATAGATATTAGAAACCTGCAGTTAGTTCACGATTTTGTGGTAGAAGGAGATGAAAAAAGCATTCATATCCTAAATGCAATCTCTCCTGCATTTACAGCCTCTTTTCCTTTTACAAGGTTTGTTATACAGGAATATATAATGAAAAATTGTGGAGAAAGTAAAGATGGGGAAATTTAGAAAAATTGAGACTGCTCTTGAAGGGGTCTACATCCTCGAACCGACAGTGTTTGAGGATCACAGAGATTTTTTATGGAAAGCTATAACAAGAGAGATTTTGAGGAAATCGGCTTATTCTTTGATTTCGTTCAGGATAATCACTCCCTAAGTGTGCAGGCTGGTGTTTTAAGAGGTCTTCATTTTCAGCTTAATCCCAAGGCTCAGACTAAGGTAGTAAGATGCTTAAAGGGAGCCATTTATGATGTGGTTGTAGATATAAGAAAAGGTAGTCCAACATTTGGCAAATGGATAGGTGTTATACTTACGGAGCATAACAGAAGACAAATCGTAATTCCAAAAGGATTTGCTCATGGAGTTTTAACTCTTGTGCCTAATACGGAAATACTCTATAAGGTGGATGAATATTACTCACCCGAGCACGACAGAGCAATAAGATGGGACGACCCAGATTTAAAAATAGACTGGCCGATAAATAATCCCATTCTTTCCGATAAAGATAAAAATGCACCATTTCTAAAAGATATTTTGGATGAGATCAACTTTTACTATGAGGGAGGGAAAAGTGGATGAGAATTCTTCTGTAAATCCATTAACTACTTATGCAAAAGCAAACCTTCAAGCAGAAAGAGATATTCTTCCTATGGCTAATAAGGATTTCATTGCAGTTGCTCTCAGATTTTCTACTGTTTTTGGATACAGTCCAAGAATGAGGTTTGACCTTGCTATAAATGGTATGACATATGGAGCTTGGAAAACTGGTAAACTTCCACTGATGAGAGATGAAAGTCAATACAGACCCTTTGTGCACATAGAAGACGTGTCGGAGGAACTGTGACCACTTAAATGTCACTGCGAGGCTGTAAAGTGCCAAAGCAGTCTCTAACTCATGAAAATGTGTGAAAATGTGGTAATATTGGAAAAAAGCATATAAAAACATTAAAATAGTATCTAAATAATTATTATTGGCCAGTCAGAAGGCTAAACTATTTTAGAGACTATTAAAGAGAGTTTATAGATATAAAATTTTTTCATATTTTTGTAAATAGCATAACAGAGAATTTATTTCGCAGAAAGAGAAATTTGATAGCATGATAAAAACATTAGTGTACAGACTTACTAATTCAGAGGAAAAGAAAAGAATTTTATCAAATTTTATATCATTATCAGTGCTTCAAGTGGCAAATTATTTACTTCCACTTGTAACTTTACCATATCTTGTAAGAGTTTTGGGGCCTGAGAAGTTTGGACTCATAGCTTTTTCGCAGGCTTTTATAATTTATTTTAATATTCTTACAGACGACACTTGTCAAGAGAATTGTGTCTCCTTATAAAATCTCTTTACAAACATTTGCCTCAATTCGTATAAAGCAGACTTAATTAAAGGAAGTGGTTTTTGCCATCTCGTTTTCTGAATCCGACTTACTGTTATGTATATCGCAACCTCTGCTGTCTTGATTGATTGAAAATATCCCCCTGTATTTACCCTTATCAGCTCTATCCTGCTATTTATATTCTCAACCACATTCGTCGTGTATATATACCTCCTCACCCCCTCAGGATATTTCTTATAAACAAAATAATGCTCCTTCTTTTTCAAAAG
>NZ_ATXI01000035.1 GCF_000421605.1 Thermodesulfobacterium thermophilum DSM 1276
GACTTGCTCTTGTTGATGCCTTCCTCAAAAACTCTGGAATAAAAACCTTAATAGACCAGCATATGCCTTTACCTGGTTCAAACAGAGGTTACACCCCCTGGCAATATGCAAGCAGAGAAACAGACAGCCAAGATGACTTACAAGGGGTTTCGTGGGTATAGACCCATGATTACGGCATTTAAAGAGGTGCCTTTGATAGTTTATCATGAATTTAAGGAAGGCAATAGGCATGATGGGCATGTAAGGGCGGGATAGTGATATGCCCCCATATTTGAGACAGATATTATGAGAGACTTTACCATTACTTACCCCTTTTCTGAGACACCTTTCATGTTACTTCTCTTCTGATACATACCACACCTCCATCGGCGTCATGTAACCAAGGGCCGAATGTGGACGCTCCTCATTGTAGCTCCTTATCCACTCAGTGACCTTCTCGCACACCTCCTCAAGACGTTCAAACTCCTCCCTATCAAGCAATTCCTCCCTCATGCTCCGATGAAAACTCTCAATATGCCCATTATTGAATGGTTGTCCAGGTGGTATCACCTCTTCTTCTATTCTCCACTTAGAAATCACCTTCTGAAATTCCTTTGACCTAATAGAGAGACACCTCTCGCCTGAATACCTTCAGAGGTCCATAAAGCCTGCAAAGCTTATCTAAATGTTCAGCTACTGCCCGACCAGTCAATGAATAATCAACTATGGGCTCAAAGGCCCTGCGAGTAAAAATATCCACCACGTTAAACACCCTGAATGCCCTCCCAGATACCAATCTATCATGGATAAAATCTCCTGCCCATACATGACAGGCAAATTCAGCTACAGTGCCCTCAAAGGGCTTCGTCGGTCTAAAGTGCTTCCTCCCAGAAGGAATAACAGGTCTTCTTAAGAGCTTCAAGTTTATAGAGCCGGTAAACTCTCTTGTGGTTCACTTTAATTCCCTGTTTGTGTTTGCGGAGTTCAGCCCATATTCTCCGGTAACCCCATGATGGATTTGATAGGGCTAAATGCCTGATTTTCTCAACCACTTCTTGACCCTTTTTGCTGAAGCTCCGATAAAAAGAAGCTCTGGGAAGGTTAAATCTTCGGCAGAGGACTACTATGGGAACATTAAAGTGAGCATGAGCTTGAAGGATAAGCATCTTCAATTCCTCTTTGGTTAGAAGTTTTTTTAATGATTTCGGTCAGGACCTGAATTTCAAGCTCTTTTTCGGCAAGAAGTTTTTAAGTCTTTGGTTTTCTTCTTCAAGGAGTTTTAGGCGTTTGGCTTCTGAGGAGGACAGGCCTTTATATTTTTGTCTCCATCTGTAGATGGTGTTAGGGTTTACACCGTAAATGCTTACGACGGAGGCTGTGGAGTTATTTGGGAGGTCAGCTCAAGCTGTGATTTTAATGATTTGTTCAGGAGAGAATTTGTTTGGGCGCATACTTTTTACCCCCCCCTTTTTTAATTTTTTTTCACACCTTTCTACATTATAACTGTCTCAAAAATGGGGGCACTCCACTTCGGTTAACAATCCTTACGTGTTGTGTGGGTTGACTATTTTTACTGACCTCACGCCGTCGGAACTTGAAGAATTGAAGAAGTTTCAGGAAAGGTCAAAGGAAGAAGCTGTAATTTCGGACGTGCTGTCCAGAAGAAAAGTTGTCTAAGGTGAGAGTTTTCTGACAGGTAAAGAAACTTTTTGAAAAAACAGGCTCAGGTACTCAAGACGTTCGACGTTAAGGAGTTTCTCGAGAGATTCTGGGATCCGGTTGCTACTTTTTTCGCTCGAGGGAGTTTACGGAGCTCGTGAGGAGTGAGAATGGTTGCCGCAATTGAGTACGTGAGACTCCTCAAGCAGTACGGTAGGGCGTGGCTTCAGCAGAAGGGCATGCGGTTTTACGATCTTCTTTTGGACCTGGAAGACCAGCTATACGAGGAGCTTGAGTTCTTTGCAAAGTCCATTTATGCAAGGATTAAGATGAAGACGGAGAAGTTCGTCGCCTGGTTAAAGAAGTTTGATCCAGAGCTAGGAAGGATGTTTGAACTCACTTTCAGAAGGACAGTCGTTTACAAGTTCGTGTGGATCGTGCCGCCAAGAAGAGTCCATACACTACCAGGCAGAGCGTGGTTTACGGTGCTTAAGGAGTTTCTCGAGACAAGACAAAAGAGAGTGAAGAAGAGGTCGATCCAGCGAATGGTTCGAGTGGGAGGTTTAATAGTTTAAAGACTTCGTTGTACTATTCTTGTTTTTGCGACCACTTAAACGCGACCTAGGGCTTCTAGAAGTGCTGGAATTGGTTTACGACTCATGATCCCGAGAAGTTTTAAAGTTTACTTTTAAAATTTTCCGAGAAAATTAAAAGTCAACTTGTAAAAGTGTGCGTTTTTTTGCAGTTTTTTGCATTACGGACATATCAGGTTGTGAAGAAGTTATTTTTGTTAGAACAAGGAAAAGTTCTTTGACCTTGTGTGAAGGTTTTTCTGGTCTGCGGAAGTTTCAGGTTGGATTTCCTTGTACTAAGGTATAAATTAAAAGAACTTATTTTCCTGTGCTTCTAAAAAAGTTTCGATTTCGTACTTTTTATTATTGAGGTGAAATTGCTCAACAAACCAATCAACAACGAGTTGAACATATTTTTTTGTCTAAATGTGTGATTTTTATCAGCAGGAGCATATATGTTTGCTATAGGAGTTCCAGATCCTTTTGAAGGCTTATTTAGATAATATTCGAGCAGATTAAGTTCTTCACTGGGATAGATGATCAGCCACTTACATGGATGGTACTTTGCATAAACAAAAAGGTATACATTTATTTCCATTTTTTTCAAGCGTAAAAGGTTGTTCCAAGAACTTAACTCAATGTTTATAATTTCTTCTTTTTTAAAATTGGGGTATTTTTTTCTGAGATTTTTTATTAAAGTTGAATCTTCTTTCTGTAGTCCCGTAAGAGCACACTTTAACTCGATTAGCAAACTGTTTCTATCGAAATTTTCCTTCCAACATACAAAGAGGTCCGGCATAAATCTGACAAATTCTGTAGTTATGTCTTTTTTGAATCGTACGTGTTCGTGAATGTCAAGAATTATTTGTTCTTGCCCTATTTCTTTTATACAGACACTCTCTTTCAGAAATTCCTCAAATAAACTCTTTACTACTTCTTTAAGTATTTTATCATATTGCAGACGTTCTTTAAATCCTTCTTTTTTCACTTTAGTTATCTATCTTGTGTAAATTTTCGTGCTATTAATATGAACTGATTGACAATGTTTGGAACAAAACTTACTGGATATCCATAGGGATAAAGTTTTTTGTTGTTTTGAACGAGGTTTATAACTCCTTGTAATACAAACCCAGCCTCTTCAAGTTTGTATCCTACGTCAGCATGAAACATGTAATACTTTTGCTTGTGTCTGAAGTCTGAAACTATAATAGCAACGTATTTTTCGTTTTTCAAAACTCTATAATACTCAACAAAGTGATTTTTAAGAGATGTAAGAAAGTCGCAGTAATTTTCTATGTTTGACAGATCGTCAGGATGTTTTTCTTCTTCAGCGTAGTCAAAGGGCAGATTTAAACTCAACCTTTCTTTTTTAACCTTGTGATCTACTTTATTCAATATTTTCCAATATGGAGGACTTGTTATTATAAAGTCTACGGTTTCACTTTTTAAAGTTTTCAAAATTTTCAAAGCATCTCCCTTGTACAGTATAACATTATTGTTGTTCAAAAATCCAGAAATACGTTTTCTAGCTATTTCAAACCAGTGTGAGTAGAGTTCAATTCCTATGCACTTTCTGTTAAGTTTAAGACAAACAACTGCAGTTGTTCCGCTTCCTATAAAGGGATCTAGAACAACTTCGCCTAGTTTTGTAAAAAAAGCAATTATTTTCTCAATGTCCTTTTCAGAAAAAGTAGCAGGATGAAGTTTTTTCAGGTCATCTCTAGGTGGTGCAGTTGATATCATAACTCCGGTTTCTATAGCCTGTTCCATACCGCTTTTCAACAGATCTCTGTAAAGAGAGTCCTCAATCCACACAGATTTGGTAAACTTTACCCAGTCCCTTCCGTTAAGATTGTTTAGTTTTTTGATTTTTTCCACGGATTTCATTGCCGTAACCTCTTAAGATTTTGTCTTCTAGACTTATTGTACTTCTCTAATCGTAAAATTTCAATAAGTTTAGACTCCCTAATTTGCCGATAAAAATTTATAATCATCCATGATCTCCCCATTTTCCAATTGCTCTAAACGATTTATAATATCACCCATTGGGTGAAAAAATTTTCTAAATCTAAGAGGGTGCCATTATGCCGCAAA
>NZ_ATXI01000036.1 GCF_000421605.1 Thermodesulfobacterium thermophilum DSM 1276
ACCATGGTCTATGTGCCCAATCGTCCCCACGTTTAAATGCGGCTTCTTCCTCTCAAACTTTTGCTTGGCCATCTTCCCTTCCTCCTATCCTAAAAATTTTTAACTTCCCTTTGCTTTCTTGATAATTTGTTCTGCTAAATGTGCTGGAACCTTCTCATAATGAGAAAATTGCATGATAAAGGTTCCTCTACCCTGGGTTAAAGACCTTAAAGTGGTTGCATAACCAAACATTTCTCCCAAAGGCACAAAGGCATTGATTATACGAACGTTTCCTCTTAAATCCATCCCTTCAACCCTTCCTCTACGGGAAGAAATATCTCCTAAAACCTCTCCTAAATACTCCTCAGGGACAGATATTTCAACTTTCATAATAGGTTCAAGCAACACCGGATTGGCCTTTTTACAGGCATCCTTAAATGCCATGGAACCAGCTATAGCGAAAGCAAGGTCTGAAGAGTCTACCTCATGGTAACTTCCATCAACCAGCCTTACCTTGACATCTATTACCGGATAACCTGCCAAAATTCCTTCGTTTGTAGCCTCTCTTACACCTTTTTCTACCGAAGGTATAAATTCCTTAGGAATAACACCACCAACTATCTCAGAAACAAACTCAACTCCCTTACCAGGGTTGGGCTCAACTATAAGCTTAACATGTCCATATTGACCTCTACCACCAGTTTGCCTTATATATTTACCCTCTGCTTCTGAGGCAGAAGTGATGGTTTCTTTATAAGCTACCTCTGGTCTTCCAACGTTAACCCCTACTTTAAATTCTCTTATCAATCTATCTACAATGATTTCCAAATGAAGTTCACCCATCCCCCAAATAAGGGTTTGGCCTGTCTCATGGTTAACCGTAACCCTGAAAGAAGGATCTTCTATGGCAAGCTTCTGAAGAGCAATGGAAAGCTTTTCTTGGTCTGCCTTAGTCTTAGGCTCTACAGCTACCGAAATAACTGGTTCAGGAATTTCCAATTTTTCAAGCTCTATAGGATGAGCTTCATCACACAAAGTATCACCTGTAGTAGTAACCCTCAACCCTATAGCAGCCACAATATCTCCTGCAAAAGCCCCAGATATCTCTTCTCTCTGGTTAGCATGCATTCTTACCAAACGCCCTATTCTTTCCTTCTTTCGCTTGGTAGAATTATAAACAGACATACCGCTCTCAAGTCTACCTGAGTAAATCCTAATAAAGGTGAGGGTTCCTATATAAGGGTCTGTCATAACCTTAAAAGCCAAAGCAGAAAGAGGAGCATCAGGATCTGTAGGCCTTTCTTCAACCTCACCAGTGTCTGGATTAACTCCCTTTACAGAAGGTATATCTATAGGAGCTGGCAAATAGTCTATGATAGCATCAAGAAGAGGCTGAATCCCTTTATTTTTAAAAGCCGAACCACATAAAACTGGAACAGCCTTAAAATTAATCGTAGCCTCTCTTACTGCTTTTTTGATCTCCTCTGCGCTAATCTCTTTGCCTTCTAAATATTTTTCCATGATTTCATCATTTATATCAGCCAAGGTTTCAAGCATCTTAATTCTGTATTCTTCAGCCTTATCCTTTAAAGAAGCTGGAATTTCTTCATAATGATATTTTGCCCCCAGGGTTTCCTCTTCCCACACGATAGCCTTCATGTCTATCAAATCAACCACACCTACGAAACTATCTTCAGCCCCAATAGGTATCTGTAGGGGGAGAGGATTAGCTCCAAGTTTTTGCCTAATCTGTTCAACCACACTTTCAAAATTGGCACCCAGCCTGTCCATCTTATTTACAAAAGCTATACGAGGAACCTTATATTTATTTGCCTGTCTCCAGACGGTTTCTGATTGAGGTTGAACTCCTCCCACAGCACAAAAAATAACCACCGCACCATCAAGAACTCTCAAACTTCTTTCAACCTCGATGGTAAAATCCACGTGTCCAGGGGTGTCAATGATGTTTATTCTATGACCTCTCCAGAAAGTAGTAGTACAAGCAGAAGTAATGGTAATACCCCTTTCCTGTTCCTGAACCATAAAGTCCATCGTAGCGGTTCCTTCATGAACCTCACCTATCTTGTAGGTCTTACCGGTGTAATAAAGCACCCTTTCAGTAGTAGTAGTTTTACCTGCATCTATATGAGCTACAAATCCTATATTTCTAGTTGTTTTTAATATTTTTAACTCTTCAGGCGTCATTCTCCTCACCCTACCCTTTATTTTTCAAAAATAAAAAAATACAAAATAATTTACTTTAAAATTGGCTGCTAAAAATTACCAGAAAAACTATTTACCAACGATAATGGGCAAAAACCCTGTTAGACTCAGCCATACGATGGGTATCATCCCTTTTCTTAATGGCCGCCCCTCTTTCGTTATAAGCATCCCAAAGCTCGTTAGCCAACCTTTCCACCATGGTCCTTTCACTACGAGCACGTGCGGCATTGATCGTCCACTTGATAGCTAAAGAAATCTGTCTATCTGGCCTAACCTCTACAGGAACTTGATAGTTAGCACCACCAACCCTACGACTACGGGTCTCTATAAGAGGTTTAACGTTATCTATAGCTTTTTCAAAAATCTTTAAAGGATCTTCTCCACCAGATTTTTCTCTCAGCCTTTCTAAGGCCTCATAAAAAATCTTTCTTGCTACGTTTTTCTTACCATCCTTCATTAAATTATTTATAAACTTTGCTACCAAAACACTTCCATATTTAGGATCTGGAGGGGTCTCTCTTTTAGGCACTGGTCCTTTGCGTGGCATACCAAATCTCCTCTTGCACTTTATTTAGGTCTTGGAGTTCCATATTTAGAACGAGATTTTTTTCTGTTCTGAACCCCAGCGGCATCCAAGGCACCTCTTATAATCTTATATCTAACACCAGGCAAGTCTCTCACACGCCCGCCTCTAACAAGAACCACAGAGTGCTCTTGAAGATTATGACCTATACCTGGAATGTAAGCAGTAACCTCAATACCATTGGTCAAACGAACCCTTGCCACCTTTCTCAAAGCTGAGTTTGGTTTTTTAGGGGTTACAGTATAAACCCTAACACAAACCCCTCTTTTTTGAGGACATCCTTGCAAAGCGGGGGACTTTGACTTTTTAACCTTTTTTTCTCTGCCTAATCTAACTAACTGATTGATTGTAGGCATATCCTCCCTCTACAAACTTTTTAAATTTTAAAACAACAAGCCCTTTATATAATCCCTTTTTCTTTTCTTGTCAAGAGGCTAAAAAAACAAAACCTAAAAACCAACTTAACAAGTGGCAATTAATTATTATACCATCTTTTAAAAATTTGTTAAGGCCTCGCATTAGATCATAAAAATGTCCCTGAAATAAGGATTGTTAGATCAAAAATTCTGTCCCTGAAATTAAAATTCCTCCTTGTTACCACCTTTAAT
>NZ_ATXI01000037.1 GCF_000421605.1 Thermodesulfobacterium thermophilum DSM 1276
ACCCAGGTCTTAAAAGAAACTGCTAAAAAACGCTTCCAAATACCATATCCTCCATCAAGAAATCATTAAAATCTGCTGGAAAATCCTTCTTTGTCCCTGTGATAAAAGACTTTACCCTGTTGTCCCTCTTACCATTGATACTTTACTCAAAGAAGGACACTTAAAACATTATTCCACCAATATTATCAACGAAACTAAAACTTATTTCCCTTGGAACCCTAAAAAGAGTTCCTGGTCATCTATCATCAAGTTCCGATTTCAGCTGATTTTGGGAAGTATGCTCAAGGGGGGTTAGGCTATATAGAAGTAGACTTTGCAGAACACGATGGAGGTCACTTTTACCGTGAGAGAATAATGATCTAACTAATATCTGTTTCAGGGACATAGTATTTTGAGTTAAACCGCTTAAAAAATGAATTTTTGAATATTTGTTAAACTTTTTACCCTTATATTTTGCCCCATATCCGACAATATATGGTTCTTTGCAGACCATCTTTATGTTTTTTAAGAAAACTTACCAACTAAGTAAATTCTAAACTATTTATTGAACTAAGAAAAATTGCTTTATAACCAAAGAGAAGTAAAATCTGTAATAGATGATAAAAGGTTATCATATACAACCTTAAGTGTATAATTGTGTAAAATTGTAAGTAAAAGAAGGAAAGTAAAATACGATGATCAATCTTTTTTTCAGAGCAGAAACCTTTTGGAAAAGTTTTGTATGAAAATTTGCTTACTTTGGAAACAATCTCTCAGCGCTTATAGTCTTTGCCTCGTTTGCTATGGGTGAAGTGAGTTTAACCTCTGATTTAGACCTTTTTGTTATAATAAAAACATCTGAAGAAAGTTTCAGAAGAAGAAGCCTTAGGTTTGCAGAATATCTTGAGGAGAACTTAAAAAAGGCCCCATTATTCACTTGCTTATAAAACACCTGCGGACATTGCTTATGGTGTGTGATATAATTTTTTTTAACTTATGTGTTCACTATGTATTGAACTCGTACAGCTTATGGTGTGTGATATAATTTTCGTTTAACTTATGTGCTAAAGCTATGTATAAAGGAGATAAATTGTTATGACACTGACTATTATAATAACAATTTCTTGCTTACTCTTAATTGCTTATCTGTTGGACATTACATCTTCACGGACAAAAATTCCTTCTGTAATAGTTTTACCACTGTTAGGTTGGGTGATTAGACAAATAACAATTTTTTTGGACGTTCAGCTTCCCGACTTCTCAGCAATATTACCCGTGCTTGGGACAATTGGACTGATTCTTATTGTCCTTGAAGCTTCATTAGAACTTGAACTTAACAAATCCAAAATCAAACTTATAATCAAATCTTTTTTAGGTTCGTTAATCCCAATGCTTGTTTTAGCATTTTCACTTGCTTATTTGTTTCATTATTCCGGACAATTTTCAATTAAAGATAGTTTGATTAATGTTATTCCACTTTGCGTAATAAGCAGTGCCATTGCAATTCCAAGTGCAAGAAATTTAACATCCTCCTACAGAGAATTTATAATTTACGAAAGTAGCTTCTCAGACATTTTGGGCGTTTTATTTTTCAATTTCGTAGCTCTTAATGACAATTTTGACGTTTATTCATTTGGACATTTCGGTTTACAGCTTCTAATCATTATAATTATATCATTTGTTGCCACTATCGGACTTTCATTCATCTTGAGCAAAATTGAATATCATGTAAAGCTCATGCCTATTATTCTGCTTGTAATTTTAATTTACGCTGTTTCCAAAATTTACCACTTACCAGCGCTTATTTTAATTCTAGTATTTGGACTATTTATCGGTAATCTTGACAAATTAAAGCATTTGAAATGGATTGAAAAATTCTGTAAACTAGACGAGTTATGCAAAGAGGTAAAAAAATTCAAAGAATTTACAACTGAGATAGTATTTTTAATTAGATCATTATTTTTCATATTATTTGGTTACTTAACTGAAACATCTGTAGTTTTAAATACCGAAACTATGATTTTGGCAGTGGGAATTGTTTTTGGTATTTTTATGTTGCGGGCAATTCAACTGAAAATATCTAATCTTCCATTGAAACCTTTATTATTCATAGCACCAAGAGGACTTATTACAATCTTACTTTTTCTATCTATTCATGAAACACAGAGAATACCCATTGTAAATAAATCATTAATTATTCAAGTTATCATTTTGACAGCGTTAGTAATGATGATTGGACTTATGACATCACAGAAAAATGACACAACAACTTAAAGAAAAAAGTCCAGCCGCGACACTTGTCAAGAGAGTTGTGTCTCCTTATAAAATCTCTTTACAAACATTTGCCTCAATTCGTATAAAGCAGACTTAATTAAAGGAAGTGGTTTTTAATGCTTAACTCCTCATAAAATTTTTTAGCATCCTGCTTAGACATGTTCCTGTTGATGTTCCTTTGCATGTGTACAAAACAAAGCTGATGATCTGTCTCAGGAAAAAGGGCTTTTATGGCTTGAGCAAGGCCAGGAAAATCATCACTCACTATTACCATAACCCTCTTAACTCCCCTCTTTATCAAATCATTAAGTATCTGGAGCCAGTCCTCCTTCGTCTCTGAACCAAAATAAATGTAATAAGAAAGTAAATTTTTTCTTCCCTCCATATCTATCCCGATGATATTATAAATAA
>NZ_ATXI01000038.1 GCF_000421605.1 Thermodesulfobacterium thermophilum DSM 1276
GCGATTTTGAGAAGTTTAAGAAGGTTTACAGTTTATTTTATAGGAGAATTTATTTTTTCTTTTCTTAGTTTTGTTTGTATCATCATAGGACTTTATTTTTTTAGAGATTATAGGGTTTTGCCCATCAGTTTGTCTTTGTCTCAGTTTTTAGCCACTCTGTATATGGTGTATACGGCACGAGAGCATATAAAATTTAGGTTTTACATGGATGAAAACGTGCGACTTTTACTAAAGCATTTTTTCTATCTTACAGGTATTTATGGTGTTTTTCATCTTTACATACTTGTGGATAGAGCCTTTGGTTCTCTTCTGGGAGAAAAGGGGGTTTCAGCCCTTACTTATGGGCTTTTACTTGCTCATGCCCCAAAAGGAGTCATAAAGTTTGAGCATATGGCAATAACCTCGCTTTCAGAGGTAGGTGGTGCTCTATACAAGTTAAATTTTTACATAAAAAAGCTCTTACTTATTAGCACGGCCTTTACCTTCTTTTTTGTTTTATTTTCAGACCTTTTAGTTGACCTTTTCTTTGGCCATGGAGCATTTACTAAAACCGATGTTCATCTTACAGCCACAGCTACAAGATTTTATGCTCTTTCTCTGCCCTTTGCCTTTCTCTGGCCTGTGCTTTATCGAGTTTTTCAGATACAAAATAGATTAAAACCTATTTTTTTAGTAGCTATATTAGGGGTTTTGGCTAACGCAATGTTTAACTACCTTTTTGTAGTAAAGTTAGGGCTTGGTATAATCGGGATCTGCCTTGGAACCTTTTTAGCATATCTTGTGATCTGTTTGGTTTCTTATATAATAATATGGAAGTTTAAAAATGGTTAAGTTTTTTATGTGTAAAAATTTACAGCAATTAAAAATACAAAAAGTATGGGTGTTTCATCTATGACCTTAGACAGGACTGAAAGATTTAGATTACACAAAAGGGGATATAAAAGATGAAAGCAATAATCCTTGCTGGTGGTTCTGGGACAAGGCTTTGGCCTTTATCAAGGCAAAATTATCCTAAGCAATTTTTAAAATTTTCTGAAGATGGGTCACTTTTCCAGCAAACCTTGAACCGACCTGTGAAATGGAGAAATGGCTTTTTTTCCCCTAATTTGCCGATAGAAAATAAAATCAAAAAATCTTTCCGTAATCTTTAAACTTAAAAATCATATTTCTTAGTTACTTTCTATAGTTCTTCCCCAACTCTCATATAAAATCTATTCCATTTTCTACCTGTACCCACTCCTCTCAATCTTTTTCCCATGTTTCTAAACATATTCCTCCCATAACCTCTCTTAACCTCCCCATATACAAACTCTACTAACCCCACCTTTCACACTAACCCATTTAACCGTCTCTATCCTTCTCCTCCTGTAATCCCATGGCAGTATTTCCTCTTTTAACATCACAAAAATGTTATAACTCAAAACCTATAACGCAAACCAAAACGCATTGGCTCCAAAATCCCCAAAAGGCATATATTCAGCTCCAAATCCTATCTTCAACTCCTTGATAATGTTCTCCATCTCCCCCCTCTCGTTGTACCGGTAAACCAACTCACTATACTCTTACCCTCAGGCAAAATCTCAAAAACTGCCTCTATCGCCCTTACATGCCCATCATCCCTATTGCCTTCCTTAAATTTATGATAAACTATCAAAGGCACCTCTTTAAAGGCCGTAATCATGGGTCTATCTCCACGAAATCCCTTTTAAGTCATCTTGGGATGTCTGTTTTTCTGCTTGTATGTTGCAAGGTGATGTAACCTCTGTTTGAACCAGGTAAAGGCATATGTTGGTCTATTAAGGTTTTTATTCCAGAGTTTTTGAGGAAGGCATCAACAAGAGCAAGTCCT
>NZ_ATXI01000039.1 GCF_000421605.1 Thermodesulfobacterium thermophilum DSM 1276
CTTGAAGGACAAATGTTCATACAGTGACCACAACCTGTACACTTATCCCAGTCTACATATCTGGCTTTTTTCCTGATGGTAACCTCAAAGTTTCCCACATAACCCTTAACGTCCTCTACCTCGGCATAGGTGATAAGTTCGATGTTAGGATGCTGGGCGACCTCGCCCATCTTGGGGGTGAGTATTCAAGCCGAGCAGTCCATCGTCGGGAACGTTTTGTCAAGCATGGCCATGTTCCCGCCTACGGAAGGTCTTTTCTCTACCAGATAAACCTTTAACCCCATGTTAGCTAAGTCTAAAGCAGCAAACATACCTGCAATTCCACCACCTACCACCAAAACAGACTTTTCCATAGGTTCAAAACGGTCCTCTAAAGGTTCAGCTAACCTGACCTTAGCCACCGCACTTTTTATGATCCTTTTAGCCTTGTCTGTAGCCTCTTTAATCTTCCCCCAGTGAGCCCAGGTATTCTGATCTCTGATGTTAGCTATTTCACAAAAATATTTATTTAAACCTGCTGACTCTACCGCTGCCCTAAAAATAGGCTCATGAGTTCTTGGAGTACAAGCAGCAACTACCACCCTGTCAACTAAACCCTCTTTAATATCATTCTTGATCAACTCCTGCCCAGGGTCAGAACACATGAAGAAATAATCTCTCACTACTGTCACATCAGGCAATGTTTTGGCAAACTCTACCAACTCCTGGATATTAAGCCCACCTTTAATGTTCTCACCACAATGACATACATAAACCCCAACCTTTGGCATGTCTAACCCCCTTATTTTGATATTCTATTAGTCCCTTCATTATTTATTTATAAAATACTAATAATCAAAGTCAAATAGACTTAAAAGCTTTTTTTCTTATTTTTTCCTTTTTTTATTTAACTTTTCTAAAAAATTTAAACATTTTTATTTGTTTTTTAAAATTTTTACTTTTTATATTTATACAAAACACAGTTTACACATGAAGAGCTATCCTAAATGACACTTTTTGAACAGGTGTATTTGAAAACCTGTCAGTTTTAATTTAAGATTTTAAAAGCAATAGATTAAAAGAAAGTAGGGGGAGATCCCCCTACTTAATTGAGATCAGAAAATTTGAATTTTATTTAAAGTTTCTCAAACTTTTTACCAGCTCTCCGTCCTTGGTGTAGATGTCTATCTGCACAGGCAACTTCCCAGGTAAGGTGTGGGTAGAACAGGCAAGACAAAGGTCATAGGGCCTGTAAGCCATCTCTACCAAGTTTAAAATTCCCTCATCTACCTTTCCTTCCTTGATAAAATTCTCTGCCGCCCTCTTGATCGCTATGTTTATAGACCCTTTGTTGTGGGTGGTTGCAACTATGATGTTTGCGTCAGTTACTATACCCTTACTGTCTGTCTTGTAATGATGTATAAGCGTTCCCCTCGCTGCCTCAACAATCCCTACTCCCTCTCCTAATGCCTCACCTAACTCCTGCCTCACGTCAGGAGCTGTGATACTCTCGTCTGACGCAAGCTCCTTCACCTTCTCCGCACAATGTAACAACTCTATCGCCCTCGCCCAGTGATAACCCAGTATGTTATGCACAGGCTTCCCTCCAAAAAACTCTACCATCTCCTCATACGCCTCCTGCGCACCAGGTGTGTCAAATCCATTCCCCACGTTAAACCTCGCTAGCGGCCCCACACTGTATAAACTCGTTCCCTCTCCATCCACTATCCCCTTCCAACCTAACTTCTTAATGTACGGTGCCTTCTGATAACTCCACGGCAACGTCCTCTCTGCTATCCACTCCAA
>NZ_ATXI01000040.1 GCF_000421605.1 Thermodesulfobacterium thermophilum DSM 1276
CAAAGGGGGTAGGATAATGGAGAAGGAAGTGAATGTTATAAAGTTAGACGAGGAGTTTATGAAGGAGTTTTGGGAAGAGCTTGAGGCGATGGGGATGCCTGTTAAGGAGTTGAGGGAGTGTATTCAGTGTGGGAGGTGTGCAGGGACCTGTCCGATGGCGTTAGCTGGTTTGGAGTATTTTATCAAGAGGATAGTGCATGCGAGTATGTTGGGGTTGAAGGAGATATTTTTGGATGATTCATCGGTGTGGGGATGTCAGAGTTGTAACCGGTGTGTGGAGGTATGTCCGATGGACATAAAGCCATATGAGTTGATACAGGCGATAAGGAGGGTGTGTTTTAGGGAGTATGCGATGCCATCTAACACGATAGACGGGTTGAGGAACTATTATGAGAGGGGGCATGCGGTAATAGTTAAGGGATTTGAGGAGAGGAGGAAGAAGGTGGGGTTACCTGAGATGCCACCTACGGTGATAGGGAATGAGGAGATGAGGAAGAAGTTTCAGGAGGTAATGAAGCAGACAGCGTTAGCAGAGGTAGCACCGTTTCCACTTGACTAAAGAAAAAGGAGGGAAGAGATGAAGAGGGTAGGATTATTTTTAGGGTGTAACATACCGTTGAGGAGGCCGGATATAGAGTATTCGATGAGGTATTTGTTGAAGGAGTTAGGGGTGGAGGTAGTTGATTTAGAGGGAGCGACATGTTGTCCGGCGTTTGGTGTGATGCCATCGATAGATTTGGTGGGTTGGTGTGTGGGATCTGCGTGGAACATGGCGATAGCAGAGGGTAAGGGATTGGAGGTGATGGTTACAGGGTGTGGTAGTTGTTATGGGAGTTTGAATGAGGCAAGGTATCACATGGAGAAGCATCCTGAGATAAAGGAGAAGGTTAACGAGATACTGGGAAGTGTGGGTATGAGGTATGAGGGGAAGGTGAAGGTGTATAACATATACAATTATATATATGATTTTATTGGGTTAGAGGAGTTGAAGAAGGCGGTGAGGTATTCGTTGAATGGGATGGTATGTGGGGTGCAGGTAGGGTGTCACAATTTATGGCCGAGCAAGGCGTATCCGGCGAATGATGAGAACACGTTTCAGCCGAGGAGGTTGAGGGAGGTATGTGAGGCGTTAGGAGGGGTAGCGCCGTGGTATAGTATGATGACAGATTGTTGTGGTATGGGTGCGTTGGGTAGTTTAGCGAGGGACAAGTCTTGGAGTTTGTTTAAGAAGAAGGCGAGTAAGATGATAGAGGAGATAAATCCTGAGGTATTTGTGACGGGGTGTAGTAGTTGTTTGTTGAGGTTTGACAACGA
>NZ_ATXI01000041.1 GCF_000421605.1 Thermodesulfobacterium thermophilum DSM 1276
TCAAGCCTTGTCATGGGATTTATCTCTATCCTCTGCATACCCTTCCCCTCCTCTCTGTTTTTTATCTTCTTACCTACTTTCCAAACCTCTTCCCTATCATAGACCCTGGCAAACTATACCGGTAAAACAACCTCACAGGGTCCTCTATCCTGTCTACCAAACCTTCATCCTCCAAAGCACTCGCTACCGCACTTATCGCCCTCAAACCATAATCCCTTACCCCTGGTATCGGTCCTCCACATCCCCTGCAAGGCACGTTCACCTTCAAACAACTCGCTCCACAGTCTCCCTGTGTAACAGGACCCAAACACAAATAACCCGCCTCAAGCAAACATGCCTCCTCCTCTACTCCCCCTTCTATCACCCTCCTAACCTCTAATACAGGCTTCTTCTTCTCCCCCCTTAACACCGGGTTCCTCGCACATACCTCACACACCGCATGCCCCATCGTTATCCAACTACCCTTCGGCGGTAACTTACCCTCTAACAACGCAACCAACGCCGCCTTAACATGCTCATAATGCGGCGGACACCCTCCTATGTAATAATCCACCTCCACCACCTGATCCAACGTCCTCGCCTCCGTCAACTCCGGTAACTCCAACTCATACCTCCCATCTACCACATACTTGGGACTCGGTAACTCCCCTGTAGGATTGTCTGTGCTAAACGTATCCCTATATGCCTTCTCCAACAACTCCTGATTACTATGCAAATTAACCAACCCCTTTATCCCTCCTAAACTCGCACATATCCCATAGGCTATCAATATCTTACACTTCGCCCTCATCACCTTCGCCATGTGCTCGTGTTCCTTGTTCCTTATGTTACCTGTCAACAAACCCACATCCACCGACCCATCTGGCATTGCCTCAAAATCCTTATACTTCACATCCACAAGTGTAGGCGCAAAAAACACTATGTCCACCGCACTAACCACATCCACCAAAAAATCAGCTAAATCCACCAAACTTATATCACAACCTGCACAACCCCCTGCCAGGTAATATGCTAACTTAGGCTTGCTCATCTCCTATACCCCCTTCATTGGATTTGGTCCTATTTCCCTTACCTTAGCATCCATCTCCGTTATTATGTCCGCAAACTTCTTACCCTCACTACCTGATATCCACTCAAGCCTCACCCTCTCTCCTTCCACTCCCAACTCCTCTAACACCCTCTTCAAAAGCTTAAAACGCCTCAATGCCTTGTAATTACCTGACCGGTAATGACA
>NZ_ATXI01000042.1 GCF_000421605.1 Thermodesulfobacterium thermophilum DSM 1276
CCATGCTCTCCAGCTCGGGCTGCCTCAATCGTTGCATTCAAAGCAAGTAAATTGGTCTGCTCTGCCACATCCTTGATAAACTCTACCACACTCTCTATTGCCCTGGTCCTCTCCTCTAAACTGTACATAACTTCCTTCAACTTCCCTGCATTCCTTTCTATTACCTTAACCTCATTTGCTGTTTTTAAAGTATAGTTCTCCCCTTCCCTTGCAATCTCAGCTGTCTTTTTACTCTCTTCAAGTATGTTGGTTGTGTTTTTAGCTATGTCAACCACCGTAATAGACATCTGTTCTGCTGCGCTTGCAATCTGAGTTGCCTTTTGAGTCTGATTCTCAATACTTGCACTAAACTGCTTGGTTATGGCAGATAACTCCTCACTTGACCCAGCAAGGGCAACTGACACATGCTTGACCTCATCTATAAGATTTCTAATGCTAACTAATGCCTCTCTGAGGTCAGCACTCATCGTTCCTATTTCATCTCGACTGTCAACAGCTATCTCAACCGCCAAAGTTTTACCTGCTAAGACAAGTTCAAGGGTTTTGTTGGTTAACTCTCTTGCTGAAACTATAGAATCTTGCACGTTTTGCAAAAGTCTTTTTCCTTCCTCTGATCGGGTAACAGACTTAAGAAAATCCATAGCTTTCTTATACTCCTCTCGAGCTTTAAGGATTTCGTTATAATACTCCTTTCTTTTTTCCGGATCATTCGTTAAAAGAAGTTTGGTGACGTTATAGTGAACACCTACCATAGTCTCTCTTCTAACCTTAGCAGCCATCTCGAGCTTGTCCGCTCTTTCTCCTAAATCCTGAACGTCTTTTTTCACAATAAACAAAGAATATAAAGTATAGAAAGATACAAGGCCGACTATAAAAAAGATAACACCAAAACCTGCAAGAAGCTTTTTGGTAATACTCCAGTTTTTAAACATCTTTACCTCCTATTTTTTTATTTTTACCTTATAACCAAGTTAACTTTCGCAGATTTCTTCCCAGCTCTTAAAACCTTGGGGGTTAAAACCCAGAAACATAAGAAGCCTTTTCACAAAAAAGTCTACCAGCTCCTCTAAAGTCTTAGGTCTCTGATAAAAAGAGGGCATGGCTGGGAAAATAACAGCTCCTGCCTTAAGACAAGCTTCCATGTTTCTTATGTGAATAAGGTTTAGAGGGGTTTCTCTGACCACTAAAACTAAAGGCTTTCT
>NZ_ATXI01000043.1 GCF_000421605.1 Thermodesulfobacterium thermophilum DSM 1276
GTAAGAAATATCTTCCTGTTGAAAATGTAGCTGAAATCTTGGTTTTTGGAGAAGTAACAGTAAACAAGCGTTTTCTCGAATTTCTCACTCAATCAGAAATAATTCTTCATTTTTTTAACCGATATGGTTATTATGTCGGCTCTTTTTATCCACGCGAACATCTAAACTCTGGTTACATGATTTTAAAACAGGCTGAATTTTATCTTGATAGGGATAAAAGATTTGTTCTTGCAAAAAAGTTTGTTTGGGGAGCTATAGAAAACATCAAAAAAGTCCTTACCTACTATCAGAATAGAGGAAAGAATTTAGAGGAAATTATTGATAAGGTTAACTCTATAAGTGATGGACTTGTAAGATGTAGAAATGTAGATGAGCTCATGGCTATTGAGGGAAATGTAAGAGAGCAGTATTACCATGCTTTCGATAGAATCCTTAATAAGGAACATTTTGTTTTTGAAGCCCGCAGTAAAAGACCACCAAAAAATAGATTAAATGCTCTTATAAGTTTTGGGAATTCGCTTCTTTATACAGTTTGTCTAAGCGAGATTTATAGAACTCATCTTGATCCAAGGATTGGGTTTCTTCATACTACTAACTTTAGGAGGTTTAGTCTTAATCTTGATGTAGCTGAAATTTTTAAGCCAATTATTGTGGATAGAGTGATTTTTAATTTGGTTAACAAGTCTATTATTAAATCTCAACATTTTGAGAGTAAACTTGACGGTATTGTGTTAAATGAAAAGGGGAAACAGGTGTTTATTAAAGAATTTGATGAAAAATTAAAAACAACGCTTTATCATAAAAGATTAAAAAGAAAGATATCTTACAGAAGTTTAATTCGTTTAGAGTTGTATAAGATTGAAAAACACTTAATGGGAGACGAAGAATATAAACCTTTTATAAGTGAATGGTAGGCAATGTATGTGATTTTAGTGTATGATATTAATGAAAAAAGAGTGCAAAAAGTGTTAAAGATTTGTAGAAAATTTTTGCATTGGGTACAAAATTCAGTTTTTGAAGGAGAGATTACAGAAGCAAAACTTTTCAAGCTAAAACAGCAGCTTAACCATGTTATAGATCCTGAAGAAGATTCGGTGGTTATATATACGTTTTTAACTGAGAAGTATTCAAGAAGGGAGATTTTAGGAAAGA
>NZ_ATXI01000044.1 GCF_000421605.1 Thermodesulfobacterium thermophilum DSM 1276
ATCAACTATGAGGACAAGGATGAGTTTATCAAGGTAAAGGTAGGGTCTGTGATCTTGGCAACAGGTTTTAAACCGATGGAAAAACATCATTTTAAGGAATACTCTCCTAACTGTCCAGATGTCCTTACTGCCCTTGAGTTTGAAAGGCTTATCTCTGCTACAGGGCCTACGGAGGGGCAGCTTAAAAGGCTTTCTGACGGACAAAAACCTAAAAAATTAGCCTTCATCTCTTGTGTAGGAAGCAGAGACGAAAGACATCATAGTTATTGCTCCAAGGTTTGTTGTATGTATATGTTTAAGCATGCCAAGATACTTAAAGAGAAGTATCCAGACATAGACCTATATCTTTTCTTCATAGACGTGAGGACTGCAGGGAAGGATTTTGAAGAGTTTTATGTTTCTACCAAACAACTTGGAGCCAAGGTGATAAGGGGAGGAAGGGTTTCAGCGGTAGATGTAAAACCAGATGGAAAGTTAAGGGTCAGGGCATATGACAACGACCTTTGCAGTCCGGTAGAGGTGGACGTAGACATGGTGGTTTTGGCAACAGCAATTGAGCCAGGGCCAGATACAGAGAAACTTGGAAGGATCTTTAGTGCCAGCTGTGGTAGGGAAGGCTTTATCAGAGAAGTTCACACCAAACTTTATCCAGTAGATACTGCTTCTAAGGGTGTCTTTGTTTGTGGTTGTGTACAAGGACCTAAAGACATTCCTGATTCTGTTTCTCAAGCTAAAGCAGCAGCTGCTTCAGCAGCAGCAACCGTTATTCCAGGTAAGATTAAGTTTGAGGCGATAGCTGCTGAGGTGATAAGGGACAAGTGTAGTAGTTGTGGGGTGTGTGTACAGCTTTGTCCATATAATGCGATAGTGCTTGAGGAGTATAATGGGGTTTATAAGGCCAAGGTTGAGCCAGCCCTTTGTGCAGGATGTGGAACCTGTGCAGCAGCTTGTCCTTCTAAGGCTATCATCTTTCATGGATTCTCCACCGAACAAGTGCTTGCACAAATAGAGGCCATAGTGGAAGATTATCCAAATCTATAAATCAAAGGGGGTAGGATAATGGAGAAGGAAGTGAATGTTATAAAGTTAGACGAGGAGTTTATGAAGGAGTTTTGGGAAGAGCTTGAGGCGATGGGGA
>NZ_ATXI01000045.1 GCF_000421605.1 Thermodesulfobacterium thermophilum DSM 1276
TCAAGGTAAAGGTAGGGTCTGTGATCTTGGCAACAGGTTTTAAACCGATGGAAAAACATCATTTTAAAGAATATTCTCCTAACTGTCCAGATGTGGTCACTGCTATGGAATTTGAACGTATTCTTTCTCCTACAGGGCCTACGGAGGGGCAGCTTAAAAGACTTTCTGACGGACAAAAACCAAAGAAAATGGCTTTTATAGCCTGTGTAGGAAGTAGAGACGAAAGATATCACAGCTACTGTTCTAAGGTTTGTTGTATGTATATCATGAAACATGCAAGGATTCTCAAGGAGAAGTATCCAGACATAGACCTATATCTTTTCTTTATAGATGTGAGGACAGCAGGAAAGGATTTTGAGGAATTTTATGTTTACACCAAGAAGCTTGGAGCCAAGGTGATAAGGGGAGGAAGGGTTTCAGCGGTAGATGTAAAACCAGATGGAAAGTTAAGGGTAAGGGCATATGACAATGACCTTTGCAGTCCGGTAGAGGTGGATGTAGACATGGTGGTTTTGGCAACAGCAATTGAGCCAGGGCCAGACACAGAGAAACTTGGAAGGATCTTTAGTGCCAGCTGTGGTAGAGAAGGATTTATCAGAGAAGTTCACACCAAACTTTATCCAGTAGAAACTTCTGCTAAAGGTGTATTTATCGCAGGATGTGTGCAGGGGCCCA
The DNA here is from genome assembly GCF_000421605.1 of Thermodesulfobacterium thermophilum DSM 1276. Lineage (GTDB taxonomy): Bacteria > Desulfobacterota > Thermodesulfobacteria > Thermodesulfobacteriales > Thermodesulfobacteriaceae > Thermodesulfobacterium > Thermodesulfobacterium thermophilum. Next base: position 676 of record NZ_ATXI01000045.1, read on the forward strand.
AGGATATTCCAGAATCTATCGCTCAATCAAGGGCTGCTTCTTCTGCAGCTGCTGCATTAGTGTTGCCAGGTAAAATCAGATTTGAGGCTATATCTGCCGAGGTGATAAGGGACAAGTGTAGTAGTTGTGGGGTGTGTGTGCAGCTTTGTCCATATAACGCGATAGTACTTGAGGAGTATAACGGGGTTTATAAGGCCAAGGTTGAGCCAGCCCTTTGTGCAGGATGTGGAACCTGTGCTTCTGCCTGTCCTTCCAGAGCCATCGTTTTCCATGGATTTACTACCGAGCAGATAATAGAGCAGATTAGAGCCATAACGGTTGATTAATAAAAGAAAGAAACCAAAGGGGGTAGGATAATGGAGAAGGAAGTGAATGTTATAAAGTTAGACGAGGAGTTTATGAAGGAGTTTTGGGAAGAGCTTGAGGCGATGGGGA
>NZ_ATXI01000046.1 GCF_000421605.1 Thermodesulfobacterium thermophilum DSM 1276
GCCATAAAAAAAGCATCGGTTTGATAGGAAAACCCAAGAAGAATTGCTATGGCTAAATTTTTTAAATAACCAAAACCTCGTGCAAGTAGATTGATAAAAGAACTTCTTAAAACCGCATCAAAAACCATCTCTGGCTTCGAAAAATCAAAAAGAGTTTTCCAGAAAAGAAGTTTCATGTTTTATTTTCAAACCTACCTGTAGATTTAATTAAGCACCGTTAATAACTATACCAACACTAATCCTCAGTTTCAAGAGATTATCTTTAAATTGTGAACTCAAAGAGTTAAAGATTTAATAAATCACAAGATTAAGATACAATTAAATATCCGACTACACTATTTTCTTTTTACCAAATAACTTGATAAAACAACCTTCGTTCAAAAACGAGGACAACCGAGGTAACCAGTATTATTTAATTTCCAGGGCATCAAAGAAATTAAATATTTCTATAAAGAGTAAACAACCCTCTTAACCATGTTTTGAGAACTCTATTTTAAATTTTTCCACTTAATTGTTTCCCCTTTTCTACATTCATCTTTAGCCTTTTCAATCTCTTCTTTTCCTCAGCGGTAAGTAAGGAAACATCAACTTCAACCGTTGTCTTCCAGAATATGTCTATTAACACATCTTCAGGTAATGTCTTCAAAAGATTAATGATTGTATATTCCGGCATAGAAAATGTCTAATGTAATCCTCAAAGCTCAGGTCTCCTAATTCCAAAAGGTCTCTTCGGTATTCTTTAAGCTTTTCTAACCTTCTTAGAATACTTTCCTTTCTATAGACCATCCCTGCTTGCCCTTCTATGCTTTTCAAGGTATATGACGTAATCATAGTAGTCCTTCCAGCTAAAATCTTTAGTGGTGTAAATGGCTAAAACAAGATCGGAATCTTTAATACTTTTGCCTTTGGTTAAAGAACGGGAGTAGAATATAAATTGTGTCTTTTAATAAAATATTTTAGAGGCATAATAAAAATTTTTAATATTTTTTAAATTAATGATAACATAAAAC